>REEI01000051.1 GCA_007695145.1 Saprospirales bacterium | reverse complement strand
CAAAAAGTAACAAAAAAATCAAGGCTGTCAAGTATTTGGCTAAAAAATGGCTCCCCCAACTAAAATTTGGTAAACTCAGTCGTTAACAGTTCCCTGCTTGTAGCATTTGGACTCATGTTTGATGGGTGTTGATAGTTCTCGGTACAGGTTTTGTTCAGTAGTTGAACTGTTATCGCCTTCAGACACTACCAAATTTCTTAACGTTGTGGAACCCATTTTTCTTAACGCCAAATCCTTGAAGGCCGGGAAAGGGCTATTGAAATTCGAAAATGTTATGTCTCTTAAACTTTGCTTCCATTATTCAATTGATTGCTTTGATAACCATCATCATTCAAGCTTATTATTTATTAGCCTAATTCGATTCATTTAATACCACTTTGAAGTCCATTTCTTTTTGCCCATCATATAGCTTTATTTAAGGTGGCATCACACATCGGGGACCCTATCGTTTCATGAGGTATCAAAGGTGAATTTCCGTCACAAGTTAGACAATCTATGCGCTCTTTTAGTACTGCAGGCAAGAAGCAATTTTGGGCCAATAGACTATCGCTAAAAGGGAAATATCTTCAAAACTGCTTCAGCATGGATACCGTTCGTTTACAATCTCAAAAGCAAATTGCTAGCGGGCCAGGCCAAAATCACTGACTGAGAAACTCCAGATATCTTTAGTGAAAATTCCAGGTGAGCCAATCTAATTGGGTTCTATCCAGAGGTTAGATTTTTGCGGCTATTGACTTGCATTGAGCCAGGGATGCATTAAACTTTGGTCATTTGCCAATTAATCTGGGCACTTCTGAATATCCCTCCTCTTTTAAGCGGGTAACCAACTTTAGAATTTCTCTCACATTGTATGCAGCACCTTTCTTTCCAGTTTCCTGATAGAAAAAACTATCTTCAATAAACCATCGAGATTTATTGAAAGAGCGGATGTGAGCACAGAGGTCGTTGATCTGAATGTGGAGATCCATCAGGAGAGATACCAACTCAGGAGCAAGGTATTCAGAGTATTTCATATTGAGGATACTCCAGAGGTCATCAGCCCTCTGACTAAAATACTTCAATTGGTCGTCGGTGAATAGTTTATCTGAGAGCTGGCCTACTATTTCATCTTCAGATAATTGTTTCATCTCTTCAAATAGATCATCCCTTTGTTTGCGTATAGCCTCCAGGATAATGGGGTGAGGATCTTTCTCAGAGAGTTCGGGATTGAAATTAAAAGCAAAAGTGGCTATGCTATCTCGAATTTGGTTGACATTTCGCCCAATCAGGTAGTCTATTCTACTGTTGACAACCTTCCAGCGCTTATTTTTTGACCGGACCAACAAGAGATTGACGACAAAGATGATAAAGGCCGCCCCCAAAAGCTCGGAGACGAGGTTGAGTGAGAGTTCTTCGTGAAACCTCCTGAGGGAAAGTGCTATTAAAATGGCAATCACAACAGCGATGTAAACAATTATAGGGGTATCCGTCTGACTGATTAGTTTTTTCCTCAAGCGATTCCGCAATGGTAAGATCTTTTTCCTCATGGTTTTATACTTTTTAGAAGTTAATGCTAATGTAACCCTTATTTTCAAATGTAACCTTTCAATCAAAATCCAAACAACTTATCAACTGTTAATCTCCTGCATATTAATTAATGACATTTCATTATCTCCCTTTATTGGGTTAACTTTGCAGTCCGAATTTTTGAACCAAAACAGATTGAACGATGAAGTTAAAGTATTTGGGCCATTCTTGTTTTCTCATTGAAACCAACGGCAAAAAACTCATAGTGGATCCCTTTATCAGTGCCAATGAACTGGCAAAAGATATAGATGTGGATGCAATCAGGGTCGATTACGTTCTATTGACTCATGGACATCAGGATCATGTGTTGGATGCTGAGACCATAGCCAAAAACTCCAATGCAAAGATTGTCTCTAACTTTGAAATTTCAAGTTGGTATGAAGAAAAGGGGATACCAGGGCATGGAATGAACCACGGTGGTAGCTGGAATTTTGATTTTGGTAAGCTAAAGTACGTCAACGCTATTCATTCAAGTGTTCTGCCGGATGGTACTTACGGAGGTAATCCAGGTGGATTTGTCATAGAGTCGGCCGGAAAGCGACTGTATATTGCCGGAGATACTGCCCTGCATATGGATATGAAATTGATACCCATTGTTTCCGGCAAACTCGATGCGGCTATTCTGCCTATTGGAGATAATTTTACCATGGGACCGGATGAGGCATTACTGGCTTCAGACTTTATTGAGTGCGATAGGGTGATTGGATGTCATTTCGATACCTTTGGGTATATTGTGATCAAGGATAAGGAAGCAGTTATTGAAAGATTTAAGAAAAAGGGCAAAAATTTAAGCTTGCCGGCCATAGGGGATGAAATAGCCCTTTGATAAATTTTTATGGGAAAAGTAATAACCATTGCCAATCAAAAGGGAGGTGTGGGGAAAACCACAACTGCCATCAATCTTGCTGCCAGTCTTGCTGCATTGGAACACCGAGTGCTCATCATTGACGCTGATCCTCAGTGCAATGCCACTTCGGGGGTGGGAATTACTGAAGATATGGTGGAATACAGCCTTTATGACTGTCTGATCAATGAGGCAGAGCCCCGATTGGCATTGTTGCAAACCGAATTGGAAAACCTGTATATTTTGCCCTCATCTATTGATTTAGTTGGAGCCGAATTAGAGCTAGCTGCTAAACTACAAAGGGAGTATTACCTTAAAAATGTGGTTGAGGCGGTAAGAGATGACTTTGAATTCATTTTCATCGATTGCCTCCCTTCGCTTGGGTTGATTACGATCAATGCACTTACAGCTGCCGACAGTGTTTTGATTCCTATTCAATGTGAAATATTTGCTCTGGAAGGTCTGCAAAAATTGAGAAACACTATTCAATTGGTAAGGTCTACTGTCAATCCGGGGCTGGAAGTGGAGGGGATTGTTCTCAGCATGTACGATCAGCGGTTGAGACTCGCCAAAGTGGTAGTCGAAGAGGTTAGGGACCACGCCCCTGAACGAGTCTACGAAACCATTGTTCACCGAAATGCTAGAATAGGCGAAGCTCCCAGCGCACATAAACCTGTCATTTTATACGATGCAGGTAGCAAAGGTGCGTTCAACTTCCTGAATTTGGCAAGAGAGTTTCTCGAATGGAATAAAGATGTGGTCGCTCAGGGATAATTTTTGAATGAAACGCTACTGAAGCTTATGGCTAAGATGAAAAAAAAGGAATTGGGACTCGGAATCAGAGCCCTGCTTGCCGGAGTAGAAACTAAAGACCCGGATACCCAGGAAAAAATCGTCAAAGAGTTGTCCAGTACTATTGCTATGGTGCCCGTAGAATACATTGAGGCAAACCCTTTTCAGCCCAGGGTGGAATTCAAAAAGGAAGAACTTGCAGAGCTGAGGGACTCCATCGTATTGCATGGCATCATTCAACCCATTACGCTCAGGCGCTTAAATGATGAAGCCTATCAAATCATATCGGGTGAGCGTAGATGGAGGGCTTCCATGGAAGCGGGATTGAAAGAAATTCCAGCTTACATCCGCGTTGCCAATGACCAATCCATGCTGGAAATGGCGCTGATAGAAAATATTCAAAGGGCGGACCTCAATCCTATGGAAATTGCTATTTCCCTGAATCGCTTATTGGATGAGTGCAGCCTGACCCACGAGGGATTGTCGGAAAGAGTGAGCAAGAGAAGAAGCACCGTTACCAATTATCTGAGGTTGTTAAAGCTGCCACCGGCCGTGCAGCAAGCAGTTAAATCCAATGAGATATCCATGGGCCATGCGAGATCAATTGCCGGCTTAAAGGATGTTGATCAGCAGTTGCAACTGCTGGATAAGATCATAAAGAGGGGGATGTCCGTAAGAGCAACAGAACAATGGATCAGACAATTGGATGCCAAAAAGGATAAACCGGTCTCCCCCAAAAAGGATAAATCCGGCCACCCTACTCCACAGATAAAAATGCTGGAGGATAAATTGCTGCAAAAATTTGGTGCCAAAGTAGACATTAAGGAAAGGGAAAAGGGCGATGGACAGATTGTGATCCACTTTGACGACAGAGAACATCTCAATCAGCTATTGGAATACTTCAAGATCATATAGTGGAAGTCCGAATCTGCCTACTCTTTTGCCTTTTTAATGCCGTTTTGGCCCTGGATATGCGGGCAGATGTGGTCGGCTTGCAGTATAGTTCGCGGGATACGCTGGCACTAGATCCCGGACAGATGGTCAGAGCGACAGATGATGGACCAGGACAGTGGAAGGGAAGATTTCTGGATGATATTGTAGTCAACCAACAAAGGGAGCGCAAACCGGGCACAGCTGTCATTCTCTCCGCAGTTATTCCCGGAGCGGGACAAGTTTACAATGGCGACTATCTCAAACTGAGTGTGATTTACGGCGCTACCGGAGGTTTGCTTTATGCACTGGACTTTAACCGCCATCAGTACAACCGATTTCAGACTGCGTATGAATTGAGATTGGCAGGGGAGGAAGATGAGTTCGCAGGACTTATCCCCAGTGCGAGAGGAATCCGGAATTTCAGAGACAGGTACAGGAAAGACATGGAACTCACCTATATCGGATTGGGCGTTACTTACTTGTTCAATATCATAGATGCCTTTGTTTCTGCTCACCTCGCAACATTTGATATTGACGATGATCTGAGCTTTCAACTAAAGCCCTCTGTGGTGCCAGGACTATTTAATCCCACCCCAACCCTGGGTTTGGTATTGGTTTTTTAGTCAGACTTTGAAATTACATTCCATTCAGAAATTTGGAGCTTATAGTCCTTAGGGATTACTCCTGGTGGAGTAGCTCCCAGATTTTGTCCTTTAATTCCTGAAGGCCCTGATGTGCTACGGATGAAATAAAAAGGTGCGGTAGTTCTTCCGGCAATTCCCCTTTGATCCAACCCTTTATCTCATCGTCAATCAGGTCTGCTTTTGAAATCACCAACAGTCGTGGTTTGTCCAGTAGTTCAGGATTGTACTTTTCCAATTCTTTCAAAAGAGTGTGATACTCATTAGAAATGCTGTCGGATTCAGCTGATACCAGGAAAAGCAGCAGTGAGTTTCTCTCTATATGTCTTAAAAAGCGAAGGCCCAGGCCTTTTCCCTTATGCGCCCCTTCAATGATTCCTGGTATATCAGCCATTACAAAGGACCTCATGTCCCGGTAAAAAACCATCCCCAGATTGGGCTTTAGGGTTGTAAAAGCGTAGTTGGCGATTTTAGGTTTTGCAGCCGACAGAACAGAAAGTAGAGTGGATTTACCCGCATTGGGAAAACCTACAAGACCCACATCGGCGAGCAATTTCAATTCCAGCACAACTCGGGCTTCCATGCCGGGTATACCCGGCTGGGCGTACCGTGGCGCCTGATTCACAGAATTCTTGAAGTGTGTATTGCCAAGTCCTCCCTTGCCGCCCTCTAGTAGGATTTTCTCTTCACCGTCTTCAGTTATTTCGAGCATCACTTCACCCGTCTCATCGTTTTTAGCAATAGTGCCCAGTGGAACTTCGATGATGATATCCTCTCCATCTGCACCGGTTTTTCCCTGGCCACCTCCCGGTTCTCCATGCGGGGCTTTTATATGTCTCTTATATCGCATGTGGAGTAGGGTCCACAATTGCTTGTTTCCCTTGAGGATGATGTGGCCACCCCTTCCGCCATCGCCTCCGTCCGGCCCACCTCTGGGTACAAACTTCTCCCTGCGGAAATGCACGGAACCCGCACCACCGTTGCCGGAAAAGCAATTGACCTTTACATGATCTATGAAGTTGTCGGAAGCCATAGTTTTAAAGCAAGTATAATTAGAGTTCGTCCATTACTACTGACAAACGTCTGAAGATATCTTCAATAGATCCAACACCCTTGATTTTCTTTGCGAGACCCTTGTTGTTGTAATGGCTGAAAACGGGGGCTGTTTCCGAATTAAACACTTCAATCCTGTTTCTAATAATCTCCTCGTTAGAGTCGTCCGGACGACCGGAAGTCTCTGCCCTCTTGAGAATTCGCTGAACGATTTCTTCATCATCTACATCTAATAATATTAGAGCTTTTATGGGGTTTCCCGATTCTCTGAGCATGGTATCCAAGGCTTCGGCCTGCGCTTCGGTCCGTGGGAAACCATCAAAAATGATTCCTGAGCAGTTTTGTGAAGAATCCACTCTTTTTTTCAACATCCCAATGGTGATTTCATCAGGAACCAGCTCTCCCTTATCCATATACTCCCTGGCTTTATTGCCCAGGGGAGTTTCATTTTTTATTTCCTCCCTAAACATATCCCCGGTGGAAATATGCAGAAGGTTGTATTTGACGGCCAGTTTAATGGCTTGTGTCCCTTTTCCTGAGCCCGGAGGACCAAATAGTATTATGTTTTTCATCAAGAATTTTTTAAAATGACATCTCCCTGAAAGCAATCACCAGAAATTTGGGAATGTTCCTTTCGGATTTTGAGACTGCCAATGAGATATCTCAAGTCAAAAATGATTTATATTTTTTTAGTAGCTTGTTCAAAACGGAGGGCGAAGTTAATGAATTATTTGTATCCAGCCTCATGCATCAAGCCGAACGGCGAACTTAATCCGCCTTGACCAATAGGGAGAATTGCTCACACTTTCCACAATCACTCCACGGCTACTGCTGGCATGGACCATCCTGAGGTTCCCATTTTCATTTGAAACCACGATTCCAACATGCTGCATCTTTCGCCCTTTTCCAAAAAAAATAAGGTCACCCGGAGCAGCTCTTGACGCATTGATCCTGCGACCTGCATTGCTCTGACATGAAGTCGTTCTTCCGATGTCTTTCCTTTTTTGATGGTATACATACCAGGTGAATCCGGAACAATCAAATCGGTTGGGTCCTGCAGATCCAAATCTGTAGGCACTTCCCACCTTTGATATTGCAAAGCTAACCACCTCGGGCTCGGCAGCAGTATTGCGCGGAGAGACCATATTTGAACTACTGCTGCAGGACGAAAGTAATAGCGCCAGGAGACCGAAAAAGAACAGGAGATAAATATTACGCATAATAGTTTATTATAATGCGTATATACCTCAAAAATTGTGCCATTAGAGATAGGGTTCTTCGAAATTTCTATTATTTATGCGGATTGGGCAAGTGCAAATTTCGCCGTCCTTCAGACCATATCATATGTAAATGCCTTTAGTCTTAGAGCATGAACCCTTTTGTATTGCAGTGCTGGAAATCAGTAGGACATCTCTGGTGCTATCAAATAATGAATTTAAATTGGTCTCTGTCTTTTAGAAAGGGAAATTTTGAACGGAAACTGTTGAGATCTTCAGCGGATAACAAAGTGGTTCCAATGGCTTCATCCTGACCCAGGTCGATGAGAAGAGTGCCATTGAAGTCAATCAGACGGGTATCCCCGGAATAGGAAAGTTGGTTGGCATCCTCTCCAATGCGGTTAACACCAGCAACATAGCATTGATTTTCAATTGCCCGGGCGCTCAGTAAACTTTTCCATACGGAAGATCTGCTTGCCGGCCAATTGGCTACATAAATAATTAGCTGAGATCCATCGGTATTTCTGCTCCATACCGGAAATCTGAGGTCATAGCATATCTGGAGATTGACCCGCCAACCCTGTATTTCCAGACTTAGTCTTTGGTTTCCCGCAGTGTAGTGCTGATTTTCTCCTGCAAAAGAAAACAAATGACGCTTGTCATAATGAAGCAGTTGGCCATCCGGTCCGGATGCTATCATGCGATTAAAATGCTGTTGCCCTACCCGGATAACCACACTTCCCAAAATCCATGCTCCCATTTCTGAAGATAACTTGCGGAGGGCCTCAATGGTCGGCCCATCCATTGGCTCTGCGACTTCTTTTGGTTTCATGGTGAAGCCTGTAGTGAACATTTCTGGAAGCACATAGAGATCAGATCCCGGATGATTATCGGCCAGCTGCTTGAATTTGCACAAATTTTTTTCAGCCTGATGCCAGTAGAGGCTCCATTGCAGGAGAGAGATTCTCAGATTGTTTTTCATTGTGGAATTTTTTCTCAGTTGGAAATAGACTAATTTATGAAGGATTAGACCATGTCGACTTGCGGTGCATTTCTCAATAAAAAAGGCATGCACCCAATGGATACATGCCTTTTAAAACTTGTGTGATTAATTCCAGAATAGAATTATTTTGCAGCTTTTGCTTTCGCTGCAGCATCTTTAGCTTCTTTAGCCGCCGCCGACTTAAGTGCTCTTGGTACTTCAACGGAAACGACTGGGATTCCTGAAGCGTTCATTATTTGAACGCCTTCGGGAACTTCAATATCTTTTATCCTCAACGAGGCTCCAAGTTTTAGGCTAGAAATATCAATGTAAAGTTTGTCAATCAGGTGCTCGGGGGTCGTTTTAATATTGACTTTTCTCAATAATTGCATCAATTTACCACCTACTTTTACGCCCGGAGAGGTACCTTTTATTCTAAGGGGAACCTGAACTTTGATATTTACACCATCAGCGAGCTTCAGGAAATCAGCATGAACGATTTCATCTGATACCGGATGGAATTGTATATCTTTGAGTATGCATTTGTGCGCACTGCCATTGACATTTACTTCCGCCAGTCGAAACTCTGGAGTGTAGACCAGTTTTTTAAAGCTTTTTGCATCGCAAACAACCGGAATGTTGCTTTCACCTCCGTATATAATGCAGGGAACTGCTTTTTCTCTCCTCGCTTGTTTAGAAGAGTTTTTGCCTACTTTTTCTCTGAGTTTTGCCTCAATGGTTACCTTTTCCATTAGTTGAAATTTTTAACATTTTTCAAAAGGACTGCAAAGATACGTTATGTAGTTGAATATTTAGCAAGTTTGAAGCCAATTATTTTTTTAGGAATGCCCCTTGAAATCTGAATCGCTCTTTTGCGCCCCTTTGATCATTTTTATCCCCAGGTACTTTTTGCAAAAAATACGTCAACCTACTCAATGAATAAGGCGGAAATGGAGCGGTGTTCATGTGTGTTTCTAATGGCTCTTGAGAAGAGTTTGGCGACACTGAGAACAGAGATTTTATCCGATCTTTTTTTCAATGGAATGGTGTCTGTGACGATGAGTTCACTGATTTTGGACTTTTCTATATTTTCGTAGGCCTTTCCTGACAATACCGGGTGAGTGCACATTGCCCTCACGGATGCTGCACCCTTTTCCATCAGGCCATCTGCTGCTTTGCAGAGTGTTCCGGCTGTGTCTACTATGTCATCTACCAGTATTATATCTGCGCCTTTGACATCGCCAATTACAATAATCTCTGCAACCTCATTAGCGCGTTCTCTTCTCTTATCGCAAATTACGAGGTCCTTTCCGAAATACTTGGCAAACATTCGCGCTCGTTTAACTCCTCCGACATCAGGAGATGCGAATTTCACTTTGCTCAGGTCGCGCTTTTTCAAGTATGGAATAAATATGGCATTGCTCTTGAGGTGGTCTACCGGGATATCGAAAAAACCCTGGATTTGGTCCGCATGGAAGTCGAGCGTCATTACGCGATCTGCCCCTGCAGCTTCCAGCAGATTGGCAATCAACTTGGCAGAAATGGGGACCCTTGCCTTGTCTTTTCGGTCTTGCCTTGCATACCCAAAATAAGGAATTACGGCTGTGATATAGCTGGCAGATGCTCTTTTTGCAGTATCTATCATCAGGAGTAGCTCCATTAGGTTGTCGGTTGGAGCAAAGGTGCTTTGAATCAGAAAGGTATATGCACCGCGAACAGATTCGCAAATTTCGATCTGCATTTCGCCATCACTGAACTTGTGCAGCTTGATGTCTCCCGGAGCTCCACCATAGTGATGTATTATTTTTTCTGCCAGATAGTTGGAACCTGAGCCGGAGAACAATTTGACTTCCATTATTTGACTATATTGAGCGTGATAAAATTTGGTCCGGAGCACAGAGTTAAATTTCCTGTAAGAAACTCTAGAATTATGCGTCGGCTTATATTGAAGCCCCAAAGTTAAGAAAATTTGGCCAATATTTTATTGAAGGGTTCATGGTCACCCTTTCTTGCGCTGACAAAAACCCTCTTCCTATTTCCGCCTGCAACTACTATTCTCTAGCACTGACCAAATATGCCCTGGACGAAGAAAAAGGCCTATAGGTCGATTAAAGAATTTTTTTTAAAAGGAATTCTAAATTTTTGCAGTGAACTATCATGCAAACAATTATATTTACCATTAATGATAACTAGTAAAATTTTGGGAGAGGCCTTTCCCCTATTTTGCCGGGCTGAAGAAATCGGACTTAACATCCGTTTTGTCGAAGGGGAAAATTAAAGGTTGGCACTAAAAAATTAATAAACCAACAGTGAATTATGTCAGGACTTGAAGATTGGTGGGTAAGTCTAGGGACGAGTTCTCAGGTCTTCTTTGCAATAGGGGCTATTGCTTCTGTATTCTTTGTCCTTCTATTCATTGTGTCGCTCTTGGGATTGGATGCAGATACGGATATCGACGGTGATATAGGTACGGATTTTGGTGAGGCGGCCGATTTTTCAGTATTGTCTATCAGAGGGGTGGTGGCTTTCTTTACTTTCTTCGGATGGGGCGGTTTTATGATTCTCAATTCAGGTGGTAGCCTCATACTGGCATTGGGATTTTCCCTCTTTTCCGGTTTTGCCGCCCTGTTTGTAGTCGGCTACTTACTTTACGTTTTCAATAATTTATCGGAATCCGGAAATATTGATATTAGAAAAGCTCTATACCAGGAGGCAGAAGTTTACCTTCCCGTTGGAGATGAAAGCTCACCAGGAAGGGTGCATGTGATAATTGCCGGTAGGTTGAGGGAGCTGGAGGCAATTTCAGCTAATAACTCCAGAATTGGTACCGGCTCCCTGGTCTCAGTCATCGGAATAAAAGAGGATGGGAAACTGTTGGTTGAACCCATTCAGCAATTGGACGAACCTGATTCTTAATTTTAAAAAATAAAATACTATGGACATGATACAATCTTCAATTATCCTGATAGCAGGGCTTGTATTCCTCATATTGCTGATGTTGCTCTATGCTGTTACTCGTTACAAACGCTGTCCCAGTGACAAAATACTGGTTATTTACGGTCGAACCGGTTCGGGCTCTGCCAAATGTCTCGCCGGAGGAGCAGCCTTTGTATGGCCGGTGATCCAGGACTACCAATATCTCGATTTGACTCCTATTTCTATAGATGTTGATCTTAGAGGGGCGTTGAGTAAGCAGAATATTCGCGTGAATGTCCCCTCGAGATTTACGGTGGCCATATCAAATGACGAAGGAATAATGACCAACGCCGCTGAGCGATTGCTGGGAAAAGGTAGAAGTGAAATCGCGGACCTGTCAAAGGATATTATTTTCGGACAACTTCGTCTGGTAGTGGCAACAATGGATATTGAAGAGATCAATAGCGACAGGGATAAATTTCTCACAAACGTCTCAAATAATGTGGGTTCAGAACTCAAAAAAATTGGTTTGACACTCATCAATGTCAATGTGACAGATATTCAAGATGAATCAAACTACATCGAAGCACTAGGTAAGGAAGCAGCTGCTCATGCGATCAATGAAGCTCGTGTGCGCGTAGCTGAAAGGGAGCGGGAAGGTTCGATTGGTGAAGCAGAAGCCAGAAGGGATCAAAGGGTAAAAGTGGCCAACGCTGAAGCAGAAGCAGTTTCAGGGGAAGCCGAGGCAAAGAAGGAAGAGAGAATACGGGTAGCGGAAGCCAATGCGCGGTCGATTGAGGGTGAAAATATGTCTCAAATCAGTATTGCAAACTCTGATTCGGAAAGGCGAAAAAGAGAGGCAGAAGCTAACAATAAAGCACTTGCATCAGAAAAGGTAGAAGAGGCAAGAGCGCTGGAAATTGCTTATCAGGCTGAACAGAAAGCTGAGAAGTCCAGGGCTGAAAGAGAGAGAGCCAGCCAGGCCGCAGATATATTGGTAAAGGCTGAAATAGCAAAGCGGAAAGCTGAAATCGATGCTGATGCAGAAGCAGAAACTATCCGACGCAAAGCAAAAGGTGAGGCGGATGCTATCTATCTGAAAAAGGAAGCTGAAGCAAGGGGAATGTATGAATTACTCACCAAGCAGGCAGAGGGCTTTGACCAAATTGTTAAAGCTTCAGGTGGTGGGCCGAGAGAGGCAGTTCTGATGATGATTGCAGATAAGCTGGAGAGTCTTGTTAAAACCCAGGTGGACGCTATTAAGAATATCAAAATTGACAAGGTTACCGTCTGGGAAGGAGGCAACCAGGGCCCAGGTGAAGCAAATTCAACCAGCAAATTTATAAGCGGTCTGTACAAATCTGTACCACCTATGAACGATCTTTTCAATATGGCCGGTATGGACTTGCCCGGCTATCTGGGAAAGGCAATGGAAGACGAGAAAGATGTTTCTATTCCCGAGCTGCCGAAAGATGAAAAAAGCAATCCAGAAGGCAGCACTTCCGGACAAAAGAATGTTGAAGAAAAGGAAAAGTGATCCTTTAAATAAAGTATTTGAAACGGGGTTCAATATGATTGAAGTTGGCGCTGCAGTTTGTCCTGTGGCGCCAATTTCTTTAAGCTCGGTATTGTTCTAAATGTGGATGAGTCTTTTCAATAATATCCTTTTCTCCAGGCAACCCATTATGGATATATACTGTTTTATGACCATCTTAAACTAGCCTAGTATCGAAGCACATTTATTTTACTTCCACTTTCATCATTATTAGTGTCACAGAGGCACAATCGGGCAACTGGAGTATAATCTTATCAAATTGAACAGAAACGAAAATCTCCTAGGATTTCTCATATTATTCTTGTTGGGCCTCACCTGGGGATCCTCATACATTCTCATCAAAAAGGGATTGATCGCTTTTTCTCCTCTTCAGGTGGCCATGCTTCGGTTTGGACTGTCGGGGCTGGCCTTTCTTCCGCTAGCCATCAAATATATAGGGCGGGTCAAAAGAGGAGATTTTTTCAGATTGATTTTGATCGGTCTACTTGGCAGTGGCTTCCCGGCTATCCTTTTTGCATTTGCCCAAACGAGGATCGCCAGTTCTATGGCCGGGATACTGAGTTCTTTCACCCCCCTTGCTACTTATTTGTTGGGCCTTCTCTTTTTTGGAGTGCTTTTGCAAATGAGAAAAATGACGGGTGTGATGATAGGTCTCACAGGTGCCATTCTCATGATCTGGATGGATGCAAACGGAGTCTTGAGCGGAGATTTTTGGTATGGAGGATTGGTGATTTTGGCGACTATTTGCTATGCCCTTAACTCGAATCTGATCAAGCACTATTTTCAGAACTATTCTCCCTTTCTAATTGCTGCTGTGAGTTTCTCCATTACAGGCCTCCCTGTTTTTGGTTTTATTTTCGCAACAGATTTTGTGGAGGTTCTCATTGAACATCCTCATGGTTGGGCCTCATTGGGTTATCTGGCTCTTTTAGCTGTTTTCGGAACAGTAATTGCCTCTGTTCTCTTTTTCAAGCTGGTGCAGATGACCGACGCCTTGTTCGCATCCTCTATCAGTTATCTCGTACCTGTTTTCGCAATTTTTTGGGGTTTGTTAGACGGTGAAGTTCTCAAATGGTACCATCTAGTTGGAATGACTCTGATTTTGGCCGGTATCTATTTTAGCAGACCGGTTCCTAAAGGAAAATCCTGATGGATGCCTTACTATTCATTTATCGAAGAAGGGTCACTTTGACCGCAAAGAAGCCTTTGAAGGATTTCAGCAACTCAATCTTTATACCAGGACGCATACTTGATGTAATTAGCAGCTGTCCTCTTGATGAAAAATTGCAGTTGTTCCTCAGACAGTGGCTTGACTTTTTTCACCGGAACACCCATGTACAGGTACCCGCTTTCTAAAACCTTGCCCTCGGGCACAAGTCCTCCCGCTGCTATCATAGTGTGTCGGGGTACAATGGCTCCATCCAGAACCATTGCTCCCATCCCGATAATAACTTCACTTTCTAGAGTGCATCCGTGAATGATGGCATTGTGTCCTATGGAAACGTCATCACCGATAAAGGTACTGTGGCGCTCATAAGTGCAGTGAATAGTTACATTGTCCTGTATATTGACTCGTTCGCCTATGCGTATTGAGTGGACATCCCCACGGATTACCGCATTGAACCAAATCCCGGAATCCGCCCCTATGATCACATCTCCAGTGATTACGGAGTTTTCAGCCAAAAAACAACTTTCATGAATGCTGGGTTTGAACCCTCTGACAGTTTTAATGATGGCCATTGGTTAGGGATTGTAGGGTGCAACAGTATATCCTTTCTGCTTCAAGAGCCTAATTACTCCCATTTCTCCACCCAGATGTCCTGCTCCAACTGCAAAGAAAACCCTCTGATCTTTCATCATTGCCTCCATGGGCGCTATCCAGGCAATATTCCGGTTTTTCAGGATCAAATCAGTAAACTCTCCAAAACCCGAGTCGTCTTCTTTCACGAGGGTAGCCATGCCTTCGATATCTTGATTTCTGTAAAGGGCAACAATTTCATCAAACCCACCATTACCCTCAACACTCTCTGGATTTTCAATGGCATCTACCAGCATACGGGCTTGTATCTCATAGGGAATGGAGTCGAACAGACTCATTTGGAATTCTACAGTTTCCAATCCTGAAACTGGTTTGCCCGAAGCCTCAGCCATTGAATTGAGTTCTATTTCGTAGGATTTAGTGTTGCCACCGGGACTGAATAGGTTCATATCCAAACCTCCCATGTCACCTCCTGTGAGTATGGTCAAAAACATTGGTTTCATTCGCTCCAGCATGAATAGAGGAAGTCCAATAGCACTGAAGTGATCTTCGACGATTTTGTAATCTTCATCGGAGAGCAGGTCTCTGAGAGATATATTGTCCCTCATAAAGGCCTTTTGAAGCATTCCGAATTGAGAGCTGATATCAGAAATTTCAGCCATGTCTATTTCAAAGACTACTTTTTTGCTTTTGTCAAATGCAGACAGGGTGCCCGCAGGCCAGAAAAAATCATCCGATCCAATGAGGTGGATGGTGCCAAAGAGAAAAGAGGATTGCTCCAATCCATTACCTGAAATTTCCCAAAGCAGGTGATTGCTGAGTGGTTGATCTTCGCCCTGGCTTCCTCCGGTCTTTTGCGAAGCGCAGCCAGAAAGCGCTCCCATACTGATAATTAGAAACCAAAGGGGGAATATCTTGAATAGGTTATAAAGCATAATGGTTGTTTTATCTCGCTTATTTAATACTGCGAGCTCAGTTTTTGAATGAATATCCAATATGAAACGCCTAAATGGGTAGTGGATGTTTTGAAATGCTTTAAAATTCATTCAGGATTAACTGGAAACCCCCTTTGTCTGGCTATTTCGTAAAGTATTACACCTGTGGCTACTGAAACATTGAGTGAGTCGGTGGTGCCAATTTGTGGGATGGAGACAGTTGTATCTGCTGTTCGCTGTAAATGGGGCCTGATTCCCTTTTCCTCCGAACCCATTAGAAGGGCAATCGGTCCGCTAAAGTCCTCCTTGTGAATAGGATTTCCATCCTTCATGGAGGTGGCAACTATTCGCACTCCATGTAAGCGAATAGTTTTTAAGGCGGTCTGAAGGCTGGGAACTCTTGAAATCGGTAATTTTAAGAGTGCACCTGCAGATGCTTTGATGGCAAAATCATTGATAGCCGCACTGCTATTTTCGGGAATAACCAATGCTGACGCGCCCAATACCTCCGCCGATCTTGCAATAGCTCCCAAATTCCTGACATCTTTTACCTGATCCAGGAAAACAAAAACGGGTTCGCCTTTTCGAAAAATGAGATCGTCCACCAGTTCGTCAAAAGACTGGTATTCAATTAGGCTGACAAAACACATAACCCCCTGATGGTTGGCACTAGATGCCTTATCCAGCACTTGTCGAGGAATCCTTTGCAAAGGGATACTCCTCTCCCTGCATAGTTTGCGTATTTTTATTTCGATTTCTCCCGTTAGCTCCCGTTCAATTAAGACCTTTTCAATCTGCATGTCTGAGTCAAGGGCATCCAATACGGGCTTTCTGCCCACAATCAATTGATTTCCTGTTTCCAAAATATTGTTTTAAATGGCTTGTGAGAATTGTATTTAAATTTTACATAAAGTTAAGACTCTTGTAAAAGCCTGCAAAGATTTATCTAAAATATTGACAGTACATTATCTTTATTTTAGCAAAATTAAAACGACATGAAAAAATACTTTACACTTACTACAATTCTTATCTGTTGGAGCACCCTACTTTTTGGGCAATTATCTGTAGATGAGATTCCCGGAGTACCTGAATACCTTCAGGAAAAAGCCATCGAATGGCAACTGGAAAATTCGGATCTTACCGAAATGACTATTCGGGATGATTACGTCAGCCTCCACTCCGGTGCAAGGCACCTATACATCAATCAGCAATACGGAGGAATTGATGTCTACAATGCGCTCATTACTCTAACCCTTAGGCCCAATGGAGAAGTCCTGACTGCATTCAGCAGGTTTGTTCCTGAATTGGAGCAGAAAATTGTGGGTTTAGATCCTGTTATTGCTCCTATTGATGCGGTGATTTCTTCTTTTTCCTCTGTGGGACTGGAAGTAGATCCTTCTGCATTTACCACTACTGAGTCACGGGCTGATGGAATTATTTACTCTGCCGATCAATATTCACGCACTGAAATACCTGTGACTATGGTTTATCAGCCACTTCAGGACGGGACGGTTGAATTGGCTTATGACCTTTCCTTTGATCCTCATAAGGATGTGGATTACTGGAGCATCAGAGTGAGTGCGTTAGACGGAAGGGTACTCGACAAGGTGAGCTGGACGGTAAAGTGCAACATGGATATGATTCCTCAGCATCAGCACGATTTGCGATGCTTCCAGTCAAATTTCTCCAGAGGTTATTCTGCTGTCGGACAAGATGGAGTAGTTGCCGACCGGATTTTCTTTGGAGCTCAACGCCTTGGACTGGTAGATGAAAGCAGCCAATATCGCGTCGTTCCCTTTCCCTATGAGAGCCCACTTCACGGTGACTTTGAGTTGGTTGAAAGTCCATATGATGAGGAATTCTCTCCAATTGGATGGCACAGCATTTCCCAGGGATCGGGACCTGACTATACCCACACTCGAGGAAACAACGTCCATGCCTTTGTCGACAGGACTGGAAACGGACAGCCAGACATTGTTGTAGACGGTGGTCAGGAGTTGGTATTTGACTTTCCATTTGATCAGGATTGGGAACCTGAAGATTATCGAGAAGCAGCGGTGACCAATCTCTTTTATTGGAATAATATACTGCATGACTTTTCTATGGCTTACGGTTTTGATGAGGCATCGGGCAATTTTCAGCAAACAAACATTACAGGACAAGGTGCCGATGGAGATGCCATTAGGGCCATAGCTCAGTCAGCTGCTGCGACCGGAACGAGCTTAAATAATGCTACCTTTTCTTCTCCTCCTGATGGAAACAGTGGAACGATGCGAATGTTTGTATGGACCAGAAACAGTGCGGATGCCAGTTTGCTAACCGTGGAAGAACCCGCTGAAATTGCAGGACTTTATGAGACCGGAACAGCCACTTTTGGAGCCCCGGTTGGTGAGGATCCTATCATAGCTGATGCGGTACTGGTCGACGATGAAGTTGGTGTACCCACGGATGGATGTGAAGAGATTAAAAATGACATCAGTGGAAAAATTGCTATAATAGATCGAGGGATTTGTGAATTCGGGGTCAAAATACTCAATGCTGAACAAAAAGGAGCTATTGCGGTAATCATTTGCAACAACCGAGCAGGAGGAGTTGTCAATATGGGTCCTGGTGCAGTAGGAGATCTGGTAAGTATCCCCTCCGTTTTTATTTCACAGGAGGATTGCAATACCATCCGTCAGTATGCTGACGATGGACTTAAGATTAGATTGCAGCGACCTGATGTTGGAGGCCCTAGCGAATATGATGCCTCCTTTGATAATGGTATTATTGCTCATGAGTTTGCACATGGTGTCTCAATCAGACTGACCGGTGGACCTTCATCCTCAGGCTGCCTGGTCAATGCACAAAATGGCAACCGCGATGACGGTCAACAAATGGGAGAGGGATGGAGTGATTTTTTTACCCTGATTACAGGTGTAAGACAGGGAGATACGAAGAATACCAATCGCGGTGTGGGTAATTACGTAATTAGAGCTTCGACCGATTCAAGGGGTATTCGTGCTTATCCATATAATTACAGCATGAGTGCCAATCCGGTTACCTATTACGATACATACGATGCTTCCGTACCTCATGGAGTTGGTCATGTTTGGGGGTCCATGTTGTGGGACCTCGTGTGGGAAATGGCCGAAGTTTACGGCTTTGATCCCGATTGGTACAGAGGGACAGGAGGAAACAATATGGCTGTACAATTGGTCATGGATGGAATGAAGCTTCAACCCTGCAATCCTGGGTTTATTGATGGTCGAGATGCTATTTTAGCTGCCGATGAATTACTCTTCGACGGCGCAAACCAATGCCTGATATGGAGCGTGTTCGCAAGAAGAGGACTTGGTCTGGGTGCAGAGCAAGGGAATCCATTCAGAGTCAGAGACGCAAAAGAGTCCTATGAAGTTCCACCTAGCTGCCTCGCTACTGTAAAGGTATCCAAGTCGGTGACACCCAGTATTGAGGCTGGAGAGCAAATTGAGGTCGAATTGACAGTAGTGAGCCATAAGGAAATCAACCCATCCGGACTGTTTGTTAGAGATGAAATTCCTCATGGTGCCTCGGTAGTTATGGGTTCACTACCGCCAAATGCCAACATTGAAGGGAATGAAGTGGTTTTTGAAATTGGCGATCTGGAATTTGATCAACCCATTACTATTAATTATACCCTTGATACCGACCCTTCTCTTTTTTCAAAACTCAGATTCCTTGAGGATAATGAGGGAGATGCTTTCCTCAAATTTTTACAGGGCGGAACAGAGGGAACTGATATTTTTGAAATGACCACCTTTGATGTTTTTTCTGGCCAATTGGCATGGTTTGTACCTAATACTTCGAGAACAAACGTTCAGAACCTCATCTATGTGGAACCACTAGAGGCAACCGGCGAGTTTCCTGTGATGAGGGTAGCTCACCGCTATAATACGGAGCCTGGAACCGATGGTGGTATCGTCAGGATTTCAACTGATAACCTTGAAAGCTATATTGATTTGGGATATGCTATGTTTCGTCATGAATATCCAAACCGGATTTCCGGCGCTACCTTTTCACAGGGAAATGTGGACGCATTTTCGGGCGAATCAGACGGTTGGGTGCAGACCTATATAGATTTGTCCGACTTTAGGGGAGAGCAATTTTTCCTGGACTTTCAGTTTGGAAGTGATGACAATAATGCAGTTGAAGGTTGGTATATTGATGACATTGAGATATTTGAAGCCTTCAATTATCATACAGAAGTACAGGTATTTTCTGATGAAGGTCTTGAGGCTTCCGCCTTTGCCGAGGGCCGGGGAACTATTGTACAACCTCAATTACCCACCAATGTGGAAACCAAAATTATTACCACTCCCGAAATATCGGTATTCCCCAATCCAACTTCTGAATCTATCAGCCTGATTGTAAAAGAAGCGGACTTTCAGGAAGCAAAAATGGAATTGGTCGACATCAGCGGTCGTCGGGTGTATCAGAGAAATATCAACGCTTCCGGTGGTTTTATAAGGGAGAATATCGATATGAGCAATCTGCCTGCCGGAATTTATCACCTGAGTATTGTCACTCCCGGAAAAACCTTTACGGAGCGGGTGGTTAAGTTTTAAGGCGCCGTGTTTGACTTTTGAGAAAATATGGTATCTAACAGAATACCAGAAAGGGGTGACGTCACCCCTTTCTGTCTTATCAGTAATCGAGGTTCACAACTGACCAGGTCTTGAAAAGAACGGGTTGATTTTATTCCGCATCTTTGTTTAGATGAGAAGCAATTTTGTACTGATTAAAAAAAACTGATCCATTCCATTGGCCATTCTTCAAGATGAGATAGTTTTTTTAATCTAACGATTGGTGGTTGATTCAAAAGTAAAACTCCTTGTTGGAATTGATATTGAGCAAAACCTGAGTCGTTTAGTCACTTTTCGTTACAACATTAGTCTGTTCTAAAGTTTTTAGCCAGGTTTGATATGAGATATGTTTAAAGATAAGTGCAATTTGGATGGTTTGAAGGTGTTATATATTGATTAGGTTATCAATGTAATAGGTTGTTATATTAAGAAAAATAATCATGTGTAAAGCTTGAAAAGTATAAGGTTGTTTGCCGGGAGATTTTAGTAGATTTGATTTTTTATTCACCGGTTTTAGAAATATCACTTTTAAAATCAGATGTATATTTGCCGCCGTTGTCCGCTAATGGATATGTATGAATCAGGAAGAAAAGAACAAAGGAGCAGGTGATGATGGAACGTTTTTTCCAAAGCTGAAGGAGATGCTCATTGATTTCTGGCACTATGTCCGGGAGTTGATTGATCTTGAAAAAGATACCAAAGCCGATGCTCATGAAACCATAGCTCAGATAGACAAAAGTGTTGTTTTTAAGGGAACCAATCTCTGGATCCTGATTTTTTCAGTCCTGGTCTGTGCAGTTGGCCTTAATATCAATTCAACTGCAGTAGTCATTGGGGCGATGTTGATTTCCCCTTTGCTGGGACCAATTATGGGAATTGGTCTTGGTGTAGGTATCAACAGTTTTTCACTTATCAAAAAGTCTCTTCTTAACTTTGGTGAAATGGTCTCGTTTGCAGTAATAGCATCGGCCATTTACTTTTTTATCACACCCCTTTCTGAAGCCTAGTCAGAGCTCTTAGCTAGGACCACTCCAACTATTTTCGATGCCTTTGTGGCATTGTTTGGGGGCTTCGCGGGTATTGTAGCTTATTCCAGAACGGATAAGGGAGGAACTGCCATACCAGGGGTTGCAATTGCCACCGCCCTAATGCCTCCGCTATGCACTGCGGGTTATGGTTTGGCCAACCTGGATCCTAAGTTCTTTTTCGGTGCGCTTTATTTATTTTTTCTCAACAGTATTTTTATTAGCCTGGCGACAGTAGTGACGGTTCGTTATTTGAAGTACCCTAAAAAAGTCTTCGTTGACCCAAGAAAGGAGAGGAGAGTAAAGTGGTACATCACTCTTTTTGTTGTCATTACCATTATCCCCTCTATTTTCATGGCCTACCGGGTAGCCATGCGCAGTTACTTTACGACCAATGCGGTCACTTTTATTGCTGAGAATTTTGACTTTGAGAACACAAGGGTCATCAGTCGTCATATTGAATACCACCCTGGAGATACTTCCATCATTGATCTTACACTTTTTGGAGATCCGATTGACGAGGAACTGATTTCGGTACTCAGAAGGCGAATGGCAAACTATGGGTTGAAGAACACTCGTTTGGTCATCAATCAGCGAGATGGCGAAGGGGTGGGCCTGGACGATTGGAGAACAGAACTTTTGACTACCAGTCTGAGATCAGATATCATGGAGGAGCTATTTGATCGCAACGAGGAGCGAATCAGCAGACAACAGGAGCAAATTAGGAGTCTGCAGGAAAATTTGAATCAGTATGTGTTATTGGATCAGTTATCTGGAGAAGTCTTCAGGGAAATAAACGTCCAGTATCCCGAAGTTGATGGCTTCTCCCTGGGTCGCATGGTGTATCACAAGGGTGAAGGATTTCCGCGGGATACCCTTGTTACTGCCCTAGTCACTTTATCAGATGATGCTTTTGGTCGCCGTGAAACCTTTGAGCGCTGGTTAAAAGTTCGATTGAACAAAGAGGAAATCAGGTATGTGTATTTTCAGCAGTAAATGGCTAAACATGGAATGGTTCCCTCCAATAGATTCAGTGAATCAAGGTGCGTGAATGGACGGAAATTCCAAAAACCATATAGCGACAAGATACGAGTGAATAGGTTTTCTACCCCCTGGACTACTGATGACTTTTTTGATCGCTAAACTTCGGTAACCCCACAGCCTGAATTGTTAGAATTAATTCCTGCCTTATGGAGGTGAATTGTAAAATTTATCGACCAAATAGTACCAACTAAAGTATCATTACTTTTGACTCCTTGGATCTCCCCTTAAACAACCCAATCTTTATTTCATGAGTCATCTTCGCCTTTGTACTGATTCATCAGTCGCTGTTGCACGTCTCCAGGTACCAGAGAATACTCTTCAAATTCCTGTGAAAATTTGGCCTTCCCCTGAGTGAGAGATCGAAGGGAGGAGGAGTATTTGTGGAGTTCTGCCAGCGGAACTTTAGCTTTTATTTTCTGATAGTGCCCCTCAGTATCCATTCCCATGATGATGGCTCGTCTGGTTTGTAGGTCACTCATCACCTCGCCCATCACCTCGCTGTCGCAGAGAACTTCCAGTCGGTAAATGGGTTCCAGGATTTGTGATCCGGCCAATTCGAATCCCTGTTTAAAGGCTATAGAGCCAGCTGTTTGGAAAGCCATATCATTAGAGTCCACCGGGTGCATTTTACCATCGTAAATAGATACTCTGATGTCAATACAGGGAGAGCCCGTGAGTGGTCCCTCCTGCATCCTCAGCATAATCCCTTTCCTGATGGCCTGGGTAAATTTTGTATCTATACTGCCGCCAACTATGCACCAGTAATATGCAAACTTGCCACCCCAGGGCAGATCCTCTATCTCGGAAGAACGCACTGTAAGACCCTCTGGTTCGGGCATGCCCTCGAAATAAGGCTCTATCCGCATATGTACCTCCCCAAATTGACCTGAACCACCACTTTGCTTTTTGTGCCGATAATGGGCATCGGCCGGTTTTGTGATAGTTTCGCGGTAGGGAATTCGAGGGTCTTCAAAGACCAAATTTATCCCGTAGACCTTTTCTAATCTGTATTTGGCTATATCCAGGTGAAGCTGCCCCTGACCGTGCAATATCATTTGTTTCAATTCGCGTGAGTGCTCCAATTGAATGGTGGGATCCTCCTCCTGAAGTATATGAAGTGCCTTGGTCATTTTCTCAATGTCTGACTTCGAAGGTGTACTTACCGCCATTCTAATTTTGGGGGCCGGAAAGCGAATGGGTCGTATGACCTTCTCCTTTGAGCCGGAAAAAAGGGTGTTGTTGGTATGAGAATGCTTGAGTTTTACGGTTACACCCAGATCTCCCGCTTTTAATTCATTCACCAGGGTTCTTTCCTTTCCATTCGCTACAAATATCTGATTGAAGCGCTCACTATTCCTATTTTGCGCATTTTCTAGTTCATCCCCGGTCTTCAAGCTCCCACTGAAAACCTTGAAATAAGATACATTACCCACCTTGGGCTCTGATATTGTTTTATAAATAAATAAGGTAGTGGCATCGTTTGGGTCCGGTTTGAGAACTTCTCCCCCGACCAGTGCTTTATTTTCCCGGTCAGCAGGTGAGGGAGCAATATCGTTGATGAATCCCATGATGCGGCCACTGCCCATATTGTTGATGGCCGAGCAGCAAAATACCGGAAATATTTCTTGTTTTGCCAGCGCAATGGTTAGGCCCTTCGCGAGTTCTTCCTCTGTAAGAGATCCCGCTTCAAAGAACTGCTCCATCAATCCCTCATCATTTTCAGCCGCAGCTTCCACCAGAGCATTGTGCATTTCCTGGGCGCGGCCAATCTCACTGTCCGGTATGGCTACTTTTTCAGGCTTGCCTCCATCTGGACCAAAGACGTACATCGTCATTCTCAAAGCATCGACTATGGTATTGAAATCCCCACCCTGGTTTAGCGGAT
The DNA here is from genome assembly GCA_007695145.1 of Saprospirales bacterium. Taxonomy (GTDB): domain Bacteria; phylum Bacteroidota; class Bacteroidia; order Chitinophagales; family Saprospiraceae; genus PWJY01. The sequence goes on along the minus strand of REEI01000051.1, from coordinate 27,937 downwards.
ACTGAAAAGGGATGACGTTGGGGCCAAACCTCTCTCTCATCTGCTCCAGGGTGTTTTCATAAGATGCCTTTGAGTGATCCAGTTGATTGATCACGAAAAGGGCAGGTGTTTGATAATCGCCAATGGTCTCCCATAGAAGTTCGGTGCCGACCTCAACCCCATTGGCCCCATTGACAATTACTACTGCTGTATCCGTGACGCTGAGCGCCGAGACTACTTCTCCCGCAAAATCATCCAAACCTGGGGTGTCCACAATATTTATCTTACAATCCCTCCAATTCGCATTCATAAGGGAAGTGAAAATGGAATTTCCTCTCGTTTTTTCAATATTGGTATAATCCGAAACGGTGTTTCCGTCTTCCACTCTTCCACGACGAGCTATCGCTCCCGCTTCGAATAACATGGTTTCTGAAAAGGTGGTCTTTCCACATCCGGAGTGCCCCAATAGCACTACGTTCCTAATTTTTTTGGTTTCATAACTCATGGCCTTGAATTTTTGAGAATTAATGGAGAAATTATTGCCTCAAATTGAATGATTTTATTTGAAATCGCCGTGAAATATAAAGCCATATAAAATTTGGACAAAAGATTTAGGCTAAAAAATTAACATTAAAATAATGATTATCTGTATAGTCTTGTAACTACATCATTTTCAATTGATGAAGGTTGCTAATTTAAATTTGAAAGGCTTATCTGTCAATTGCTTCTGACAGATTTCAGTCTGGTCTCTGTAAGGGATGAAGGAAATGTGTACCTCAGGGTTTCAGAAGTCCAAAGGGAGCACTTTTCTCCTTAGCTTCCAGGTAGACTGCTGTAAGTTCCATAAGAGTTTGCTCCAATGGACGGTATTCAAAACCGGGAATGCCGAGACTTTTTTTGTTGTTGTAAAGTACTTTTTCGCTGGAGGCCTTTAGCATATCCGAGGTGAGCTTCGGTGCTTTTAGACCCAGTTTTCTTGCAATGTTCAATGCCGCGGGCAAGGTGTTGATCATCCAGTTTCGGATAGGTCTGGAGGGTGGATTTTTACCGAGTAGACCAGATATGCGGGTGAGAACGTGCCGGTAAGTCTGATTTTCTGCACTGCAAATGTAGCGCTCTCCATCGAAGGAGGGGTCCATGAGAAGAATCATCAATCTGGCCACATCTCTGACATCCACAAAGCCCCCACTGCCCATTGGATAAAAAGGAATCCCCTTGTCCATTGTGAGGTGAAGTCTTGCTGATCCTCTGTGCCAAAAACCCCCACCAAGTATGACAGATGGGTTGACTATGGCTACCGGAAGTCCCTCTGCATGGCCTCGCCATACTTCCATTTCAGAATGATACTTACTAAGAGCGTATGCCCCTGCTGATTTGCTTCGATTCCACTCGACATTTTCCCCCACCTCTGACTGTTTGGCCACTGGTCGGCCCATGGCCGCAACAGAACTACAATGTATGAGTTTCTGAACGCCATTTTCAATACAGGCATTGACCAGGTCGGCAGTTCCATTGACATTAGCTCTGAAAATTTCCCTTTTCCTCGAGGGATTAAAGGATACATAAGCTGCACAATGGAAGACAAAGGCCTTATTTTCGGTGAGCTTATAGAGGGATTCGACCTCAGTTAAATCGCCCTCTGTCCATTGGACTTTTGCATTCAATGAGTCTGGAAGGGTGGTGTCGGAGTTCCTCCGCTTCAGGGCCGTTATGTTCTTAAAGCCGGCATCATTCAGGGCTCTACAGAGATAAGCTCCCTGCATTCCGGTTGCTCCTGTTATTGCAATAGGTGCATTTTTTTCCAATTCATTCAACTGCTTCATCTCGATTAGGATTTGGCGGCAAATATACTCCCCCCGTAATAATATTAGGTCGAGTATGCTGATTACCGAAAATAAAGTTGGGCAAACTCTTTTTTCGTCTCGCTGCCATCAGTGCCAGCAACAGCGCTTCCTTGAAGTCGATCAGCCTGGGGTCACCACTTGTTAGTTGGAAACCGCTTTCATCTGTGTATGCTTTTATTCTAGCCATCATAAATTGGTTGTGGGCTCCACCCCCGGTCACCAAAATTCTCTTTTGCAGACAATCTTTTGCAAAATCTTGCAGCGCATGACCAATAGACCGGGCAATAAATTCACAAGAGGTCCTCAGTCCATCTTGTGCGCCAGGTGAACTTTGGTCAATGGAGGTCAAGTACCAGGAAGTCACTTCCTGATTGGAAAGTGATTTTGGCGGGTTTTTGCTCAAGAACGGATGGCTTTCCAGAGAGCTTAGAAAATCGGTGTTTAATTCTCCCTTTGCAGCTATTGCACCCGCGGGATCGAATCTCAAACCTGATTCTTCAGCAAAATGATTGAGTAATTGATTGCATGGGCAAAGGTCGAAGGCCTGAATTCCGTCGCGGCTGAAAATGCTGAGATTAGCGATGCCTCCCAAATTCAAAAAAAGGTCGAAACCAGGGTAGAAAAGTGCATCTATTGCAGGAGCCATAGGAGCGCCCTGTCCTCCCATCGCTATGGGCGCATTTCTGAAGTCCAGTACCACCTGGGTTTTGGAATGATGTGCTATAATCGCACCATCTCCCATCTGAGTGGAAAACCCCTCTGAGGGTTGATGAAATACGGTATGGCCGTGAATTCCCACCACTTCCGGCTGTAAATTGGGATGGATATTCTCGTGACAGCTGGCAATAAACTCTCCTAAAAATCTGCTATAGCTGCTCTGTAGCTTAAAATAGTCTCCGATAGACAAATGGGAAGAACGACTCAATGCCTGCCTAATTTGATCCGGATAAGACTCTGATGTGGAGTATATCCACTCAAATTTATAAGTTGCACCTCCCAGCCCGGGATTGCCTGGTAGAAAACGCAGGACGGCATAATCCACTCCATCCAAAGAGCTGCCTGACATAAGCCCGGCTGCTACAATGGAGTTTTCAGTCTTCATCTTTTCCTTTTTCCTGCAATTGAAAGGTGTATTTGGCAACAGCCTCTATCTCTCGCGAGCTGAGTATGCGATTATATGCAATCATGGTTCCCTTTCCCTGACTGATAATAGCCTTGCGCTCCTCCAGACTGAGTATTGACTCCGTGAGGTCACCCGCCTCGTTCAGCCCCAGCCTGCCATCCGTTCCATGACAGACTACACAGTGCGTGCTAAAAATGGACTTTCCCGCGGAAAGAGGCAGTGGACCAGTATCCCTTTCGCCGGCAGCTTTTGAAGGATCTCCGGTTGGCCCGCAAGCCAGGATAAATATTGGAATTGAAAGGATCAGTGAGATCAATATCTTTATCATTTATCTAAAAAATTTTGTGACAACTCAATTTTTAAAAAAATGGGTAGTAAAGTACAGAACTCAATTTTCTAAATTCTTCTGGCCTGAATACTTTAACCCCTTTTCTATCTCCATCATTTCTAATGAGCAACTGTTATTTTGCTATGCGAATATAACAATTTCAGTGGCATGAGTTGTTGTGGGGAAGTCAAAAAAGCTGCTTCCTTAATATTTAGGACAGGTATATAAGTTAAAAAACAGGACTGAAGAGACCCCTGTTTTTAATAGAATCTGCGATATTTTACCAGTCTGCTGCTGTGAAATACTTTTTTAGCAAGACCACTCCTATTGATTACTGGAAGTGCGAATCGCCAATTCAACACACTCCTTTCAAAATGGAGGATTTAATCCATTTTAAGGTAGGCATACCATCTTCTTTTCCAGGGGATCAATCACCTTGGAAGGGTTGTATGGGGGAAAATGTAATTAGCCCGGTTGCTTTAGCGAAGGATTATTAAGAAAACCTATTCCTCGGCCTCTATTCCTCGGGCATAAGTCGTGTAAACGATTACTTTTGCGGGAAGATCCCCCAGGTTTTCGTATACGGACTCCTTGACTTCCTCCCAATCCAAACCTCCCACTCCTGTAGCAAGTTTGGGTATGGCTATTTCTTTTATGTCTTCCTCCCGGAGGAAATCAGCGAGTTTTTTAAGGCAGTTGTTCAAATTGCCGATGGTTGCTTTCCCGGGATTTGCATCGCTTCTCCTCTGATCGGATGGCTCTTGTGCCATTAGGTTGATGATTTGCATTCCACCAACTCCCCCCCAGGTCCAAATTTCACCTGCATTGGGATTATGGATGCGGCAATAATGTCTAAAATCCTTTGCCATCCCAGGGTAATTTTTGCGCAACTCCAGAGCGAGCCCTTGATTGAAATGGTCATGGGGAGCCACGCAATGAGCTATTACTTTTGCTTTAGTATGCAATAAATCTCCAGTTACTTCTTTTATCATTTTTATTTTTTTAGGTTAAAAATCTGATTATCAGCTTTGATTGTCACAGCAAAGCTCCTTGAATGTTAAAGCACAAATTTAAATCTTTAACAAATCGGGTATGCTGTCAACAATCAATATCTGAACTGATTGTCATCACCTTTGAAGTCGGGTGTTGTATTTTAGTGTCGCCCGGTAGTAAATGTTTATTGAAAAGGATCTGCCTGGCAAAAAAGGCTCTTAAACTTGAATTCTTCCCCCTCCTGGTATATTAGTCGGAATATCAGCTCACTCGGGTGAATTCATCCTGTTCGTGTCTATTGGTCAATTGCTCCTGCTCCTCATATTCAAGTGGACTGCGGTATCTCATAAAAGGAAGCTTTAGGAGAGTGGGAATATCATTTGCTTCGGATTCAGACATATGAGTATCCAATCCATATCTTAGTTGTGAATTTTCAACCTCAATATAGGTCCCGAAAATGCGATCCCAGCAAGAAAAGATATTGCCAAAGTTTTTGTCAGTGTATGGCTGCCGGTAATGATGGTGGACGCGGTGCATATTGGGTGTGCATACTATCCAGACCAGAATGTTGTCCAACCAAACCGGCATCTTTATGTTGGAGTGATTAAATTGACTTAGGGTCACGCTGAGCGATTGGTACAAGAAAACCATCCACAGGGGAGCTCCTGCAACGATCACAGCCAGGAAGGTGAAAACAAAGCGGAAAATACTCTCCACCGGATGGTGGCGGTTGGCAGTAGTTACATCCACGTTTTGATCGGTGTGGTGCACCAGGTGCAGTCTCCAGAGCAATTTACTCTTGTGCTGTAGGAAATGAGCCAGCCAGGCCCCAATAAAGTCAAGGGTCATAATGCCAATCAGCGCAAACCAGAATCCGCTCAATCCCAACCAGTGAATGAGACCCCACTCATTTGTGGTAACCCAATCTGCAGCCAAAAACAACATGAACGCCATCGCAAAATTCACTATGATTGTGGTGAGAGTGAAAAACATATTGATCCCCAGATGCTTCCACTTGTTGTACTTCAACCGGAATAAGGGCGCAGCATTTTCAATCAGCAAAAATATAGTGAGTCCACCGACCAAAATAGCTGTCCGGTGCGAAGCGGGGATATCCGAAAAATATGCTATCAAATTTTCCATCCGACTCAATAAACTGAATTCAAAGATACAATGTTCCAACTTCTTTTATCGAAAAAACATCTCCCTTTATCGGTCCCTCTATCTCTTTTGCAGAACATAATTCAATTGAGCAGGAAACTTTAAAACCTTTGTGAGTTTCTTTGGTTACCTTTGCAATCTGAATAGTCAACTTATGAAGGAAAAAATAATGGCCCATGCCGGGAGTGTATTTTTCAGGCAAGGTATAAAGACGGTTACCATGGACGAGCTTTGCAGCGAAATGGGTATTTCGAAGAAAACGCTTTATGTCCACTTTGAAAACAAGGAGGAATTGGTGGGAGAAGTAGTCGGTGATTTTATCCGGTCCACTATGGAGACGGTTTATTTTCTCATGGAAGGGGCTTCAAATTCAGTGGAGGGTTTTTGTGAAATTGCCGATCATGTTTTCATGACAATAAGCCGCATATCGCCTGCGATGATTCACGACATCAGGAAATACTACCCGTCAATATGGGACGATATTCAAGAATTTAAGAGACGATCGATAGAAAATATGGTTTTTGAAAACATGAAGCGAGGTATTGCGGAGGGGCTTTACAGGGAGGAAATCAATCCCGATTTGGTGATGAGGTTTTACCTGACCGTCATATTGAATATGAACGATGAGGAGCTCTTTCCGACTACACTCTCAGATCCGGCATCTGTTTACAGTGGTTTTGTGAATTATCATCTCAGGAGCATTTGTACGCCAGAGGGATATGAAATATATCTGAGGCATACACAAAAAGCTGGAGGTCAGCGGAAAACCAAAACCTATCGGGATGTCATTGAGCAAATAGTCAAAAACAGAAAGATACAGTTATGAAAAAAACGCTCATTTCCTTTTTGGTCTTTTTGATGTTGGGAATTTCTGCAAGTGCGCAGCCCCTGACGGTTGATGAGGTGGTGAACTACGCCCTGGCAAACAGCTTTGAGCTCAGGCAGGGTAATTTGGATATAGCTGATGCCGAGGCGAGGATCAGCGAGATCATTTCCACCGGACTTCCAAAATTAGATGGAAGTGTTCGCTATTCTTATTTTCCGGATGTGCCCAATTTTTTGATTCCGGCTCAATTTGCCGATCCTGAAGCCCCACCAGGTAGTTTTATAGCCCTACCTGCCGGTACAAAGCAGTCCCTCAACGCAAGTCTAGATATGAGTGCCTTGCTTTTCGACGGATCCTTTTTTGTGGGATTGAGGGCAGCAAGAGTTTTCAGGGAACTCACAGAAAAAGAACTGGAAGAGATAAGGCATGAGGTCAAGTGGAATGTCAAAAGGGCCTTTTACAGCGCCTTGCTGGTGAAAGAACAAATTGACCAGTTGGGCGAAAATATTGAGGCAGTAGGCAGGCTACTTGATGAGACCAGGATATTATACAATGAGGGCTTTGCGGAACTTTTGGATGTGAGGAGGCTAGAGCTGAATTACAGCAATTTGACTAACCAGCGTAATCGCTCCATGGCAGTGGATACCATCACCATCAATTTACTTAAGTTTCAAATGGGATGGCCGGTTGATGTGAACCTTGAAATAACCGGGGATTTAGAAAGTATGGCAGCGTCCATGCAAGTTCAGCTGCCCGATATGGATTACACTTATTCCGACCGACCTGATTACAATGTGCTGGAGGTGACCAAAGAACTAAATGAAATGAACATCCGTCAAATCAGAATGGGTTATGTCCCCAATTTGTATGCCTTTGCGAATCACACGCGGAATCTTCAGAGAGATGACCTTTTCAGCAGTGAAGAGATAGGATGGCTTAGAACCACTAGCATTGGTGCGACCCTCACTGTGCCTATTTTTGACGGACTCGATAAAAGGGCGCGCATTCAGCGGGCGAAAATCAGCAAGGAAAAGGTTATGGCCGGGCAGGATCAGTTGAGACATGCAATTGATTCTGAGGTTCGAAACAGCTATCTCACTTATCGCAATTCAGTCAATGCACTTAGAGATTCAGAAGAACAACTGACCCTGAGCAATGAAATCTACGAAACAGTTCTGACCAAATACAGGGAGGGGCTTTCCTCTTCTTTTGAGCTTATTCTGTCAGAGCAAGATCTCCTAAGTGCTCGATTACAGTACCTAAGTGCACTTTACGATGTACTCGATACCAGAGCTCAATTGGAAAAAGCACTTGGGAAATAAACTCACTTAACTATTTGAATCAACCAACTTTATTTTGCTAAACAACTCAGCCATTTAAAATGCAAGGATACATGAAAAACTATTTAATTCTGGTGGCCGCCCTGGTGCTCTTCGGAACCCTTACACAGGGGTGTCAAAACAGCAGTGCTGAAAACGATATCGTCTCTTTGGAGAAGAAGAAAGATAAACTGAGACAGAAAAAGAACGAACTTCGCAAACTTCAGGATGCCATAGGGGAATTGGAAGCTGAAATCGACCTTTTGGAGAATGGAAACAAAAGAGAAGACGTAACACTTGTAGCTCTCGATACCCTGGAGAGAAAAGACCTTCGACATTTTTCTGTTTTTCAGGGAAATGTGCAGACACGAAATCAGGTGATAGCCTCAGCCGAAGTCAGCGGCAGAATAGTAGCAATCAAGGTGAGAGAGGGGCAGACAGTATCGGGAGGTCAGTTGATCGCCACTTTGGATACGGAGATCATTGACCGGCAGATTGCCGAGGTGGAAACCACTCTCAGTCTTGCCAGAGATGTATTCAATAGACAGGAGCGTTTATGGAATCAAAACATTGGTTCTGAAGTACAGTATCTGGAGGCAAAGAATAGCATGCAGCGATTAGAGCGAAATCTGGAAACCCTGCAGACCCAAAGGAGCAAAGCAGTTGTCAAGGCACCTAAATCGGGTGTGCTGGATCAACTTTTGCTCAGAGAGGGTGAATTAGTCTCACCCGGAACTCCGGTGGCTATCATCGTAGATATGAGGAATCTTAAATTGGCAGTGAATGTACCTGAAAACCACTTACAAAGCGTTAGCGTGGGCAATCAGGTGGAGATTGACTTTCCATCCCTCAGCGAGTCATTTAACAGCAGAATTTCCCGAATCGGAAGTTCCATAGATATGGAAAACCGCACCTTTTTGGTTGAAGCTGATCTTCCTTCAGGTCATGCAAGAATTAAACCCAATCTCATGGGAAGACTGGCTATCAATGACCGAACGGCTGAAAATGCGGTAGTAATTCCCTTAAATATTGTTCAGTACGAATTGGGGGGTAGAGCCTATGTCTATGTAGCAGTAGACAGGGAAGGTAGTTTGAGGGCCGAGAAAAAATATGTCAAACCTGGTTTGTCCTACCGGGGCCACATTGAGATCAGGGAAGGATTGGAAGAGGGTGACCTTCTCATCGTAAGAGGTCAACAAGAGGTATCTTCTAATCAATTACTCACATTGCTGGATTAAAACTTTTTTCATGGAAAATGTAAAGAAAAAGTTCAGGGAATTTGGCCTGACTTCATTGGCTGTAGACAATGCGACCACTGTTCTCATTCTGACCTTTATGATTTTGCTGTTTGGTATCAGGTCCTACCAGGATATACCAAAGGAGTCTTTTCCCGAAATTCCCTTTCCGGAAATTTTTGTAAACACCGTTTACTTTGGTAACAGCCCGGATGATATAGAGAATTTGGTAACCATACCCCTTGAAAGAGAATTGGCCGGTATTTCCGAAGTTCGAAACATTTCCTCCAATTCCATTCAGGATTTTTCTATCATAGTGGTGGAATTCGATGTGGATACTGAACGTGAGGTGGCTATAAGAAAGGTAAGGGACGCAATAGACCGGGCTAAACCGGAATTGCCCAACGACCTTACAGAAGAGCCTGAGATCATTGATATCAATCTTTCGGAGATACCCATAATGACAGTCAATATCTCGGGGAACTACAATGAAGAAGAACTTAAAGAGTATGCTGAATACCTTGAGGACCGCATTAAGAGCCTCAGAGAGATATCCGATGTAGACCTTAAAGGAGTTAGAGATAAGGAGGTAAAAATTGATGTGGATTTGTTCAGAATGCAGTCTGTTCAGGTGTCTTTTGCCGATATAGAAAATGCCGTACAATCTGAAAATGTAACCATGTCAGGTGGTGAGATGTTGGTCGATGACTTCAGACGTACAGTCAGAGTGGTCGGGGAGTTTCAATCAGTAGATGAAATCAGGGATATTGTTGTAAAAAGCGAAGACCAAAAGACCATTTATCTCAGGGATATAGCTGAGGTGAGTTTGGGCTACGAGGATCCCATTAGTATTGCCAGAGCGGATAAACTACCCGTAGTTTCTTTGGATGTAATCAAAAGAGCTGGAGAGAATCTCCTGGATGCCAGCGATAAGATTAAGGAAATAATCGATGATGCCAGGGAGCGAATTTTCCCGGAAGACCTCACCATCCAGATTTTCAATGACCAGTCGGTGCAAACTCGCGATATGGTGCAAAATCTTGAAAACTCTATTATATCCGGGGTGATTTTGGTGATTTTGGTTTTGTTGTTTTTTCTGGGTATTCGCAACTCCCTCTTTGTTGGGATAGCCATTCCATTGTCCATGTTGATGGGAATTATGATCATCAATTTGTTGGGATATACGCTCAATATGGTCATTTTATTTTCTCTCATTCTTGCTCTGGGTTTATTGGTGGACAATGCGATTGTTGTAGTGGAGAACATCTACCGACTCAGGCAGGAGGGTTTTTCCGGACTGAAAGCGGCCAAGTACGGAACAGGTGAGGTGGCCCTGCCCATTATTGCCTCCACAGCTACTACTCTTGCAGCTTTTTTGCCATTGGCATTTTGGCCCGGTTTGATGGGTAGTTTTATGAAGTATTTGCCCATAACACTCATCATTGTTTTACTCTCCTCTCTTTTTGTGGCCCTTGTGATCAATCCCGTGCTCACCAGCTTGTTTATGAAGGTGGATGAGCGAGCAAAAGACGCTGAATCCCGTAGGAGAAAAAAGCGAAATGTACTTGTTGGAGCCCTGGTCATGGCCATTTTTGCGGGAATTTTTCACCTGGTCGATATTCAGTGGATGCGAAACCTGCTAGCTATTGCGGTAGTTCTCTCCCTTTTGAACATTTTTCTTTTAAGGGGTGCTACATTTTGGTTTCAAACCAAATTCATACCTTTTTTGGAATGGATCTACGATGGTTTTATTAGATTTGCCTTGAAGGGAATAATGCCTATTGTAGTTTTTCTTGGGACCTTTGCCCTTTTAATTTTTGCCATCTTTTTGCTCACAGTTTTTCCTCCGAAGGTGGAGTTTTTTCCCGAAACACAGCCAGCCTTTGTTAACGTATTCGTCGAATTGCCGCTGGGAACCGATATCATGGCTACCGACAATGTTATTCAACAGCTCGAGGATCGGATCATTGAGACCATCGAACCCCACAGGGATGTGGTTGAAGCGGTACTGGCTCAAATTGGTCAGAACACTGTCGATCCCAATTCCGGACCTGATTTTGGAACCTCACCTCAAAGGGCAAGAATTACCGTTTCATTTGTTCCATCTAATGAGCGTATAGGGGTTAATACCTATGAAATAATGGAAAAAATTAGAGCTGGAATCCGGGGTATTCCAGGGGTGGAGATAGCCGTTGACCGAAACAATGACGGCCCTCCGGTTGGACGTCCGGTCAATATAGAAGTGAGAGGAGAAGATCTTTTTGAGCTTGCGGAGGTGACAGAAAGAATGCGTGTTTTTATCAATTCCCAGCAGATTGGAGGCATAGAAGAATTGAGATCAGACCTACAGTTGGGCAAGCCGGAAGTCTTGATCAATATTGACAGGGAGGCAGCTCGACGTTATGGGGTGAGTACATTTGCTATTGCTGACGCCATGCGCTCCGCGGTCTTTGGAAAAGAAGTGACAAAATTCAAGGTTGGCGAAGATGAGTACCCCATTATGATTCGACTGGCTGAGCAATACCGATACAATCTGTCTGACCTGCTCAATCAGCAAATTACCTTTAGAAGTGCTTCCAGTGGTCGTCTGATTGCCGTCCCTGTATCTGCAGTAGCCGATGTGGAGTACACTTCAACCTATAACTCTATCAATAGGAAAAACGAAGAGCGAGTAGTTACCATTTACTCCAATGTGCTGGAGGGCTACAATGCCAATGAAGTTGTTGCGCGCATAAAAAATGCCTTGCAGGACTTTGAAATGCCAGAGCGACTCTCCTATGAATTTACTGGAGAACAGGAAGAACAAGCTGAAAATCTTGAATTTCTCAATACTGCTTTCCTTTTAGCGGTTTTCTTGATTTTTCTCATTATTGTATCGCAATTCAATTCATTTATTACTCCCTTTATAATCATTCTCTCTGTTTTGTTCAGTACGATCGGGGTGTTTTTGGGTTATGTTGTTAACAATGTGGACATAGTGATTATCATGACCGGGGTGGGTATTATTTCGCTTGCTGGGATAGTAGTTAATAATGCCATAGTTCTCATTGATTATGTCAATTTACTGTTGCGGCGAAAATGCATTGATAAAGGAGTGGAAAACCTATTTAGTCTGACCATAGATGAAGTAAAAGAATGTGTGGTGCAGGGCGGTAGTATTCGATTGAGGCCGGTGCTGCTCACGGCTATTACGACCGTGCTGGGTCTGATACCCCTTGCTATTGGATTTAACTTTAACTTTTTTACTTTTGTGACTGATCTGGATCCCAACTTTTACATAGGAGGGGACAGTGTGGAGTTTTGGGGGGTCATGGCCTGGACGGTTATCTATGGACTGATGTTTGCCACCTTCCTCACTCTTATTGTAGTGCCAGCCATGTACTGGATTGCCTATAGAGGGCTTTTGGAGTATAGAAGTATTAGAAAAAAGCTTTTTGGAAATGGAGAATAACAATATAGATTACGCTTCTATTCGCAGGGAATATCTTGGGGCATCACTTGATTTGGTTGATTTGATGGCCAATCCCGTGGGTCAATTTGAAAGATGGTTTGCCAATGCAGTGGAAGCTGGAGTTATTGAACCCAATGCTATGTCATTGTCTACTGTTGACGCTTCGGGCAGACCCTCCACCAGAATCGTTTTGTTCAAAGGACTGACGGATGGAAAGTTGTCTTTTTTTACCAATTACACCAGCCTAAAGGCCAGTGAAATAGCGGGCAATCCGAAGGTGGCCGTCATGTTTTTCTGGGCCGAACTTGCCCGCCAGGTGCGGATCAGGGGTGCAGCAGCAAAGTTGAGTAGAGAGGAGTCCGATGCCTATTTTCAGTCCAGGCCTCGGTACAGCAAGATTGCAGCCTGGGCTTCAGCTCAGAGCAGGGTTTTGAAAAATCGAAAGGAGCTTGAAGACAATTTTGAAAAATTTCTGCGGGAATTTGAAGGAGAGGAGGCCATTCCAACTCCACCAAATTGGGGGGGATATACTATAGAGGCTGAAGAATGGGAATTTTGGCAGGGTCGGGAAAATCGCATGCACGACCGCTTTCGATACCGATTAAATTCCGATAAGGTCTTTGTGGTTGAGCGATTGAATCCCTGAAAAAGGACACTTTATTTTTTTTTAGTTTGATTAACAATAAACCATTTGAATCCTTCGTAACTTTGGGGTCTTAAATGATTCATTTAAAAATCTAAAAGTATGAAGTCATTATTATGGATTGGGGTGCTGACAATCGCACTTGCAGTCGTCACCTTTGCGCAGGCAGAGTCCGAAACTAGTGGTCCTGAAATAACTTTCGAGTCGACGACCATTGATTACGGAACTATTGAGCAGGGATCAGACGGTCTCCGAGTTTTTAAATTTACCAATACAGGCAATGAACCTTTGTTGATTACCAATGCAAGAGGTAGCTGTGGCTGCACCGTGCCTTCGCATCCAAAGGAATTCATTTTGCCGGGCGAATCCGGTGAAATTCCTGTCAAGTATGACACCAACCGCCTGGGCAGAATCAATAAATCAGTTACGGTGACTACCAATGCTGGGGATCCGGTCCGATTAAGAATTACCGGAGAAGTTCAACGAAAAAGTGATTCTGAATAACCAAACTCAATTTTTTAGATCACACATCCGGGTACATCATTTTACATGAGGTATGAAATTCAGGCCTTTCTTCCACTTTGTGAAGAGGGGTCTTTTTTTAGGATAAATAGCCTAATGTGGTGACTTTAGTTTTAAGGATTTAGATTTAATTTAGCTCACTTTGGTAATGATTAAAGTTTCTCCTCTCTTTTTGCAATGAGTCTAAAGTGGCAATTTTCAGGTAGATAGATCGATTTAGGATTATACTTAATGAATAGATTAGAAATGGATGTAGCATAAATTAAATTATTATGTCCCGGGGAATCTGAGAGCCTTAGTTGATTATTGAGATAAACTTTTTCCCCTTCCAAAAATATTTTCCCTCTTTTGGGTACATTTGCAAGTAACAGCACACTACTGAAGTATAATTTGCAAGTCAAAGGAATGGAGGAAAACCGATTTTTAGAAGAGAGTTATAAAATAATACCTGACCTTGTAGAGGCCTTCAAGGCTCAACAGCCAAAAGCGCTAGAAAAGTTGGAACAACTGTACCAACTCATGATTTCACAATTGACAAAGAAAGATGGGATTGAATTCAACTCCGGCTTTGCAGCCCTCAGTTATTTAGGTACAAAATATTGCATTGACGGGGCTTTGATGTATCGCCTTCACATATTTCGCAAATTTTTGGAAACAGGGAGGGATCACGGTCAGGAAGAAGATTGGAGATCAGGTCTTTTTGCCATAGGCTCTGCAGTGGCACAACTCACCCATAAGCCATTGCCTTCTGAGCTTTGGGAATTTGAAATTCCTCTTAGTCATTTCTCCAAAGACAAAAAGTGGGGCATGAATTACATCGCGAGAGAGCGGGTAGTGCACACTGGAAAGATAGAAGAAAAGGGTTGGGTGGTTCTGAGGGTCGAAAAAGGGGGAAAATCTGCTTTTATGGATTTGACCGACTCCGTGTTTGAAAAGGCAGTCCGGAACCTGCTTGATCTGGATGTGTCCAATGTGGTCCTTTTGCTGCGAGAGATAAGAATAGATGAAAGTGGCATTCTCCACCCAAGCATTGTCATTGTAGAACCTGACTTCATTATGGATGTAACTGCAGTGGCTTCTTGTGTCGAAGCTGGGGGAAATTTTCCCGCTATACATTCTCTAAAGAAACTGCTGCCGCGAAAGTCAACCAAATACATCATGGCGGGACATGTTGCGAATTACTTTCTTGATCGCCTGATGGAAGACCCCTCACTGAGCTTTACAGAACTGATCAAAGATGCATTCACTATTGATCCGGTAAGCTTTTGCGCTTTATCTGATGAGGATATCCGCTTTATAGCAGCGCAGGCTCAAGGTTTTTATAGAAATATTTCGGCCTTGATCAGAAAGCATTTTTTGGCAACAGGCAAACAAACCGCCCACTTTGCAATAGAGCCTTCCTATTATTCTCCGGGAAATGGATTACAGGGGCGACTTGACCTACTGTATCGGGACCAACGATTGGGTAGAAGCGAGATTTACGAATTGAAAAGTGGTAGTACTTTTAGGCCCAATGGCTATGGTATAAATCCCTCCCACTATGCTCAGACCATGCTTTACTATCTCATTCTCAAAGATATTTATCCTCGGAATGAAGTGATTTCTGCCTTTATCATCTACGCAAAAGATTCAGGGAAAACCCTTCGGTTTGCCCCTGCAGTAAAAACCTTTCAGCACCGCACTCTCGCTCTGAGGAATGAATTGTACATTCAGGAACTGAAAATGCAGCAGATCGATCGCATCTGTCCGGATGATTTTGAAAAGTACCTCGGGCTGGATGTGCTTTGTGAACTGTCTGGCTTTACGGGTTCCGACGCCAAAAATGTTTCCCAAATCTGGAGTAGTCTTAGTAAGCTTGAGAAGATTTACTTCCTCCGTTTCCTCGCCTTCATTTCCAGAGAATTTAGAAACTCAAAAGTAAATCACGGGGGTGCTGCTGAAGCGAGAAGCGGATTATCTGCACTTTGGTTGGACAGCCGGGAGGAAAAAGAGAGTCGATTTTCAGTTTTTTCCGACTTGCAATTGAAGGCCGATTACAGCAGTGACAGCAATCCACGAATGGTCTTTTCCACTGAAATGACTCCCCAAAAGCTGGCAAATTTTAGAATTGGAGATGTGGTAGTGCTATATACCGATCAGAAGGGTTCTGGCTATGCCCCCTTCACTCAGGTGTACCGCGGCACCTTGATTGAATTGGCCGCCTCTCAGCTCACCGTTCGACTGAGAAGTAAACTATCGGAATCAGAGCGTCCTGCTGTAAATGCAAATTGGACATTAGAGCCCGATGTGCTCGAAAGCGGCTTTAGACATTACTACCACTCCCTGGCTGAATTTATACGTGCTAAGCCCGATAAGCGTTCCCTTTGGCTTGGACTGAGGCCTCCGAATGTTCCTTCTGAGACCTCTGTTCGCCGCTTTGAGGGCTTGACCGATGAGCAAAATCGAGTTGCAAACAAAATCATAGATGCAGAGGATTACTTTTTGCTGTGGGGACCTCCGGGTACGGGGAAGACAAGCGTCATGATAAGAACGCTAATTGACTATTTGGCAGGTAAGGAAAATCGGCGGCTTTTATTACTGGCCTACACCAATAGGGCAGTAGATGAGATCTGCGATGTGATCAAACAATTGGGTGATGATTTTGTGAAAAATACTGTGAGAATCGGATCGCGTTACAGTTGCAATCCCGATCACTGTGATTTATTGCTTGAGTATCATCTCCATGATCTTGAAAACCGTCGGCAAATGATTGATTTTTTTGGGAGCAAGAAAATCTATATTTCCACCGTATCATCCTTTTATGGAAAATGGGAATTACAACAGCTTGTTGACTTTGATACTGTAATAGTAGATGAAGCCTCACAAATACTGGAGCCCTATTTGATTGGATTACTCAGTCGTTTTAGAAAGGCTGTTTTAATAGGGGATCATTGTCAATTGCCCGCAATTGTTACGCAGGACAAGAATGAGGGACAAATAGAAGATATAGATTTATTGGAAATTGGTTTGCAAAATTTATCCGACTCGCTTTTTGAGCGACTTTTTTTGCTCACAGTAAAAAGAGGGTTGAGCCATGCCTTTGATTCTCTTACGGTGCAAGGAAGAATGCACGAGGAGATAGCCGGTTTTGTGAGCAGTAAGTTTTATAATGGTCAGCTATCTTGTCTCAATGGAAATTTTAAAGGTGCCGAAAGATTGAAGGCCACGTTGACCTCTTATTATCCGAGGGTTGTTGGCCCGGGAATGGAATCTGTTTTGCACAAGGGGCGTCTTCTCTTTATAGATCATCCAGCCGGAGGAACCACCGATAAGACCAATTTGGATGAAGCAAGATCAGCTGTCCAAATTGTAAGGGAATATTTTGAATTAAAGGTTCCTGAGCACGATCGGCAGATTGGTATCATTTGTCCTTACAAAGCTCAAATTGCACTGATTTCTCAAATGCTTGAAGATAAGTTTCCTGACTTATTCTCCCTCGTTACTATTGATACAGTAGAGCGGTATCAAGGTGGAGCCAGAGAGGTGGTCATCCTTTCTCTTTGCACCAATCACCCCTCTCAACTCCACACCCTTTCTCAATTGAATCGACATGGTTTAGACCGCAAGCTCAATGTTGCACTAACCCGCGCAAGAGAACAGATAATTATCCTTGGAAATGCCGATATCCTGAGTGCAAACTCCCATTACTCAGAGTTGATTGGAGCTGCTGAAGAGGTTGTGATACCAAAACAGAGGATCGAATAGGTGATTTAACTATTGTGGAAACCTTACCTCAGGCTAATTGGGTGAGAGTATACCTTTGATGTAAACAGGATATGACCCTAAACATTGGTGATTTTCCCCCAAAAGGAAATTTGATTAGCTTTTGATTATTTTTGGACAGGTATTTGTAAATACTTACTTTTGAGAACTTTAATCAAACTCTACAACAGATGACAGGGGCAAAACAGGGTAGAGGTTTTTTCATTGGCCGGGTACCGCTGTGTCTTGCTTTACTCTTTCTATTTTGCCTCATTCCTCCTGCTTACTCCAATCCATATCCCGAACGTGATGCCGTACTTGCGTTAATAGACAGGTCTATCTCCAAGCTTCGTATTGGGGAGTATGAACTTGTGCGTCAAGAACTGGGGCAGGCAATGGAAAAGGCGTCTGCATCGGGAGACGAGGTTTTAATCGCTCGAGTTTACAATCAACTGGGAGTTTTAAACATCTATGAATTTCAGTTTCCTGAAGCACTTACCAATCTTCAGAATGCGCTTACCTTATTTAAGAACAATAATGACAATAATGGGGTAGCAGAGTCTCTCAATAATATGGCTTCGATTCATTTTAATTTAAAAAATTATCAACAGGCAAAGGAGAACTATCGTCAAAGTATGAAATTGAGAGAGGCTGGAGGAGATTGGACTAATCTTGGCGTTTCCTACAATAACCTTGGACTTGTTTACAATAGGTTGAACGAGTTGGATTCTGCTCTTTATTACCATCATCAGAGTTTGGGCATCTGGGAGCTTTTGGGTGACCATTCAGGTATTGGTGTAACCCTCAATCACATAGCGACAGTAATGAAGCACCAGGGAGAGCTCACTGGAGCTTTGGACGTATTGAAGGAGAGTTATCAGTATTTGATCTCCGACCCGGGTAGTTTATTGGGTACAAAAGAGATGGTCAGATCTGAAATTGGATTGATTTTATCCATGCTAGGCCAATATGAGGAAGTGATTGAGTGGTGCAGAGACCTTTGTTGGAGTTCTGAAGAAGCTAAGGTGAAGGCCAGTTCCCAATCTTGTTGCAATGCACTTCATCAGGCCTACCTCGGGCTTGAGGACTTTGAGAATGCATTGGAGGCTCATGTAAAATATGTGCAATTGGGTGAAGAAATATTTGGTTCCAGAGCCATTCAGGAGGTAACGAGATTGGAGTTGAATTATGCTTTTGAGCAAATTCATAAGTCCGATAGTCTCAGGTTTGAATCTGAGAGGCAACTCCAACAGGAGAGAATTAACCGGCAGAGGTTGGGGTTGACTGCAGCCCTGGGTTTTCTCTTTTTCGTGAGTTTACTTGTAGTGGTGATTTCAAAAGGCAAGCGACGGAGCGATGAATTGCTCTTAAATATTCTTCCTGCCACAGTAGCGAAAGAGCTTAAAGCAACTGGAAAGTCAGCTCCCAGAAAGTATGACCTTGTCACTGTGATTTTCGCTGATATCAAAGGCTTTACCAATATAGCCGAAGGGATGACTCCTGAAGAATTGATTGAAGAGATCAATGTTATCTTTACCGATTTTGACCGGATAATGGAAAAATACGGTATTGAGAAAATTAAAACCATTGGCGATTGTTACATGGCAGTTTGCGGCCTCCCGGACGAACTGGATGATCATGCACTGAGGAGTGTGCAAGCTGCAATTGCCATGCAGCAAGTGATGTCTGCTATCAATGCAAAAAAGAAGGTAGAAGGCAAAGAATTTTTAGAAATAAGAATTGGATTGCACTCCGGCCCTGTAGTTGCCGGTATTGTTGGCACTAAAAAGTTTCAATACGATATCTGGGGTGATACTGTAAATACCGCCAATAGATTGGAAACAACTTGTCAGCCGGGAAAGATAAACATCTCCGACTCTACCTACCAAATTGTAAAAGACCACTTCAATTGCAGTTATCGCGGAGAGATTGAAACCAAGGGCAAAGGCAAGGTTTCAATGTACTATGTTGAAGAGAGTTTATAGGTACATCCCTGACCTTCTGTAAAGGCCAGCAAGAATGTAAAAGAAGTCCTTTAAATTATCTGCCTTCTGTTTCACCTCCACCATTGATTCCTTCTGTTGGCTCATAGAGCATGATTCCTGGCCTGGGGCACATAGGAGGACAAGGCTGGCTTCTTATTGAGGCAAGACGTCTACTCTCACCATCAGTAGTATTGTAGAAGTTTAGAGTCACTGTGGGAAAATCTTCTTCTTGATAATTAAAAGTATCTGATACTATGAATAATGTTTTTGGATCTCCATTGATATTGGGACGGCCTATAACTGATATCATTCCGGAAAGTCCCTCACTTTCTAAAACCCCTGTAGCATACCTTTCTGCCATCTCTCGGTTTAAGGTTTGAGAATTTCCATTTTGATCAAAATAAACATACTGCATAGTAGTGCTGCCATATATTTCAACGGAATCACTATTGAAGGCAACCAAAAGGATGCCAGCAGTGCGCGAATTGGGGTCGGGAGTAGCGTTGTAAAACCGAATTCCCTCAGCCCATTGCTGATCTAATAGAGCAAAAAAGATATCCACATCAACTCCAATTGAGTCAAAGCCGATATTGAATGAAGTGGGTTCCATCGCCCCCGGAGCCTCATCAATTGGAGCCTCGTCATTGTCACTCGGAATAAGGAGCCAAATTGCTACGATAGCGAGAATCAGTAAAAGTAAAATGAGTAGCTTTTTCATAAGTATTTGGTTAAAGATTTGCAATCAATAGTGCAAATATAATTGTATATCAGAGTTTTCCAAGTGTTTTTTGATTATTTTTTATCAAAGTAATTTTGAGAAAATTATTATTCAACCATGATCATGGCAGCCAATTACAAAAATTCTGGCACCAAACATACTACCGGTTTGAGTAACTTTTTTTCACTGCTCAGCTAGTTGGTAGTTCTATCCCCCATTTCTCCCGTATTTTCCTTAGGTAATTTATACTCCTGTTCCAAATCAGGTTGGTTTTCTGAATTTGAACAGTAACAAAATTAGACTTATGTCCGTCCAAGAGACATTTGATCCAATTAAAACTGAATGCAAGCTTTCTCCTGCAAGTCCAACCAAATGCTGAAAGCAGGTATCGCAATATTTACAATTTTCTCGCTTCATGCCAATGTCCTTGCGAGTATTGTAACAGATATCCCTCCTTTAGATAAGTCTTTCAGGCTGATATTTATCAATCCAGGAATGGAGTGGCAATTTCCTACCGACCAAAACTCCCTGTTTATTCTCAATCCCGCGTTTGGTTATGGTGGATCATTCCCCAACTTGAGTGGTCCTACCGCATCGGTTTTTTTATACGATCTGAGCCCAAAACTTACTATTCAACAGCTTTGGTTTTACAACCGTGAAAAAAGGAGCGAAAAGGGGAGGAGTATTAGTGGAAATAGCGGAAATTTTATTTCCCTCAGGTTGTACTCAAGGGGGCCATCTGTTTCCTCAAATTTTACTCGAAAGACCGACATTGAGTTTGCAGTTGGACCGACCTGGGGATTGCAGAGAAAATACGGTCAAAACTTCTCTTTGTTTTTTGATATTGGCCCGGTTTATTACCTTGACATTGACGGCAATCACGGGTTCTTCCCCATCTTTGCTCGCTTTTCTCTTGGAATGATAATCAATTGACTTGTGCTACTTGAACTTTAGTTTTCGGACTAATCGAACTCTGCGAAATCACGGCATAAGCTTTCGCTTAAGAGCTGCTGGTTGGAACGATTTCCTGAATTGGTTCATTTTGGCACCCTATATTATCGGCACTGGCCAGGTTCACTTATCCCAGGCCCTTTTATACAAGTAATAGTAACCTGTATTGGCCCTGGTTTTAATTTTCCATCAGAGCTAAGTACTCCATCCACTCCTCATCAGAAAAAAGAGGATGGTAATCCATCTCCCCTGTCCAAGCCTTTTCGCGGATATGTCTGACTCTCAGATTGGTTTCGGGATGCGTGCTGAACCAGTAAAATCCAGGAGGTAGATTTTCGTATTGAGCACTGATTCGGGAGAGAAGGGTTGCCAGGCCATTGGGATCAATACCGGTATTCATAAGATACGCTACTGCTTTTTCATCAGCCTCAAGTTCCATTTGTCTACCGTAGGATGTATTGGCCAGAAGGAGGGCAGTTTGACGAGCTATTTCACCTCCTGCAGAACCTCCAATGATGCTGCCAATTATGTTTAAACCGATTTCTCTTTGGACCTTTCTTCTTATGTGATCCAGCTTGATATGAGCCAATTCGTGGGCAATAACTCCGGCCAATTCTTCGGCAGTTTCGCATTGGCGAATCAGCCCACGGTAGAGTACGATGTGGTTACCGGGAAGTGCAAAGGCATTGACAGTGCTTCCTCCGAATAAGAAAAGTCGTACATGGTCGCATTCAAGCCCATTTGCAAGGCAGATCTTTTCCAGTATGTCATTAGGGGGTGCTAATTTTTCTTCATTTTCGATTTTTCGATCCATCTGTTCAAAGACCCTCAGCATGAGTTCTCCTAGGTTCTCTTCCGGGTAATCGAGCTTATCTTCCATCCCCGAAGCACCCTTGAAGTCCAGTTGTCCCAGGAGAAGCACCAGTAACATTATTCCCAGTAGCAGTCCCAGTAATTTTAGAATGATCTTACCCATGAACCCTTTCTTCTTGCTCGTCCTCAGCCATTATAATATCAGTGAGATCACCAAAAATCCACCACTTCGGGTGCTTGCCTCTTTTTATAATCAACACGGAAAGGATAGTACCCACCAATTCTGAAATATTGAAAGCCAGAAGTATTAAAACATATGCGATGAAGTAGTTGGTGAATTCCCAATTGCCAAAAATTATGAACATCAACCAGATAAATCCAACTGAATTAATGAAAAACAGGAACAATTGGGTGAGCATGACCTGCACACAGTGCCAGCGCACAAAGCTGCTGGCTTTCATGTTGCCCAGATAGTATATTACCGATGCCAAAAGATTGACAATGGGCAATGGCATTCCGAAGATTACCACGACCAGTGACATCAGGTAGCTGTTTGTGGCCCTTTCTTGTTCTTCAGGATGAGGCTTGTAATGGTACTCTGTACTTTCAATCATAATCCTTTGCTTATATTCCAAATCCAATTGGCGAGTATTAAGGTCGCAAAGACCAAAAGTACTCCCTTTCTTTTTAAAACTTGCTCAGCTCTTTGGTAGGTATTAAATAGGCTTTCTTTGCTTTGAAGGTAATCGCGAATTACCCAAACGGGCAAAATCAACATAAATACACCCATTAAAATGCCAAGAGGGTTGATAAAAATAGCCTCTATCCATTTTCCCTCAAATAGCGTGAGCAATGAGCGGGTAGAGCCGCAGGAGGGACAAGGGGTGTCGGTGAGGTTCTTCATTAAGCAAATAGTGACCTCCCCATTGCCATGAGCCGAACGGTAATCCATAAACCAGTGGATCCCCACCCAGGCATATCCTGCCAGGAGCAAGACTGATAGCAACCGGTAAAAGTACCTGCTTCTCATGCTTAGAGTGTTGTTTGCAGTTTCTATCAATAAGAATAAGAGGCTGTGGCTATTTCAAGTTTTTCCATATTCTTATCCCTTGTGGCTCCCATGATAAGAAACCAATCGACTATTGCCCAAATTCCCAGTCCACCACAAGTGAGCAGTTTGGCAACTCCCAGCCCTACATCTCCAATCAGAAATCTGTCAATACCAAGGGTCCCGGCCAATAACGAGACTATCAACATCATGGTTGGATCCTTGAAGTTGAGTGTCTGTATATGCAGTAATTTGCTGTCGTCCATTTTCAATAAGCGCTCCCGAATTAAAGGGAGACGATGACTTTCAAAATACTTGGCATTCGTCATCAAAAACATGTCAATCTTTTGATTATCCATAGCTCATATTTTATTTTGCCTGCAAGATAGGAAAAATATAATTGTACCTCCTTTTTATTGGACTAACGCTATTTTTTTATGGACTTATGAGCTGGTTTGAACAAAAACGGGGGAGCTTATACCGATTTCCTACCTTTTAGAGTATTGAGCATTTAGATTGGAGGCGTAAAGTTGATTTACCTGGAATTGTTGTGTGGGCTTGTTGGAGTTTTTTCCCGGGGATTATTTCCTATAGCCTCTGGCTTGTAGAGCACCAACTCAATATACCAATATCAGTTGGTATGACAATACAACTATCTGCGTTTCCTTTGGGTCGTGAATTTTAGTCCGTAAAGAAGTGAACGGGGGTTGAATTGATTTCGGACCCGAGCTGATCTACTAAACGGTTGATGGTTCGTTGAGCTTTTCGGGTGGGGACGAACTCCTTTTTTGCTGAATGGAATAATACGACTACTTTCCAGTTTTTCTCCTCCAGCATCGTTTCTATTTGATCTGAAGGAATGCTTAGGGAATACCGAGCCTGGAATTCACCATTGTCAGATTGAGTGGTGAAAAGTACTTCCGGTTCAGTTGAACTTTTGTAGTTGGCCAGTTCATTTTTTAGCTCAAAACTCCTTACCCTGGCTTGCTGAACTTCAGTATTTAAGGTGAAGTTGACTATTGCGCTGTCGCCTCCTGAAGGATGTCTAAAGGTAATGTCGAGCAGGAGTGCAGCACCCTCTGCCTGGAATGCGATTGGTTTTATAAAAAACTGATCTCTATGGTCTCCCAGGTAGAATACCTCATAATCTTTTCCAGCTCCCTTAGAGGAGGATGGTTTTACAGATAAACAGGAGCTCAAAGTTGCAAGTAGCAGTCCAAAAATCATCAGTACCAGTAGTAAGCGCATACCCATACTCACACTACATTTTTTCAATGCGATCAAAAATCCATGCTCTATTGAGGTGCTTTAGGCACACCTCAGGGTCTTCTGTAATGAGTGAAAACATAAAGAGGTCTCCAGAAGGAAGATCGACCAAATAAATATTTAGACACCTGTTTTCCGACTTACCACTGATCAGGACCAAATCGTCAGTCTTCAATTTCAATTGGAAATCAACATCCTCAACTGAGAGAAATAAATCGGCAATCAGATCGGGATCAGCTTCCATGGGTATAGAGAGATAGTAGTGGTAATTTTCGCCCCCGATTACCCTGTACAATGGGATTTGTATATCTGGAAATCTATTGCAACATTCATTGTGGTGATCGATGTATTCTTGATTTCTGGGAAGCTGGCTTTCTGTCTCAGTCAGTTCCAGCCGGTGTTCCGGGCCGAGCAAAATCAAATCTCCCGGATCTGAGCAGGCGGCGAGTCCGACTAAAAATGCGCCAATTAGTGTAAGGGTGAAGATTAGTTTATTCATCAGGACAACTTTCTGAATGCCAAAGATAAAAAAAGGGGCAGTAAAATACCGCCCCTTTATTAATTCGTATCACAACTTTATTCACCCGTTACGATGGTTTCGTAAGTGTAAATAAGTCCGAGCACATTTCCGTGTCTGATGTCAACAGTGGAAATTCTGGTGATGTTGCCATTTCTTGCAGCAGTGCGGATACTCGCATCCTGATCAAAAAACAGCACTCCAAGAAATCCTGTTGCAGTTGCAGAGCCCACCTTCGTGCCTACCTGATTGCTGGTTGCAGTAACAGGCAAGGTTACAGAACAAGAGGTGAAAAACGCCCCGGTTGCCAAAACAATGGCAAAAAGTAAAATTTTGTTCTTAATTGCTTTCATAACAAAATAAATGTTTAGTGAACCTACTCTTGAGGATTTTCGGATACTCCCCTGTTGAAAAACTGCAACAGGTCAGTAGTAATCAATAAAGATCTACCGGGTCAAAGGTAGCCTTTTTCTGAAAGAAAAAAAATTAATGATGAATTATTATTTGCAACCAGGCTCGACCGTAAAGTTTGTGATTTCATTTGAACCAAAATAGGTCCTATTTGTGTTAAAATATTGAATATCAACCAGAAAAATTATAGTTTTATGAAAGAGGATTATGCGACAATGGTCGAAGCACTGCAGGATTTGAAGGAAAAAGGCTATACCCACGACTTCAGAGTTAAAAATGATATCATTGAATGTGCCACCGATGATACCGTACTCAAGCCCTCTCAATGCAAGGTTGAGGTTGCCTATCGGTTTGAAGGAGAGTCCAATCCTTCAGACATGTCAGCAGTTTATGGCATTGCGTCTCTAGATGGACAGCATAAAGGAATTTTGGTCAGTGCCTATGGGACATATTCTGAGCCATTGACCGATGAACTGATGCAGCTTTTGAAAATGGACCATCGATAATTTCCCTGCACAAACTACTTTCGATACCAACTTGTATTCAATCAGATTGAATGGATAGAGCCGAGTGGTTTGCCTTTTGGTGAATTATCCAGCTTACAATTTGCTCATCTTTAATCAGGTGTTATTTTTGCAATAAAAAAATGCCGAATAAAAGATTTTTGCCCGTGCCTGGAGTTCTGAGTTTCTTGCTCATATTGATGACTAGCCCTTTGGTTTCGCAGGAACTCCCAGCATATCAGCTATTTAATTCTGAGGGCCAACAGATCAATTATGGGGATGTCCTTGAGATGATAGAGGGGGTGGATGTGATTTTCTTTGGGGAGTTCCACGGTAATCCCATCTGTCATTGGTTGCAACGGGAATTACTGAGTGATTTATTTGAATTGCATGGAGAGAATCTCGTCATAGGAGGTGAGTTTTTTGAAACCCATGATCAATTAATTCTCGATGAGTACCTCTCCGGGTGGATCAATGAGACCAACTTTAATAACGAGGCCCGTTTTTGGAACAATTATGAGAAAGATTACAAGCCCTTACTTGAGTTTGCAAAGCAGAGTGGGATTCCATTTATAGCAACCAATGTGCCCCGTCGCTATGCCAATCTCGTCTTTCGGGAGGGGATGGAAGGACTGGATTTGCTGCCAACGGACGAGGGACATCGATACATTGCACCCCTTCCTTTTGAAGTGGACCTGGAGTTGAGAAGCAGTAAAATGATGCTCGAAATGGCTCATGGGGATAGGGCGGTAAAATTTGTCTATGCTCAAGCCATTAAAGATGCAACTATGGCTCATTTCATTGACCAAAATCTGAATGAAGGTCAGGTTTTTTATCACATCAATGGGAGTTTTCACTCAAATTTTAAAGAGGGTATCATATGGTATTTGCAGCGCCAAAGACCAGAATTGAAGATCCTCAATATAGCATCAGTCATGTCCCCAAAAGCAGAGAAATGGGAGGAGGATTATGCAGAAATGGGGGATATCATCCTATCCATCAATGAGGGACTAACCAATTTGAAAGTGGGCCGCTGATTTTTGAAATCGGATGCTTTTTGGTAATCAGCTATTTCTTTCTCTTTTGAATTCACTATCTTTGCAGTGCAAAAAAGGGAAATTGGTCCCTGCTTTGTCGAAAAGCTAATTTTTTAAAATCTAATGACATGAAGAATCTAATATTACTTGGAGTTTTTGCTTTGATGTTCACAGCCTGTGGCCAGGAGCAAGGATATAATGAAGAGGCCAAAGATGAACAGAAGGAAGAAGTTCAAAATGGTGAACACGCTGTGCACTTCGGTGAAATCATAGATGAGGAGGGAGCCATTGGATTTGATGAAATGCTTGAGATGATGGGAGAGGCAGATTCAATGTATGCAAAAGTGATTGCTAAAGTGGACGATGTTTGCCAGAAAAAAGGATGTTGGATGAATGTATACTCAGCAGATGGTTCTGAGGCAGAAAGCATGTTCGTTCAATTCCACGACTACGGCTTTTTTATGCCTTTAGATCTCGATGGTGGTCTAATAGTGATGGAAGGATACGCTTATCGCGACTGGACCAGTGTGGCAGAACTGCAGCACTATGCAGAAGATGCCGGTCAATCCCCGGAGGAAATAGCAGCGATCACTGAGCCTGTTCACGAGCTGAAATTTATGGCTACAGGGGTAAAAATTCTGCAACAGTAGTTTTTTGGGTGAAGGTTCACCACCAATATTCAAAGCCCTATTTTTTTTATTTAGCATTGAGGCTTTGTAGGTTAGTGGCACCCCCTCCCCACGATGAAAGATTGCCACAGATAGCATAGTTTAGTACAGCTGCAAAATCAAAACCAATCTTTGTGGTTCTATCTGGTATGTATCATCGTTGCCCAAAGGCCAATAATTGATTATTCCATCATCTAATGCTAAAAGCAGTTAATTTGCCTGCAAAAAAAATCTGTGAGAATCCGTGTGAATCTGTTGTTAAAAAAAGGAGCGGTTGTATTTCTCATAGTGGCAAAAGTTTACCACAGATAGCACACATTAGCACAGATAAAAAAACCGCTCCAATTTCTACACTTTCAACGTTTTGGCTAATTTCGCCATTCTGTATTTCCATCCGGGTATATCATTGGCATTCTAAGTATCCAAACCTCAAAATTTGCAACATGGAATTAAATGATTTGTCGTATAAGATTATTGGATGCATTTACAAAGTGCATACTGAATTAGGACCAGGACTTTTGGAATCAGCTTATGAAGTCTGCTTAGAATATGAACTTTGCAAAGCCGGAATGACAGTTGAACGTCAAAAAGCACTACCTGTAATTTACGATGAGATTAAATTAGAAGCAGGATATCGAATTGACCTTGTTGTAAATAATCAAATCCTACTTGAGGTAAAATCTGTAGAAGCAATTGCCCCCATACATACTGCCCAGGTAATGACCTATTTAAAACTCTCCGGAATAAAGCTCGGGCTTCTTCTCAACTTTAATGTTAAGGACATGAAAAAGGGAATTAACCGGATAATAATGTAAATAAGGTCTCATCCCGAGAAAAAATCTGCGAAAATCTGTG
>REEI01000043.1 GCA_007695145.1 Saprospirales bacterium | reverse complement strand
AGAATTGATTAAATTTGCCTTATTACTTTTTAAGGAGCACATTTGACATTCATTGTCATATGGAGTTTTAATTTTATTGAATTTTTCAACCGGCTTATGAAAAAACCAAATATCAAACTAGATCTGTCCCTGATTGTGATACCACTTTCATTGGTGGCTGCTTATTTTTTGTTCTACAATGTCCTGGGTCATCCCGACAATTTTGTAGATGGCGATCCTGCGCGGGAACCCATAAACAACAACATACTGGGTGTTATTTACAAAGGTGGTCCCATTGTAATACTGTTAATTTCCTTCCAGCTGATCATGGTTGTTTATGTTATTGAACGTTTCCTGGCATTGAGGATATCACAGGGAAAGGGAAATATGAATGAGTTTGTAAGGAAGGTAAAATCTCTTTTAGCCGGAGGGAAGACAAAAGCCATAAATGAGGCCTGCGATCAGCAAAAAGGAGCGGTTGCAAATGTCGTAAAAACAGGTATTGCCACCTATGTTGAGCGAAAAAAAATGGACGAATTTGATCAAAAGGATATCTATCTTATACAAAAGGAACTGGAGGAAACCACTCAATTGGAGCTACCTCTGCTCAACCGCAATATGTTTATTCTCTCCACCATTGCTCAAATTTCTACCCTGGTTGGTCTTTTGGGTACAGTTACCGGTATGATCAAGGCATTTGGAGCGCTTGCCACAGTAGGAGAGCCCGATCCGGTTGGACTTGCAGGAGGCATATCTCAGGCATTGGTCACCACTGCTCTGGGTATCAGTACAGCAGCAGTAACCATAGTATTTTACAATTATTTTGCCAATCGAATCGACCGGATCACTTATGCAATTGACGAGGCCAGTTTTAGCATCATCCACACCTTAAAACTTAAGTATTTCTAAGTATGGCCCGAAATAGAGGACAGACAAAAAAAACTCCGCATCTCGACATGAATCCCATGGTCGATATGGCGTTTTTGCTCGTCACCTTTTTTCTTTTGGCCACTACCTTTAAACTACCCGAGCAGGCAAAAATTGAATTGCCCTATTCCTTCTCTGAAGTTGACATACCTGAAACCAACTTGTTGACCATTACGGTTGACAGGGACGGTTTGATATACCTCTCCTTGAGTAATCATGAGTCAAGAGGCCCGTGGTTCAACAGAATGGCTTCGCTTTACAATCTCGAGATCAGCAGTGCAGAGGAGGAATCATTTATTCAATTACCCGGATTTGGGATGCCTTTGGAGGAATTGAAGCCCTACCTTTTGCTTGAAAGACCTGAACAACTCATGCAAGTTCGCGCAGGAATCCCGGCAGATACCGCCAATAATGAACTGGCGGATTGGTTGGTGACAGCAAGATCAGTTCAACCCGGCCTTCGTTTTGCCATAAAAGCAGATCAACTCACTCCTTATCGCCATCTCGATCGGGTAATAAAAACAATGACAGCAAATCGCATTTTGAGGTTCAATCTTGTAACTGAGAAAAGAAGGGAGGATGAAGGAATTTGATCAGTTTGAAGAGTTTTCCAACCCCATACGCGAGGGCAGAAAGCAGCGAAAAACATCCCGACAAAATGTTTTTACGGACATGAATGCGATGGTGGATTTGGCTTTTCTTCTTCTGACCTTTTTTATGTTGACAACAACAATGACCAAACCCAATGTAATTGAGTTGGTGATGCCGGTGCCGGAGGATCACGAAAGACCCGAAGATGTTCAAGCTGTTAGAGAATCCAGGGCCTTAACCATTATACCCTTTCCGGATGATGAACTTTATATTTTCAGAGGTTTGGCAGTAGAAACCGTTCAGAGAATCAGCTATCAGCCTGATGAATTCAGGGCAGAGTTGAGAGACTTTATTTCCTCGACTGAGGAGCCAATGGTAATCATAAAACCCCATCCTGAAAGCAATTACAGGAATCTGGTTGATATCATCGACGAAATGAATATAAGTGGAGTAAAGCGCTATGCTATTGACGATCTCAGAGCCGGAGATAAAGCAATTTTGGCTGAGGCAGGAATAGAGTTATTGGGTTTAAAAGATGAAGTGGATGAGTAAGTCCGGAAAAAATAGCCTGGATGAACTCCTTTTTTCTACAAAAAATAGAGAGTACGGGGCTTATGTCCATAGGAAGGACTACCGTAAAAATTTGATTTTTTCCTGCTTTATAGGCATAAGTATCATGTCATTGCTCTACGCTGCTCCTCTTTTGATCCACTGGATAAAGGGTGATGAGCGTGTTACCACAGAAGTGATACCGGTCACTCTTACTCCTACTGCAGAATTAATGGCTCCTCCTCCCATACTACCTGAAGAACCCCCTAAAGTAGAACCCAGGGAAGAGCCCCCTAAAGTCGCTACCAGAAGATTTGTGCGACCGGAGGTAAGACCCGATGAAGAAGTGATAGAAGAAGACCTGGCACCAACAATAGATGAGCTAAAGGAAGCTGCTCCTTCCATAGTGACCCAGGAGGGTGTTAGTGATATTTATGAAGACTATGTAATTCCTGAGCCGGAACCTGAACCCGATCCTGAGCCTGAGCCGGAACCTCAACCGGCAAAGGTTTTTACCTTTGTAGAACAGTGGCCGGAGTTTCCGGGAGGAGAGAGAGCTCTGTATGAATTCTTGGCACAAAATATTGTTTATCCTGCAGTAGCCAGATCGAACAATATTGAAGGGACGGTCGTCATCCAGTTTGTTGTTAGAGAGGATGGAAGTATTGAAGACCCAAAGGTTGTCAGGGGAATTGGAGGAGGTTGTGATGAAGAGGCGCTGCGCGTAGTCAAGCAAATGCCCAATTGGATCCCGGGAGAACAGCAAGGTTTACCGGTTGCTGTCAAGTACAATATTCCGATTCGCTTTATTCTCAGAAACTGAATACATGTTTTTTTCAGATAAGGAATGAAAAAATTTATCCTTCTATTCAAGTTCTTTCTGTTCTCAGGTCTGGCCTTATTTTTGGTGCTTTATGGCCCCATTTATTTTGAACTGTCAGACAGCTGGAGATATATCTTAATAGCCGGATTACTCCTATTGGCTGGAATGAGATTGTACGATTGGTGGGCACTTGAGAGAGAAGGGGAACAATTTAGAGATGATCGTTAAAATTTTTACTTTCAGTGGACTACTAAATGGCGACTTAGGTTACGTCCACTTTTTATTTGTCGCTCAGGAGTTTAATTTTTCAGGCCCCTGACCACAGGAATCAAATATCGATTTGCCAGGAATACAATGTGGAAGTAGTTGATCTTCTATAAAGCTATCCACCTTTAAAGCCTCTTCTGAAGGATAGAGCAGGTGCACATTGGGTCCGGCATCTAATGTAAACCAAACCGGAATACCCGTATCTGCCCTGAATGCTCTCACTTTTTTGATTACTGCTATTGTAGCCGGCTCGAAAAGGATGTAATTCGGATTGGAGGTCAACATTAAGGCATGTAGCATTAAAGCCTCGTTCTCGACAATTTTTCCCATAGTTTCCAAATCCCCCTTTTTTAGGGCAGGTAAAAGTTGTGCCAGATTCTTATTGGCCAGCTCGAAACGTGTTTTTGCAAAAGGGTGGACCTCCATTAAGGAGTGGCCTGCTGAACTTGATACTGCCTTGGCTTGATCACTCAACACCAGAATGGTATCTTTAAAATTGTGAAATACCGGATGAAGGTGGTCCAGGACAGGTACGGCATATTCATCAGAGGAGCTATTTAATTCGCGGCTGAAACCCCATAGAGCAGCGACCGGGTAGACAGAGCGGCAGGCACTTCCCGAAGCCAAACGCGAAACATAAGATACTTTTTGAAAAAAAGAGCTGCGCTCATCCTCCCCAAATAGGTTCTTTTCTGCATCGCATAATGCCAGGGCAAGGGCACTCATGGATGAGGCAGATGAGGCTATGCCCGAGCTGTGGGGAAAAGAATTTGAAGAGTGAATGTTCAGCTGAAGTTGACGGAGAAAAGGAAAAATATCGGAGACCGAGTTGAGAAAAGACTGTATCCGCTTTTCAAAATTCGGTTTTTTCTCCCCTTCAAAAAAGAAGTTCAAAGAGGGTTGGTTTTCTGAATCATCCTTTAGTTCACAACTCATTTCAATAGTGGTATGGGCTTCGGAGAGCGTAAAGCTGATGGATGGGTTGGTGGGTAGTTGTCGACCGTGTTTTCCCCAGTATTTTACCAATGCAATATTGGAAGGACTTTTCCACGAAACAGTAAATGGAGTGAAATCAGGTGAATGAATCACCTTGTCCTTGCTGAAGTAGCTGTTGGGCATATTCTGTGTTATTTATCTATTTACTCTGATGATTTTTCAATGGATACTCCTTTCTGAGAGCCGGCACCTATGCGTAAGTCGTCGAGGACCAAATCCAAAAGTCGATCTTCTCCCGGCTGATATCCATCCCTGAGATTATATCCGAAAAATGAACTTATGGTACTCCAATATGTGGCTGTAATTCCCGAGCGCAAATCCCTAATGAGAAAATACAAGGGGGTATCCAACTCTCTTTCTATCATTTTAACTAAAATGTAGCCCTGGGTTCTGGTCATGGATCGAAGCGGCTCCTCAAACTCATCTCGAAGTTCTCGCTGCAATCTGCGCACAAATCGCCTTCTCTGCCTGTTATTCATTTCATCTAAATTGTCCTCCACCTCCCGAAAAAGCCGGACAGCGGTCATTGCATAGGGGTATACATGAGCTGCATGTCTCTGATACCTGAGGTAGAGCAGATAGTCATCCCGGGAATCAAAACTCCTCGGACTGGTTATGTTGATGTGTTCCAACTCAGCAAGAAACAAGGTGTCGCCGTCCTCAACAATTGCCGAGTATATCTGCCCCTCATAGGGCACATAAATCTCATCCTGCGCAATTGCCAAAGAATTCAAACCAAACAACAAGACCAGATGAAGAAGTAATTTTTTGGTCACAGTGCAAATTTATGTTTAATCCCGGAATTCATACTCTTCGTTCAAACGGAATTAAGGAGATAAACGTT
Organism: Saprospirales bacterium; assembly: GCA_007695145.1. GTDB lineage: Bacteria > Bacteroidota > Bacteroidia > Chitinophagales > Saprospiraceae > PWJY01. Next base: position 10,169 of record REEI01000043.1, on the reverse strand, counting down.
TTAATTCCGGCAGCTTTTTTAAATTCCAAGCGATTCGGCCCCCATAGGCATTCGTCCAAAAATCAACGCCTCCAAGCTGAGCATTGAACTGAATCTCTTCAACTTTTTTCATCCCTTCTCCAGGTTTTAGTCTTGTGAAAAATGGTTTTCACATCGTTTCCCGGATCATTCATGAAAGTTTTTATTGAATTTTTGCATCGCGCCACAATTCCGATCTCACTTTTACCCTAAAAAGACTTGGATTGATAGCGGGCAGGTTATTTGCATAAATCATTGAATTACATTAATAAAATTGGTCTATTTAAGGCCCTGTTTTTACGAAAAAATGAAACTTTGAAGCAGATAAGTCCTTGCCAACTTGGGTAAAATATATTAATGGATGCTGGTTTTCTCCATGATTCATTGTAGTCTTACTTAGATAGATTTACCGGACTTTGATATACTGTCAGGCTTGATGCCGAATTAAAACATCCTGGCGATTGCGATTAGAATCAGAGGGGCCACGAAAAAAACACCGAGTATATAAGCCAGTACAAAAAGCCTGTTTTGTTGGCTCAACTTTGCCAAATGTTCAGATAAAAAGACAGGAATACCTCTCAAAAAGGGCAAAGAGAAAATGATAATAATCGCAAAAAAATTGAAGAAGAAATGTACCAGGGCAATTTGAAAGGCCAAAATCGCAACAGGCCCTGTAAAGGCCATAGATGCCAGAATAGCAGTAACAGTTGTCCCCAGATTGCCCCCCAGGGTAAAGGGATAAACTTGCTCAATGGAAAAGATACCACTACCAGCCATAGGAACAATCAAAGCAGTGGTGGTTGATGAAGACTGAACCATTACGGTAATAACGCTCCCGGCAAAAATTCCAGAAAGGGGGCCCCTGCCTACAGTTCTTTGCATAATTTCCAGTGAACGGCCAACCATCAACCGCTTCAAAAGTTTTCCAATGCTTCTGATGACCAATAGAATGAGAAAGATTCCAAAGATGATCATAAGGACTCCATCCCAAATATTGGGAAAAGTTGAAAAAACCCAACCTATGGCACTTATTGTCGGCTTTGTGGAACTGTCTAAAAGGTTAAAGGATGAAAAATCAACGGCCGAACCGGATCTGATGAAAGTGGAGAAGTATCCCGCCAAATTTTCAAGCGGATGAAAAAGCAATTCTATGGGCAAGACAACCAAAACCGCAAGAATGTTAAAACAGTCGTGAACCGTGGCTGCGGAAAATGCTCTTTTGAACTCCACTCCGTCCTCAATGTGCCCAAGGCTCACCAGGGTACTGGTAAGAGAGGTGCCGATATTGGCTCCCATTACCATAGGAATCGCAATATTCAAAGGCATACCACCTGCCACGAGACCAACAATAACTGAAGTTACTGTACTAGAGCTCTGAATAGAGGCCGTAGCAATGATACCTATAATGAGAGCGATAATGGGATTGGAGGCGAACTCAAAAAGGGTCAGTGCATGCTCCGCTGTTGCCAATTTGAAGCCATTGCTAATAACTCCCACAGCTACTAACAGAAGATAGACAAGCAGTACAACTGCAACCCATGACATCCATCTGGGTTTCCTTTTTAAGGAATTTATGACCGGTGTAATGGTTTTGTCCATTGGTTGAGGATAAAAACTTTCGCGGTAAAAGTAAAGCGAAGGTCTTTTTTCCCTTGAAATTGCCTTTTAAGTTAGTGTTAAATCAGCTTACCCTGCAGGTTCAAAGAGGTGGATGCAAGAATACCATTGATAGAATGCTGGAAAGCAATGGGTTCTCAATAAAACTTGGGATAAGATAACTGATGACAGGGAAATGTAAGGGCGCTATCAATAAGAAGGGGTTTGGGTGAAGAACTGTGCTGTCGGTGGGTCATTGGGAAGGTCCAATTCTCTCATTGAAATATAGATTCAACAACTTCAAATTGCTGGCTTAAACGGTTGCCCCAGTCATCGATTAATGTGAGTCGGTGTTTTCCCTTTCCGGCTTGAAGAGCCATTTGGTGAAAGTTACGGGTAGTGCCGAGGTAGTGGTTGTTTAAGTGCCAATGCAGGGCACTTCCACTTACCTGATGAGCCGCTTCAAAGACCACGCTCTCCCGCTCGCCACCCAATTCTATCGGAATAAAAAGGCGCGGTTGATAGTTGGGATAAATCAATTCAATGGCTGCAGTTTCTGATTCTCCCGGATTGCAGCCTGACTTCCAGGGGGGAAGATTCCTATAGACCGGATTATTCCTGCTGTAATACCAGGCCATAGAAGGCGGCAATACAAACCATTTCTCCACGTGAATATCCTGAATGGAGACGCAAGAGGCATTTACCCTGTGGGTGCTCAAGTTATTGACGTGTACCAGTTGGTGATAAGGGCAGGATGGACTCAAGTGACCTTTCAGTGGCACCATTGTGGTATCAAATTCATTGCAATGGGAACCCGCTTTGTAGCCGCTTTTTCTACACACCGCTAATTCTGTAAAATCGTCAAAGGGAGGATGGAACCATTCACCCGATGCCGGAAGACCACCAAAAACCTGAAACATCAAAGGGGCAGCAGCCTCAATGCCGGTTAAACCCGGACGGCCCACACCATCCGCATTACCCACCCAAACAGCCACTACATAGTTTGCATCCAATCCAATTGCCCAGGCATCTCTATAACCATAACTAGTGCCCGTTTTCCAGGCTATTTTCCTAGTGGTAGTCAAACTTTGCCAACCTGTTTCAGAAAATGGCCGCTCTACTCTGGTCATTGCCTCCAGTGTATACCAGATGGCAGCGGCAGAGAGCAGAGACTCTTCGGTATATATGCCTTTCTCTCTGCTTTCTTCTTCAAGCATATAATCGGCCAATTGAAAGGGAGCGGCTGGATAACGGGATGAATGGGGACCGAATTCGTGTAATATTTTTCCCAGGGCTGCATACATGGAGGCCAATTCCCAAAGTTTTCCCTCGGCACCACCCAGCATTAAACTCAATCCGTAGTGGTTGGAGGGTTGATCGAGTGTGCTCATTCCCATGGCTTTGAGGTAGCGGTACATTTTTTCCAGACCAAACTCCTGCAACATTCTGACTGCCGGAATATTTAGGGAGCGCGACAAAGCTTCATCGGCCGGCACCGCTCCTTTAAAGGTCTTATCAAAATTTTGAGGTGAAAAACTGCCGTAACGCGTGGGTATATCTGCAACAAGCGTTTGAGGCAGTATTTCTCCTTCAGTCAACATAGCGGCATACAAAAAGGGTTTTAAAATACTGCCCGTACTTCGCTTTGACTGAATCAAATCTACCTGGTTGCCACTGCCTCCAGGCCTGGCCCCGGGAACATTAGCTGTATAGGAAAGTACTGTATTTCTTTTCAGGTCGAGCACCAAAACGGCGGCATGTTCAATATGGTTGCTTGAAAGTTCTCTTGCATAGGTCCTTACCTTATCGTTGACCATCAATTGTAGATCACGATCGATGGAAGATCTTATGCGGAACTGAGTGGGGTGGTTCGACTTCGCAAATTGCAATAATTGAGGGCTCAAAGCAGGCAGGGGAAATGGCCTTTCAGGCAGGGGCTCCTCCAGATACAACTCCAAAGTAAGTTGATCAAAATGACCTTTCTGATGCAAGCGCTTCAACAGTTGATTCCTCTTTGCGGCTAGTAGGTCCCTGTTTCGTCCGGGATGTATGAGGGCCGGACTATTGGGTAATACGGCAAGGGTGGCCGCTCCGCTCCAACTTAAATTCTCCGGACTTTTTCCAAAATACCGCCAGGCAGCCGCCTCCAGCCCGACTACATTGCCTCCAAAGGGTGCATGAGAGGCGTACAGTAAAAGGATTTCTTCCTTGCTGAACTTCAATTCCAATCTCAGTGCCATGAGGAGCTCGATGAACTTGTCTCCAAATCCTCTCTTTTCACTTCCCCTAATCATTCTGGCCAATTGCATACTGATGGTACTACCCCCGCTCACTATCCTCCCACTGCTGATATTTTGTCTTGCAGCCCTCAAAATAGCCAAAGGATCTACACCCGGATGGCTGTAAAATCTCTTGTCCTCAAAAGTGAGCAGTGCATTGATATAGGTGGCCGGGAGACTATCCGGGGAAGGAAATCGCCATTGTTCATCGTCTGCAATCACTGCTCCCAATAAGCCTCCATCTTGATCTTCCAAAACAAAAGAGTAGGGGTTATGAAATAGAGGTCGGGGCAGTAGAAAAAATAACCACCAGATCAATGTTGCTGCTAGTGCAAGCATTAATGCCCATTTGATTGTTATCGATTTATTGTACTTTGCCACCCCGAAAGTCATTTTTTCTAAAGAATTCCCATCAAATAGCTTACTTCCGTCTCGATACCTCTATTTCCAATCCACTTGTATTGGCATGAATACTGTTGTCGTACATTGCTTCTACCACAAACGGTGGCAAAAAGGTTTTTCCGACATAGGAGGCATTAAGCACTGTGTGGTAAACTTTTGTCTCCCCGGCCCTCAAGCCGAAATAAGTGTAAATCCTGTCATCCCTGATATCTCTGTGGTCTGCGTTGGATGATTTCAAATTGTGTAGGTCTCCGGTCAGCCTTTCATTCAGGATTTCCCAGGAGGAGGGGAAAATGGTAGACAGCACCAATTCGCGATAGTCGCCCCGGATTCCCGGATTCCGCACCATGATTTCAGCTATAAAATCCGTTCCCTGACTTAAGCCTGATGGATTGATTTCATTGCCTTGCATATCTAAGTACCTCACATTCATAACAATATTGGAGGAGGAAGCGCTACCTTCGTCTCTAAGCGGGGTAGCCCGCTTGACCAACTGGACAAAAATGAGTTGATCACTGTGGTTTTTTATGGAAATCTTTCCTTTGTCGTTGGATTGAGGCACCCACTCGTATTGCCAGATACCAACATTCGTATTCACCCTGTCGCTGATCCCGCTTTGGATATCAAAAGAGAAGTCCATGGCCTGTGGACTGCCGGCTTCTAATCCAAGTCTACTCATGGCCATTAGGGCGAAAGCCGTTTCCTGAGTATTTAACCAATGATTCCCGCTGAGCTCTTCAGAAACCAATCGAGCCAATGGCCCCACTCGATCAACTTGCCCCATTTGCAGCATGAGTCCCATGATGATGGCCTGATCTCTGAGGGAAGAACCGAAGGTCCCGGACAATTCACGGTAGGCAGGCACATTTTTCACGGCTGATTTCAATAGTTCTTCGGCCGCATCACTTCTCCCGATCAAATGATAGGCTGCTGCCAAATGCCAAATAGCCATGTTGTCCAAAGACTCTCTGCTTGTTCTCATTCTGTTCATCGCTCCTACCTGAGGAGAGCCATTGAGCGCAAGCAAATACAGTGCATAGCAATGGGTCCTCTGTTCCATAGTGTTGAGGTCGCGACCACTTCTAAGCATGCGATTGAAATACTGTGTCCAGGAATTCAGGAAGGCTGTCGGAACCTGATAGCCTGCTCTTTTTGCCTCAATCATGAAGTGGCCTGCATACAGAGCTGCCCAGTCATTGATTTCCGACCCGCCCTCCCAGTAGGGTATGCCACCATTGCCAAGTTGCATACCTCTTATAGTGGATATCCCTCTGTTGACATTCCGTTGAATATTCGATTTTTCTGAAGGAGTCAGGTATGTCAGGCCGTCGAGGTATAATTGAGGAAAAACACCTGAGACCACCTGTTCCAGACAGGCATGTGGATAGTGTATGAGAAAATTTAGCCTTTTTGCCAGGTTCATCGGAGGAATGGACGATATCTCCAGAGCGAGATAGTTGCTTTCAGCCTCTCCAAAAGGAGTAAACTCAAAGCTAATTTCCTCTCCTGCTTGCAGGGTTTTGTTTTGCACCCTGGCAGTTTCCTGATTGGGATTTCTTATGTCTATTTCTATTTGGTCATAAGCTCTTTCGCGCCCACTGACTGCAGAGACGACCAGTTCCCCTATTCCGGTTTCCATTTTCGTTCTGATTCTAAAAAAAGCCATTTGTTCGCCTACTCTGCTAAAATGGATTTGCTGGCTATTCTCGCCTACAACTTCAAAAAGTTCGTTGGTTTCAAGAGTTAATTCCACATTTTTGACGGATTGCTCCATGGCAAAAACTGAAATGGGCAGATCAACTTCTTCTCCCGGACCTAACACTCTTGGCAAAGTGGCCAATACCATCACCGGTTTCTTTACTGTCACATCCTTCTCCGCTGATCCGTATGCTCCATTTTTGGCTGCAACAGCCATAATTCTAACTGATCCGACATAATTTGGCATCAGGAATTCGTGGGTTGCAGTCCTTCCGGCGTCCAGTTCAAAAGGTCCGAAATACTTAACCACAGGCTTGAATCTATTGGCTTTATCTTCTTCGGGACTTTTTATTTCAGCATCGCCACCAATAGCCAGCAGGGCACCCCAGTTGGATCCAATAGCACCCGTCACATCATCATAAACATCCCAGCTTCTCACCCCAAGTGCCTCTTTGGAATAGAAGTGATTCCAGGGGTCAGGAGTTCTGAAACGGGTTATATTCAAGAGGCCCTCATCTACTACAGCCACAGTATAAGCCATGGCTCTTCCATTTTGCTCACTTATGGAAAAAGTTGCCTTCTCCTCTGGTCTGTAATTGCCCGAAACAGCAATTTTAGGATTCAGGAGGGTATTCGAGTCTACTATTCTTACGGGAATAAGTCCGTACATCCTTATCGGGCGGTTATTTTCAGTAGTGGCATGAGGTTGCAGTAAGCTGATATTGAGGTATATATTGGGAGTCCATTCCTTTTTTGCTGTCAATTCAAAGCTGGTATTCCCTGCTGTGGTTTCTATCCAGTGATATTCGAGCACTTCCGTACCATTCTCTACAGATAAAAGCGCCCGTCCATTTTCCGGTGAGGGAATGGTAATTTTAATTTTCTCGCCGGGGCTATATTCTTCCTTTTCCACAAAAAAATTGAGCATGGTTGCGCCTGCTTCAGCTCCACGGTCTCCTCTGCTAGCCCATCCGGGCCAATCGATATAGATAATTTCACCAGAACAATGATCACCGTCGGCATGGCATACCCTCAACAAATACCTGCCCCAATTGGGATGAGGTACTGAAAAGGTCCAGCTTCCCTTGCCGTCTGTCAATTTGATTTTTTTCCCCTCCACATGATTGTGCTGCAAATTCGAACTGAAAGTACCTCTACTGTCTCCGGTCCGATCCCACCACCAGCGCCAATCCAGTTTGTATAAGTTGACTTCTACCACTGTATTGGCCTGTAGCTCCCCCTTTTGATTTAGGGCAAGCAAGTCTACTGTATGCTCCCTGTCATTGGTCAAAATGTTATACGGGGCCTCCCCTTCAGGCGGTTTTAGACCTATGTAAGTGTCGAAGGGATGAAATGGAAATGTTGCGATTTCGGTGCTGAAATTACCACCAGCCTCAAAAATCCTTATATTAAATGCAGCATTCAGCATGCCGGGAACCTGAGAACTGACTTGTACATCTGGATTGACCCTTGCCAGGCCATCTTCATTCAGAGGGCCCGAAAAAACGGTTTGGTTAATCATGGTCATCATTGATCTTGTAGGGTCGTCAAAAATAAATTCCGAATGATTGCTGAATGCAGTCTTACCGGATCTCAAGCTCAGACTTACCTCGGCATTCAGTCCGGAGGCCGGGGCACCATGCAGCCAGCTTGAACTCAATAGGCCACCAGATTTGAAATGCCTGTTGGTCAGTTCATTTGCTCCGAAATCAATATCTGCCCTTAGACGATTGGGCATGATGGTTTCTATTCGCAGCGGGGAATAAAAGCTCACATTCCCCACCTCTGCCTGTAAAGACCACCGACCTGTAGTGGCTGAGGACGGAATACTTACCGGTAAATGATAAATTCCGCCTACTGACTGATTTGCTGTATGAGTCTGCCTGAGTACTCCATTGGGGTCCCTGATTTGAAACACGACCGGATGATTATCGGGCAACAGCATGTTTTTATCCTCCAGAATAAAAGAGAGGAAAAGGCTGTCCCCCGGGCGCCAAACATCTCTCTCGCCGTAAATAAAACCTTTCAGTCCCTGTCTTACCATACTTCCACCCACTTCAAATCTGCTGACAGAAAGCGATTCATTGGTTTGCAGTCTGAGGTAATTTTTTTGATTCCCACTGCCGGCCACCAGCATAAAGGGTTCTCTTTTTAAATTCAGCCTAAGGGTACCATCTGCTCCAGTTCTGCCGGATTGAATCACTTTACCCGCATATGATAAAAGCTCAATATTCACATTGGACATGGGTCGTGTGGTGTTGAGGTCATTGATCGCTACGAAAAGGTTGTCCCTGGTTCCGATTTTTGCAGTAATGCCGATATCTGTGGCCAATAAATTGCCTCGTTCCCAGCGCTGTTGATTAAAAAAGGAGGGTGAACAGGGGTTGTCACGCTCTCTCCAGTTCTCTGCCCAACGGTGGGATTCACGGAAAAAATCGCTGCTCGCACGGTCAAAATTGGTTGATAAATCCACCTCAATCGGTTCAAATCGATCGAATACGACATTCGTCGCAGGGCAATCAAAAGTGCTGTAAGAAGGCTTGAACATCATCACAGTATGATAGATGGCGCCAGCTTCCAACTTTACGAGATCGCTGACATCCAACTCCCAGAATTGACGTTCCGAAGGGTTGAAACCATCCTTTTTGTCTAATCGCACGGTTTTGTAGAGCACCAGTTCACCCACCCGGTTTAGTTGATAGGTATTGTCAAGTCCGCCCTGCTGGAAATGTTGATGAATATTTTTTTCAAAAACTCGAATAATACCCACATCCACTGCCTTCAAATTGACCGTTTCAAATGGGATAGTCAATCTTCCACTTACCGGAGTGATGGTCCCTGTGCTGATCATTTTTACCGCCGGTAGAGGAGTCTCAAAATGAACAATTCGGCTCACTGATCTCCCCAGTACATAGCCGGAGCGATTCTTCAATTGCGGGTGAATTTCAAGTTTGATCTCGCCCGCCATTTCTCTGCCGGGATAAATAAAAATCTCCTGCCCCTCGACAATTAGACGCAGTTCATCAGAACCATCCAGTGTGATCATGCCGATCAATTCTTGATTGGGCTCGATTGGATCGGAAAAAGAGACTACAATATGGGGTTCAGGCTCATTAAAAACCTCCAGGTTGAGCAGGGAGAATTCTGATAATGGCGGAATAGAAATACTTTGTCTCTGCTTTTCAGACACGCCAAGAGCGCGTCCGTCCCAATTAATTTCCAAATTACTAAGCTCCCGAGCTTTTCTTTGAATCCCCCTTATTTCGAGCTGATGCTGAGTCCTTGTAGGCTGGGAGGTCCACACCACTTCGAGCCTATGCCCTTCTTGCTCAGCAGTTGCCAGGCTGTTCAGTTCATCCAAATGGACCACATCAGCAGTATATACTGTAGCGCGATAAACCATTTTACCCATATCCTGATCGGAATCAAGTCGGAGGCCTCCCTGTCCCACTTCGAAGGATTGCTTTATAATATCAAAACTGAATGAGAGAGTTTGAAGGTGGTCCGGCAGATCCAAAAATTTACCAACTTTCAGCTCGAGCAAATATCTTCTACCTGAATCCCAGTTTTTTTCAGGAAAAAATTCGAGCGTCTGACGGTCCCTCCAACGAGCATTCACTCTGGCATCCGGTACTATGCTGAACCTGTCAGCTGCAATGTTTTCACCCACCATGTTCGGACCGACCACATAATCTGCAAATCGGATACTTACCCTGTCTTCCTTCGACAATAGCCCACCCGAATATGCGGTTACGTAGCTAGAAAAATTTGAATCCAATTCAGTCTCCTTCACTTCCTTTTGACCACAGGAGACCAAAAAGCTTAACAGTGTCACTGTCGCGAGGCTTCCAAAAACAAAAAGGGTGGTTCGCTTATTTTTCATAATCATTCAGTTTTGAAGATGGCCATTGGGCAATGAGCTCATCCCTATTTTTTCGTTAAGTAAATTTCCCTCAGCTTCGGTCTTTCCCCTACTTTCATTTATCTACCTGGAGAGCGTCAGGTAGCCAGGTTCAACCAAAATGTGATCAACAATAGCTGTCTTTTTCAGCCCATTAATACAGCTTCAAATTTAAGTTTTTTTTGGGGTTATTGAAGGGTAGGTTCCAGAAAACATAAATTTAATTTCACTCCTTATCAATCAAATCCTTATTGGAAATAATTGTTGTCTCAAGT
>REEI01000126.1 GCA_007695145.1 Saprospirales bacterium | reverse complement strand
TAATAGTTTTTATCACCGCTGTGAACAGTTGGTCTCAATCCTTTTTTATTGAAAAAACCCCTTTAAGCAATATCATTACTAATTCCTCTGTAGAAGACATCTTTCAGGATAACGAGGGTTTTGTTTGGTTTGCAACCCATACCGGTTTGGTGCAATATTCTGGTTCGTATTCCAGGGTTTTTTCTCCTAAGAGCAGAGAGGGACAAAATACCAAATCTGAATTTTTTTATAAGGTAACTGAAGATACAGAGAAAAATCTTTGGATTGGATCCAGGGATGGTTTGGTATTTATAGATTCTACACGAAACAGAGTGGTCACCTATGGGCAAAGTGAGGATTTTCCATTGCCAAATAACAGAATATTTGATGTCTTCTTTTACAATGACAGTCTCTTGTTTTTGGCTTGTGACCGATCGGGATTGACTTATTTGAATATCAATTCATTCGAATTAGTAAAGCCTGAGCCCATTTTGGAGGGCAGTGATTTAGCCCTTGAGAGAATTTGGGTTCGTGAACACTGGAAGGGAAGTGATGAGAACCTATATATTAGAACCTCTGAGGGATATTTTATATATTTTCATGGTCAAAACAAACTTTCCAGGCTCAAAGAATCCTCTATCGCAAATATTAATAGTGAGTTTTACCCAAAAATTTTTGGTCAGGATCTCAGCGGAGACTTTTGGTTTATCGACCATGATTTTATCTTGTATAGGTGGGCACCCGGGCAGCGATTAGATAGTTTTGATCTGGAAAACCTAGAGCAAATTATTCATTCCGGGGTTTTTGGGATTTTTCCATTTGATAGTATCCAGGTTATCATTGCTTCAAATAAAGGGAACTACCTTTTCAATCCCGAATCTGGTAATTTTGGACCATTGAGACTAAGGGGAAACAGTTATTTTGAGCCAATTGATGCACGTATAGTATCAATTGGTCATATGCGCGAAGGGCCCATATTTGTAAGTTTTAGGGCAGGAGTAACCGGGATGATCAATCCCGAGTATCAAGACTTTCAGTTTGTGGAAATACAAAAAAGGTGGCCCGATGAATTAATGAATACTGTTTTTGTTTTAGATGATGAGGAGAATGGAACCCGCTATATTTCGACTTTTTTATATCCGTCAATAATAGTTGAGGATCTCGAAACAGGTGAATTTAGAGAGATACCCAAAGAGTATCCAGGAAACTTGAGTTCCAACCGCATGTTGATTGATAGTAGTGGCAGACTTTGGATTTGTCAAAACAGAGGAATAATGGAAGTGAATAGGGAAACTTTAGAAACTACCTTCTACAAGGCACCTGGGGATGCCGTATTGCTTTTTGATATGGTGGAGGCAAATTGGGGCGAGTTTTACGTGGGTTCATTTCGTGAAGGCTTATTTCGTTTTGTTCCGGATCTGGGAGTTTTTGAAAAAGTAGAAGAGGACAAAGGTTGGGTCAAAACCCAGGTCTTTTGTTTGACCTATGATCCCTTGAGAAAAAGCTTGTGGATTGGTACAGTAAGAAACGGGTTGTTTCAATACGATGTTCAATCTGACACCTTCTATCACTATATGCCGGATCGAACTAATCCCAATTCTATTGGCGGAGATTGGATTCGATCGATAGCCGTTGGCCCCGATGACAAAATTTGGTTTGCTGTAGACCCTGCAGGGCTTGGAAGTTTTAATTACCTCGCCCATGTCGACAGTGCTTTTCAAAGTTTTGGACTTAATGAAGGAATGCCATCAAATTTTATCGCCGGGATAGTATTTGACCACCATCAAAAATTGTGGATGAGCAGTTTAGCCGGATTGGCTTCTTTCGATCCCGGAACCTACGAGGTTTCAACCTATCAACCTGATAATGGCACACGGAATCAGACTTTCTATTACAACAATATGTCTGTAAACAGCAATAATGAAATTTTTGTAGGCAGTACCGATGGATATGTCAAATTCAAGCCCGGTATACTTAAGGCCAATCACGTTCCTCCCAAAATCAGCCTAATAGAATTTGAAATTCTAGGACGAAATCAAAACATCAAAATTAACCCTTTTTCAAACCAGGAAATTTATCTAAAACACAATGAAAATAACATAAGGATTGAGTTTGCAGCCATTAATTTCACCCGACCTGAAAAAAATGAAATTTTTTACCAACTTCAAAACCATCCTGACAATTGGCAGAAGGTCACCGGATCCAGCCAAATTTATTTCTCACAATTGGCTCCTGGAAGTTATAATTTTAGGCTCCGGGCAAAAAGTGGTGATGGGGTTTGGAGTAGCAATGAAGTGCAACTTCCGATATTCATTGCAAAGCCATTTTACAATAGCTGGTGGTTTTACACTATTTTGGGAATTGTTGTTTTTTTCGGCTTCTATTTCGGGTACCGATACCAATTGAATAACAAACTCAAAGAAAATCGACTCAAAACTGAAAAGAAGAATATTAAATCAAAAATGGAAAAGCAGTTGGCCAACCTAAAGTTACTTTCATTGAGATCGCAAATGAACCCTCATTTTATCTTTAATTGTTTGAATTCCATAAACAGATTTATTTTAATCAATGACAACGATACGGCCTCTGAGTATCTCACCAAGTTTTCAAGATTGATCCGAAAAGTGCTGGACAATTCAAGAGAGGATAAGATTACTCTTGAGAAAGACATTGAGACGCTAAAGCTTTATATCGAAATGGAGAAAATGAGATTCATCAAAAAATTTGACTATTCAATTAATGTAGACGAGGGACTTGAATTAAACAAGTTGAAAATTCAGCCTATGCTTATTCAACCCTTTGTAGAGAATGCCATATGGCATGGATTAATGCACAAAAACACCAAGGGATTACTTGAAATTTTTATTGGATCTAGGGGAGGTGAACTTTACATTCAGATTAAAGACGATGGAATTGGGAGAGAACAATCCAAAAAAATAAGATCAGGCTTGCAATTTAAGCACAAATCTTATGGAATGAGGGTAACCCAGGAGCGCATGGAAATGGAAAAATATCACTCTAGCTTTGTCTCAAGTTCACGCGTCACCGATCTATACTGCTCTGAGGGTCGGCCTATTGGAACTCTTGTGGAAATATGCTTACCCATGGAATCAAATGAAGTAATTTTTTCCAATCAATAAATTGTCTAACATGAATTCAAGTCTATCTGCTCTTATTGTTGACGACGAGGAGTTTTGTGCTGAAAGCCTCGAAATTCTCATTCAAAAGAACTGCCCTCAGATCAACGAGGTCTACCGAAATTCTGATCCTGTCGATGCGCTTGGTTTTCTAAAGCGCAAGTCCGTAGACCTTTTATTTCTGGATATTGAAATGCCCCACCTGAATGGCTTTGATTTTCTAAGTCAGGTCGGTAATTTTGAAGGATCAGTAATTTTTACAACTGCCTTCAATGAATATGCCATTGAAGCTTTCAAGGTGAATGCCATTGCCTACCTTTTGAAACCTGTTGACAAACAAGAGCTGATAGACGCTGTAAAGAAGGGAGTGGAAAATAGGTCCCTTAAAAATCAGCATGAGATTTTTTTAAATCTAAAAAAAGCTTTCCAACCTCAAGTAGCTGAAGAGAAAAAAATACCCATTCACACTGCAGAAGGCATCTATCTTATTCCGGAGAAAAGTATTGTGCGATGTGAGTCCGATGGAAGTTACAGCAATATTTTCATTTCAGACCGAAAACCTATTTTGGTGTCGAAGAATTTGAAGGAACTTGAAGACCTTTTTGATTCTGATAAATTTTACCGAATTCACAAGTCACATCTCATCAATCTGGATCATATGAAAATCGTTTCCAGGCAAGAGGGCGGTGGAGTTGTGATGGATGATGACAGCCTGGTTCCCATTTCAAGAAGCCTCAAGAAGGCTTTTTTTGCAAGATTTTCTTAGGCAGGTTCATTCTTCAAATACCATTTACAACTCTAAAGCCGCTTTTTGCAAAAACAAGCCTCTCCACCATAGTTTGCTCGCCTTTATTTGCAGGTAGAAAATAAAGGCCCATGCGAGTAGTAATTATAAACAATGAACACTTTGGTTTCGACCATTTGCAGTCGGTATTATCCAAAACCAATTTAGGGGTTGAGGTGATTGGGGAATTCAAGTACTCAGTTGAAGCAATTCCCACCATTTTACAGGAGGAACCGGACCTTGTTATTATGAATCTCGAAATGCCTTACATAACAGGACTTGAAATGGCGAGATTGTTCTCCTTTTCATCAGCGAAATTTCTCATTCTTTCCAATTCTGAAATTGAGGAGTTTCCAAAAGAATTGGATCGGTCCAGAACAAGCATCATCTTAAAGCCCTTCTCGCCCTCGGACTTAAAAAAAATATTAACTAAAGTACAATCATTAACCTAACAACTATAAGTTATGTTGAGAATCTTTTTTTTTATCGCTATATTGAGCGCGTCTTATCTAAAAGTGGTTGCACAGGACCTCAATATCCAAGTAATGGTACAGCCTCCTTATTCCCTTAATATTTCAGACTATTTGGAGAAGGGAAACAACGTACTCATTCTTGTTACCAATACCAGTATAAGTCCTCAGGAATTTAAACTCATCCCATCTATTGAGGGCAACAATGGGGTTTATGCTGCTGTAAAGGATGAATTTCAGCCACTCAGCCCCATTGTAATGGGACCTGGGGAAACCCGCACGTTCACATTCAACCAACTGAGATCAGTAAATAACAACTTAGGTGAGAGTGATTTGATCCTCAGCGGCATTTCCCTCAATCCTCTAAAAGAGGGAGGGGTGCTGCCCGAAGGAATGTACACTCTGTGTGTAAAAGCTCTTCAATACCAAACCGGGCAATTGATCTCAGGTTCACCTAGCTGCGCTATTTTCAACATTACCTCCTACGATCCTCCCATTATTCTAATCCCACAAAATGGTGCTGAAGTGATGATGCCTCAACCACAAATTGTCAATTTTCAATGGACTCCCAGTGGAATTAGTGGAAAAACGCGGTACACCATTAGGATAGTAGATATGTCCATGGTCAATGTATTTAACCCCAACGATGCCTTTGACAACCCTAATATCCCACCGTACTTCGAACAATCCGGCCTTATAGCAACTGCTTTTTCTTACGATATGTCGAAACCAAAACTATTTTACGAGCGGGAATATGCAGTTCAAGTAATTGCCTATGATCCCCTGGGAGAAACGAGCTACAAAAACTTTGGAAGAAGTCAGGCACATGTTTTCACCATCAAGCCCCTTCCATTGGTTGCGATACCAATTTATCCTGTCATACCTGGAACACCTCCCGGTGGAGGAATTCAGGGTCCCGGTGATTTTACAATTAATCCCGGAGGGGGGTCCGATGATGACGATCCGGGTATCCAGCCGGATTTAGATGACAATGATGTTGCAGATTGTATGAGTGCAGCTGCTTGCTCTGTTTCAGAACCCGGATGTGAAAATGCAGTAACACCTTCTCAGGGGGCTGTTGTCAAGGTGGGTAAATTCCTCATGACCATTGATCAAATACAGGGTGGAAACGGTTCTGGAAACATATTCATTGCTCACCTGAATTCCCATATCGAGGTGTCTTTTAACAATTTACAGGTGAATGGAAATGGGGAGGTATGTGGTGCTCCACAAATTTGGGCTTCAGGACATGCCAACCTGATACCTGAAAATTTGCTAAAGGACTACAACGGGACTTATGATGACAAAAACCTGAATTGGCCCGAAATCAATACCTATATACACGGTAACAACAAAAAGACTTCGCATTTTCATCCAATGGATCCCCCTCAAAAAGTTCCATTTAATTTGGATTTTGGTGCTGAACAATTAACAGTTCTGGGAATAATCTTCACCCCTACTGCAGCTTACGCCAACCTGGCAACTTCAGCAACTATTCCTCTAGCCGGAAATGTTGATCTCTTTAGCTTTGGTGGAAAAGGCATCTGCATTCGTCCCAATGGATTTGGGATTTCTGAAGCTGAAGGTCGGTTCAGCCTGAGTCATGATCTAACGATGAAAATGGAGGACAAATATTCTTTTCTCCTTGAAGGTGGGGAAGGTGGAAGCTTTGTTGTCTTCAACTGTAAGGGGATTAAAGAATTGAAATTAAAAGGCAAGGTTGAATTCGATCGGAAAATCATCTTGCCGGTAGCAGGAAATGAAAAGGTAGTGCCCGGACCAACCAAATTCTCCATATCATTTGACGGGAATTTTTCCAACTGGGATGACTGGATGATCGAGGCCGAAACCTCACACCCTATGTTTACCAGCACTCAGGCAGATGGTTTCAAGATGGGATTTGAATCCATTGTACTGGATTTTTCCCGAACCAAAAATCCGGACAATACTCATTTCCCTGAAAACCATCCCTATGCCAATCAACCCGTGAAAAATGATTGGACCGGATTTGTCCTGAACAAACCCGTACTAAAATTTCCGGAATACCTCAAAAAAAGCGACAACAGCAATATTGAAGTGAATATTTCCAATATTGTAATGGACAATGAAGGTCTCTGGCTTCACATGGACATAGAGAATATTCTAGCCAAAACCTCCGAAGGTAGTTTAGGGGGTTGGGGATTTTCCATCACCAATCTCAACCTGGATATTCGAAAAAGCATGCTTCAGGGGGGTGGACTGGAAGGGGATGTGAATTTGCCCATAACGGAAGCCGGATTTGCATACAATGCAGCATTTGAAGCGGGAGATGGGCAAAACAGCATGAAGATAAACTTTGGTATTCTACTCCAGGATGAAGTGGAGGTAGATATGATTTTTGCAAAATTTGGAATCGAAGAAAACTCGACTTTTGAGGTAGAAATTGAAAATGGAAAAGTAATGCCATCCGCTCTACTGCATGGTAGTATTGAAATAGGTTGGGATAATAACTCAGAGAAAAAACCGGGCGGGGATGAAGCAGATGGTGTCAGTAGCCTTTCGTTTCCCAGAGTGGACTATCAGGGATTAAAGATATACAATGATGAATTGGGTGTACCTAAAGTGAGCCTGGAATCCATGCAGCTGTCAAATATCAACCAGCAAGGTTTATTGGCTAACTTTCCCATAAAAGTAAAAGGAAATCCCGCTTTCCAAAACTACCAAAATGGAGAGATTGGATTCCATTTTGAGCTGGAATTTACCCTTACCAAAGATAACGAGAATGGCTTCAGTGCAGAGACAGAATTTACCATCTTTGCCAAATACAGTCCTGAGAAAAAACGCTATGTTTTTGACCGAATTCAATTGAATTGTATTGGATTGGATGTAGATGTCGCTGTAGCGCAAATCAAAGGACAAATTTGTATTTTCAGAGATGATCCGGTATTCGGGGATGGCTTTAGCGGAAAAATAAGTGCGGATATAAAAGGACTCGGATTTAAGGCCTCTATGGCTCTACAAATCGGAACGGTTGACAATTATGATTACTTTTATTTTGAAGCTCAAGCCAAATCAGCAGTAGGTATCCCTATATCGACCAGCATGTCACTTTACGGTTTTGGGGGAGGCTTTTATTACAATATGAGCCGAACCAATAAAGAGGTAACAACTCTAGACGGATATGACAATGTGGAAGTGCCGACCAAACCTTCTCCAGGTTACAGTCCGTCTAACCTGGTTTATACACCCTCCAAAGGAGGAATTGGTTTCCATGCCACGGTAGTTTTTGGATTGACGGGGGGTCCCTCACAAGCGTCTGCTTTTAATGGCGATCTCACCTTTTCAATGGACTTTTCCAAGTCCAATGGCATTGAGAAAATGGGTTTATATGGAAACGGCTATGGTATGCAGCCTTTATTAGATAGAGGGGATGCGTCTATTCATGGCTTCATTAGTATTGAAATTGATTTTATAGCAAAATCATTTGAGCTGACTGCAGGGCTTGAAGTCGAGGTGGCAGATGGGATTGTATCGGGTAGTGCACTTATCAACATGCATGCTTCAGCAGAAGAATGGTGGATACACATTGGTTCATGGGAAGCAATAAATCCATTGGATTACAAACCATGGGCTGATAATAGTCGCGTAAATCTCAATGTGAAATTAGGCCCAATAGCAGCCAATTTTAATCTGTATTTCATGATGGGATCTAACATGCCCGACTTACCTCCATTACCCGGAATTTTATTGGCCAATATGCAGGGTCAAGGTGGAGCTCCCATCAAAGACTCCAGAACCGGACATGGAAATTTCAATGCCAATACACCCGGATTTGGTTTTGGTGCCGGATTCCACAGGAAACTTGAATTTGAAGCGCTTATATTTTACGCAGATATTGAGTTTTTCGCCGGCTTTGATGTACTGCTTAAAAATTACTCCAATGTTCCAGGTTGCGAAGCCATCGGTATCAACGGATGGTTTGCCAAAGGACAGGCTTTTGCCTATCTCAAAATAGAGGCTGGATTAGATCTGGACCTTTGGTTTTACGAGGGCAAATTCAAAGTACTTGATATTGGAGCAGGGGCTGTATTGTACGCTGAATTCCCCAATCCCAATTACGTCAGGGCTCAAGTATTCCTCGATGCCAATATTTTAAACGGACTCATTACTGTCAAAAAGAATGTACGCTACGAAATAGGACAAAAAATGCAGTGTGGTGATTTAAGTAACCCCTTTGGAGACCTTCCGATTGTTTCCGAAATATATCCGGAATCAGGAGAAGAAATTGAGGTTTATGAGGACATCAGAGTGGCATTCAATTATCCCAGAACTATTTTTCAGGTGTTCAATGAATTAGAACCTGAAGAAGACCCGCGCTCATACTACTACAAGATTGTTAAGGTGGAACTTAAAAAAGGAAACAATCAGGTGGACATCAGCGATGCTATTTACAGTAACGATGGGTATACAGCAAAATTCACTACCAAAAACAGAGCGTTTCTACCGGAAAATAGCCAGTTGAAGTATAAAATTGTGGTTCACGGTTTTGAAGCTGTACAAGGCAATAACCACGTGTTTTTAGTAGAAGAGGAACATCTTTCCAATTTCAATACCAAAGACCGACCTGATCATATTTCCGACTCTCAACTATTGGCATCCAGACCTCATGTCAGGCAGCGGTATTTTCTGAAGGACGATCATCCTAGCGGCTTTGCTGAACCATACAATGGACAAAACTATGCCTATCTCTTTGACAAATCCCAGATTGGAGACCCTGAAGTTTTTGATCAGTCTAAAACTGAATACATTGCCCAGTTTACTGAAATGGGAAGTGGTAATGTATATGAAATGCCAGCTTCGTGGCATCTCAATAGGATTCAATTCGGGCTGCCGGATCATTTGAAAAATGAAACCATGTACAAGATCCGTCTGATTGCGAGATTGCAATACAAGCCGGAACCAAAGGAGGGCCACAAGTTTCAACATGGAAATAAAAAAGCCAACAAATGGGAAACAGGAACCGAGATGGTGGAAATAGTGGAAGGGGCTTATAAAATGAACAAATACCTTCTGGAAGACAATTCTCCAAAAACCTTTGACCACAGTCTGTTGAAGACCCAATGGTATTTTAAAACGAGTAAATACAATCGATTACAGAACAAATTGGCTGAATACAGTCATGCAGGCACCACTCATACTGAAATCATTTCTAACACCTATATTCCGAGAATAAAAAAGCAAGGAAATAACTATGCTATAAAAACACAGGCTGGTGGTGGTGGAATTAACCTGCAATTCTACAAAGTGCCCGTGGTGCTGGTAACCGGAAAAGAAGCTTTTGATGTCTATGATCTATACGGGTATAATTATGGAGATCAATATCACACGGTTCACATTCCGGCTTTAATGGATTTCATGAACCCAAATGCGGCCAAATCTCATCACGATGCATTTTACGATGCTGTAGTAGATCGATTCACATACATAAGCAATATATGGCCTGCTTTCAAACCCTACTTTGCTCAACATTTTGGGGACAAAAGAAATTGGGACAAAACATACTTTAAAGATCTGAGTTTGGCTCCTAGAATAAAGAAAATCTGGCTACCCAATCAAATGTCTGGGGGAGCAAGTGATCGCATTTTTCAATATTATTCAAAATACTGGCATGGCATCGGAAATTTGGCGCTTCCATCCAATTTTACTGTATGGAAGCCTCATGGGCCATTGACCCAAGAGGAAATTAATCAGGCCATCAATGGCACCCAACAGCAAGGCATCATCAATTTACAAAATGTACAATTGCAAATATTGGTACCCCCTCAACAACAGGGTGGCGGTATAAAGGGAAATCAGAATATTAAGAATATCAATACGCCTGTCTATCCGCTGGTCAATCTTTCAGATTACCTGGCAATAGCCGACTACTCAAATGCCGTAACTTATGTTTGGTGGCAGATGAATCCCTCTAATAAATATATGGTTTATGAATTCCAGGAAAACTACCTCCTTCCAAAATTATGGAGAGACAAGGGCAACTATTCAATGGAATGGGGGAACCTACTCCACAATTCATCGCAGAAAATCAATTATACCTGGGGTGTAGAAAAACCCAAACTAAACTTTAATTGGTAAACTAAAAAATTAAAAGACATGAAAACTTCTAATTTTCTAATAACAGTAATTTTCTTAATCTCAGTAGGAGAATTATCAGCTCAAATACCTATAGGACTGCCCCAGAGTACTGAAAATGCTGCGATTATTGGTAAATCCTCAGAAGATGCCATTCAACTGAGATGGGCTCCTGCCAATTTTTCCATATGGCAAATTACCTCAAACAACGGATGGAATTTGGACCGCGCAATATGGGACGATGAAACAGTTTGGCCCTTTGATCTGAAAAAAATGGAATTTACACATATCAATAACTTCAGAGCGTTGACTTTGGACGAATGGGAATCACAGACCGACATCAGCAATCCTTTGGTAGCTGTCGCTGCGCAAGCACTATTTGGAAATGAAGAGACTCAAAACATGGATTTAAGTGGTGGTTTTGGAGCCTTGAGATTGGTAGCTGAACAACAGGAAAACAGACACGCTTTAGCTATGATAGCAGCTGATCTTTCAGCAGATGCTGCAAGTGGGTTGGGACTCAGCTACAGTGATGCAACTGTAGAGGAAGGAAAGATTTATATCTATCGACTTACTTCTGTGGGAAATCCCAGTGGATTTGGTGCGGACACGGTTTATTTTCCGATTCAGTTTTATGGATTCATTGATAATCCTCCACCGGTTCAGGGATTACAATTAGAAGAAAATCATGGGCAGATCGATATTTTGTGGTCAACAGAACTCAATGCTGAGTACTTTACAGCATTTCATGTGGAACGCTCTGAAAACGGGATTGATTTTAGACGCATAAACGAACTACCCATAACCACCGCTACCGGCGAGGATCAACCAGAATTTCATCGCTTCCAGGACAGTCAGGTGGAATTTGGAAAAACTTACTTCTACAAAGTAATTGGCCTCACTCCCTTTGCAGAGGAGTCCCCGGCCAGTGAAATAGTACGGGGTCGGGCAAGAGATCTGCGTGGACCGGTGCCTCCGCAAAGTGTCACGATAACCCAATTGGGTGATATGTATTCTTTGCAGTGGGATATACCCGAGGAATTGATTGTTCCCGATGCCATGGGTTGGATCGTAAAAAGAAGTATCAATGCCTCAGGACCTTTTGCACCTTTGCACGAGGGATATTTGCCAATAGAAGACAGAATTTTCATAGATGAAAATCCCGCACCCATTCTCACCAATTACTACCGAATTTATGCTATTGACACCGCTTTCAATGAAAGTCCGGGTAGTGTTTATGCTGCCATTTGGGTGGATTCCATTCCTCCTGCCGCTCCGGTAAATCTCAATGCAATAATAGATTCCAATGGAATAGTGCATATTCATTGGGACCACAATACTGAAATTGACCTCCAGGGATACAGGGTTTTTAGCCGTACCGATGAAAACAAAGTATGGTATCAAATGACCCAAAGACCTATTTCGCAGAACTACTGGATAGATACCATTGATCTCAGCTCCCTTGAGCGATCCATAGAGTACTCGGTTATCGCAACCGACCTCCATTACAATATTTCCGAATACGCCGTTCCTTATCGTCTGGCTCTTCCCGATTTAGTAGCGCCCAGTGCACCTCGATGGGCTCCCTGGCGGATGGATGAGAATGATTTGATATTAAACTGGTACAGCAGTTCTTCCTCCGATGTCTTTTTCCATAGGTTGCTCACTGACAAAGGCAATGGCTGGGAGCTATACAGAGATTTTTACGAGACCGCAGAAGACCTACGTGTCTCTATACCTGCCGGTGAAAGCAGAAATTTTGCATTAATGGCATTAGATACAGCCGGGAACGCTTCAGATACCGTCTTTCTAAGAAATATCACATCCATTTCATATGAAAAGCTACCACCCATAGAAAACATTCAGTTGACTTCACTTGAGGAAGAAAATGCCATTTTGATAGCGTGGGAATATCCCAATTTTGAGGATGTGAGGTTCATGATCTACCGAAAATCTCTGGATAGTGAAGAGGTGGAAGTTGTTGGTACTTTCAGTGGCAATCTAAGGTCTTTCAAAGATGTGGGACCAACGAGTTTTGCACAGGGATGGCACTATCACCTTAAGGCTATTTCAGGTGGTGGTCTGGAATCAGACTGGAGTCCCGCCTACACAGTGACCCTAAATCAATAAGTTAATTCATTTTAATGTACCATGTAATGTCAGTCTTTATTCGTGCGTCAATTCAAAAAAAAACCGGAAATTGGTTTCTGAAAAAGAGGTCCATTTTTTTACTATCGTCCATCTTTTTATTCACAGGAATCCAACTTGGTTTTTCTCAGGACCTTGAAAACCTAAAGGAGGCAAAACCGATGGCTTTCAGCGGAAATATTGGAACACAGTTTACCACTTATTCTATAAATGGAATCAACCGCAGAATGAATCCCACACACTATGGTTTTTATGCCAATTTCAACCTCAGTTTCTACGAGACTTTTGACTTGCCCATTCGAATTTCCTACAATCAATTTGGCCTCGATCTGGACAAACCTCATTTTCAGCTGGGCATTTCACCAAAGTATAAATGGATACAAGTCCACCTCGGACACAGAAATATGTATTTCAATCCCTACACCCTCGCCGGGCATACATTTTGGGGAATAGGCTGCGATTTAACTCCCGGAAATTGGCGCTTTTCCACAATGTCTGGACAGCTCCGCGACAGAGTCCTGGTGGATGCGCGCTCCGGCAATGAATTTATTATTCCACAATTCAAAAGAACTGCCAGGGGCGCAAGAATAGGGTATGGAGTAGGAAAAAATAGTATTGACCTTATGGTTCTTCATGCTGAAGACGACCCCAATAGCTTACCCGGCTGGCAGGATTCCATTTTTCAGAACAGCTTGCCGGGGAAAACCGGCAGATTGGCCCCGGAAGAAAATCTTGTTATGGGTTTGAGTGCTAAACTCACATTTTTTAATAGAATCCTTTGGAAACTGGATGCCGGTGGCAGCCTTTTTACAAGAGACCAAACAAGCGAAGTGGTAGAAGACAACTCAGTTTATGATATCAAGACCAGCACTACTTTCAAATGGGCCGGTAAAACAAGTTTAGGATTTCCGATTGGCAAGCTCTATTTCAACGGAAGTTGGGAGCGAATCATGCCCGATTATTTTTCAATGGGGATATACAATTTTGTAAACGATATGGAAAATTTCACCGGAACCCTATCTGGCTCGGTTTTTAAAAATAAACTAATATTCAGCGCCATGTTGGGAAATCAAAGAAACAACCTGACCGGCAACCGCTCTGAAACCACTTCCAGCCTGATCAGCAGTCTGAATGCCACCATAATGCCAGAGTATCATTATGGAATCAATCTAAGTTACTCCAACTTTAATTTCAGCCAAAAACCGGAAGCTATATTGCTGGATGATGAAGTGCTCATCAAGCAAATAAACCGCTCTTATACAGCTGTGCCTTTTTACAGTATTATAGTCGACACCTCTTTGTCCCATCAAATCAATGCAGTTTTTATGTTCCAGGAGGTGGATGACCTGAATCCCGTAACCAGAGAATTTGGGAACATGAATACCCGGGTTGTTACACTGGGATATTCAATGAATCGAAGTGCAGGATGGAGCATCAATGCAGGATTGAATCACACAGTTCTCAATTCTGCATTCATAGAAAACATCCAAATGGGAGCCACACTGGGCGCCGGAAGGAATATTTTTTCTGAAAATCTTAATTTCACGGCCAATGCCCAATTTAATCTATCTGCGGTAGATGGCAATAGCGATGGAAGCCTCATCAATGGAAATTTAGGGTTGAACTATCGCTTTAAAGAGCGGCACTCTCTGCGACTAAACACCAATATACTCGTATCGAACAGCAAGGCATTTGAAAGCTATACCGAGATAATGGGTCAGCTGGGGTACAGTTATAGTATTCGATAAAGCTCTTTATTTGATTAAATATCAGGTTCTGAATAATCGTCGCAAATGGAAATAATATGCACCATGTGTTCGACCAAAGTAGAATTTCCTACCTTTAAGGAGTGTTTTAGTTAAACCAACAACAACTAAGAGTTTCGAAAGCTTAATGAAGGAATTAATTGATCTTGCTGAAAAAAGCACCACTTATAAACGCAATGAATTTCTAAAGGTCGGTGGGACCGTTGATACCAATGTTTACTATGTTGTAAGCGGTAGCATCAGGGTCTTTTACTTAAATGAGGGCATTGAGCAAACTCTGAGGTTTGGATATCAAAAAAATATAATTGCTTCCCTCGATTCATTTTTTACGGGTCAACCTTCGGACTTATTCATTCAGGCCCTCAAAAAGTCTGTGGTAAAAATTATCTCCCGTCAACAAATTGAGGCTTTTTTAATCACTGATTCCAATAGAGTTTTTTGGCAAAAAGTGCTGGAAAATCCGGCTGTTGAACAAGTCGAAAGAGAAATAGATCTATTGACTGATTCACCTCAAAAAAGATACCAAAGAGTAATGAATAGAAGTCCTCAGCTATTTCAGGAAATCCCAAAAAAACACATTGCTAACTATTTGAGGATGAGCCCCGAGACCTTATCGCGACTAAAAAAGTCTTGATTTCAATCAAGGTTTTAAAGAATAGATAGCACCATCTTTGTGTATTCCAAAAAAAATCAAAAAATAAATGAAACAACAGAAAACCACGATTTTACTCAGCAAGATTTACATCATCATTTCCATTTTGAGTTTAGCTTATGTTAGTCTAATGTCACTTATTAATCCACATGAACTCTTTTGCTGCGTTATACTTCTTATTCTCTTCCTGAAGAAATAGCATTTTGGCGTAGGTATCTATGGATTGGTGACTTCGGGCTTCGTCTAATA
>REEI01000124.1 GCA_007695145.1 Saprospirales bacterium | reverse complement strand
AAAAGTAACAAAAAAATCAAGGCTGTCAAGTATTTGGCTAAAAAATGGCTCCCTACCACAATTCCCGGTCGTTAAAAATACTATTTCCACCATTCAGTATGTTGAATTTTGCAGCGGACGTTGCTTTAGAAAAAATGGAATACAAACTCAAAATATTTGGACGCGAGATTATCGATGATCAGAGCGTCGAGCAAATAAAAAACTGCCTGACTGAGGACAGTATTGGAGTACTTACGGCTGACGCACATTATGGATATGGCCATCCCATAGGTGGAGCAGTGGCTTATCCTGATCACATCTCCCTCAGTGGAGTGGGTTTTGATATTGCCTGTGGCAATAAGGCGGTGAGGACTCCACTGAAGGCTGGTGATGTTGATGTGGCTGGTGTAATGGATGAAATTGTGCGTAGAATAGGTTTTGGAATTGGCAAGCCTAATCCCGTGAGGGCAGAGCATGCGGTTTTGGAAAAATTGTCTTCGCTTTCCATCAAGATGCCCGGCAGTTTAAAGTCCTCACTTTTTGAAACCGCCCGTGCTCAGTTGGGAACGGTCGGTGCTGGAAACCACTTTGTCGATCTCTTTGAAGATGAAGAAGGATACTTATGGATTGGAGTGCATTTTGGTTCCAGGGGCTTTGGGCACCGAATTACTACCGGATTTATTGCTCTCGCTCAGGGATTGGAATTTGGAGACCGACCTAAAAATACCAACATGGACAGCGATCCTATAATGTTTGCTATCGACAGTGAGAGAGGAACTGACTATATCCAGGCCATCGAGCTGGCAGGAGAATACGCATATGCCGGTAGAGATATCGTGGTGGAAATTGTCTGTGAAATTCTAGGGACAAGGCCCAATTTCGAAGTGCACAACCACCACAATTTTGCCTGGAAGGAAGAGCATTTTGGACGTGATTACTGGGTGGTTCGCAAAGGTTGTACACCTGCTTTCCCGGGGCAACTTGGATTTATTGGTTCCAATATGTTCGATTATTCGGTCATCATAGAGGGGACGGATTCTGCGGATAGCCGTGAGGGATTGTACTCTACTGTTCACGGGGCAGGAAGGGTGATGTCCAGACGCAAGGCAAGGGGCAAGGTCAAATGGAGCAGAGGTAAGGACGGGCGAAAGAGATTGAAGACCATATCCCCGGGTGTGGTTGATTTCCGCAAAACTCTGGAAAAAGCGGCCCAGTTGGGCATTGAACTCAGAGGAGGAGGCGCAGACGAAAGCCCGGAATGCTACAAACCATTGGAAGAGGTACTCAACCATCAGGGGGACACTATCAAGATTCTACATCGATTGAAACCAATAGGAGTTGCAATGGCAGGAGATGACGATTTTGATCCTTACAATGATTGAGACATCAATCGACCATTCCGTTCCATCGAAATGTGGGGCAAATTGGCTTTTTCCTAAACTTAGTCCAACTGGGAGTGCCCTGAAATAGAATTCACCATAGGGGCCTCATGAAAGCGCAGGTGTTGTGAGGAATTGTTGGTTGCTGAATATGCGCAACTGAATTTACCTGCAACAGATCCAACTTGTTTACTAAAGCTTCTCCTTTACTTTTTGTCTTGATGCTGCGACAGGCTCAGCACAAGTGCTTCGATAAACACTCAGCACAAGTACAAAATGTAAAAAAAATCAAGGCTGTAAAGTAAATGGCAAGCTTTTCTTTGCACCTATTTTTGAAGGGTAGTCGAACTGTTATCGCCTTCAGACACTACCAAATTTTTTGACCTTGAGGAATTCATTTTTCTCAACGCCAGATCCTTAAAGGCCGGGATAAAAAGGTGGAAGGCCGCGAACCGTGGCGCTGATTGGATGTATTTGGTTTCAGAAAATTAAGGGAAACAAATCCCTTTTCTTGCTTATAGGATTCGATAAACTGCCTCCTAAGGCAAACTAAAACTCATTCATTAAGAAATGCTAAACTTGAGTTGTTTAAATTCGGGCATAAATGGGATGTCGGATCATCCTCCACAAAAAAAGCCACCCGGAAAATTCCGGATGGCTTTTTGCGCCCCCTCAAGGACTTGAACCTTGGACCTACGGATTAACAGTCCGCCGCTCTAACCAGCTGAGCTAAGGAGGCTTTTTCCAAATGCGACGCAAAATTAAGCCGCATTATGTTTTTCACCAAACAATGTAGGGAAAAATTTTGCACCTTTTTTTACCACGAAAGAACAAAGTTCAGACGATATATATAAATAACCAGGGCGACGAACAAAATAAGGAATATAAGAATCCACATCAATGCTCTTCCCTTTCCACCATAATTTTCTATATTGGCCATAATACATGATATTTGGAATGCAAAGAAACGACTTTTTGGGAATATACACAATCCTATCAAAAGTCGGGCTGTAAAATTATGTGAGCAGACTGCCCTGTGTACTTGCATTTATCATTCCTCCCCTATGGGTTAGCAGCTGAATTTTTTCACATTTTCTGCCGGGTCAGGCGGAGTGATAAAGCTCACTGTTATGAGAAGGATTAAGTTGGCCATTAAACCGTAGATACCCTCGTGCATGTCGAGGGGTTTGAGTTCGGGATAAATCAGGAAGAAGGTATTCGTGATAATTCCGCCAAAAAGTCCGGCCAGTGCTCCGGCTTTGGTCGCTCTTTTCCAGTAAAACATAGCAAAAACCACCGGGAAAATCTGCGCCACTCCTCCGTAGGCTGCCAAAAGCAGTGCGACTATGGAGTAATCTATCACTACTGCAAACAAATAGGCGATCAACCCAATAATCAAAACTGATATTTGAATAAGACTCCGCTCTGCAGAATCACTGAGTTTTTTCCCAAAAAATGGTTTAATACCGTCCCTTACCCAAATGGAACCCGCGGAATGCAAAATAGCATCACCCGAAGACATGGAGGCTGCCAGTGCGCCCGCACAGAACAAACCGATCACAATGGCCGGAAGCTCCAGTTGCATCAATACGTGGGGAAGTATTGAGTCGGCCTGATCCACCTCCGGAAAAGCCAGTATGGCTGAAAAACCGATCAGTAAAATAGGCACTAGAAACAACAAAAAGGTCGGATAAAGGACCACACTTAGTTTAAAGCTACTTTCTGATTTTGCAGCATAGGCCCTCATAAAAAAATGAGGCCATACGGAGAATCCAATGGCAGAAATCAGGACCGCAGAACTGTATGCCGACCAACTCCATGCTTCACCGGCTGCGTTTAAGCCCGGAGCTGATAACATATCAGCCTTTCCGGAATCTATTATCTTTTGAAACATTTCTCCTATGCCTCCATGGAGAACATTGGGCAGATAAATTCCGAGTGTCCAGGCCATTACCAGCATAAACATTCCCTGAAAGGCGTTGGACCAACCTACCCCCATGACCCCGCTGAAATATACATAAATCAGCACTACGAGATAGGTGAAACCCGCACCCATCCAAAAGGGAATCCATCCTTCGCTGATTACATTCAGTACATAACCTGCTCCAATCATCTGCAAGGTGAGGTAAGGAATAAAGGCTGCCACACTGAGCACAGCCAACATAACGGAGAGGAACTTGCTGTTGAAGCGATCAGCCAGTAATTCCGCCTGGGTCACGTAGCCGTATTTTTTTCCGAGCTTCCAGGCTCGCGGACCAAAAAAATAGAGGGGAACTATGCCGATAACACCATAAGAGATGATGTAAAAAGCCGCAGCTCCACGACTGTAGGCCCAACCAGGTCCTCCCAAAAATGCGAATGAGGAAAATATGGAGGCACCCAGGACAAAATACATGATGAAGACATTCATACTCCGGTCTCCGGCCACATATCCACTCACACTTTTCGAAATACGCAAAGAGGGTATGATTCCCGTCAATAGGGATACCAGCAGGTACAATCCAACGATAAGCAGTATGATTGTACCCGTTTCCATTACAGATCCTTTGTTTCTCCCCGATCAGATAAATAGAGCCCTAGTAAGGCCACAAATCCAAGGAGGGTGCAAAATATCACCCATGCAAAAGACAGAGGGAAGCCCAAAATCAAAGGCTCTGCTGCGCTGAAAAGCAAATAACCCGGCCAAATGAGAAATAGGGTAATCAGCCCCATAACCACACCAAATATCCACCTACTCAACCCTTTTTTAGTCATATTCTGCAACAGCGTCTTTAGGGCAAAGATAATCATAGAACTGACTTCCCCCATACATGTCTTGTCACCTCTGTTTAGGCGGTTAAGTCAAAGGTGATTGCTGTCTTTTCTTAGCTTCAAGAACCTTTCTTTGCCTGCTTTCTTAATACACCGCAATCGGGGCTTTGCTTCGACCGGGAAGGTTATTGGTCCATTCCCTTTTTGAATTTCCAATAATATTTCATCATTCCTCGTTTACTTGAGAAAATTTATGGGCAAATCTGCACTATTCAGCTTAATACTTGTTTTTGGTTTGGGTAACTCAGCCTTATCACAGGAAGAGCGATTGTACTATATTTTTGACCCTCTTTGTGGCTGGTGTTTTGGCTTTAGTGACGAGATGGCCAAAGTAGCTGAGCGCTATGGCGATCAGATGGAAATCAGGGTGCTTTCCGGCGGCATGGTCACCGGAGACCGGGTAGGTCCCATAGGGGAGACTTCTGCCTATATCAAAGAGGCCTACAAAACGGTGGAAGAAGCTACGGGAGTCGAGTTTGGTCAGGCCTTTCTCGATCACTTGTTTAAGGACGGCAGCCAAATTTTCTCATCCTTAGAACCCTCTATTGCCCTGGTAGTAATGAAGGAGTTGGCCCCTGAGTACGCGCTCGATTTTGCAGCTGACCTTCACCGCGCCATATATGTGGATGGGCTTCCCACTACCAGCTTTGAATCCTATGCCTCTTATGCTGTAAACTACGGCCTCGATCGCAACGAGTTTCTCAGAAAATGCAGAGACCCGGAGATGAAGCGAAAAGCAGAGGTTGAATTCACCCTGGCAGCCAATCTCGGGGCTACCGGCTTTCCCACCCTGGTTTACTACAATGGCAGAGACCTTCAGGTAGTGAGCAGGGGATTTATGAAGGCAGGTCAAATTGCCGCACGCATTGATGCATTGAGATAATCCCCCTTTTACTTCACTCGCTTTTGGGCTCGATCCCTTGGTCTTTCGGCTGCCTTTTGAGAACCAAATCCATTTGCCAATCTGCTTATAGCCAATAAACACTACATTTGTGTTTCAATCAGAGCCAAGTAAATGTCACTGGTAAAAAAACTGGCGGGAGACACTGCTGTTTACGGCTTGTCGTCAATTCTGGGCAAAGTGCTCAACTACCTCCTGGTGCCGCTGTACACCGCTGTGTTTGCAGAGGGTGAATACGGCATTATTTCGGAATTGTATGCCTACACGGCCTTTGTGATGATTATTTTGCTGTACCGAATGGAGACAGCTTATTTCAGGTTTGGCTCTGAAAAAGAAAAGCGAAAGGACACCTACGATACTGCTCTGAGTTCCATACTGATATCCACTCTATTATTCTCGTTGGCATTTTTTCTTCTGGCCGGTCCCTTTTCAGAATGGATCAAGCTGCGCGAGGAGCACCAACCCCTATTGTATTTGCTTATTGGCATCTGGGCGATGGATGTGCTCAGCGAAATTCCCTATGCGCGACTGCGGATGGAGGGTCGAGCCTGGAGATTTGCCTCCATTAAACTGGCCAATATAGGGGTGAATATAGGACTGAACCTCTTTTTCCTGCTCCTCTGCCCCGCTGTAATCAGCTCAGATGATCCCGGTTGGCTCTATGGCATGATAGAACCATGGTACAATCCGGACTACGGAATAGGCTATGTCTTTGTGGCAAATCTTATCGCCAGTGGAACTGCCTTTCTGCTATTGTCACCCCTTGTGAGGGACTTCAGTTTTGGAATTGATCAATTGCTTTGGAAAAAAATGCTTTTGTATTCCTCTCCTCTCATCATAGCCGGACTTGCGGGAATTACCAATGAAATGTTGGACCGGGTGTTACTCAAACATTTGCTCCCTTATTCTCTTGAGGAAAATGAGCGCCAATTGGGTATTTATGCCGCTTGCTACAAGCTGGCCATATTCATGACTTTATTCACGCAGGCATTTAGGTATGCCGCCGAACCCTTCTTTTTTCAAAATGCCAAAAACACCAAAGCTCCTGAGCTCTATGCGGCTATAGGAAAGTATTTTGTCATTGTTGGTCTGTTCGCCTTTTTGGTCATAACCCTCTACCTGGACGTATTTTCATTATTGCTCAGAAGAGAGGGATATCGCGAAGGGCTGGAGGTTGTTCCCATTTTGCTATTTGCCAATTTGTTTCTCGGACTCTATTACAATTTGTCGGTTTGGTACAAACTCACCGACAAAACGCTGATGGCCACGTGGATTGGATTGGGTGGGGCTGCAATTACTATCGTATTGAATATATGGTGGATACCTGTCTTTGGGTTCATGGGCTCTGCCTGGGCAACCTTTATCTGTTACGGGCTGATGGCCACTGCCTCCTATTTTATCGGTAAAAATCACTACAGACTGCCCTATGAGTGGAAGGCCCTTGCAGGCTACTCATTCATTGCTCTGCTGCTTTATTTTGTGCACGGGCATTGGGTGGCAAGCCAAATGAGTGGTTGGACTTACGAAGGCATCAGAATGGGGATGATCATTGCTTTTATCGGCCTGCTATTGTTGCTGGAGAGAGGAAAACTTAGGGAATTGCTCGCTATAAAATGATGTTGATATCAATAGAACATGGTCTTAATGTAGAAGGACAGCTCATCCCTTCTCATGAAACCATATACCAATAGGCCCAAAAAAGCAAACAAGACAATTACTTTAAATCTGCGCGCATCCCGGTTGTAGCGCTCCCTTCTACTCAATCGCCTGTGTTTGGACGAAAAGGACATAAAAATCTGGTTTTCAATTAAAAATAACCCGGCTACTACAAGTGAGTACAACGGGGGCGCAAAAATAGTTCTTTGGCCGCTGCCTTTGATCTTTTAAGTGTTAAAATACTCCCTTTATTAAATGTTTTTTATTAAATTTGCACGAACAAAATGTTGAACCCATGTCAGACACCTTTAAATATTCCTGTTTGTGCAGGAATAGGCTCCTCCAACTGAAATTACTCAGGATCCCTTTGATGGTTCTAATTTTCTCCCTTTCAATTGCCGGTGAAAAACTGTGTAGTCAAAATGAAGTGGCTGAGGACACCATTCATAAGAAAGATACCCATACCACTGAACGGCATTTGATGGTGATAGGAGGCACCTACCGGACTGCCTTGAGAGATCGCGCTTTTTCGCCCTTGATTTACAGTGGATCAATACCATCACTTGGATTTGGATTAAGGATTAGAAATGAAGAGAGGCACCGCTTATTTTGGATGAACCTTGCATCCGGGCGATTGCAAAACAGGAGGGCCAATGGAATGACAGTTTTTTCCGGAGAGATTTACACCCTGGAATTGTACCGTATATACTCCTTGCCCGAAGGTATTAAAGTCGGTTGGTCCGGCAGGAATGTACTTCATATGAGGGACTTTGATGAGGCAGTTAATTTCAGACCCAGATTTGACTATCACACCAACTTTGGTCTGGCCGTAAACTATTCGCTGGATTTTCTCGATCTTTTACCGGGACTGGAATTCAGTATAATTGCCCACTGGCATTTCATCGGTTTTTTTCTGCAATCAGGTTACATACTGGGATCTCCCACTGCTTATGAAGAGGAAGATAAAAATGGATTGGATGCCTTATTTCGATCATTCAAGTTTTTTGAACCCTTTAATCAATCGGACTGGGGGTTTTGGCCGGAGGTGACCTATAAACTGGATACCGGCACCACCTTTTCCCTCAGTTACCGATATGACCGAAAAGTATTAACCAATCGCCACCGCTCTGAGAGCAGTCGTGGAATTTTATTGTTGACCTTTATGATGCCAATATGAAATGCCTTAAAAAAATTACCCTCTATCTGTTGATGTTTAGTTCATCAATGCTATTGATCTCCTGTGAAAAAGCGCTGTTGAAAAGCGACCCTAAAGAAATGGACCGCAGTGGAATGTTTCTTCACCTCTGGCAAGACATCAACGATCGGTACAGTTACCTGGATGTAAAGCAGATCAATTGGGACTCTATAAGGGTTGTCTTGAGGCCTGTGGTGAATTCGACCATGGACGATCGACAATTCTTTGATTTTCTCGCTTCCATGCTCGATATACTGGAGGATGGCCATGCCAATCTGGAGTCACCCTTTGACCGCAGTCGCTATTGGGACTGGCATCTCGATTATCCAACCAATTTTGATGCGAATGTGGTAAACCGCAATTACTTAGGCAGGGATTACCGGCAGGCAGGACCATTGCAAATCAGCTTACTTCAAGGGGATATAGTCTATGTGTACTACAATTCCTTCACCCGTGAAATTAGGGACGAAAACCTAACTGAATTGAGTGCTTTGGTAAGCAACTCAAAGGGTCTGATCCTGGATGTAAGAAACAATGGTGGAGGGCAACTGGCAATGGCCAGGAAACTGGCAGGATGGTTGGCCAATGAAGATTATGTATACGCCCTGGAACGCATCAAAACAGGTCCGGGAAGAAATGAATTTTCACAATGGCGCAACCTGGAAGTAAGGGCTGATGAATATGACCGGGGAGAACTTAAAGTGGCCCTGTTAACAAACAGAAGGGTTTATAGTGCAGCCAATTTCTTTACTCAAATGGTGAGTTTATTACCCAATACTGCCATAATTGGAGATCATACCGGGGGCGGCGGTGGAACTCCCCTCTACGGTGAATTGGCCAATGGCTGGATCTATCGCTTTTCAGCTACACAGACCATTACACCCTCAGGTGAACATTTGGAATTTGGCATTCCTCCGGATATTGCTGTTGATATGGGAGCAGAAGATTTGGCAGAAGGTGTGGATTCTATTATCGAAGCTGCATTGGAATGGCTTAATCAGTGATTCTCCAATTTCTGAATGAGTGAATTTGTCAATTCTGATCCCAGCACAAGGAATGAGTGGATTGGTTCACGGTTTGAAGTGACGGTAAAAAATTTTCGCCAATAAAACCTCGGCAAATAATCCTGCGTTATTTATGCGTTTAATGGTCAAAAAGTAATCTTATGAGAAATTGGTTGTTAGGTATTTGTTTCTTGATGGGAGTTTCGTTTGTC
The DNA here is from genome assembly GCA_007695145.1 of Saprospirales bacterium. Classification (GTDB taxonomy): domain Bacteria; phylum Bacteroidota; class Bacteroidia; order Chitinophagales; family Saprospiraceae; genus PWJY01. The sequence continues at coordinate 6,288 of REEI01000124.1, read as the reverse complement.
CATGCAAGTGAAGTGGTCTTCAAGGTGGAGGTGAGCACAGATACGGTTCTCATGGGCAACTACTTCGAGGTGAAATTCACGGTAGAGAATGCGCGACCAAGTTTCAGCCCTCCGGACTTTACGGACTTTGAAATTGTGGGAGGCCCCAATCAATCCTCGAGTTTTTCGATGGTCAATGGGAGAGTTTCTCAAAGCGCTACTTACACTTATTTTCTTCAACCTAGAGAGGAAGGCATATTCTATGTACAAGCCGCTGCCATAGAAGTGGATGGAAAATACTTAGAAACTCCTCCTGTGGAGATTTTTGTCATGCCCAATCCCGATGGAATTATTGAAAATCCTCACCAGTTGAGACATATTCAACCCAGAGAAAGTGTTCCACAAGAGGAAGAGAAAAAGCAGTCCGATCGCCCCAGAAGAACGATCCAATTGTAGTGATAATAGGGTCACTACCAAATGACTCCTCTTTTGTTGGGTTGAGGAAGTATTCAGCCTTAAGTTGAGGGAGTATAGAGTGGCTGAGAGTAAACAAGCAAGTAAAAAATCATCTTTGAGGTGTTATTGAGGGTATTTTTTTTCTGGTTTATTTTTTTGAAAATCGGTCTGCATTCCATTCAAACGCAGACCTCATTTACTGCATCTGCCAATCCCGAGGCAGTGTATGTGGGAGAGATTTTGGATTTAGAATTTTCACTGGTCAATGGCAACTGGGGAGAACTGGAGCTGCCCGACCTAGGTCTCTTCCAAATCATTTCAGGTCCCGCTCGCTCATTTCGCACCTCGGTGGTCAATGGTCAAACTGAGAGAAGAACGAGTTACACTTACCGGGTAAGAGCTACTGAGGAGGGAAACTTTCGGCTGCAGCCGGCCAGATTGTTTTCAGGGGGCCTTATTCTCAAATCCAATGAGGTGGACATCATGGTACTGAAAGCCTCCGATCGGGATAAAGACAGCCCTGAATTTTTATTAAAAGCCAGACTGAGTTGTGATACTTGCTATCTCGGACAGCAGATCACCCTCGATCTTGAACTCTACACACGGAAGAGGATTACTGACTTTGCAGTTTTGAACGAGCCCTCATTTCCCGCCCTCCATAGTCGCAGACTGACCAATTTAAGAAACTTTCAAACTACTCGTGACACTGTGAATGGAGAGTTGTTCAATAAAAGGGTGCTGAGGCGGTACATACTCTTTCCACAGCGCGCCGGGGAATTTGGAGGCCAGGTCTTTGATTTGCGCATTGTTGAAGAGGATCAGAATCCCAGGTGGAGAGGGTTTTTCCGGCTGGGAGGAGAAGTTCACTACCGATCGGTGGAAGTTCCTGCCTTTTGGGTTTTTAATCAACCCCCTAATACACCGGAGAACTTCACAGGGCACATAGGAAAATTTGAACTGGTAACAGCCAATGGCAACAATCAATTGCAGTCAGGAGAGTTGATGTCGATGAATGTTATTATTAGGGGAGATGGAGACCCGGTCACCATGTCACCCCCCGGCTTTGATATTTCAGGAGGGCTTCATTTGAGTGATATCAGGCTCAATCGCGAAGATGTGATTGAACTCGATGGAAGGCTGAGAACCACTCGAGAATGGCAAGTATTGTTCAGGGCAGATAGTGTGGGTGAGCACAGCATTTCCCCCTATCTCATCGCTTACGACCCCGTTCAGGACAGCTTTTACCGAAGAGATGGAAGACCGGTATTTGCAACTGTTGAACCCGGAGAACCTTCGGATTTTGGAATAAGTTCAGATGAAACTGAGGTCACCTCTGTCACTGATCAGGTGGAAATAAACCTATTCAGGCATCCCCTGAGCTGGATAGGAATTTCTCTGATGGCTACAGCATTTCTCCTATTTCTATTTTTCAAAAGGAGAAATAAAACCGAGGATTCTATAGATGCCGTCAATCGATTGAAGAGAAGTATGGAGGAAATTTCCAATCGGAAGTACGATGCCCCCAAAGAACATTGCGGTGCCCTGCTGAATGCTCTTGATGGTTACATTTCTTCTATGATTGAGCTGCCTATGTCAGAATGGGAAGATGAAAATCTGAAAAGTGAACTCGCCAAAGTGTTTGCACCAGATAAAGTCCTGAAAATCCTTCAACTGAGATCGTCCTTAATCGCAGGCACTTTTGGATATTCAGCCCACAATGCTGAGCTGATTGCTAGAGAGCTGCATGATTGGCTTGAAGAGAAAGAATAGGCGCTTTCTATTGCCCATTACCATCGTCCAGTAATTTTAGGCAATATACCCCTGCCTCAATGTTCTCTATCTATAATGCAGGAATAACTTACATAAACTTAACAACTGAAAACCTATTGAAATTTAGGTCTTTGTGATATATTTGCCCTGAAGTTAAAAAACCTGTACAGTCAAAGTCCGAAGGATCAATTTAATAACAAAACAGATATAAAAATCCTTAAACTTTTAAGAATTGAAATTGATGGGTTTCCATTGACTTTTAGCACTTACAAATCTAAATTAATTTAAATATGAACAAAATTTACAGCAAACAACCAATTTTTCAGAAAGGAAGAAGCATCATCAGAATGTTGACTTTTTCCGCATTGTTTTTTGCTTTGAGCTTCCAGTTGCACAGTCAGGTAGTGAACATTTTGGATGAATCTTTCCGGGACGGTTCTTTACCTGCCGGTTGGACAGCTGAAGATATTAATTTTGCCACTGCTGCGGGAGGATATGCAAATTTCCTAAGCACTGGTTCCGTACTAACTTCGCCTGTGCTCGATCTCAGTGTTTATGAGAACGTTGAACTAACTTTCGATGTAGCCAAATTTGGAGGCGGTGCTGACGGGCCAATCACAGTGCAGGTTTCCAATGACGGCGGAGCCACCTGGACTGCTCAGGAATTTGATTCTCCCACTCCTACCAGTTCCACTTATATGACTTCCGGTCCGACTGCCATTACGGTAAGTGGAGAGAACGTAAGGATTAGATTCGTAAGAACCAATAGTCCATCACAGAAGCGCTTCAGGGATTTGGTACTATCGGGCGAGGGAGAAGAGCCTGAACCTCCTGCAGAGGAGGTTACCATTCTCGATCTTCCCTACATAGACAATTTTTCCTCCAATCCTTTTAACACTGGCTGGAAAGATCGCAATTTAGTTGGTGATCAGGAATGGTCTTACAATGGTAGTTTCAACCAGGTTTCCATGAGTGCCTTTTCAGGCGGCTGTCAGGTCAACGAAAATTGGTTGGTAAGCCCCGGATTTGATTTAACAGAAACCGAAAATGAGCTTTTATCATTTGATGTGGCGAGAGGTTTTGCCGGAGACAATGATCTGGAAGTCCTTTATTCCATTAATTATTCCGGTCTTGGAGATCCCAATGAAGCCACCTGGACACTAATTACAGCTATCAGTTCAGATGATTTTGCCGCGAACAATGTAGAACAGACCTTTGGAGATTATGATATTCTTCAGGGCATCGAAGATACTGTTTTTATTGCGTTTAAATACATATATACCACCGGCGAATGCGCTACCTGGAGAGTTGGAGGGCTGTCCCTTATTGCTCCGGAAAGTCCTCCTGCCCTGGTTGCCATAGGTAGCCCCTACGAGCAGGATTTTTCTGGTTTCATGAGTATTGAAACTCTACCTGCAGGCTGGAATGTGTCCAATAGCAGTTACAGCGGAAACTGGGGAGCAGGAACAGCAGCCGGACTTAGAGGTAACGACAATGTGCTTGGATTTCAGCATACAGGTGGTACTGGTACTTTTACGGCCTCTGTTACCCTGATTAATGAGACCGGAGGCCCTATCGAGCAATTGGAAGTCGAGTACACCGGAAAGGTGGAGAGGGTAAGTGAAGGAAGGTCTCCTGAATGGACAGTCAGAGTAAATGGAGTGGTTATCCCTGAACTTTTTTATAGTACCGACGGAGGTGAGGATGAAGAAAAGACTGCTACAATAGGTGGTATTTTTATTCCTGAAGGAGAAAACGTGGTAATTGAATGGTCCTCTGACAGAGGCTTTAATGCGGGCGGTTCCAGTAAGCAAATTGGCATTTCAGATGTGAGTGTGACTGCATTGGAGGCGCCCCCATTGGCACAACCGGTACTCAGTGAACAGGCAGATACCTATTTTGAGGATTTGGTGGTTTTCATTACTAACTTTGGCAATTACGCTCCGGTTATTGATATCCGATATACCCTGGACGGCACTGATCCGGATTCGGATAGCCCGCTATACGACGACAGCGAAGGTATTTTGGTGGAAGATGGCAATGGAGCAGTCAATCTTAGGGTTAGGGCTTTCAATACAGTAACGGAAGAACAAAGTGCAGTTACCTCGGTTGACTATGTATTCCCGGTCAATATTGCGGACATTGAGACTTTGAGGAATCAAGCTCCTGGTTCAACCCTCTTACGTTTGACCAGTGAGGCCACTTTCATTGGCGGTACCAACTTCCGAAACACCAAGTTTTTTCAGGATGACTCCGGATTTGGAATACAGATAGATGATGCACCAAGCGGCATTTTCAACCCCGGAATCATAGCTACCCAATATGAAATTGGAGATAATGTGACCGGTATCGTTGGTACACTAGGAGTATTTCAAGGTCAAATTCAATTGGTGGCTGCATTAGATCCCGGCCCTGCTGTTTCCTCCGGGAATGTTGTTGAGCCGGTATATAGGACCTTAGATGAACTGACTGCCGACGATCAGTCCAGATTGGTGCGAGTTAATGATATCGAGTTTCTCATTACCGGAGAAATAGGACCCGGTGGCTGGACAACGGTAATCACCGACCCAAGTATTCCCGGATTTACCGGTTTTTTCAGAAATGTATTTGGTGACTCCGACATTACCGGCAGTCCCATCCCCGAAGTTCCTGTTTCTATAGTAGGAGTTATTCAAGAGAACAATACGGGCTTGAATCTTGCTCCCAGAGGTCTGTTTGATATCACAGAGCGCACAAAAGTATCAGGTGTGGTTTCCGATATTTTCGGCTCTCCTGTTTCAGATGTGGTGTTTGAAATGACCCTACCTGAAAACGCTACTTATACCACAGGCACCAACGGATTCTATGAGTTTTTTATGGACATCAATGACAATGTAATTATAGGCGCCGAAAAAGAGGACGATCCCTCTGCATTGGTGACTACTTTGGATTTGATCGCTATTCAGCGACATATACTAGCTATTGAGCCATTTGAATCTCCCTATGAGATCATAGCTTCTGATGCGAGCAATGATGGGGTAGTATCTACTTTTGACCTGGTTTTACTGCAGACGCTTATTGTTGGCTTGACCAGTGATTTCCCTGCACCGGTTTGGAGGTTCATACCCGCCAGTTATGAGTTTGACAATCCCGAAAATCCCTTTGCAGAAAACTTCCCGGAAGTAAAGGCTATTCAGGCCATTACAGCACCGGTAGTGGAGAATTTTGTGGCGATTAAAACCGGTGATGTGGTCAATACCAATGGCAGCAGAATCAGCAATCAGCCCTTCCGAATGGAAATGAGTACCAGAGAAAATGTAAAAGGTACTACGGACTTAATTTTCACAGCTGCAGAAGGTGGCTCCATTCACGGTTACCAATTGGCATTGGAATTGCCGGCCGGTGTGCTTGTTGAGAGCTTTATTCCTTCCCCTGAATTAGTGGGAATGACAGATCTCAACTTCAACCAAATCGGCGCTACTGCTCTTACCAACTACTACAATGGAAAAGGTGTCAGTGTGGATGCCGGTCAGGAGCTCTTCCGATTGCAACTGAGTGGAAATATTCCACATATAGCTGAGTCAGCAGCAATTGATCGCACTGCAGGCCTGCAAGCAGAAGCTTATCCGGTAGATGGAAGCCTTATGCGTGTAGTACTCACAACCGCTGATGATATCGATCAACAAGAGAGCTGGAACGCACTCAATCTGAGTCCTGTTCCAACCTTTGATCAACTCTCACTGGAGTTGAATATAGTGGATGCTACTGAGCTTGAGTTGCAGATATTCAATACCACAGGTCAGATGGTCAGCAGAGAGCTGATTCATGCAGAAAGAGGTATTCACTTTGAGTCGCTGGATGTCAGAGGACTTAAGGCAGGCCACTATTTCATAAGAGTGATGAGTCGGGATCATACTGAGGTGCTACCATTTATCAAAATAGATTGATTGAATTGATCCCTTTAAGGATTTGCCTCCGGCACTAGAATATATTGATGAAGGGACTTCTAAGCTGGAGTCCCTTCTTTTTAGGAAGGGATTGGAACCCTGCCTTTTTTCCCTTCATTTACTGAAAAAATCAGCAAATGTTCATTAAAAATAACCA
>REEI01000121.1 GCA_007695145.1 Saprospirales bacterium | reverse complement strand
TTAACTGATGAAGAACTTTAGTAAATAATTCTCAAATGGACGTTTGTAAATAGGTGGTTACTTTTTAAACTTGGCCCTCATGCACTGGTCTCAAGTTTGGTTAATTATGACTAATTGATCATTATTCTTTAATAGCCCGGTGGTACAAGTAACCATTTTACAAAGATCCCATTTAGGGGGTGGGTTATCTATGTCCTGCCGATTAAAATGTCTGAGAAGCTCTCAAGTTTTTATGCACACATAATTCAAAGCGATTGAATTGATTTTTGAAATCTCCCTGGTAGGTGGTAGCGATAATTTGAATAATCAGAGAATTAACTAATGCTAGTCAGGTAGAAATCTTACCCCCATTTGGAGAGAAAAGGTATTGATGTGGTCGTTATTGGGCCCCAATTTGGTCTCCTTAAAGTTGTAGTGATATCCACCATGGAGAAAAAGCCTCCAATTTTGTGAAAATAAATAGTCCAGTCCCAACCCGGCATTAGCTGTCAAGTAGGAATTTTCACTGAATTTGCCACCCTGGAACAGACCGTCCGAAAATTTCTTTTCATCCAATTTGGGTTCTTCAGAAGGATTGATACTCGCTCCCGGTGGGATAGGGGCTCTAAGAGCCAAAATAAATTCCTCTCTATCGTAGTTTGCGTGGGTTGCTATATTCAGCCCCATACCTAATTTAACATGAGGAACCCATCTTCCAGCAGAGACGAGATCATACCTAATGCTCAACGGAATACTCAAGGTATTTAATTCGATAGAGTTTAGTCTCACTGCTTTTGCGGTTTCATTCCTAAATCTAAAAACCTCAAGAACACTTTGTGGATTGTATTGCTTCATAGAAAAAAGCAGGCCCAATTCAAGCATCCAACCATTTTTCATCAAGCCAGCGCTTAATCCTCCTCCCATTCCAAACTTAGATTGTTCATATCCCCGCTTTTGGTAAATTTCATCGAAGGGGGTGTGTATGGTGTTGATATCTGCAGCAATAAAACTACTGAAGACCCATTGGTAGGATTTTAGACTCGATTGCTCAGGAAAATCAAATGCCTCTATGGTCAAAAGGTCATCACCAAAAATGTACCGATCTATTTCAAGTGCATCGATAGATTTTGATGCAAGGAGGAAAGCTGCGGATGACTCAGATAAGGAAGCCATTCTGATTTCTGCAGCCTGTATTAATGGATAAACATCTAAACCAGCTAAAGGCTTTATGGGTAAATTAGCCAATAACTGGGTCGAGTGATTTGCTGCAGTTGGAGAATTGTTAAAGTAAGAACCTGGGATTTCTATGTCTGATCCAATTTCAAGAAACTCCTCCCTTTTCAATAGAGTTTCAGAACTATTGGCTGGATTTCTATTTAAAGAAATTGTGTATTCCAAATAATGCTCAGGTTCGGTTAAGGGCATTCTATAAGCCTCAGTCGGCATAGGCGCCACCATGCCTGATTGTGGTTCGATTTGGTTGGTTTCAAGGGACAGTGACGATCTTTGTTTTTGCAGATAATCCAGTGGTGCTGGTTCGGCCATCTGAGTAGGGAATTCCTGATTTTGCGGGAGCAGGTAAAACAGGGCCAGACCGATTAAAAGAGCTTCAAAAAGTTTGTTGTAAAGAAGGTCTACTTTAAAGAGCCTTACAAATGCCGACCTGTATAGGTATTCAATCCAATGAGAATGACGAAAGGGGGGGGCTTGTTGAATTATTTTTTGTCGGACCAATTGATCAAACTCTTCATCTGACAACTGATGCTGGGCTTTGGCTTCAAATTTTTCCCATTCAGGGATGAAGTCACTCCTGTCCAGATTGCTCAAAGTTTCATTAATCCAATTGTCAAACTCTCTGTTGTTCATGGGTTGGTTTTATTCCCTTTCACTCAAAATTTCTCTAAGTTTGGACCTCGCTTTTACCAAATTTGATCTCGAGGTACTTTCATTTATTCCCAGGATATCAGAAATTTCCTTGTGGGAATATCCCTCTACCACATATAGGTTAAAAACCATTCGGTAGGCGGGACTCAATTGTTGAATACCGCTTAGAATTTCCTGCGCATTCATCTTGTCATGTGCATTCTCACCATCGGATGAAAGGTGAAATGCACTGCCGAGCTCTTCAGTCCACCTTCTCTTTTCCCTGCGGTAATAGTCGATGGAAGTATTGATCATTATCCTCCTGACCCAGGATTTAAATGAAGTCCCGACTTTGTACTTACCGATGTTTCTGAATACTTTGAGGAAACCGTCGTGCAGTATATCCAAAGCATCCTGATTGTTACTTGAGTAGCGCAAGCAGAGCAGCATCAAGTCAGAATACATCTCCTCATAAACGATTTTTTGAGCCCATTTTTCCTTCCGGACCAGCGCTTCTATAAAATCACTTTCACTACGTTCGAGGCGAATACTTAAATCCATGCCTTTGTTATTGTTGTTCGGGCATAAAGATATAAATAAAACGCTTTGCGCATTGTGTATGCTTCCTGGTTTTTTCTGAAACTTCCATGTGAGACCATTTCGTCCAAATCAGTTATCTTTGATCCCGCTTTTGCAGATAGCAAGAGGGTAGACTGTTAGCTGCAGTAAATACTAACTGAAAATAAACAAATGTCAGATAAATCGGTAGAGATCCACGATATAGACCTTGAGGAGGAAGGCCCTTTGAGGGGTATGTTCAAAAAGTACTTCATTGATTACGCCAGTTATGTTATTCTTGAAAGAGCGGTACCTGAAGTAAGAGATGGTCTTAAGCCTGTGCAACGCAGGATACTTTACAGCATGTTCGAAAAAGATGATGGAAGATATCACAAGGTCGCTAACCTAATAGGCCATTGTATGCAGTATCACCCGCATGGAGATGCTGCAATTGGTGATGCTTTGGTGACTTTGGGCCAAAAAGAGCTCTTGATTGATTGTCAGGGAAATTGGGGGGATATTAGGACAGGTGATAGTGCGGCTGCATCTCGGTACATCGAGGCGAGACTAACCCCCTTTGCAAAGGAAGTCTTGTTCAATAAGGATACTACCGAATGGCAGTTGACTTATGATGGAAGGAATCAAGAGCCTGTGGCACTGCCTTCGAAATTTCCTCTTTTGCTTGCCATGGGTACAGAGGGGATTGCCGTTGGCCTTTCCACAAAAGTTCTACCTCACAACTTTATCGAACTTATCCACGCTTGTATCGACATTCTCAAGGGTAAGTCTGTGGAAATTTTTCCTGACTTCCTGACTGGAGGCCTGATTGATGTCAGTGATTATCGACAAGGTAGAAGAGGTGGAAAGGTAAAGGTAAGGGCTAAAATTGAGCAGGTGGATAAAAAGCACCTCGCTATTGTTGACATTCCATATGGTGTAACGACCTCCTCACTAATTGACAGTATTGTCAAAGCTGGAGAAAAGGGCCTTATAAAAATCAAACGCATAGTCGACAACACAGCTAAGGATGTTGAAATTTTGATTGAATTGGCAGCGGGAGTTTCCCCTGAGGTCACCATTGATGCCCTTTACGCCTTTTCAAACTGCGAAGTTTCTATATCGCCCAATGCCTGCATTATTGTAAATGGGGTGCCTCAGTTTCTGGGAGTAGATGACATTTTAAAGATTGATGCGGAACGAACCCGAGAATTGCTTGGTTGGGAGCTGGAAATTAGACTCCAGGACCTGGAGAATAAATGGTTTCACGCAAGTCTTGAGAAAATTTTCATCTCAAAAAGAGTTTATCGGGATATAGAAGATTGCGAGAGCTGGCAAGAAGTCCTGGAGGTGGTAAAACTCGGAATGTACAAATATATTAGTTGCCCTGAGAATCCCAATCCGCAGACCAAATTGTTGGAATTGAAGAGAAATATCACTGATGATGATATCCACAAACTCACTGAAATTAAAATTAGAAGAATTTCCAGATACAATGAATTCAAGGCAGAGGAACTGATTACCCAATTAGAAGAGGACATTTCCGAGACAAAATTCCACCTTGAAAATCTTACCGATTATGCTATTCATTACTTTGAGGGTTTGCTAAAAAAGTACGGAGCAGGCAGAGAACGAAGAACCCAGATCACTGGTTTTGAAAATATTCAGGCTACGCAAGTAGTTGCAAAAAATGCTAAATTATATGTCAATTATAAGGATGGCTTTATAGGGTACGGCCTGAAGAAAGATGAATTTGTTTGTGATTGTGCGGATATTGATGACATCATTGTTTTTCGGAGGGATGGTAAAATGCTGGTTACACGAATAGACGAAAAGTCTTTTGTCGGGAAAGATATCCTTCTGGCAAATGTTTGGAAGAAGGGAGATGACCGCACGACCTACAACCTTTTGTACAGAGATGGCAAAACTGGCAACACCTACGCCAAGCGATTTCATGTGAAATCCATCACCCGCGATAAGGAATACGACCTGACCACTGGTGAAAAAGGTTCCAGGGTTTTGTATCTGAGTGAAAATCCCAATGGAGAAGCTGAAATAATGACCATTTACCTTAGCCCGGGATCCAGAGCCAGAAATAAAGTCTTTGATTTTGACTTTGGGGATATGATGATCAAAGGCAGGGGAAGCAAAGGAAATATCGCAACCAAATATCCGGTTCGGAAGGTAAGTCTCAAAGAAGTTGGCAAATCAACCCTGGGCGCAATAAAGTATTGGATGGATGAGGTTAGTGGAAGGCTCAATACCGAGGAAAGGGGTAAATACCTCGGTGAATTTGATACAGGAGACCACCTTATCGCCATATACAGGGACGGTTCTTATGAATTAACCGCTCCGGAGGAAACTAGCCGTTTTGAAGTCGATAACTTGATTGAAGTGCGAAAATTCAATCCGAAGACGCCGATTAATGTGGTCTATTTTGAAGGTGAAAAGAAGTGGACGCTGGTCAAGAGATTTTTAGTTGAAACCAGTAGCCTGGATCAAAAATTCCCCTTTATCAGTGAGCACAGAAGCAGCGAGCTGTATTTTACAAGTTTTGCTCCCAATCCACAAATTGAATTTACTTACCGAAAGGGAAAGGAAAAAATCACTGAAGCAATCAGCATTGCTGATTTTATTGACGTTAAGGGATGGAAAGCTATGGGTAACCGGCTTCACGCAGACAAAATTGAAGGAGTCAAACTGCTTGATGAGGGCAGACCTGTAAAAGAGGAGGCCTCAGAAGAAAAGAAAGATGCAGGGCTCAAGCCAGGAGACTCAATTGACTTTGATTTGCCATCGGGCAAACAGGGGAGCCTGTTTGATCACGAGGATTGATCTATTTCATTCGCTTAACCAGGTCGTCTGCTATTTTAAAGAGTAGTTCAGCCTTGTCCTTCGCGATATCAGAGTTCGTAATTTTTTCTTTTGCACCGGCGAGTATGTCGTCGGCATATTGAAGGGCTATGCCCGAAACATCATAAAGGTGATACAATTGAAGGACTCTTTCAATCTGACGATCCGTGATTGCCTCTTCCCGCATTACATTTTCGAGATAAGCTTTGTCTTCTTCCTCAGCATTTTCCATGGCTATAATCCAAAGCAAGGTCTTTTTCTTCTGTTTGATGTCGCCTCCCCGGACTTTGCCGGTTTGCGAAGAGTCTCCAAATGCATCGATCCAGTCGTCTATGATCTGAAAGGCCAAACCTATTGCATATCCAAACTCAAATAAGGGTTCAGCCTGATCTTCCTCAACTCCTGCAATCAAGGCCCCTGATTGAAAGGAAAGTCCCAGCAATACAGCTGTTTTTAACCCCACCATCTCAAGATACTCTTTAGAGTTAACGTCCTTCCTTTTCTCAAATTCCATGTCGAAAATCTGACCTTCACAGATGCCGGATGAAGTTGAGGTAAAATGATCGAGAACGAGATCGAGATTCACCTCTTCATCCAGCAAAAGCAGAGCTCTTATCGAGTGTATCATCATCACATCCCCGACCATTATTGCAGTATCGGTGCCGTATTTTACATGCACGGAAGCTTGTCCCCTTCTCATTTCGGCCCGATCCATTATATCGTCATGTACCAGGGTGAAGTTGTGAAAAATTTCAATGGCAAGGGCTGCAGGTAATGCCCTTTTGTAGTCATTGTCGAAAACATAGTACCCCAAGAGCGCTGCAAGTGGTCGCAGCCTTTTTCCCGGGCTGCTGAGTATGTGCTTTATGGCATCGTAGAGTTTAGCGGGTCGCTCGGGTAAGTCATCGAGATATGATTGGAGGTAGTTCTCAAAATCTGATCTCATGCTTTTCAATAAATCCATATTGGTAATATTTGCGGGGGCAAGATAATATTAATAAAGTGAAAAAGGCACTGGGTTTATAGTAATAAGAAAAAAAAAGTATAATTTTATGACCTTAAATTACTGAAGGAACTTTACCCTCGGTTTATGAAAAATACCAATAGAGAAATGACATTGCAGGAGGAACTGCTGCTACAGAATGGAAATAAGAAGTTGGTTTTATACAGAGACCTACGGGATTCTACTGTGCAATTGTTCGACGAAGTGTTGTGGGGAACAGGGGATAACCAGTACCAACACAAAGACAGCAGGAGGAGACTTGAAATACTGGATAATCCCAATTTTGTTGAACTGCGTTACGAGGACAAATTAGCTGCCATGTGCCTGTTTATCAACAGGAGGGTTGTTACAGGAGCGATGAATCACAACTACTTTGCTGTGAGATACCTTTTTAGTGTGCCTGAATACAGAGATAAAAACCTTACCGGCAAGTACGCACTCATGACTATGAAAATTATGCAAGAGCGACAGGCCGGTCCAACCCTCTTTGTAGGAGTGGTGGAACACCGAAATAAAAGGAGTTTTAAGTTGGTTAAATCAGTCGGGTATGAAAAGTTTTCAATCATTAAAACAGTGGGATTTAGTCGTTTCTTTCCAAAGAAATCCTCCAATGTAAAAGAGGTGAATACAGCGGTGGAACAAGGCAAAGTGCGGGAATTGCTGAGTGAATTTTATAAGGACTACAGCATGGTTCATTTTGACTCAATATTCAAGGAGCCTTACTTCGTATTCGAAAAGGATGGAGAGTTCCTCGCAGGAGCTCAGGTCCAGAAAGCTCATTGGGTCGTTAAAAATATTGGCGGTAAGTGGACGAACCTTTTGCTCGAACTTATTCCCTATATACCCTTTTTGCGAAACATTTTCAACCCCTCAAAATTTCGTTTTCTCGGGTTGGACGGCATTTTTTTCCGAGAAGGTTGCGAAAAGGAAGCCCTTAAACTGTTTAGCCACCTTTTGAAAATCCATAAACACCACTCTGCCATGTTTTGGGCAGACGAACGATCACCCCTCTATAAGAATCTTGTGAAATCCAGGGGGCTGGGGCTGCTCAATCGCTTTACCAATGAAGGAGACAGCTTTATGATGGTCAACGCGAGCCACCTTTCTGAAGCTGAAAAAGAAATACTTAAGTCGAAACCTGCCTATCACTCGGCTTTTGACTTTCTTTGAATCAAAATTTTAACCTGAATAAAAGATTTATGAAGAAAACTTTTACATTTTTATTATTATTCGCATTCCCCTTTATAGGACAAACACAGGTTTTACACTCTGTTGAGTTTCTCAATTCAGCAACCGCTGCAGAATTGCAGGCACAATTGAATATGGAAACAACCAATGGAGTCGAGTTTTTCAGGGTATTGTACTATACCAAAGGTTCTGATGGGTTACCCGATACTGCCTCTGGCTTGTTTGTTATACCGGATTTGGTGGATGCCTCACTACCTCTCACTATTTACCACCATGGCACAAGTGCCGCAAAAAATCTTACACCCTCTAATCTCAATCTGGATTACGATGCCTATACAGGCATTGCAGCTTCCGGTTTTATTACTATTGCACCTGATTTTCTTGGGATGGGAAATAGTCGGGGATTTCATCCCTATGTGCACCGCGAAACCCAGGCTTCTGCCTCTATTGATTTGTTGAATGCCTTCGTGGAGTGGTCTGAGAGCAATTCCGTGGCTTGGAATGGGCAGCTCTTTCTGACCGGTTATTCTCAGGGAGGTCATGCGTCTATGGCTACTCACCTGGAACTGGAAAGCAATCCTGAGCATGGCTTTGACCCGACTGCTGCAGCTCACCTTTCCGGCCCTTACAGTATTTCAGAGGTCATGTTGGACTTGATGTTTTCTGAAAGGGATTATCTTACCGTTGGTTTTATTCCCTATGTTATACTTGGGTATCAGGAGGTTTATGGCGACCTCTACGATGATTTGAGCGATATTCTCCGTCAGGGATTCATTGCGGGTGCTATGGATTTTTACAATGGAGCAATCGATCTCAATCAACTGACATTTAGCATGGTCGTGCGCCTGGGGTTGCAATTTGGAAATATTCATCCCGTAAATGTTTTTAATCCCCAGTTTATAGACAACATGAGAAACAATCCGGATTATCACGTGCCGGATATTTTGAAGGATAATGATGTTTACGACTGGGTACCTGTGGCACCTACTCGTCTTTTTTACTGTAGTGGAGATGAAACTGTACCCCATGAAAATTCACTCGTTGCCGATTCTGTCATGAATGCCAATGGAGCAAATGATGTTTTGAGGGTTGATTTGGGGGCAAATCTTGGCCATGGACCTTGTGCGCGTCCGGCTATTTTAGCCTCCATAGACTTTTTTAATTCTTTTTTGGTATCCTCAATTGAGGAAATTGCTCATTCTTCCTCTGGCTTAAGTCTCTATCCCAATCCTGCCAATTGGACTTTACAGATAGAGCCTGCAGCTGGGGAAGAACTTATGGAGATTGAAATTATTAATATTTCGGGACAATTACTGGGCTCAATATATGGGACCAAACAGCTTGATTTGTCCAATTTGAGGGAAGGTCAGTACCTCCTTCGTATCAGGACTAATCAAGGACTTTACACAGAAAGACTCTCCATTGTCAGATAGTTCATTAATCGTTATTCGTTGAATTTATCTTTGCTTATCATTGGCTTTTTTATGTATTAATGTCGGTTGTTGTTTGTTTGTCTGAACTTAGAACAGCTTTTTATTCCCGCACATTTTTTCCCTGTAGGTAGATTTTTTTATTCGGAGTCACATTGTCAACTGTCCAGGTAATTTGGGTTTCTTGAGGATTTTTTCTGTAGGTGCAGTTTTCAACTGAACACATTCTGCACATAAGCGGAGGTTCACAGGGATCGCTGTGGACAAACAGTTCTACACTATCCCCGCAAGCGACTTCTACCGCTTGCTCAAATTCTTCTATTTCATCGTGTGATTCTCTTTGGTTAAAATACCAGGGAATAGTGATATGACAATCGATGTGCAATTTGCTTCCATATTTTATGACTCTGAAGTTATGCAGATCAATCCATTCTGGTCTCCGAATTTCTTCCACTTTCCTGATGAGGTTGTCAATGAGTTGTAAATCAGCTTCGTCCATTATCCCTGCCACTGCAGTCCTGACCAACTTGTACCCCGATCTGAATATCAGTATCCCCAGAGCCATTGCAACTAACTGGTCCAGCCAAACCTGACCGGTCAGAAGAATGAGTGCCAGACCTACTATCAGGCCCACTGAGGTTATTCCATCCGATATTAAATGGCGTGCTTCTGCCTCGAGGACCAGATTGTTGAATGACTTGCTGCGCTTTAGCAAAACAACCCCCATAATCAGATTAATGCCTCCGGAGAATATGGTGAGTAGAATACCCAATTCTAAGGCTTGAACTTCAACCGGAAAAAATATGTTATAGCCCGCTTTCCCTATGATAAAAAGGCCGGCCAGTCCAATCAGAGTCCCTTCAATTCCTGCAAGTACAAACTCTATTTTACCATGGCCATAGGGGTGGTTTCTATCTTTGGGCGTGTTTGAAAGGGATAAACTGTAGAGTGCAAAAAATCCGGTTCCAATATTGAGTATGCTTTCCAGGGCATCTGAGAGTACTGCATTGGAATTGGTAATCCACCAGGTAAAGAATTTAACCATCATCAAAGCGATCCCCACCATAAGGATTACTTTGAGATATTTTCTATGTGTTTGATAGGTAGTTCCGGAATTCGGCATTAATTTTTTTTATAAAGGTATGATATTTGATTCAATTACTTCAAGTATGATATTCGGTTAAATTTTCAATATGGGTAAGTCTGTTTCTGATGCGTTTTCGGAATTTTACTTTCAGCTGATTGGGGTCTTCCCAACACTGCTGTTTGCAATCCTTATTTTTATCATAATTGCGGGCCTGGGTCATATTGGTTCGCGTATTTGGGAAAGGCGCCTCAGAAAAAAAAAGCGAGAACCCATTGTTCAGATATTTTTTGTCAATGTATTACGGTGGTTTTTTTATCTCCTCGGGCTAATTACTGCTTTAGATATTCTTGGGCTCAGTGGGGTTCTCGGCGGGCTGATAGCAGGGGCTAGTATCTCCGCAATCATTATAGGTTTTGCCTTTAAAGATATTGCCGAAAATTTTCTATCTGGAATTTTATTGGCTTTCAGTAAGCCTTTTCGTCTCGGAGATATTGTTGAGGTGGATAAATTTCGAGGAAGGGTGAGAAACATCAAAACTAGAACCACCACTATTAGGACGGGCGACGGAAGAGAAGTCATTCTTCCAAATGCAATGCTTATTAAAAACCCGGTTACCAATTTTACTAAAGATGGTTTGATGAGGTATCAGTTTTCATTTGGAGTAGATACACCCACACCAACTGATAGGGTTCGGTCTATTATTATGAACTACTTGTTTTCTGAACCAGACATCCTAAATGAGCCGAGGCCTAATGTTAATTTAGTCGAAATCAACTCAACAGATGTCACTATCAGAGTGGCATTTTGGGTGAATCTCTTCCGGGAAAAAAAGACCAACAGGGTTGACCTGGGTGAACCCATACTCAATAAAGTCATGGACAGGGTTAAAGAGCTGATGCTGGAAAATAACATCAATATGCCTGGCCAGATAATTGAATTGAAATCATACCGAGATACTGATCCGGTATTCATAAAAAATGTATGAGGACCTAGAAAAAATTAAATTATTAAATCTTCCGGTCTATTGAAATTAAGGAATGCCTTAGAATATTCAATTGGGACGACTTCGCAGTCTGAAGACCCAATCATTTTTCTCAGGGACCATTGTCCCGATTGAAGTGACCGCTCCAATTTGGACCGAAATGAACATTCATAGATGGCAGGAAAGGGATTGATCCTTGTGGTTTTTCCATCAGATACACAAAACACAGTAGCTAGTTTACTTGGATTCCTTTTGAGCAATAAGGTTTTTAATAATGATTTATCCAGGAATGGCATATCACATGCCATGCACAACCAGGAGTAATCATTTTGGGCATTCATTGCCGAAAGAAGTCCAGCAGCCGGCCCCTTGTATGGTGTGCTGTCATGTATTATCGGATAGGACAATTCACGTGTGACTTCTTGATCTTTCCCGCAGGAGATAACAGCGTGTAAATCCATTGAAAAGGCCAATTCTGCGAGTGATGTCAAGACTCTTTGACCCTTGACGACCAGAGTGCTTTTGTCAAATCCCATTCGCTTGCTCTCACCGCCGCAAAGGATAAGGGCTTTTATCCGCGCTTTGTTTGCTCCAATCATTTTATTAACTAGCAGGCCTCATTCTAAGGAACATGCCTGGAGATTCAGTGAGAATATAGATATAGCCGTCGGGTCCTTGACGAACCGCTCTGAATCGGGCCATACCTTCCAGCAATTTTTCCGTGCGGACCACCTGATCACCCGAAAGCTCAACTCTATGGATGTGCTGCCCTGCAAGCGCTCCAACCAGTATGTTGTTATTCCAGCCTGGAAAGTGTTTGCTGGTGACAAAGTCCATTCCGCATGGAGCAATGGAAGGTGTCCAGACTAATAATGGATCTTCCATGCCAGGTAGCGAATTGTGTTCAGATATTACAGTGCCATTATAATTGATACCATGTGTAGCCTTTGGCCAGCCGTAATTGACTCCCTTTCTGATGACATTTATCTCGTCCCCTCCTCTAGGTCCGTGTTCGTGAGACCAAAGCTCTCTGGTTTCAGGGTGGAGGGCCATTCCCTGAATATTTCTGCTTCCGTAAGCCCAGATCTCATCTTTTGCGTTCGATCTGCCAACAAATGGATTGTCAGAAGGTACCCTGCCATCGTCATAAATCCTGAGTACTTTTCCGTTGTGATTTTCCAGGCTTTGCGCCATATCTGGTTGACCTCTGTCACCTATTGCAAAAAACAAATAGCCGTCATCGTCAAAAACGAGGCGAGTGCCAAAGTGAACCCTGCCAGTAGTAAATGGCTGTCCGTGGAATATGGTCTCCTTGTCCACTAATCTTGTCCCCTCAAGTCGCGCTCTTGTAATGGCGAGGTTCCCACGATTTCCCGTCCCTATCATTGAATGTGCAATATATAGCCAACCGTTTTCATCGTAGTTGGGGTGCCTGACTACATCCAAAAGTCCACCTTGCCCGTGAGCCCATACTGATGGCAAGTCTGCAACCGGTGTGCCCAGTAGTCTGTCATTCTGGTAAATCTGCATTCTACCCGGCCTTTCGACAATCAGTATTCTCCCATCGGGCAGAAATTCCATCCCCCATGGATTTTGAAGCTCTGTGGCAAGAGTATCTAGAATGAAAGATTCTTTTTCAGATTGGACTATTTTTTCAAACTCATTGTTCCCCGCACTTTCACAAGACGAGAGAACCAATAGAACCGCAACCACAAAGAAAATTTTCATATCAGGTAATTTTATAGGCCAAAATACAATGGTTTGTACTAATCGATATTAATTGTTTTTTTGGCATTTTTGTTCAATAAAGTAATTCGAGCGTCCAGATAATCATTATTATGTTTGATCATCTAAGCTGGTTTAATTTGTTAGTACCTTTAAGTTTTATAATAATCTGTTCAGAATTTTGTTTGCTGATGAAGTTTTTAAAATAACCAGTATGTTTTATCGATAAACCCTAATTTTGATTTCGCTTATATTTTAATCAAAGTCATTGTTTCATATTTTATAACTTTGATCTAGATTACTTACCTTGCATCCGGTAAAGGAATATTATGACTGTTCACATTGTAAACGATAAAGCTTCTTCAAGAGAGTTTATTGACTTTCCAAAAGCTCTTTACAAAGATGATCCAAATTGGGTTTGTCCCCTGGATTATGAGGTAGAGGGTCTCTTCCATCCAAAGACCAACCCCCTGCTTCAAAGAGGTGGAGATGCCGCCCGCTGGATTCTGAAGAGTGACAGCGGAAAGGTGGTTGGAAGGATATCAGCATTCTACAAAAACACCAGAAAGGACCTGGATGGTGTTTTAGCGGCAGGAATGGGACATTTTGAATGCATAGACAATCAGGATGCCGCCAATCTGCTGTTCAATACTGCTGCAGATTGGTTGAATAAAAAAGGCTTCCAGGCCATGGATGGTCCTGTGAATTTTGGAGAGAACAACACTGATTGGGGTCTTTTAGTAGAGGGTTTTTCTCCGCCCACATACGGAATGAACTACCATAAAAGCTACTACAAAAAACTGTTTGAGAATTTTGGTTTTCAGCTCTATTTCAAGCAATATAGTTATCGATTGGATATGACGAAAGATTTTCCAGAGCGGTTTTGGAAGATCGCGGAATGGGTTTGTTCAAAACCCGGCTACAGCTTTAAACACTTTCGATGGAGTGAATCTGAGCGATTTGTTCAGGATATGGTGGAGATATACAATCTGGCCTGGGCGGATTTTAAAGAGGATTTTGATCCAGCCAATCCTGATGATATTCGGACTGCATTGCAAAAGGCCAGACCCATTATTGATGAGGAAATGATTTGGTTCGCATACTACAATGATGCACCCATTGCTTTCTATATTATGTTTCCAGATGTCAACCAAATACTCAGACATTTAAGGGGAAAAATGAATTGGTGGGCTAGGGTTAAATTCATATACTACAAATGGCGTGGAGAAATTGGCAGAGCTCGTGCATTGGCGGCAGGGGTAATTCCAAAATTTCAAAATTCAGGCGTCGAATCCGGTATTTTTTGGCAACTCAAAGGAGTGATGGAGCGAAAACCACATTTTCAAGAAGTAGAGCTCTCCTGGGTCGGAGATTTTAATCCCAAAATGATCTCTCTCTACAAGGCTGTGGGAGGGGAACATGTAAAAACTCATCACACCTATCGCTATATGATTGATAAGTCTATTCCCTTTAAACGATTTATGCCCGAAAGCCTGGATTCAAAGGTGATGCCGAAATAGTCTGGTTTTCCAGTTGATGAGTAGTTTGTTCTGTACTTTCGAAACAATTCCAATTGAGTGAGACCTTCCTTTAAGTAGTTATAAGCCTGTGACAGGCTTTAGGTGTCTCCAAATTGAAAACACTTCACCGCACCGACTCGTCGCCAAAAAATCTGGAAGTTTACAATTCCCTTCCGTGAACGATTGACTACCCTTTAACCAAAACTGGTCAAGTCAGGTGCTTGCCATGAAGGGAATCTAGCAGAAAGAGCTGTCCATTCTATGCCACGGAATTGCTTTCAGAACCCTCCTCAAAGGTCATTCTATCCATTTTTTCCAGTCTGGCTGGATATTTCTGTTTTACTTATGACTTTATTTATGCCCTGAGTTTCTCTTTACTTCATGAATAAGATATCGTGTGCCTCATGAGACAGTTTATTGTATCCTACAAGCAAGGCAAAGTAAACAGTCTACTTAAAATTTTTCTAAATCCAAATACTTGACAACCTGGATTATTTTGTTGCTCTTTGTGCTAGTGCTGAGCTTGCCGTAGCACTTTTGTTGAGTTTTTATCGAAGCACTTGTGCTGAGCATTCCGAAGCATCCAGACAAAAAGTGAAGGATAACGCAAGATAACCACTGGTACAAATAAGGATTAGATTGATGAGAAGTGAATACTTGTGTTGACTAAATAACCTCCAAACTTATCTTTGGTTAAGATGGTAAGAGTTACTCATTTTTGGAATATTCCAAATCAGAAATGACTCTAATGCTTTCTTTCAATGCTGAGTTGTGGAAGTGTCGCAGGGTGTCTTTTCCGGCTTCTTCTTCAAACAATTTCTGGAATGTGAAATCAGTATTTTGGGGTGGGTGTTTTTGCAAGCATTTTCATGTGGGTGCAATTGGATGGGTTGAATTCAACTACCCCAAACAGGAAAGAGGTATTCCGAACTTCAGAATACCTCTTTCCAATAATTGTAGATAAATTAAGTTGGACCAGAAAGTGGTCCCAAGGTGAAAAGTTCGCATTTTGTCCTCTTTTCACCAAAGGGAAATCAGAACGGGAGATTATCTCTGTCCGGTGCGGGACTGAGATTCATGAAGTTGTATGCGTGAACCTCCGTCACGTACCTCTTTTGTCCGTTCTGGCCGTCGTATTGACGGTTGACCAACTTACCATTTATGGCCACCCTGTTGCCTTTTGACAAAAAGCTGACCATCTTCTCGGCGGTTTTTCCCCAGGCGGCAACCTTCATCCAGTTGGTCTTTTTTTGATTGTTGCCCTCCTTGTCTTTGAAGTACTCATTTACAGCAATGGACAACCTACAGAGGGTGTTGCCGTTATCGAA
>REEI01000118.1 GCA_007695145.1 Saprospirales bacterium | reverse complement strand
AAGGTATTTCTCAGATTCCTGGCCCAGTAAACTGCAGTGCCTGCTTCAGCAGGGCAGTATTCTGAAATTTCAATTATGGTTAGAATTTCTGCATGGTTGAATTCAAATGATCCATCAAAAAGGTGGTTTACCAGTATCAAGAGTATTTCTCTTTCAGCGTATTCGGGCAGGGTGCTGATGGACACTCCGTTCAGCATGGTTTTTAGATCCTGGGCGGGATTTTCTATTTCCAGGCTATCGCTGAGGTAGAGATCATTCAGTATCCCCAGGAGATTTAAAATACTGTCCGTCAGTACCCTTCTGTCGGAAATCCATTGGGCGGTATCCACATTGGCGGTATCCAGCCAGGCTATACTGTCGAGCTGGTACACTTCCAACAGGGTGGTCTGTAGGAGTGCGCTTTGGGCTCCAATTGCCTCGATTACCACAGAATCCATGCCCAATGCACTTTCTATGGTACTTCTCACCTGATAAAATACTCCAATGCTCGAATCTTGTATCTCCTGCAGGAAATCACTAAATATAACCGCGTCCAGTACATTCTGCGCGTAGTATCCATCCATCATCCTCTGGTGCAGATTTCTCCTCGCAATATAGGTGAGACTTGCCTCAAAATTGTGATCTTCAAAGGGTCGCTCCACGGTCACCAACCGGATATCCGGGTCGGTGGCCTCTGACCTGGGCACATAGTCGTACCATTCATTTTCAGGCATTTCGCCGGGACAGGTCCAGGTCCCCATTGGAGCAGACTCTTCTTCAAACCACTCTTCCGGGCTCCTGCTGGTGGTGTGGTTCGGATTCGCAATATCATCTACATAAAACCTTGACCTTTCCGCAATTCCCACAACGTTAGCATGATACCCTCCTATGGCAACCGGGTCGGGTCCAAAACCATAATCCCATATATTTCCGTGGTGATGTTGCTCACCGGTCTGATGAACGGCCTGTGAGGAGGAGGGTTGACCCTGATAGCCGAACAACAGACCATAAAAGAAGTGTTGGCCAAATACATTGCCTTTAAGTTCAGAGCCCAGGTTTTCCAATATGACATTGACCCCGGTTTCAGTAAAGGAGGTTTCATTGCAATTGAGCCTAAACCAGGGATTGTCACCAAGGAATACGGCAGTTGATGGAAATGGATCTCCCGATACTCCCGATATGCTATTGTAATCCATCAGGGAATTTCGACTGTTTTGAAGGGCAATTCCCATATACTCTGATAAAGCCTGGCCAATGGAGACCTCATTTCCCCTAATGCGGGAATTGGGGACAGAGTTGACATTCATACCATTTAATATATTCTTGACCAGGTTGATTTCGTTATTTAAAATCCTGGTAGGAGTCAGATTACTCAATCCGATACCCTCGATAAGAATTCCGGTACTACTATTCGTCGGCGAGCCATCCTTTCCCATTGCTACAAGGTTGTCTTCAATATTGAGTATGCCCCTTCTCCTTATCCAATTGTATATCCCGATTTCAGCTGCATTGATACTATTATCCTTGATAAAGTTGAATGCAATCCGCTCCTGATCCACCCTTATACCAAAAACGACATCCTCAATAACATTCCCGGAAATGTGATTATTCCCATTGATTAACACTATACCGTTTGAAGAATTTTGGATATTGGGCGTTGAAGAACCATCACTATTGCCTCGAATGGATGAATAAACCAAATCGTCGTTCCAGAGCGTTATGGCTGTGCCTCCGTAGTGATTAATGGGGTTTGCGTTTACAATCTGGTAGTTTTGAATGTCCAATCCTGAATTTCGCATCCAGATACCGAATGGTATATCTTCTATTGTGTTTTTCTCTATGTATCCACTATGTCCTATGCCTGATGCCATAAATAGGTTGAGATCATTCAGCAATATGGCCGCATAGGGTACTTCTGTTTCTATACCATTATAACCCTCCGGATATATTTTTAGTGGGTTGGCATTGATGAATTCATTGCCAAAAAAGGGACCCTGATTGATATTGTACCGGCTTCCGTCACCACTTGGAGGGCTGTAAATGCTGACATGATTTGCGTCAAAAATACTCCTGGTTATATTGAGGGTACCTCCGGGCATAACCTTAATGGCATTAATTCCATCCCTGATGTAACTGTCATTAATGTTTAGAATAGCTCCGTCTTCCACCACAATGCTATTCCAAAGGGTATCGCAGGACAAAACAATGGTTCGCTCTATGGTGAATTCCCTGCCACTTTCAATGACAATTTTTGCATCCGGTCCCATGTAAATTACCCTGGGATTTAATCCAACATTGACTTCGTCATCCCAAATATATTTATCGGAAAAGGAACTACTGAAACAATAATCCCAATCAATTAGTAGGGTACCTTCAAGGTATAAAGAGGAATAAAAATTTGATCCAGGAGTTCTAAAACAGGCTACATCAGGATGAGGTAAATAAATACTATAAAACGTTTCAGTGTCACCAATAAAGGGCAGGGTCAAAGAAAGTAGATTTACCGGACTGCCCCTTCCATCGGCAAAAACATAGTGCATCTGCTCAAAAAGTGGTCTATAATCACCTGTACCGGTGGAAATAAAGTCACCTCCAACCAACGGTAGATCTACAAATTTTTCCAATGTATATTCGTTGACATCCCATGCGTTTTCCAATCTACCTACATGCAGAAACATTGGAGCAACTGATTCAATTGGAGTAAGATAAATCCGAGGAGCTAGTGAAATTCTCACAATATCAAATTCGTATGCTCCACCGAGATATAATTCACAAGTGTCATCTACAACACCATTCAATTCCACTCGAAAAACAAAAACATCCATTGGTTCCGTTTCATGGGGATAATCAGTGGTAAGATTTCTGTATTCATCAATGGGTTCGATATTTTCCAGATACACCTCCGCTTCAGGCTCATTATTGATAAAAGTGAGATTCCTGATGTCGTAGCCTGATTCGACCGAAATTACAAAGAACAGGGTATCCCTCATAAATAAATTTTGTTCATGGGTAAATGATCCATCTCTCCATACATGCGGCATATTATAAGTGGTCAATTCAAAGTTGTGTTTCCTGCTGCTATTTTCACAATCAGGTATTCCAAAAAATGGGAATTCACCATCAGCGATATCAAGACTTTGTAAAATTTCAGGTACCTCTTCTTTAGGACAAACGGATTGCCCAACTAAAATCTCGGAATGCAATTGCAATACAATTAAAACAAGTGCTGTGAATAACAGGTATCGGCTAAATACCTTTTCGGATTTTTTTTGGAGGATAGTTCTCCCCCCCCCCCGAAAAATAGGGGTTTCGTTGGAAATTGATTAAAATAGGTCATGATTAAAAAAATTATAGTGAGAAATTGTGTTACATAGATTTATTTTTTGAAATCTGGTGCAAAAAGACATTGTTTGAAAAATATAACTAAGGTTTTATAAAAAAAATCCCAAACCCCCACAATTTTAACATATAAAATTTATCATTATATATCAACCAACCCGATCACAGATCACAGATCACAGATCACTTCATCACTCGATTACCAAATCACAGATCAATCCATCGTCAAATCACTTAACTTTGCCCTGAAAAATTTTCAGATGAAAAGAGGTGACTGGGTCATAAAAAGCAAGAAATCGGTTTACAAAAACCCCTGGATAGAGGTGATGCACCACGAGGTAACCGATCCGGGAGGAAAGGAGGGCATCTATGGATTGGTGGGTTTTCACAATGAGGCCATAGCAGTTATTCCCGTGGACACAGCAATGAATACCTGGCTGGTCGGACAGTATCGGTTCCCTCTGGATCGCTACAGTTGGGAGGTGCCGGAAGGGGGAGGAAAAAGGGGGACTGACCCGGAGGCAAATGCCCTGAGAGAACTCGGCGAGGAGACAGGTCTGGTAGCAAAGGAATTGTTTTCCTTTCTTGAAATGGATTTATCCAATAGCGTCACGGATGAGGTTTCCCGAAGTTTTCTGGCTTTGGATCTGACTATGGCTGAACCCAATCCGGAGAGTTCGGAGAACCTGAGGCTGAGACAACTGCCTTTGGCCGAAGCTTTTGAGATGGTCGAAAAGGGAGAGATCAGAGACGCCCTTTCGGTTGCATCTCTGATCCGACTCCAAAATATCATTTTAAAAAACAGCCTAAAATCTGAATTGGATCTCAGGCATTTTTTCCGGCAAAATTACCCCAGGAAGGGATAGCGGTAATCTTTAGGAGGGTTAAAATTCTCCTTGATGGTGCGCTGTGAGACCCAGCGCTGGAGATTCAATGCCGCACCCGCTTTGTCGTTGGTGCCCGAACCCCTGGCTCCTCCGAAGGGTTGTTGCCCCACCACGGCTCCGGTTGGCTTGTCGTTGATGTAGAAATTACCGGCTGCATGGCGCAAAGCCTTTGTCGCCCGGTGAACTACCCTTCTGTCTGTCGCAAACACCGCCCCGGTAAGTGCATAGGGCGAGGTAGTGTCCACCAATTCTAACACCTGGTCGAACTCCTCATCCTTATACACGTAGATGGTCAGCACTGGACCAAATATCTCCTCACACATGGTAGTGTATTTGGGATCCTTACTGAGTATAACCGTGGGTTCGATGAAATAGCCCACACTTTTATCTGCATTTCCACCGGCAATTATCTCCACCTCACTGTCACTTTTGGCCCGATCGATATAGGATTTGATCTTATCGAAAGCCCGCTCGTCGATCACTGCATTCATGAAATTGCCAAAATCCTCCGGATTGCCCATTTTAAATGAATTCAAATCCTCCAAGAGGTATTTTTTGACTTCAGCCCACATAGATTGAGGGATGTAGGCGCGGGAAGCTGCAGAACACTTCTGCCCCTGGAATTCAAAGGCCCCTCTACTGAGCGCTGTGGCCACTGCTTTTGCATTGGAACTGTTGTGAGCCAGCAAGAAGTCCTTACCTCCGGTCTCACCCACAACCCGGGGATAGGACCTGTAGGAATCTATATTGTTCCCGATCGTTTTCCATATACTGTTAAAAACCCCTGTGCTGCCTGTAAAGTGAAGACCGGCGAAATCGCGATGGGAGAAAATAATATCCCCGGCTACCGGTCCGCTTACGTGGATAAAATTAATAACCCCGGGCGGCAATCCCGCTTCCTGCAGTATTTCCATAATTACGGCAGATGAGTAAATCTGGCTCTCTGCTGCCTTCCACACCACGGTATTTCCCATCAGAGCAGGTGCCGTGGGCAAATTACCGGCTATAGAGGTAAAATTAAAGGGGGTAAGAGCAAAGACAAAGCCCTCCAATGCCCGGTGTTCGGTGCGATTCCATATACCCGGATCACTCTCGGGCTGGGTTTCATATATCTCGGTCATAAACTGGACATTGTACCTCCAAAAATCAGCCATTTCACAGACGCAATCGATTTCCGCCTGATAGATATTTTTGGATTGGCAGAGCATGGTGGCAGCATTCATCTTCGCTCTGTAGGGACCTGTCAGAAGGTCAGCTGCCTTGAGAAAAACAGCAGCTCTTTCCTGCCACGGCATGTTTTCCCATTCACTTTTTGCATCCAGCGCGGCTTTGATGGCAGCGTGGACGTGCTCAGAATCACCTTTATTGAAGGTGCCCAGTTCGAGAGACAAATCGTGAGGAGCCCGGATAGTTACTTTTTTATCCGTGCGGACTTCCTCCCCACCTATGTACATGGGTATATCGACTTTGTTTTGCTTGAGTTTTGCAATGGTCTCCACCAGTATTTTCCGCTCCTTGCTACCCGGCGCATGGTCCAGTACCGGTTCATTGTAAGCAATCGGGGGAGTAAAATAAGCATTTGACATTTCTATGAATTTATGTTTAAAAACTAATTGATTCGTATCTGGTCGGGTAAAAATGGCGTGGCATCACCCTTTGCTTTCATAATTTCTCGAACGATAGTAGAACTGATGTGCGAGAACTCAGGTCTTGAAATCAGAAAAATGGTCTCCAGGTCTTCACCTATGATTTGATTCAATTGAGAAATGGTTTTTTCGTAATCAAAATCAGAGGCATTACGCAATCCTCTCAGCAAGTAGCGAGCACCTATTTCTTTGCAATACTTAACGGTGAGACCTTCAAAGCGACCAATTTCTACCTTGGGTTCGTCTTTAAATACTTCTTCCAGCCAATTGAGTCGCTGCTCTAGAGAGAAAAGATACTTTTTCTGACTGTTGATTCCAATGGCAACTACTACTCTATCAAATAGAGGCAAAGACCTTTTTACTACATCCACATGACCTGATGTAATGGGATCAAAAGAACCTGGGAATACACAAATCTTCTCTTTGGGTTTCATTGATGAAACTTTTGGCAGTAAATCAAAAATTTGAAAGAGCAGCGAGCTGGGTTTTATTGATCCGGTCTGTTCAGCATGGCCTGATAGTCGTTGATTAAGGCTTCTACAGCAGCCCTTACAACCGGATCGAAATTATTTAACACCCTTTGATACGCTGTACTTCCAGCATAATAACGCGCTTTTCTGGCCTTTAGAAAACCGGCTATGCGATCACTGTGGTCGTAAATCAGCACCTCCAAATCTCTATTGCCGTATTCCTCCTCAGCCATTTCCATAAAATCTTCCCTCCAGACATCAGGCAAGTCCGGAGAAATCGAGGAAGAAGGATCAAGGTTAAAACCGGCCTCAAGACTTTCGAGATAATATACAAAAGCCAGCCTATTGACAATCCTGAGAATGGGTTCAAAATTACTATGGGTAAAAAGACTATCCGCCTCTACTAGAATGTCCGGTTGAATAGCACTACCCTGCACTACCGGTCTACCATTTCGGGTGAGGAATTCAGAATTTGAACCCTCCGAATAATAAATCGCTTCACCTCCTTCTTCCAACTCATCAGATTTGAATATAGCGCGTCCACTTGGCATGTAATACCTGGATACGGTAAGCCTCATGGCGCTTTCATCACTTAAGCGATAATGCTCCTGAACAGAACCCTTTCCAAAGGAGGGAGAACCTACAACAATGGCCCTATCCATATCCTGGGTGACACCGGCCACAATCTCACTTGCTGAAGCAGAGGCCCCGTCAATTAGGATAGCGATTTTCCCAATTCGGTAAAAGTTTTGGCCGGAGGATTTATAGACTCTTTCTTGAATGGAAGAGCCGCGTGTGTAAACCAGTGGCAAGCCGGACCTTCTGAAAAACTGACTTAAAATTTTAATGGCCTCCTGCAGATACCCTCCGGGATTGTGTCTCAGGTCCAGGATCAAATCAAACTCTTTGGTTTCATCCACATTCCTTTCTATTGCCTGCATAAATTCGCGATATGATCTCGAGGTAAAGGAATTCAGCTTGATGTAAAGTAAATCATCCTCCAACATATATGCAGCACCGACGCTATTCACCGGAACGGTACCACGGGTAATTTGAAGCTCAATTTTTCTGCTATCAGCAGGCCTGTATATTTCCAGGGATACCCTGGAACCGGCCTCGCCTCTAAAGTATTCTACTATTTCATTCAGGTTTAATCCATTCCCACTGACCAAACTGTCGTCTACCGAAATTATAATATCGCCTCTTGCTAGCTCTGAAGATTCAGCAGGTCCGGAAGGTAGCACATCGATCACATAAACAGAATCCCGGAACACAAAAAATTCTATTCCAATCCCCTCCAAATTTCCCTGCATGCGCTGGTTGACAGAGATGGCCTGTTCTCGCGTGATATAGTAGGAGTTGGGATCTAATTCCTGAAGGATGGCCCTGGCGGCAACATCGGCAAGGTAGTCCATATCCACACTATCCACATACTTGGTCTGGATGAAATTGAGAATTTCACCGAGCTTTTGGTAAGGACTGGCAGAATGAGAGGATTTGGAGGGAATTTTTCCTATCTGAACCTCGCCATTGCCCTGAAAGTAAATACCCATGAGGAATCCGCCGGCTAGAAACACAGCAAGAAGCAGTGGCTGCATCAACCAATAGTATTGATTTTCATTTTGGTTCTCCTTCATTCAACAGCTTTGCATCAAAACGAAAATTGCCGGTAAAAAGTTTGTGGAATGAGTCTTGTAATCAATAGAATGCAAATCTTCGGACTTTTGCAGCGTGTTTAGCAAGACGCACTACCTGACAACAGTAGCCGTATTCATTGTCGTACCATGCGTAGACCGTTATTTGTCTACCACTGTGTGAAACGATGGTACTTGGAGCATCAAATACAGCGGCACTGGTAGAACCAACCACATGGCTACTGACGTATTCTGTGCTGTCTGAATACTGTATCTGTTCGACCATTTCACCAAAAAGAGAAGCTTGCTTCATTGCAAGGTTTACCCCCTGCACATCCACGGAATGGTTCAGCACCAGGTTGATAACAGCGAGAGAAACATCGGGGGTAGGCACGCGCACTGCATTGCCGGTCAACTTACCCGACAAGTCCGGCAAAACCTTACCAACGGCTGATGCTGCACCTGTTGAAGTGAGCACCATATTGATGGCAGCCGCTCTTCCCCTTCTGGGTTTTTTGTGAAAATTATCCAGGAGATTTTGATCACTGGTGTAGGCGTGAATAGTTTCAATATGACCGCTTTCAATACCGAATTGGTCGTTTAAAACCTTCAGAACAGGGGCGATTGCATTGGTGGTACAGGAGGCTGCACAAAAGATACTGTCCTCGGGTCTCAAGGCGTTTTGATTCACTCCATATACGATATTGGGGACATCTTTGGCAGGAGCGGTCAGCATTACCTGACTGATACCCGGTCTCATATGAACGGAAAGTGCGTCTTTATCGCGCCACACTCCTGTGTTGTCAATCACCAATCCATCTTGTATTCCATAATCCGTATAATCGATCTCAGTAGGATCTGCAGCAAATATTATCCTCACCCGGTTTCCATTGACAATAAGCTCTCCTCCATCTTCACTTACTTCTACACTGCCGCCGAACTCCCCGTGAATGGAATCAGATTGAAGCAAAGCGGCTCTTTTATCCATCTCTGCCATTCGATCCTTCATTTTTGAGCGAATAACTATGGCCTTGAGCCTCAATTGATCTCCGCGACCTGTCAATTCAATTATCCTTCTGGCGAGCAATCTGCCAATTCTTCCAAAGCCGTACAGGACGACATCCTTCGATTCAATTGGCTGGTTTTGATGGTTGAGGGCATGTGAGAACTCCGCACGGAGATAAGACTCCAGGTCTAAATGGCCGTTTGACCGCGCCTTAAAATCAGCAGCGATTTTGCCGATGTCTATCCGGGAAGGTGCCAATTCTTCAAACTTCTCTAAGGTTCTAGCAACGTCCAGGGTGTCGTTGATAGTCACTGGCTCTTCAATATAGTTTTTGCTGTGACGGTGATTGAAAATAACCTGGGAGGGCCTGCTGTCGTAGATGTCTCTTCGAAACATGACCAATTCAATTCCACGGTCAAAGCGCAGCTCTCCTACAACTTTTAATAGTTTGAGTGCTTTTTTCTCATCTTGTCTCCATTGTTCCAGCGTACTATTGACGCTGGTCTTTATTTTGGTATTCATTTAGATACAGCTTTTGAATAAAAGCGCAAATTTCGCTAAAGCCTAAATGATAAACAAACGGGGAAAGCAAAATCCATTGCTTCTTTTTGAAAATAATTGTTTGGGCACTTTAATTGTTCGCGCTTGACTTATATGAGATCGCCCAAGGGTCACCACAAAAGCCAATAGCTAACAGCCAACCCCCAACCTCAAAAAAAAGCATCCCTTACAGAGCCAGGTAATTTTTCAACAGTTTACTTCGAGAAGTTGAACGCAATTTATTGATTGCTTTATCCTTGATCTGTCGAACCCTTTCGCGGGTGAGTCCAAATTTATCACCAATATCCTCAAGAGACATGGGATGTTCAACTCCAATGCCGAAGTAGAGTTTGATCACATCACTTTGTCTTTCAGTGAGAGTGCCAAGTGAGCGCTCAATTTCCTTGCGGAGAGAGTCGGTGTACTCCAGACTGTCATCCGTATCCGGAGTGGTATTATTTTCGAGTACATCCAGTAGGGTGTTGTCTTCGCCTTCAACGAATGGGGCATCCACAGAAACGTGGCGAGCAGCCACACCTAGAGTGGTCTCAACCTCATCGGACGAAATTTCAAGCAACTCGCTCAATTCTTCAGCAGAGGGTTCTCTTTCGTATTCTTGCTCCAATTCGGAGAAAGCTCTGTTGATCTTATTGAGTGAACCCACTTTATTCAATGGTAGCCTAACGATCCGCGACTGTTCTGCCAGCGCCTGAAGAATGGACTGTCTGATCCACCAAACGGCATAGGAGATGAATTTAAATCCACGGGTCTCGTCAAATCTCTGGGCAGCCTTAATCAATCCGAGATTTCCTTCATTGATAAGGTCACTTAAAGACAAGCCCTGATTTTGATATTGTTTTGCAACGGAGACAACGAACCTCAGGTTTGCTTTGGTAAGCTTTTCAAGAGCTTCCTGATCATTCTCCTTGATTCTTTTTGCGAGATCCACTTCCTCCTCAGGAGTTAGCAAATCCACTTTTCCAATTTCCTGAAGGTATTTCTCAAGTGACTGACTCTCCCGATTGGTAATTGACTTAGTAATTTTTAACTGTCTCATGCAATAATGAATTTTTGAAAGGATAAAAAAGCAGTGAGTCTCTTCTGAAGGTAGAAGAGTTTATTAAGTTGATTACAGCATGTGTAATTCAAGAATAAATTGTTATGATTCAGCAACTTCTGTTCCTGCATAAATGATTAATATATCGCGTAGCTCCTCAAAAAAGGCCGCAAACATACAACTATCAAAGCCTATTTCAGAAAAAAAAGTTCAAAATATTACTATTTAGCTAAAAAAATATTTACTTGCGGAAAATTTGGGACATTTGCGGTCGCAATAAATATCCGAAATGAGCCTTTTATAAAAAAGATAATGACAATGAAAAGAGTAAAATTCGACATGGAATTCCTGTTTAAGGCCTCTCCATCCATAGTTTATCAATTTCTTACGCAACCCGCCTGTCTGGTGAGATGGTTCAGCGATGAAGTGGACATTCAGGATGACATTTTCACCTTCTACTGGGAAGGATATTCAGAGCAAGCAGAATTGATTGAGGATATTGAGGAAGAGAGACTGAGGTTTCGTTGGTTGGAAGGCCCTGATGAGGAGTTCTTTGAATACCGCATAGCAACCTCCGATGTGACCGGAGAAACTATTCTTGAGATTACAGACTTTGCTGATGAGGATGAGGTCGATGATCAAAAGCAATTGTGGGAAAGCCAAATTACGACCCTGAGAAAGGAAACTGGTGGTTAACTTTTTGCAGTTAGCCAATAGCGAAAAGCCAACAGCCAACAAAGTATCAGCAATTAGAAAAAAGTTAACTGCCCTGGGGTGCTAATTTAACTACTAATCCATCAAGTGAAGAGTCAATTTTCAACTGGCATCCAAGCCTGCTATTGTCCTCTACATCAAAAGCCTGATCGAGCATATCCTCCTCGTCCTCACCAGGCCCTTCAGGTTGGTGATCAGAGATGATATAAATATGGCAGGTAGAACAAAGGGCCATGCCACCACAGGTAGCTTTGACATCCATACCCGAACCTTTCATGACCTCCATCACATTGAGGTTCATATCAGTGGGAGCTTCAATCTTGTATTCATTGCCCTCACGGTCATAGGCAACCATGTTGATAGTATCACTCATCTTTAAAACCATCTATACCAGTTACGGTGGTGTATTTAAAGGAGACTTTTTTGTCGGGATGGATCCTTTTGTAGGCTGATTGACACATCAAAGTCGCCTCGTGAAATCCACAGAGAATTAATTTGAGTTTGCCGGGATAGGTATTGATATCTCCGATGGCATAAATCCCCGGTACATTAGTGGAGTAATCGAAGGTGTCCACCTTGATGGCATTGTCTTCAATTTCCAGTCCCCAGTCCCCTATGGGACCCAACTTTGGAATCAATCCAAAAAGGGGAATAAAGTAATCTGCATCTATTTCAGTTCCCCCCATTTTCTTGTGGTTTACCACCACAGAACTGAGCTTGCCATTGCCGCTTAATCCAATTACCTGAGAACTGGTCAGCAACTTCACCTTCCCTCTCCGGTTCAACTCCCGGACTTTTTCCACAGAATCCAAGGCAGCCCGAAAACCCTCCCTTCTATGGACCAGAGTCACCTCAGAGGCCACATCAGCCAAATAGATGGTCCAATCCAGGGCAGAATCTCCACCACCGGCGATTACAACCTTACTACCTCTGAATTCCTCGGGATTGCGGACCATATAAGTCACCCCCTTGTCTTCAAATTCAGCAATATTGGAAATGGGTGGCTTCCTGGGCTCAAAAGACCCTAGTCCTCCGGCTATCGCAACCACCGGTGCCCTGTGGACAGTCCCCTTATTGGTTGTTACAACAAATTGGTCGTCATTGTCCCGTTCAATGGTCTCCGCCCGCTCACCCAGAGTAAATTCAGGCTTAAAAGGTGCAATCTGCTTCAACAAATTATCCACAAGATCGCCTGCCAACACATCGGGATAGCCAGGAATATCATAAATGGGCTTTTTCGGATATATTTCAGTCAATTGTCCTCCGGGCTGAGGCAAACTATCTATGAGGTGGCATTTCAACCTAAGCAGTCCGGCCTCAAATACAGCAAACAAGCCTGTAGGTCCTGCCCCAATAATTAAAATATCGGTTTGAATCATACTATCCACATTTTTTCGTCAAGAGGAGCCGGGGAAAAGGGCACCAATCACCTAAACCTAAGATTAACGACCAATAAAGCCGGGCTTTCTCTTTTCTACAAAAGCATTGACCCCTTCCTGTAAATCTTCGGATGCCATGCACTTTCCGAAAGACTGAACTTCCTCTTCAAATCCGTCCATATTCGGGTCGTAGTATGCATTAACGCACCTGATAATTTCGGATATCGCCATAGGGGCCAGATCGCCTATTGTATTGAGTATTTCTCTGCAACGTTCCAGAAGGCGTTCGTGTTCAACCACCTCATTCACCAGACCCAATTGAAAAGCTCTATCGGCCTTGATCATTTCACAAGTAAGTAATAAATACAATGCCTGCGATTTTCCAATGTATCTGGGCAGTCTCTGGGTAGCGGCATAGCCGGGAGTCAAACCCAGCTTAGCCTCCGGTTGTCCAAACCTTGCCCTGTCAGAAGCGATTCTCAAATGACAGGCCATTGCAAACTCCAGACCTCCACCCAATGCAAAACCATTGATGGCAGCTATGACCGGAAAGGGGGCCTTTTCAAATCGAGAAAACACCTCATTCCCCTGCCTTGAAAGCTTTACTCCTCCTTCATAACCGAGATCCGGAAAGTGCTTCAAATCTGCTCCGGCAGCAAAGGCTTTGTCACCCGAACCGGTAACAATTAAACCTTTGACTTTTGCCTTCGATTCCATTATTACATTCAGAGCCATATTCAACTCCTCAATAGTCTCCCAATTCAGAGCGTTCAATGCCTTGGGACGCTGCAGAGTGAGCAAATAAATCCCCCCCTCATCTTCCAAGCTTATATTTTTATAGTCCATTCTACAATTTTTGGCTTACTATGGATAAAATCATCCGTTCTGTCTAAAAAAATCAACCGCAAATATAGGAAATGCAATCTAAAGTTTGAACTGATACGAATCACCCCTAATATTGAACTTGATCATGAAATTACTGATGTTTTTCATGATTGTGCAGCAAACTAAGCGGTTGTTTGTACAACACCAGATACCTCAATCCAATGGCAATTATCAACATGTGCTTCAATGACTTATATCGATTTTCCACTTCCTCTAAATCAAATCCCTGGTGGTATTATTAATTCTACGGCGTCTATTTTGCAGTTGGCCTTTGGCTATGGGCTTCAGTGTATCCTTCTCCTTGACAGTTCTCTAGTAAAAGTTTGTTGAGTAGTCGAACTGCTATCGCCTTCAAACACTACCAAATTTCTTAAGGTTGTGAAGTCATTTTTCTCAACGCCAAATCCATGAAGCCAGGGAAAAAAGGGTAAAGGGGTTCGAACCTACAAAAGCTACAAGTCATTACCTGAAGATTAGTGACCAATATTAAATTAGCAGTAAAATAGCTGCCTTCCATTTCTTTATTGTCTGTATGACACCTCAGACAACGGCTTACGGAAATAAATATGAGATTTTTATACCTTTACGCAATCACATATTTGAAAAGTCTAAAGTAGCATGGCAAATAGGAACTGGACTGATTTGATCCCCGATGCGGTGACCATTATTTTATTTTTCATGGCAGTGGTCGGACTGATGACCTGGATTATTCCGGCTGGTCAATTTGAGATGACTACTACTGAGACCGGCAGAGAGGTGGTGAGTCCGGGGACTTTTGAGCGCGGGGAATCAAACCCCCAGGGTGTGACCAGTTTTTTATTGGCCCCTTTTTCCGGCCTGGTGGCGGCTGCCAGTATTATTGCTTTTGTATTTATGGTTGGTGGTGCCTTTAAGGTGGTTCAAGCTACAGGTGCCATCAATGCAGGGCTCAGGGGAATTGTAGGTCTATCGGTCAGATTCCCCAGGTTTAAAGCCTATTTGCTGGCACTGCTGATGCTCCTCTTTTCACTTGGAGGAGCCACTTTTGGAATGAGTGAGGAGGTGTTGGTCTTTGTATTGATCACCATCCCCCTGGCAATAAAGATGGGTTATGACTCCATCACCGGAGTAGCCATCCCCTTTGTCGGGGCAGGAGCCGGTTTTGCAGGAGCTTTTCTCAATCCATTTACAGTGGGGATCGCCCAGGGCATAGCTGAGGTTCCTGTTTTTACGGGCATAGGCTACCGTCTTTTGGTGTGGGCTATATTTACTTTTCTCGCAATTTGGTACGTCCTCAGATACATGAAAAGTATCGATGGTAAAGCCGAGCGAAGCTTGATGTACGCGGTAGATAAAGACCGGGATTTGAGTGAATTTGAGGGAAATCAGGAAAAACTCAGTGTGCGCCATGTGGGAGTACTTGGGATACTGGTAGCGGCTTTGGTTATTCTCGTTGTCGGAGTGACTCAAATGGATTGGTATATTCCGGAAATTTCGGCCTTGTTTTTTGCTCTTGGACTTGCCTCTGCGGTTGTAGGGGGCATGGGAATTAAAAAAACCTCAGATGCCTTTGTCAAGGGAGCGGAGGAAATGGTTTTGGCAGCCATTGTAATTGGCTTTGCAAGGGGGATACTGGTGCTGGCTGAAGATGGTCAAATCATTCATACCATGCTCAACTGGGCTGCCTCTCTTGCTGACGGATTGCCCGCCTATATTTCTGTACAGCTGATGTTCATTCTACAGTCTTTTCTCAACTTTTTCGTCCCTTCAGGATCGGGACAGGCAGCTTTGACCATGCCCATTATGGCTCCTTTGAGCGACTTGTTGGAGATCAGCCGCCAGACTGCCGTTCTCGCCTTCCAATTGGGTGATGGTATCTCTAATCTGATTATTCCCACCTCCGGCGTGGTCATGGCCATCCTCGCCATTGCCAAAATTCCCTACCACATTTGGTTCAAGTGGGTTTGGAAACTGCTGCTTATTTTTACCATTGCAGCTATGTTGTTATTGATTCCACCGGTTGTTTTCTTCGAGTACCTTTGAGTTTGTACAATTAACAATTTTGTCAATTGTCAATTGTCCATTGTCAATTGTCCATTTTGTCCGTCCCTAGAATAGGTTGACCGAAAAAAGTCAACGAACAATGCGAAAA
>REEI01000060.1 GCA_007695145.1 Saprospirales bacterium | reverse complement strand
TGGATGTGGATTTGCGCGTCATTTGCGAACCACCCAACTGGAACATCAATCCCGCTAATTTCAGTTTTTCCATGAACTTCACACTGGAGTTAAACATAGAGGGTGAACTTTCAACCGATCGCCTCGACCATATTGGAGCATTTGTAGATGGCGAGCTAAGAGGGCTTGGATATGTACAATACAATGTCGGACTCGACAAGTATTTGGTGTTTTTGACGGTTTACAGCAATGATGCACAGGGGGAGGAAATTTCATTCAGAATATGGGATGCAACAGCCTGTCTGCTCTATGGTCCTACCACCGAAACCTACCAGTTTGTTGCAGACGAAACAATAGGGAGTCCCAACCAACCTGAAATCATTTACACCCAGAATTTGCTGATTAGATTGGTCCACTTTAACTCTGGCTGGAACTGGTTCTCCTACAATTTAGAGTTACCCGACTCGGGGCTGGATTCTGCCCTGGCATCGCTGACCAATCCCATGAATGCTCTTATTAAAGGACAAACTGCATTCAGTACTTATTCTGGTGCTACCCAATCGTGGATTGGCAATCTTTTAGAACTATCTCACCTCACCATGTACCAGTACAAATCTGCGGTTAGGGATTCCCTTGTGGTGGTGGGTATGGGTGTGGACCCATCTACGCCTATAGGAATAGCCCAGGGATGGAACTGGGTTGGATATCTGCCACAAAGGAGTTTGCCGCTCAATCAGGCACTTTCAAGTCTCGATCCGCTGAACGGAGATATTATAAAGAGCCAGACCAATTTTGCGCAATATGTTGCTGGCCTGGGTTGGGTTGGCAATCTCGACTTCATGAGTCCCCTCAATGGATATTTACTTAGAATTGGAAATTCCGGCACTTTGATTTTTCCCCAGGTCCTCGATTTGCAAGCTGATTTGAATACAAGATCCGTTCCTGAAATGGATGTTCAACTTCAGCAAGATTGGATCAGTGGCATTCACGTGGAGGAAAAACCATTTGATTATTGGGAGGTAAATCCCCAGGACTATGAGCTGACCATGAATACAATTGGCATTGTGCTTGGCGAAGGTGAAAACAACATACTCAGCGATGGGGATGAGGTAGCGGCATTCTACAACGATGAAGTAAGGGGAAGTGGTCAGGCCATGTACATTGAGGCATTGGATCGATACATGCTCTTTATCACCATCTATTCCAATCGGGAAGGTGAATTGATGCACTTTAAATTCTACAACAGCCAAAGTGGAGAAGTGCACAATCTTAAGGAAACCGTGCATTTCGCATCCAATCAATTGATCGGAGAAGTTGAAATGCCCTTCGAGTTTACGTTCATCCTTTCCTCTACAGAAAATGAATTGCTAACGGAGTCAAACTTGTTCAGCGTTCATCCCAATCCATCCCGTGGAGTTGTTTACTTCAACTTCCATAGTGATGGTGCGGATAGGGTAAAAATCAGCATAATGGACTCCAGAGGTGCAAAGGTGGGTGGAATACAGTCAGAAACCATCGACGGTCGGAACACGGTCGAATGGGATGCAGGGCTGCACTTGCCGCAGGGACTCTACGTGATTGTGTTGAAAGACAAATGGGGAGTGCATACGCGCAAATTATTAATCAAGCGATGATTGGAGTCTAATGTAAAACAACCAATTCGTCATGGATATAAACTCGCATTTATGAGTAAGGGATTGATTTTATTACTTTTGGCTTTTTTAGTCATTGGACTTCCCGTATGGGGTTTAGGTCAGCAATCCGGTTGGCAAACTCCCAATCCATCCCATTTCAATTATTCTGCAACGGTGATCTCCAATGTACTATTGGAGGATAGTTGGGAAAACAATCCATCCAATGAACTTGCTTTTTTTACAAACGGTGAGCTGAGGGGATTGGGCATACCAGTTCAGACCGATTCTGGCCTGGTTTACTATACCACGGTTTACTCTAATGCGCCGGTCAATGAACTGAGTGCTCTATTCTATCACGCTGATAGCGATCAGGTATTGCTTGCATTTGGCAATATTCATTTTGAATTATATTCTTCTACTGGAACTATTCTTGACCCCTTTACCTTCAGATCTTATTTGGACGACGATGCTCCGGTAAAAATTCAAGAAATTTCATCCCTACTCACACTTCAAGGCTTTCCCTTTCCGAAGATAGAATTGGATGATTTTTTGAAAAGTATCGATGGCGACCCTGTTGAGTGGTCTATTGAAGATCATTCGAATTTGTCAGGCTCGTTAAATGGCTCCCTTCTTGAAATCACACCTGATTTTGATTTCTTCGGTGAAACAACCTTTTGGATTGCGGTAACCGAGCTAACTGATATAGGGAAAAGTGACACGATACATGTGGATATCTCTGTTGTGCCGATCTATTCCGGACCCTTATTGGAAGTGGTGCCGGGTCAGGGAGTGGTAAAGGGGGGTGAATTCAGAAACCTCTGTGACGAAGAGGATTTGGTCCTTATTGATTTGAAGGAGTTTGAAATTCAGTCAGACGGTTGTGTCACTTTTGAATATATGCCGGTAATTGATCCGACTTCCTTTCCAGATCCAGCGCCAAACTGGGAGTTCGATGGTTTTTTCCCAAACTCGATGACCATTCTTGCAGAAGCTTATTTCAGTCCCAATTTTCGTTTCATGCACGAAAATGACCTTCTTGCAGCTTTTATTGATGGGGAGTTGCGCGGGGTTGCCAGCCCGGTTTACAATAACGACAAATGGTTGTTGTACCTAAATGTGGCAGGTAAGGCAGGGGACAGCGAAATCGAATTGAGGTATTACGCAAATGAATTAGAGCAGATTCTGTCCTTTCCCGAAAAAATAGCATTCAAGCCTTACGATATTCTGGGAACCTGGAACCAACCGCTTGCACTTGACTTTATACCACTGCTCCCTGTATTAGATGAAAACGGGCAGTTGGAGTTGCAAATAAAAAATGATGACTGGACAGGGGTT
The DNA here is from genome assembly GCA_007695145.1 of Saprospirales bacterium. GTDB lineage: Bacteria > Bacteroidota > Bacteroidia > Chitinophagales > Saprospiraceae > PWJY01. Next base: position 12,741 of record REEI01000060.1, on the reverse strand, counting down.
CAGGATTTTATCTTCTACGCCAGAGACTGTGCCTTTCCACAATTTTTGGTCGACAGTATGTTGGTCTCCTATTGTGTGGTCGAGGACAGTGCAGACCTCAATTACTATTATCTAATTGGAGAAGAGCGCGGCTTTAGTGAGGAAATTCGATTTACCAGATCCTGCTCGCCACCTTACGGTTATGTGGGAATTTTGGAATTCAATTGCTCCTACGATGTGATCATCGATGCTGAGCAAGCCTGTGCAGTTCCTATACCAGATTTGATTTTAGAGTTACAAATGAAACCAAATTGTGAGGCAACGGAATACTCCGGTATCAGTCAGGTGCCGGCTGCAAATTCCAGTCTCATCCAAATTGCAGATACCATAATCGTTTATTTGTACCGCCAAAATGATGAGGGCACCAATGATCTTTGTTCATTTAATTTAATCCTTGATAACTTCGGGGAGGAAGTAAGCCTTTATTGTCCGCCTTTGATTGAAGTCAATGCCATCACTGGCGATTGTGAAGCTTATGTTGAACTGGAAGTGGCTTTTACGGAAGGATGTGGTCCTGTAAGCGTTTTGAATGACTATTCAGGGGGAGGGGCTGTGGCCAGTGGTTGGTATCCCTTAGGAAGTACCGAGGTCAATTTTGAATTAATGGAGGATAGCATTAAGGTGGATAGCTGTACTGTAGAGGTGATTGTTCAGGATGTGCAATCCCCAACCATAGTTTGTCCTGCGGACATAACCGTAGAAGTGAATGAAGGCTTCTGCGTGGCCACCGAAGTTGCGTTGGGAGGCGCCTTAGCTGATTTGAGTTGCGGCAGTGCAGAAACCGATATGGTGGCACCCGCTGAATTTGAAATTGGTGAAACGCAAGTGCTGTGGACAGCTACCGGATACAATGGAATGATGGCAAGTTGTGTTCAATTGGTTACAGTTGAAGACTTTCAACCTCCTGTATTGGTCTGTCCGGATGATATAACTATTCTGGCAGATCCGGGTGGTTGCGAGGCTACCGGATTTGAACCGGAGGGGCTCTCTGCCACCGCAATATGCGGTGATGTGAGTGTCGAATACACAATCCCGGCTGTTCTGGAGCACGGAGCTAATTCAATTATTTACACCGCTATTGGTTCTAACGGCATTTCAAGTGAATGCACTCAATGGATTATTGTAGAAGGTGAGGGTAACATCAGTATCACTTGTCCGGGAGATATAGAGGTAGTGCTGGAAGAGGGAAATTGTGAACTTTCGGGTTTGGAGCTGGGAGCTGCTGCAGTTTCCGGCAATTGCAATGATGTAGGTATCAGCAATAACGCGCCGTCTATCTTTTTTCCCGGTGAAACTGTGGTGACACATACCGCTGAGGCCGGCGATGGAACCATTTATAATTGTGACCAACAAATCACCCTTATCGACGATGAAAGCCCGATTGTACAATGCCCGATGGACACCCTTATCCATACCGACCCCGGACTTTGCCTTACCGAAAACCCATCTCTGGAAGAGGCTGTGGCAAGTATGAGTTGCGGCGTGGTAGGCGTAATAAGTGATCAGCCTGCAACCTTCTACCCCGGAACAACAGAGGTGACCTTTACCGCTATTGGGTACAATGGTCTTGAGGCAGAATGCACCTATGTGGTAACGGTAACTGATGTGGAAGATCCGGTTGTTTTTTGCCCGGATGGTGTAAATTTGATGGTCCCTATTGGGCATACAGAAACATTTGTACAGATAGACCCGGCAACGGCTGTAGACAATTGCGCAGTTGATTCTCTGAACAATTCCTTTAATGATGGCGGAGCGGATGCATCGGGCATTTACCCTGTCGGTGAAACCACCGTAATTTTTACCGCTCTGGATGTGGCATCCAATTCATCTACCTGCGAAATCCAGATAAACATCACGGAATCAGCGGAATTGTTGGATACCTTTCTGATAGGAGGTCAAATGCTCACTTGGTCCGGATTTCCTGTTCAAGAGGTAGAATTAGCTCTGCAAGGGGGAACAACCGGAGAATTCACCAATTCATCCGGAGAATACGAATTTGAAGTTTTGGAAAATCAAACCGTTATTGTCAAGCCGAAGAATAATGAAAATTGGTTGGAGGGGATTTCTACTCTGGACCTTGTCTTGATTCAAGGCTACATAATCGGATTGAACTCATTAGGCAATCCCTATGCTATAATAGGTGCTGATGCCAATAAGGATGGGGTGGTCAGCACTTTTGACTTAATTTTACTCCAAACTTTGATCATCGGGCAGATTGAAAGCATTGCCGGTAATACCTCCTGGAGATTTATCCCTTCGAGCTATAATTTTACCGATCCTGAAAACCCCCATGCTGAAAACTTTCCAGAGCTAAAAGTATATGCGAATATCAATTCCAACTTTTTTGACGAGGATTGGATAGCAGTGAAAACCGGGGATGCTTCCGGGGATGCTGCAGAGTCCGGTATCAGGGAATTAAGAGAAAGTCAGGTGTTTAATCTTCTGGCAGATAAGGGTGATGAGGGAGCAATTACAGTGGGATTTTACCTGCCCTCCAGACACAGTATGAGCGGTTATCAACTCGAAGTTTACGTTGATCCAGGCATGTATGAACTGATAGGCTATCACTTTGACAATTCTGTTCTTCCCAACCTGAGTGAACTCAATTTTTTAATGGATACTGAAAGCGGAGTACTGCGGACCAACTGGTGGCATGCCCCCGGTGAAATATTGGGTCGCGATAAGCTCTTGTTTGAAATCACACTCAAACCTATCGTTGAGGGTGCAGAAATAAACTCGGCCCTTCAGTTGGGTGCTCCAAAACCGAGATTCAAAAGTGAGGTTTACGACCTTGAAGGACGGGTGATGAATGCTGAAGTTTCCTGGAAGTACAATGAGAGTATGGAGGGATACAACCTGTTCCAGAACGAGCCCAATCCCTTTGCCAACGAAACCATCATTCCTTTTACTTTACCTGAGGAGATGCCTGTTAAGCTCAATATTTACAATTCTGTTGGGAAACTGGTTGAAAGTATAAGCCAGCAAGGTGTCAAGGGTATGAATTACTACTTATTTCAACCTGGTGAAAGACTGATGGGCATACACTACTACCAACTAATAACCGATAACTGGACAGGAGTCAAGAAAATGATCTTGCACTAAATTAGGTATTTACTCCATCAATCAAACTCCCCCATCACAGGCCTCAATACCACTTCTTCCAGTACTGCCGATTTCCCCAGATCCAGTGCGCAGCAGACCACTTTAGCTACATCGGTGGGTTCCATTAGGCGCTCGCGGGGCAAATCAGCGCCCTTCCATGAGTCGGACCAGGTGTAGCCGGGGTGTATAGTGGTTACCTTTATTCCGAATTCCTTTAATTCCAATCTGAGGTTGTCGCTCAGGCCTTTCATAGCATATTTGGTGATGCTGTAAGTACCACCTCCTTTCAGTGGCTTAAGACCTCCAACTGAACCTATATTGATGATTTGTGGCCTGCTTGAGCTTTTCAATAAAGGGAAAAGAGAGCGCGACAGATAATAAGGAGCCAAAAGATTTAGCCTAAGTGATTTCTCGATTAGTTCAGCATCTTCCTCCAGCAGATTTCCCGGAAGGTAAATTCCTGCGTTATTGATAAGAACATCGACATAGGTATGCGCTTCAGAAATTTGGCTGATCAGCCTTTCCCGATCAGACCTTTGCGCAAGATCTGCAGGATATATTTCCACAGTGCAGTCAGGGTGTTTAACGGTGATTTCAGTATGGAGCGCATTAAGGTCTTCTCCGGTTCTGGCACAAAGGAGTAGATGATACCCCCTTGCTGCAAGTAATAAGGCGATCGACTTTCCAATGCCTTTGGTTGCACCTGTTATAATTAATTTCATCTCATTCATTTTTTGAGTCCCTCTTCTAAAAAAAGCAACCCGGGTTATAAGCATCTATTTTACACCTGCCTATTGCGCAGAGATTACAATTGGCCGCCAATTACAATTAATACCGTGTTAACAATAGCCTTCAATTCAAACTATTTGACCATTTTTGCAATATTAAGTAAAAATTGAACGCTCAATCTGTTTGGTTGGCAAAAATGATATGATTACAAATTTTATTTACCACTTCGGGAAGTATGTTTTGCTGCTTGGACAATCTTTGGGAGGTCCCAGAAAGTTCCAGATATACTGGAGAGAGACCATGCGGCACATGCTGGATATCGGCATTGGATCTCTTATCATCGTCGCCCTGATCGCACTTTTCATAGGGGCTGTAACAGCTGTTCAATTTTCCTATCAATTAGGTGGAACCTTGATTCCCCGCTACTATATCGGATACATAGTGCGCGATATGACAATTATTGAACTGGCGCCCACCATCACCTGTCTTGTTCTCGCAGGGAAAGTTGGATCCAATATCGCCTCTGAAATTGGTGGGATGCGACAGAAAGAACACATAGACGCCATGGAAATCATGGGTGTAAATACGGCATCTTTCCTTATTCTGCCTAGAATTATTGCCGGCCTTACAATGATTCCCCTGCTGGTTTTTATGGCTGCATCAATAAGCATAACTGGTGCCTTTTTGGCTTCTGTACCATTGGGATTGTTTTCAGGGGATGAATTCATCAAAGGTCTGGGTCTTTTCTACGATCCCTACAATGTATTTATGATGTTTGTCAAATCAGTAGTGTTTGCTTTCATTCTGATCACCATACCCGCCTATCAGGGCTACTATGTGAAAGGAGGAAGTATTGAACTGGGCAATGCAAGTACGGCAGCCGTAGTATTCAGCAATATTTTTATACTGCTTTCCGATTATGTAATCGCAGTAATTCTCACCGCTTAAGCGTCGCAAATGATCAGAGTAGAAAATATATACAAGCATTTCGGTGAGCTGAAGGTACTCAATGATATCAATGTACAATTTGATAAGGGTAAAACAAACCTCATCATCGGAAGAAGTGGTGCCGGCAAAACTGTACTCCTCAAAATATTGATTGGATTGATCGTCCCCAATTCAGGTAGGGTTTTTTATGAAGACACCGATTTTTATGCCCTTAATAAAAAACAGGTTCGAAAAATTCGAATGGAAGTAGGCATGCTCTTTCAGGCCTCGGCCCTCTTCGACTCGCTCACCGTCGAGGAGAACATCCGCTTTCCATTGGATATGTTTACCAACTTCACCCTTAAAGAAAAAAAAGACAGGGTCAACTACTGCTTAGAAAGGGTCAACCTTGAAGGCGTCAATGACAAATACCCCTCAGAAATATCGGGAGGAATGCAAAAGCGGGTGGGCATTGCCAGGGCAATAGTCATGAATCCCAAATACCTTTTCTGTGATGAGCCCAATAGTGGACTGGATCCTAAAACATCCATTCTCATCGATAAACTCATACAGGAAATCACACGGGAAAATGACATCACCACTATTATCAACACCCATGACATGAATTCCGTAATGGAAATAGGAGAAAACATCATTCTCCTTCAGGATGGCTACCTGGCATGGCAAGGATCCAACCGGGATGTCCTCAATTCCGGCAGCGAAACCATACAAAACTTCATTTTCGCTTCACCTTTTCTGCAGAGGCTCAAGGATCTGGCGATCAAATCATAAGGGCATTGCGATGGCCGCGAATTTGACAAAAAGTCAAGGCTTTATGAGTTTTTCTGTGAATATATAACCCCTGGAATCCTTCAAAACAATCAGGTACAAACCGGACGGCAGTTGATAGTGGGGAATGGTAATTTCTGTTCCTGAGACTTTACCCCAGTGATTCAGTTTTCGACCTGCTATGTCAAAAACCGAAATGCGCGAAAATTGACGCTCATCATCAAAGACAGCCTTCCATGATTCCGGACCACTTTTCCAAATAGGTCCCTCTGGCGGCAGTTCATTAACCCCAACAGGCATTTCAACCAGAACTGCCTTCCCGATCATTGTATCGATGCAAATTCCATCATTGATGAAAACCCCAATCTCAATAGAACCTAATTTTTCTTCCGGGAAAAATACCTCTACCGAGGAGTCCATTTGCCCGGCAACAACAATAGCATCCTCAGCAACCCATTCATACTGTAGTCCTTGATGCCACTCTATTTCATAGAAATGGGTGCTCCCTGCCTCCACAGTATCAGGACCGATGATGCCTGCACCACTGTATAGCTGCCCAAACTCAATGAAAATGCTGTCACCGGGAAAAAGACAATCCAACAGCTCAATGGAAAATGAATAGGTGCCTGTTTCCAAAATCATCAAGCTGTCTGCTGCAGTCTCATTGGACCATTGCACCCTGCCTTTTTCTATATTTACTATCAACCACACATGCTCCCCGGGACAATTGATGGAATCCCCCTCAATAGCCACCGAATAATCCGGCTTCTGTAACTTATCAATCACCAGGCTGTCACTGGAAAAAGAACAGCCATTCAAAATATACTCAAAAAAATATATTCCGGTCCTATCCACATCTATTGAAGCACTTGAATCGCCTATATTCCATAGAATAGCGTCAAATATTCCATCGGCAATTAAGGTAGTAAATTCTCCCGGACAGAGTTCAGTTTTTCCCTCATGTGATATGCTCGCCAAAGGATCAACTATTTCAACCACTTCAAAGGTATCACTTTGAAATTCACAAATCGAATCACCGGCCGTAAAGTAATAAAATCCCGGGCTGGTGACTTCAATATTCGAGGCGCTATCTCCGGTGGACCAAAATACCATTGCCTCGCCCAGAGAATGAGATAAAACAATAGAACCTCCGGGGCAAATGCCCTGAGGATTAGATGAAAAAATTTCTATTTCGGCTATTTCAATCCCCTCAACTACCATCGTATCACTGTAAAAAACGCAAGCTGAATCAACCAGCGAGTAAAAATATAGACCCGGCTCATCTACCCATAACACACTATCTATAGCTCCTGTATTCCAGTGAGCGTCCTCCCGCTCGGCAATTAACAATAAAGTGTCCCCGTTACAAAGTAAGGGAATTCCTTTTATCCCCACTTTAGGAAAAATTTCGGCTACTACTTCCAATCTGAAGGTATCGCTGCTGTAAACACAAAAGTCTGTGTACGCTTCAAAATAATAATTGCCCGCAACTGAGACTGTGATCTCTGCCCCGGTAGCACCATTGGACCACAGAATACTACCTTCAAAATCCGCAGTTAAAGTCAGACTGTCAGCCGGGCAAAGAGGGGATGCAGCGGAGGAAAGAAGGTCTATTTTGCCGGGATCATCTACGCTAACGACAAGCGTGTCACTTTGAAAAGTGCAGCCGAGCCATTCGCCCTCGTAGTAGAAGGGCCCACCCTCTGATACCAAAATAGAGGATTCAAACTCTTCGGTATTCCAAAGCACTTCATTCAGTCCTTGAGAGTTAACCAGCTCCAGAAAATCACCCGGACAGAGAACACTTCCCGCTGGTGATAGAACTTTAAATCCGGGATCTCCTATCAATGTCACCATTACCTCTTCTGAAATAAACTGGCATCCATTGACTTCCAGGATGTAGGAGAAGGCCCCTTCTTCGCTTATTTGAATTGCACTTTCCATACTTCCATTGCTCCATTCAAGCGTGCCCATAGGATGATCAGTTTGAAGAATGACAGATTCACCGGGACAAAGCTCGGTGCTGCCCTCAACAATAATCTCAGGTATAATCGGGTCTTGAAACTCTATTTCAACATCGGAAGAAACCACTGTGCAGACCTCATTGCTGAGTGAATAGGAGTAAAATCCTGGAACTGAGATTTCGATTTCCTCAGAGGATTCTCCTGTACTCCATAAAATATCCCCCTGAGTATCCATGGCAACAAGGAGTAGGGTTTCACCGGGGCAGACCGGCATATCACCAGCTATCTCAATCATGGGCTCTCCAAGGGGTGAAATCTGACACTCAAACTCAGCACTGAACCCCTGTTGGTTGTCCACAAGGATTTCAAACTCTTCAAAGCTGATGCAGTCTTTTTCCAACCAGGCTCGCAGCCAGGGCACGAGCAGCTCGAGGGTCAGCTCAATTTGCTCCTCTCTCTCAATGCCTCCACCGGGACTGCAGGTGCTTTCACCAAAATTGCAATTAAAATTAAAATCATTGAATTGGCAGTGATAGCCCCCAGAAATTTCTATCAAATATTTACATGAACCCCCAGACTGGGCCTCATACATAGGAATTTGGTGGTCTTGAGGTGGAGTGACACAATCGAGTTCAGCCGAAAAAAAGAGGTTTGGAACAGTGAAATTACTCAATTGATCAATGGCAGAAGGATTGGTTTCAGCAGCTGCAAAGGTAAAGAGGCAAGCTGGAGTCCCATCCATATATTGAAGGGAGAGATAGGTACACCCACCTCCCATACTGTGGCCTCCCATTGCAAAACGACCAGCAATTTTCTCATAAAAGATACTACTTTGCTGTTCATTCAAATCCAAAAAATGCTCTGCTACAAAAGCAAGGTCCTGAGCAAAGTTGCTATGGCTTGGCAAAAATCCACCCTCAGTTTCAGGAAGTAAGACTATAAATCCTTGCTCTGCAAGAGAAGTTGCAATGGATTCATATGCCGATACAGCCATCACAAAGCCGTGACCAAAAACGATGTGATGAAAGCTTCCTTCGCTAACAGCTACATTGTTACCGGGCTGGTCAGCAGGGTAATACACCTGAGTCGAGATGCTGCGGTTGTTGCGATCAGCATCAACAAAAGTAAGCTGAGCACTTCCGGCAGAGTAATTTTGAGCTACCAGACCGAATCCGGGCATCAGTAAGCATACCAGTGGCAGGAAAAAGAGCCTGGAAAATATTGAAATGCCGGACTTCATAGGTTTGTACTTTGTGACAAATATAAGGAATAAACCGGTATATTCAAGCTGGACTCATTTATGGTTTAAGGAGGGCTGTTTGTCAGACTGAAAATCCCCCTCCCTCACTTTCGCTCCCACCATCCATCCCCCCATTGTAATTTTTTTGTGAAACAAGTTAAAATCCATAGTTTTTGGAGGGCTAAAAAGAGCCTCTACTTTTTTCCTCTATAAAAAAATAGCATTGCAATAAACTTTATAAGTCACTGAAAAACAATTCAAAATAATCAAAAAAAAAACATGCATAAAATACCAACTTAAAATTCGTTGTGTTTTCATGTATTATCCTATATTTGGCAATTGAGTTTTAAGTAATAATCAGTTTAAGTTGTACCCAATGTTCGCCACTTCACCACATAGAGAACATCTAAAAGCCCCACAAATAGCATGGATTTTTCCGACTTTTTGTCGATCTTGGATGTGTTGGTGTTGTGGGTTTTTGTGGCTATTCTTCTTTTCTATGAATATATAAGCTATTTGCAAAATTAGCTTTGGGGTTTTACTGTTTAATTTTCCATCTGGATTATTTTGTCAGATTTTCCGGCCTAGGTTTAGCATGCATTAAAATTTCCTCCAATTCAATTTTAAGCTTTTGAACTATTAATTATCAAATCAAAAAAAAATGAAAATCTCAATTTATATAATATTAATGGTTGGGTTGGTTTCACAATACCAGGTTGCTTTCTCGCAATGGGTATGTACAACCCCTGATACCAGTGCAAACATGATTTATAATTTGGAGCTATCCAAAATGTCAATTTTTCAACCCAGGTCTTTCGACGATGTAACCTTAAGGGTTTACTATCATGTTATTCGAGATTCAGAAGGTGGAGGACTTTATTTTTCGGAAGCTCATGTACAAGAGTCATTTAATATCCTTCAAAACGACTTTAATGATTATGGAATTTATTTCGCATGGGACTGTGAGATCAATTATATTGACAATAACTGGTTTAGAGTTTCAAATCCTAATTTGCAAACATATAAAGATTCTTTATTTAATCAAGCAAGTAATGCGGACGGAATTGATATTTTTTTATTAAGAACAAGTACCTTTGGTGGAGGAGGATATGCAAATGGGGTCGGAAGTGAATCACAATTTTTTGTTTATGGAACCCTATCTTCTCAAACGCTTGGCCTGACCTCGGTTGTTTCACATGAAATGGGTCATGTATTATATTTATGGCACACGCATCGTGGCTGTGAGACTGGAAACTGGGAATTTACGGAAAATTATCATTTAGATACTGTCAATTGTGAGGTTGCGGGCGATTTTCTGTGTGATACTCCGGCAGATCCATTAATTTGGGGTAATGTCAATTCATCATGCGAATGGAATGGACAGCCACATGCAGGCTGTGAACCCTTTGAACCTATTGGCAACTATAATCCTGACCCAACCAATATAATGTCATATACCCGCCCTAACTGCATGATATCTTTTTCAGATCAGCAAGTACAGAGAATGCATAATTCCATAGAAACTTTGGCTTTCCTGCAGCAATGTGTAGTGAATGAACCCTTTGTTTATGAAAATTATAATTGTATATCATCTCCGGAATTTAGTGCAATTAGCTGCCTTGAGTTAATAGATGATTTGGAAAACTTACTCCTAAATTATATTCCTACAGGATTCGAATTGATTTTCGGAAACGAGAAAGATCCTAATTCACCCACCTTCTCAGAGGTTGATCCAATTATTGCAGGGAGTGGAACTTATTATGGATTTTTTTATAATCCTTCCACGGACTTCTACGGCCCTCCTTCAGATCCATTGATATTTATAGAATGTTGTGGTTTCGATGACATTATTCTTACTGAATCCGTTGTTTCCAACGACTGCCCGGAACTGTTAATAGACCTGGATAGTTATTACAACGGCACACCCCCTGTGGGCGCCATCTTGATATGGAGTACTAGTTCCGATCCCGAATCAGATCCCTTTCCCATTATCGATCCTTTGTTATCACATGAGCATAACACCACCTATTATGCCTTTTATTACAATGAAGAAGCAGATTGTTACAGCGATCCCTCCACCGGAATAGAAATAACCATTCAATCCTGTTGTAATGTTACAGATAATGTGTATATTAGCGGCAATGTAAATTATGAGGTTCCAATGTCCATCGGAGGAAATATAGTGGTTCAGGACCAGGGTACGCTTACCATCACCAGTTTTTTGGAGATAGGAGGGGAAAAGGGTATAATTGTAGAGGATGGAGGAAAATTGATAATCGAGGGGCCCAATGCAGTGCTTACCGTTTGCAGCCCGGGTTCAAACCACTGGGATGGAATTGTAATTGAATCCGGGGGAGAACTTCAAACCAGGGGTGGAAAAATATTGAATGTGAAAAATGGGATATATGCTGAAAACACCTGGACATTTCAAACAACACCTTTTCCAATTATCGATATTCAGGGAATTGAAATTAAGGGCAAGTCTTTTCCCTACTCCAGGGGAATTACCCTGTGGGGAGTGCCAGCCCAAAGCCTTTCCGGAATTGTGGTAGATGAAGGCTTTACCTATGGGCTTTATCTGTTGGGTGGGGGAGATATACAGGTGATTACCGATAGTGAATTTAAAAATCTCAGTTTTGCAGGTGTTTACTCTGCTTATAATAACTTCATGATCAGCAATTGTAGCTTTCACAATACTGTACAGGGAATTTATTCCTTAGAAAATTTTATGGGTACCATCAATGACAACATTTTTTCTGATCTGAGAACAGGAATCAGCAGTTGGAACAGTCAAAATTTGATTGTTCAATCCAATCAAATGTACCTAAATTCCACTCCTGAATCCAGAGGTATTTTTTTGTTGAATTCACCTGGAACCAATATCGCTGGAAACGGCCCCATCGAGGCGGATAGATATGGAATTTTGGCTATTAATTCACCCGGGACGGAGATAATGGAAAATGATATCCAAATAGAAGATTTGAGCAGTCAGGGACCCAATTCTATCGCAAGTGCTATTTTTCTGGTAAATAGTTCAGAAAGTGTCGTAAAAGACAATTCTATCAAGATCGAAAAAGCCATTTCCGGGATCGAATCCAATAACAGCAATGGGGTACATATAGCCGGAAACGCGATTTACAATTCGGACTATCAAAACTTTGGATACAGAGCCATCAATGTGGTTGGAAGTATGAATACCACCATTGATTTTAATGCACTGAGGGGACCATTTGGCTATGGATCTGGAATTTTCCTTCAAAATTCCGCGGGAAACACCCTGGATTGCAACCAGGCTGAATATTTCTTAGATGGCTTACACATCAATCACAATTCCCAGTATCAGCAAATACTGGGCAATACTTTGTTTAATGGTGTGGACCTCACCATCCGCTCTGAAATCGGCCTCCAACCCTTCCACGGGAATCTGTTTAAAGGAGGGGTTGCCAGGGCTTTTGGATTGAATACCGATCAGATTAGAGATTCCCGATTCTTCGTCAATTCCGATTATGATTATCATATCCCTGTAAATGTAAATTCAGGGAGTACCCAACAATGGTTTTTTGATGATACGGATGAATTGGATTATTTTGAGTGCCCCGATGGCACCAATATCCCCGAGGAATGGACTCCTTTTAGTCAGGACTCGTTTGACCTATGCCAATATTATCAACATTTAAAAACATTGGACACGATTAAGCCCAATAAATTCTTTTTGGGTGTTTTTGACCTCTGGTATTTAAGTGAAATCAGACAGGATTTTAGTTTGCCCGGCTGTATTTTGTCAGACCCTGATTTTCAAAATCTCTGCGGCTTGCAGGAATTGGTGGATGTGATCATTGATCTGGAACAATACGGGCAACATGAACTGGCAACCGATAGCCTTATAAGTTATCAACATCAATGGTTGGAGACAACGGACTCCATTCAACGTACTCAATTGGATAGTTTAAT
>REEI01000062.1 GCA_007695145.1 Saprospirales bacterium | reverse complement strand
CAAAAAGTAACAAAAAAATCAAGGCTGTCAAGTATTTGGCTAAAAAATGGCTCCCCCAACTAAAATTTGGTAAACTCAGTCGTTAACAGTTCCCTGCTTGTAGCATTTGGACTCATGTTTGATGGGTTGATAGTTCTCGGTACAGGTTTTGTTGAGTAGTTGAACTGTTATCGCCTTCAAACACTACCAAATTTCTTAACGTTGTGGAACCCATTTCTCTTAACGCCAAATCCTTGAAGGCCGGGAAAGCGCTATCGAAATTCGAAAACCTTAAGGCTCTTAAACTTTGCTTCCATTATTCAATTGATTGCTTTAATAACCATCAACATTCAAGGTTATTATTTATTAGCCTAATTCGATTAAAAAATAAGGAAGGGGATGAAATCACTTAATTTTCTCATTGGATAATTAATATTGAATCAGCTGTTTGTATAGCAATAAACTGCATGATTTAATCATTTTTTCAATGGTGTATCTTGATCTGTGCTCGTTTTCAACTTCTCATTCATCAAATCCTCATAGATACTCATAACTTTACCGTATTTATGGAGGTTATCTTACTTTTGGTCCTGGTGTTTTACCTCTGGACATGGTCAAAAAGTAACAAGTAAACCTTGGCAGTCAAGTATTTGGTTTCTTAAAAATTTGAGGTTGGCTTTTGACTGCAGTGTATCCTTTTCCTTGACTGTTCTCTGTTACAGGTTTTGTTGAGCAGTCGAACTGCTATCCTCTTCAGACACTACCAAATGTTCAGTCCTCATGAATACTCCGGGTAATTGGTATGAAGCCTGTTTGATTTTACGTTAAATAATTGAAGGTCGAATGTAATAGTAGGTTAATGTCTGCGATCTGATGCACTGGATGGTTGTATTATGTTTCAGAAAAATCAGTGAATAGATTCTTGCATAGGATCATTCATTGAGAAATGAGGAACTTGAGTAAAATTAAAGAAACCCCCATTTATTGAGAATTTGATCTATAACCACCAACCCCAGCGAACAATGCATCATTCCATTATTCCTTTTTGAAAAAAAAGTATTAGTTTGATTATATTGGCCACCTAAATCAGGTATCATGAAGTACTCCATTTTATTCCTTTTGCCCATTCTTTTTAGCACAATATTGGTCAGGAACCAACCATCGTCCGTAGATATGGAAAATATAGATTCAATTTGGAATGAAATCGACTCCCTTGAAAATATAAGGAAACATCGTTCAGCATTAGATCTTACTGAACAAGTACTCCAAAAGTCATGGGAAGATAAAAACAGGGAAAATTACCTGAGGGCAGTACTCTATAAAAATGATTTTCTTGGCATATTGTACAGTGACCAACCTGAACGTATTGTCGAATTCATGGAAAGTGAAATCGACCGTTGTGGAGAAATTGTTTCAGCAGTACTCCATTCCATCCTTGGCCAATTCTACCAAAATTTCTATCGGATTAATATGTGGCAAATCAACAGAAGAACAGAAGTAGAAGGCGATAAATCCGATAATATAGGTACCTGGACTGGTCGGCAATTTTTGGAAAAAGCTGCTAAACATTATTTCAAATCAGTGGAGTCCAGACTGACTGAAGAGGTGGAAATAGAAACCCTGGGTTGGATTATTGAAGGGGATTCTATTGGCATTAAACTCCGCCCCAACCTCAGACATCTGATGCAGTCCCGATTGCTTGACTTTCTGACTACTGCCAACCAAATGCAACCAATTGCACGACCGGCGCTGTTGATCTCAGATAAAAAGTGGTTTAGTGATTATGGTGATTTCCTGCAATTAGATGTAGGTATTTCTATAGTGGATGAGCTTGACTTTTCAGTAGAAATTATTCGTCTGTATCAAGAATTTTTGAACGAGGCTAAAGAAAGTGAAAAAGGCGATATTCTCGCTGATTTCGATCTCCACAGAATCAAATATGTTTCCTCTGTCTGCAGAGGCGCAGATTGTGAAAAAAATCAACTGGAAGCCCTCTTCAGAATGGTTGAATTGCACAGCGAATCCTTTATCCAGTCCGAAATATACTACGAAATCGCGCGGATATATTATCAGCAAGCCAGTTCTTACAGTCCCGATGATGGCACCCCAGCATCCGATTACTTTTTGAAGTCCATGCAATTTATTGAAAAGGCAATCGAGAAATGGCCCAAAAGTCATGGAGCAGTCCTTTCAGAAAGATTAAAAACTGAAATATTAAAGGTAAACCTGGATTTTAACATGGAAAGGGTGTTGCCAAAACATACCGAATTTCCACTTTTCCTTCAATATAGAAATATCAATGAAATAGAATACGGTATCTATAGAATCAGCAGAGATGATTTTTACAGGTGGAATCAATTTGATGGGGGGCGATTGAAAGAGGCAATTGGTGATCATGAGAAAATAAAGGGCAATCAGGTGATATTGCCTGATGATAAAAATCACCAATTTCACAGTACAGAAATTCCCTTACCTCCACTTGGGGGTGGCTTTTACCTACTAACTGTTCAGGGAATTGATCGGGAAGGCAGCAAGCACAACCCATATTTTAAATGGGCGTACTTCCAGGTATCCAATATCGGTTTAGTGGATTTTGATGTTCGATGGAACAATCATTCTTTTTTGGTGGTAGACCGTCTATCAGGGCAGCCATTGAGTAATGTCAAAGTTGAGATGATGAACACCATTTATCAGCGCAGAGAAAGAATAACTGTGGAAGCCCCGGTCGATGCAGGCAGAACTGATTCTTTAGGTCTTTTTACTTTTTCAAATCGCCACAGGAACTTGAGGTTTTTTCCAAGGATCAGTGTTGAAGGTGACACATTGTACGGAGAAAACAATTATCTTATTTCCACCCGAAGTGATATAAGGAGGAGATCAGATCGGGTGGATTTTTTTCTGGATCGCTCTATATACCGCCCCGGACAGGTAGTGTATTATAAGGGTCTTGCAATTTCTCCGGATGGGGACGTTGGATCGGTTCCGATTACCAACCAAAAAGTGGATGTAGTTGTTAGGGATGTCAACAGGCGGGAAATTCACAGATTTACGAAACAGACCAATGATTATGGTGCCTTTTGGGGAAGTTTTATTTCTCCCGACGGCTTGAGGGGTAGAATGAGTATCTCCGTAGAAGGTTACTCGGGTAGCAGTAGTTTTTCTGTAGAAGATTATAAACGCCCAACCTGGACCACTTCTTTTGAACCCATTGAAGAGGAATACCAATTAGGCGATACGGTTAAAATAATTGGAAAGGCAACGGCTTTTGCCGGATTTCCTATTGCCCATGCAGAGGTAAGTTATCGAATAACCCGCAGGGTGTTTTTTCCGGCATGGTCTCAGGGTCGATATTCCCAACTGATTCATCTCGGCCGAGAATTGGAAATAGATTTTGGTACTGCAACTACCGGACCCAATGGTGAATACAAGTTAATGTTCAATGCTGAAATTCCTCGAGAAGCGGCTGAATGTCTCGAATGTATCTTCACTTATGTAGTACATGCAACCATTACAGATCAGGCAGGTGAAACCCAAACTGCGCAGAGAGTTATTCGGATTTCCCAAAGACCGGTTCAGGTAAAAGTTTCAATGCCCTCTCTATTGGAATCAGCGCATCCGGCTATGGGTATGATTGAAGTAACCAATCTCGATGATGTTCCCTTAAAGCGGAATCTGAAAATTGAACTTTCCGAGGTCCAAATTCCGGATCCCCTCCCGTTTCCCAGATTGTGGTCAAATCCTACCCATTACTTATTTTCAAAATCGGACTATAAGAAGAAATTTCCGTTCCTTCCCTACCGGAACGAAAGCAATCCCATACATTGGCCTACGCGCCCCCCCTCTATGTCCCAATCTAAAACCGTAGATGGAAGCACACCTATAGTATTTCCTCGTGGACTTCGCCCTGGGCTCTACCGATTGGTGATTACCGATATTGAAACAGATGATCAATTGGTATTATATACCGGCGATTTTGAGGTGGGCAACCTAAAGAAAGGGGATTTTCCGGGAATTCGGCATTTAAATGTACATCTTTCAAATACCGGGTTGCAACCTGGAGATACTGCAAATATTTCCATCGGGTCTGTTCAACCCTTAAAAAATGTTTTCCAGCTAGAAGAAGGATTAGAAGGGTCATTTAAATTGTCCCTTCTAAATGAGAACCATTCCGGGCGTCATTTGCAAACCTTTATTGAGGAAGAATACAGAGGAGGAATTCACCAGCATTTCTTTAGTTATTCACATGGTAGGTTAATTTCCCAACCACTGTTTATCCCCGTCCTGTTTGAAAATAAGGATCTCTCTATAGAAGTCGTAGATTGGAACCCCAATCCTGAGCCTGGTAGTCTGCAGAATTGGAAGTTTAGAATTACCGATAAAGAGGGGAATCCGGTTGAGGGTAGAATTCTGGCTTCTATGTACGATAAGTCATTGGACGAAATTTTGCCCCACAATTGGAATCTGAGTTTGTTCTCCAGCAGACAAAGCTTTATTCGAATCTCGAATTCTTTCAGTGGAAGCCTATCAGGTAGAGGATGGTGGAGGTTTGATCATGATCCCCCCATTCATTCAAGAATTTATCCTTACCTCAAGCGAACTTTTCATCATGAGACTATAGGACTTTATCAGAGAAATGCTTCTATGGATAGGACTGTCTTGTCTCCTGATGCTGAACCTGCCATGATTGGCGAGGAAATGGAAATAGAATCTCCTCGAACCGCTGAGCCTCCGCCTCCTTCCGGGGATCCATCAGAGAAAGCAATTGCTGAGTTGAAGGAGGATGTTGTAAGAGAGAATTTTGATGAGACGGTGTTTTTCTACCCCGATCTGATAGCGGATAATAAGGGTTTATTTTCATTGGAGTTTGAAATGGGTGAAGCTCTTACTGAGTGGAAACTCCAGATTCTTGGACTAAGTCCGGAATTTATGAACGGGAAGGCCACTTTTGAGGCGGTTACCACTAGCGACTTAATTGTCATGCCCAATTGGCCCAGATTTTTAATGGGGGGCGATGAAATCATGTTTCCGGTAAGAGTTGTAAATACTACTGATGAAGCCATTTCCGGCAGACTGGAAATGTCGATTGTAAATGCTGTGACGGGTAGGGAGCTAACATCTCTTTTGCTAACCCATGAAGTTATGGATTTCTCACTAGATGGACGTGATTCTGACGTAATTTATTTTGACCTTAAGGTTGATAATGATGCCATAGGATTGTTGGAGATAGAAGTCATCGGAAGGGTGGAAGGTGGATATGATGGTGAGAAAAAGCTTCTTTCGGTGCTTACTTCTGATATTTGGTTAACTCAATCTCATCCGGTTTTTTTAATGCCTGGCCAAAAAATTTCCAATGAGTATTCTCTGGAAAAAGGATCAAGACCTCATCAGAATAAAACAAAATTTGAATACACTTCTGATCCCTTATGGTTGGCAATACGGAGCTTGCCTTACTCCTCTGGAGAGAATGCCCGAAATACCCTACAATTTTTCCAGGTATTTTTTAAGAATTCTATGGCGACTCACATTGTTGACCTCATTCCAGATGTAAAAATCCATCTTGAGAATTGGAAAGCTGATGGTGATCTGCAAAGTGAACTTCTGCGCAATCCCGATTTAAAGGAGACCGATATGGAAAATAATCCCTGGTTGCGAGATGCGATCAGGCAAAGTACTAACAGACAACAATTATTGGAATTGCTCAATCCCAATCAGGTCAGAATGGAAAAGAACCGGGCTGTAAGGGAATTGCAAAAAATGCAGAGGGAAGATGGTTCCTTCTCCTGGCAGCCTGGAGGGCCATCTAACTGGTTCATCACCAATGAGATTTTGACTGGATTTGCCAGGCTTCATCACGTAGGTATAGATATTTCTAATCCTGAAATTGCCAACATGATTAGAAATGCGATGAATTACTCGAAAGAAGAGGCAATACGTCTTTACCGCAGACAGTTTGCCAATGATGCCAGTTTAAACGACAGACAAACTCCAATTTTAGGTTCATCACTATTGCACTTTTTGTACATCAATGCCTTACTTCAGCCCTGGGCCACCGATTTTGATGAGTGGGAAGAGATTTTTTCTCTTGCAAAGAGAGACTGGCCAAAGTTGAGTCCCCAATTGCAATCTATGGCCGGGATTGTTTTTTCAATACACGGAGACAACCAAATGGCCAAAACTGTAGCGGAGAGTCTATTGGAGAACAGTAGGTACGAGGATAATCTCGGAAGGTTTTTGATAATGGATCGATCATATATCTGGCATATGAGACCGATTGAAACCCATGTTTCATTTGTTCAGTTGCTCACAAAGGTCGATGGTTTTGAAAAGGAAATATCTCAAATTAATCAGTGGTTACTGAATCACCGTCGAGTAAATGACTGGGGACCAACTGCCGCCACCTCCAGGATGATTGAAAGCCTTCTTCAAAGCTTTATTGAAAATCGAAGCCCTTCAGAAATGAGAACTCAAATTGATCGCATTTCAGTTAATGGGGTGGAGTTACCTTCCCGGGAATCAAATATTCAATCGGGTACGGCTTGGTTTGTCGAAGAAATTAAAGGTCATGGGGGCGAGCTAAGATTGGATATTGAAAATACCGGTTCTGAAATTTCCTGGGGAGCACTTTACCACCAATATTTTCAGGACATTTCGAAAGTTGAAATGATCCAGGATGAAGGTTTGCCCATCACCATTGAACGCAAATGGATGGTTGAAGAAATTGGGCCTACCGGTCGTGTGCTCAAAAATTTGAGTGAGGGAGAAATGCTTAGGGTAGGGCAGACCCTGGTTGCAAGAATTATTCTTACTTCAGACCGGCCAATGGAATACATCCATCTGAGAGATATCAGACCATCAGCCCTTGAACCTGGAAATGTATTAAGTGGATATCGATTCAGGGAGGGTATGCTGTATTACTTTACGAGTGGTGACTCTTCGACCGATTTCTTCATAGAGCGACTGCCCAGAGGCAGTTTTGTTCTGGAATACAGAACGACTGTAGCTTATTCCGGAAACTTTAACGCCGGAATAATAAAGGCTCAATCTTACTTTGCACCTGAATTTGTTTCCTATGGTAAGGGAGGTGGAATCAAAGTTGGAGGAAGATAAAAGAGACTGTAGATTTTGAAAAAAGAATGAACTAAATGGGCTTGAGACGGGCAAGGTATAGATAATTCAATAAGTAAGCGCCTATTTTGCCGAATTCTAAAAGTCGAAACCGGATGATCTTTGTGTCTAATAGGCCAAAGATCATCCGGACTCGTTTTTATTCAAACATTTCAGTTCCGGCAAAATGGAAACTGGCTTCAATCCTGGCATTTTCATCACTATCGGCACCGTGGACAGCATTTTCACCTATGCTTGTGGCATAAAGTGCTCTAATGGTTCCCTCTTTTGCCTCAGCCGGATTGGTTGCTCCAATAAGTTCCCTAAAGTCTGCCACGGCATTTTCTTTCTTCAATACGGCAGCAACAATAGGACCTGAAGACATGAATTCCACCAACTCGCCGTAAAATGGGCGCTCTTTGTGAACAGCGTAAAATTCGCCAGCCTTTTCAGCACTGAGTTTGGTGTACTTCATTGCTATGATTTGAAATCCTGCTCCATTGATTTTGGCCAGAATATTGCCGATGTGTCCTGCTTTGACCGCATCGGGCTTAATCATGGTAAAAGTGATATTTCCTGACATTTTATAAAGGTTTTAATTTGAGGATGCAAAAGTAAACATTGCGCGATTTTTTAATAACATAGCACCAATAATATTTTGTTATCTCAAAACTTAGTAATTTCGCGCCGCGATATGATAGACGATATTTTAGAAATAAAACCGGTTCTCAGCCAACCAAAAGACGTGGTAATTATTTCCCATAGAAATCCCGATGGCGATGCCATTGGGTCTTCACTTGCGATGAGTGATTATCTCAAATCCATGGGGCATTTCGTAAAGTGTATTCTTCCAAGTGAATATCCTGAAAATTTTGAATGGATGGAAGGGGTTGAGAGTTTTATGATTTACGATCTGAAACCTGATAGCTGCCTGAAGGCCATCCAACAGGCCGATTTAATTGTTTGCCTGGATTTCAATTCTCTGGACCGTATTGATAAGATGGGGGTAGCTGTTAGCGAAAACCAAAAGGCCTTCAAATTCCTAATGGACCACCATCTCGATCCTGAACCCTTTGCCGATTACTACTATTGCGATGATCAATCAAGCTCTACTTGTGAGTTGGTATATAGATTCATTTCAGACATGGGGCATGAGACTGAAATTTCGGATGCCATGGCAGAAGCCATTTACACGGGCATCATAACGGATACCGGTTCATTCCACCACGCAACCAATCCGTTAATTTTTAGAATGATTGGAAGTTTGAAAGAGAGAGGATTGGACGATACTAGTTTGCAAAATAATATCTTTAACAATCAGACCGAAAAGCAAATGCGCCTCCTGGGTTACTGTTTGAGTAAGCGATTGGTTGTTAAAAAAGAGGAGGGAATTGGATTGGTATACCTGACCCGCAGGGATTATCAAAATTTTGATATTCAGAGAGGAGACACCGAGGGGATCATCAATCATGTGCTGAAAATTCGAGATGTCAAATTAGCGGCATTTATTACTGCTCAACCAAAGATTGTTAAACTTTCTTTGCGCTCGAAAGGTGAAATTTCAGTTCAGGCCCTTGCAAGAGATCACTTCAACGGAGGCGGTCACTTTAATGCATCAGGGGGGTATATGCACTCCTCTCTTGGTAATGTAATCGATAAATTCTGGGAGTTTGCTCCTTCATATGTAAAATAATTTATTCAAAATTTCTAATCTAAAGCAAATGAATACTATAGTAAAACTTTTGTCCGCAACAGGATTTATGGCCCTTATGGCTTGCAATGGTTTACCTGACAGGGGAGGTGATGAAGTCATTACCACTGAAGGCGGTTTTGAAATGGAATGGCACAAACACGGATCTGGAGTAGAACCTGAGCCCGGTCAGTTTGTCTACTATTCGCTTGTTGCGACCATTAATGATTCCATTATTTTTGATTCAAGGCTCAGACCGGATATCCCAGCGATGGAACTACCTGATCTCGATGATCCGCAGACTCAAGGAGAACCTATTTTTGATGCTTTTAGATTGATGGTGCCTGGAGACAGCGTGACCATTCGTCAAAGGGGTGACCAAATGGTAATCGATCAATTTAACCTGGGTGCAGAAAATACGCTTGATTGGAATTTGATTATTCACGAAATTCTCGATCAGGCTGAACACATGGATCGCCAAATGGCTACCCAGGAGAAAATGAGACAAGAGATGACTGCAGTAATTGAAAGGGAGGAGTCTGTAGCTGAATTGGCCGCACAAGTTTTAAAAGAATTTAAATCTGGGGCAATCGCTGATGAAGTGATTGAAACCCAATCAGGCCTTAAATATGTTATTCATACCGAGGGCTCAGGGGATAATATCCAAAGAGGCCAGGCTGCAAGAGTTCATTATTACGGGCTGTTGATTGAGGAGGAAACCATGTTTGACAATTCATTTAGAAGAGGTCAGGCCCTGGATTTAAATGTCGGTACAGGAATGGTAATTCAAGGTTGGGATGAGGCTCTTCTGATTTTCCCAAAAGGGACCAAAGCAACCGTCTTTATTCCATACCACCTTGCTTATGGTGAAGCCGGTTCACCTCCAACTATTCCGGCAAGATCGGACCTGATGTTTTATATGGAAGTTCAGGAGTAAGTCAGCATATCTCGCATTCGGCTATAAAGACTTTTCAAGCGCTTCTACAAAGTAATTTTCAGGACAGTTATCCAATTATTGTTATTGGGTTCAAAATAATCTACTGAAAATGTTGATTAATCTGAAAGACTGTTGAATTGAGCCTACTTTTCATTGATTTGCCAAAGCAAATTGGATAGAGTAGATTCCTATGACGAGGGATTCAGAAAGTTGATATTTTAAAGCGATATTAGAACCTGTATTTTTTTAACCTATAAAACTTACAGCCATGACTGCAGATCAGTTGAAAGAACTGCGTGAAAAATTGCTGCTTTTAAGGAGGTATCTTTAAAGTAGATGAGCGAAGACAACAAATAGAAGATAAGGAAATGACTGCCTCAAATCCTAATTTTTGGGATAGTCCGGATAAGGCAGAGGATTTGTTGAGAGACTTGAAATCCTTGAAGAAGTGGATAGCCGGCTATAATGAAGCTGAGGAGGCAGTAGAGGATGTTGAGGTTTTGTACGAATTTTTTAAAGAAGGCGAAGGAAATGAGGCAGATTTAGAAGAAAAATTCCGCCTGGCCAGTAATAGACTAGACGATCTTGAGTTTCAAGCCACCCTTAGTAACCCTGAGGATGAATTGGGGTGCATACTCGAGATAAATGCAGGGGCCGGTGGTACAGAAGCCTGTGATTGGGCAAGTATGCTGCAGCGAATGTATACCATGTTTGCAGAGAAAAATGGATTTAAGGTAGGTGTGCTCAACATAATCGACGGGGATGTAGCAGGTATAAAAAGTGTTGAACTTGAAATTTTTGGTGACTATGCTTACGGAATGCTGAAAGGAGAAAATGGTGTTCACAGGCTTGTTAGAGTGAGTCCTTTTAATGCACAGGGTAAACGCATGACCTCATTTGCATCTGTCTTTGTTCACCCACTGGTGGATGATCGAATCGAAGTGGATGTTAATCCCGCGGATATTGAATGGGACACTTTTAGGTCGAGTGGAGCAGGAGGTCAGCATGTAAACAAAACTGAGTCAGCCGTTCGCTTGAGGCACCTTCCATCCGGTATTGTGGTGGAATGCCAACAAGAGCGTTCTCAGCACCTCAATAGAGAGAAGGCCATCCAAATGTTGAAGTCCAGGCTTTTTGAAAAAGAGCTGGAAAGACAGCGCGCAGAGAAGAGTAAGATCGAGGCTGAAAAGATGAAAAATGAATGGGGTTCACAGATTCGCTCTTATGTATTGGATGACAGAAGGGTAAAAGATCACAGAACCAATTATCAGAATTCCAATACAGATGCTGTTCTCGATGGTGACATTTACCCTTTCTTGAAAGCATTTCTCCTTCAAAGTGAAGCAGCAAAAGTTTAAGCCAGGATCACCGATTTCTAGCTGGTGGATGCCAGCAGTTTGTCAATTTTTTGAATTTTTTTTTAAAATGTTCATCTATAAATAGTAATAGATATAATTTTGCAAATGTTTGAGAATTTCAAGCTGGATTAGAGCCTTTAGGAATCGGTTTATCCTTGATTGTTTTTATGATGATCCAATGAAAAACTCATGCTGGCCAGACCTTAACCTGAAAACTACTACTGTAAATGACGTATTCCAGATTTTCTGCCTTAGAATCAATTGCCAATCGCAATCGAGCGGATGAGAAGCTATTGGATGTTCCCTCAGGGAGAATTTCCGATTTTTTTGGTCAAAATGTATTCAACGAGCACACCATTAAAAAGTACCTTACCAAGGATCTCTATGATGAGGTAAGCAAAACCATACACAGTGGTGATGAATTGGATGGTGCCCTTTTAAAAATTGTAGCCAATGCCATGAAAAAATGGGCAATGGACAAAGGTGCTACGCATTATGCTCACTGGTTTCAACCCCTCACCGGAAAGACTGCCGAGAAGCACGACTCCTTTTTTACTCTCGATGGAGATAATAATCCTATAGAGGAGTTTAGTGTAAATGCTCTCACTCAGCAGGAACCTGATGGCTCTAGTTTTCCGGGTGGTGGATTGCGCTCTACTTTTGAAGCTCGTGGTTATACCGCCTGGGATCCCACCTCTCCCGCCTTTATTTTAGAAGTAGGGGAGGGCAAGACTCTTTGCATACCCACCATTTTTGTAACCTATGGGGGTGAGGCAATGGATTACAAGTTGCCACTCCTCAAGTCAGCCTCTTTTTTGGAAAATGCCGCAAAGGAGGTTTGCCAATTTTTCGATCCTTTAGTCACCAGTGTCAAAACAACTTTGGGGTGGGAACAGGAGTACTTTTTGGTAGATGAGGCTACCTTTTTCGCCAGACCTGACTTAATTCTTTGTGGACGGACTTTGGTGGGGAAATATGCTGCAAAGGGTCAACAATTGGATGACCATTATTTTGGCTCCATACCTGAGAGGGTTTACAAATACATGAGGGACCTGGAAACTGAATGCCATAAACTGGGTATTCCTGTTAGGACCAGGCACAATGAGGTCGGCCCGGGCCAGTATGAGCTTGCCCCAATGTATGAAGAGGTAAATGTCGCAGTTGACCATAATCAACTATTGATGGACCTTATGGATAGGGTAGCGAGAAAGCATAAATTAAGGGTTTTACTTCACGAAAAGCCATTCGAAGGCGTGAATGGTTCTGGCAAACACAACAACTGGTCAATGTCAACAAATACCGGTAAAAACTTGCTTTCTCCAGGTAAGACACCCGGTAAAAACCTTAGATTTCTAACCTTCTTTGTTAGTACCATTCGCGCTGTATGGGAATACGCAGATTTGCTCAGGGCAAGTATCGCCTCCGCTGGCAATGATCACAGGCTTGGGGCCAATGAAGCACCTCCCGCTATCGTTTCTGTCTTTATTGGTAGTTCATTGAAGAAGGTGTTGGACAATATAGAGAATGATATTGAGGCAGATGAAGAAGGAGTACAGACGGTGTTGAATTTGCTTCGAAAAATTCCAAACCTGGACCTGGATAATACAGATAGAAACCGAACTTCTCCTTTTGCCTTTACCGGCAACAAATTCGAAATCCGCATGGTGGGATCGAGCAGAAATTGCGCTGCTCCTATGACAGTCATGAACACGATAGTTGGACACCAACTTTCCATATTTAAAAAATCTGTTGATGATTTAGTGAACAATGGCATGGATCGCGACTCCGCTATTTTACAACAGATAAAGCAATATATTAAGGAGAGCCGGCCGATTCTCTTCGAAGGCGATGGATATAGTGATGACTGGAAAAAAGAAGCTGCTGAAAGGGGGCTGAACAATCACGAATCTACCCCTGAAGCCATACCTGCATACACCAGTGCTGCAGCAGTTGAAATTTTTTCCAAAAACGGAATCCTCACCGAGAGGGAGTTGCACGCCCATCAAGAGGTCATGCTGGAAAACTACTGCCTAAGTCTGCAGATTGAGTCCAGAACCCTGGGGGAAATGATGTACAATCAGGTAATCCCTGCAGCTATAAAATATCAAAATCTCGTCGCTGACAACATCCATTCATTGCGAGATATTGGAATGACTGATGAAGATTTAGCAGGTCAATTAGATATTTTAAAAAGATTGAATGAATGCATTAAAAGCATTACCAAGGAGGTACAGGAAATGACCAAATACCGCAGGGCTTCTAATAAGATAGAAGACTCATATAAAAGAGCCGAGTCCTATCGCACTTATGTCAAACCTTTGATCAATTCTATCAGGATATGCTCCGATAGACTTGAATATTTGATCGACGATGAGTATTGGCCCATTGCCAAATACAGGGAACTAATGTTTATCAAATAATCGTACTGGATTATTGAAGAAAATAGTCCAATTAGCCACGGTTAACTTCATTCAACAAGACCAGTGGATGATTGCCAATCTTGAAAATTAAAGGTCAAGCAGAATAGTGGTTGAATTGCGAACATTGATTAAAGTCCATGCCGAATTATCTTGTCAGTACCTGGCCTTCCATTTACTAAATTTTCTTCCTATTCTTCCAAATCTGGTAAGACCTGTCCATTTCTTTGGTGGTTTCCGGTAGGTCCCGGAGTGGTTCGCATTCCCGTAGAGTTTTCCTGCAATCATTCGGCAGCTGCTGGTACAATTTGGTACCCTCTGTTTTCCATTGAATCATCTCGTCGCTTACCTCTTTAATAATTCGTCCCGGGTTTCCGGCAACAAGACTTCTACGAGGAATTTTAACACCTGCTTTGACAAAGGTAAGAGCTCCTACGATACATTCTTCTCCAATCTCTACTTCATCCATTAATACTGCATTCATACCGATAAGTGAGTTCCGGCCAATTAGGGCGCCGTGGATTACCGCCCCATGACCTATATGGGCGGATTCTTCCAATCTAACTGTGATACCCGGGAACATATGTATGGTGCAGTTCTCCTGGACATTACAGCCATCCATTATCTCAATTTTTCCCCAATCTCCACGGATAGCAGCTCCGGGGCCTATGTAAACATTTTTCCCAATAATTACATTGCCGGTAACTGCGGCCAAAGGATGAATAAAAGCAGAAGGGTCAACAACTGGAGTGAATCCGTCAAAAGAGTAAATCATCTACAGGCCATTTCATTAAATATTTAAAAAAAGCAAAGCAACACTCATTCTAATATAGGAGGCTGGCGTTGTATTTACAAGAATAATACTCTCGTACAATTGAGCAATCTCCTCAGAAAATCGAATCAGCCATAGCAGGTCTAAGTATATTGAAGTTCTTCATTCCATATTCTTAGATGTTCCGCCTCAAAGATCGACTGATCAACAATTAAGGAGTGGCCTAAAGAAGTCATCTCATTAAATTTGTATGGATGTATTGCAAGAGATGTCTAAATCTTAATCGCGACCCTGCAAAATGGCAAGCAATCTGAGAATCTCAATGTACAGCCATACAAGGGTTATCAAAAGACCCATAGACACAAACCACTCCATATAGGCAGGTGCGCCCTGTTCTGCTCCCTTGTCAAAATTGTCAAAATCGAGCAATAAATTCATGGACGCTATACCTATAACCACCAGACTGAATCCAATGGCCATCCAACCACCTTCGTGGATCATGGGTACTTGAATGCCGAAAAGCAATAGAACCCAACTGATTGCATAAATGATAAAAACTGAAAATGTGGCCATTACCACTCCGGTACGAAATTTACTCGTTACTTTAATTACCCCCGTTTTGTAGATAAAGAGCATTACAAACAAAATGGTAAAGGTTAGAGTAACCGCATGGAATATGATCCCTCCAAAAGCCGAAGCATACATAGCTGAAACGGTCCCAACAAACAATCCTTTCACCAGTGCATAAATAGGGGCAGCTATCGGACTTGTTTTTGGTTTAAAAACAGCTATCAGAACTGTGATCAACCCTACAATCATGCCGCCAAAGAGAAAGACTGGGTTTGCATAAATCCAACCAATCCCAGATGATCCTAAAAGTATCAAAAACAATAGAATGGATTTGTTGATAGCGCCCTCTCGAGTCATTGTTTTTCTCTCGGAAATGGTTTCAGCAGCAGCTTCGCGTTGAAAAACTGAATCGCTCAGTACAGGATTGGAGGACTGAAATAAAGTACGTGATTTCATTCTAGTATTATTTTTTAAGATTTATTTTTAAGGCTCATACGCGTTCAAGTATGACTGCATAACCCTGACCTACACCAATACACATGGTACAAAGCGCGTATTTTTTCTGAGTAAGTTTTAACTCCAGGGCTGCCGAATGTGTTATACGGGCACCTGATACACCAAGGGGATGGCCCAGAGCAATTGCTCCACCATTGGGGTTGATTCTCGGATCGTCGTCGGCCAGGCCCATTTCTCTGGTACATGCCAAACTTTGAGCAGCAAAGGCTTCATTTAGCTCAATGACATCCATTTGATCCAAACTCAGCCCCGCCTTTTGCAGAGCTTTTTTACTTGCATACACTGGACCAATACCCATTACTCGCGGTTCTACTCCAACCACTGCGGAGGCAACAATTCTTACTAAAGGATTGAGGTCGTTTTTTTGGATTGCATGCTCTCCGGCAATAAGGAGAGCAGCAGCACCATCATTCAGACCACTTGCATTTCCGGCAGTAACAGTTCCACCATTCTCGGCAGCCTTGAATGCTGGGCGGAGCTTGCCCAGTACTTCTTTTGTTGTGCTGGGCTTAATGAATTCATCTCTGTCGAAAATGAGGGGTTCCATTTTTCTCCTTGGGATAGACACGGCCACAATTTCTTTACTCAATCTTCCACTTTTTTGTGCTTTTGCGGCCTTCATTTGAGAATGATAGGCGAAAAGATCCTGATCTTCCCGCGAAATTCTGTAAATATCAACCAGGTTTTCGGCTGTTTGACCCATTCCTTCAGTACCGTAAAGCTCATCCATTTTTTTATTCACAAATCTCCAACCAAAGCTTGAGTCGTACATTTGGGAATCTGAGCCAAAAGGTTTTGCGCTTTTCGAAATAACATAGGGTCCCCTCGTCATATGCTCAATACCCCCGGATACAAATAATTCACCGTCACCGGCTTGAATAGCGCGATGAGCGTGAATGATTGCACTCATACCTGAGGCGCACAAGCGGTTAACTGTTTCACCGGGTACGGTAAAGGGAAGACCCGCTAGCAGCAAAGCCATTCTTGCTACATTTCGGTTATCTTCTCCTGCCTGGTTGGCGCAACCCAATATTACTTCATCGATTTTTTCAGGATCAATTTCAGGGTTCCTTGACAAAAGCTCCCTGATGGGTATTGCCGCAAGATCGTCTGTCCTAATTGGAGCCAGGCTTCCCCTGAAATTTCCTATGGGTGTTCTTATTCCATCCACTATGAATGATTGCTTCATATATGATCTACTGATTTTTATTGTCCTTCTTTTAGCCAGGGTTTTCCCGTCCTGAATACTGTTCCGTAAAATACAGCAGAAAGCTCTCCTGACTGATTGAATATTTCTACAATGTAACGGGCGAATTTACCCGAAAGTTGAATCTCCCTGGATTTGGCTATAATAACATCCCCTGCATACAAGGGCTTTACAAAACTGGTTGTTGTCTCAATCGTTACTGATTGAATCCCATGTGAATTTGAGGCAAATGCCAGGGCTGAATCAGCGATAGAAAATGCAATGCCGCCATGAGCAATTTTAAACCCATTGGTCATTTCTTCTCTTACCATCATCTTCAACTGGACAGCACCTCTTTCAATCAATATTGGTTCAATACCCAGCCATTGGCTGAAGGCGTCATTGCCAAGCATTTTTTCTCTGACGATAATTTCCTCAGGAGTCATAAAATTTGCTGTTTTCAAAAAACAATTGTCTGAGGAGGGGGGAGCACCTGTATCGCTCCTCAAGATAGTGGTCGTACAAATCATCTAAAGCCTCCACCGTTTCCTGGATACCTATCTCATCGGCCCATTTAAGCAATCCTTTTGGATAATTCACACCGTACTTCATTGCAGTGTCTATATCTTCGCGAGAGGCAATATTGTAATAAAGTGCATCTGCTGCCTCATTAATGAGCATAAAAAGAATCCGCTCAAATATATATTGTCCAAGTTCAGGATTTTCTTCGGGTTTTGGATTTTTAGCACCCTCCCGGTAGTCATAGTATCCCCTTCCAGTTTTTCGCCCGAGATACCCGGCAAGTGCCAGCCTTTGCTGTGTAAAGGAGGGTTTGTATCTGGGATCATAGAAAAATGCCTTGAAAACTGATTCAGTAACCGTGTAATTGACATCATTTCCAATGTAATCCATGAGTGTGAATGGTCCCATACGGAAGCCGCCAATTTCGGTCATGGCCCAGTCAATTGTGGCGGCATCAGCAATTCCTTCATCTAATATTCGCAAGGCCTCACCATAAAATGGACGAGCAATTCTGTTGACAATAAAACCGGGGGTGTCCTTTGCTTTGACCGGAAGGTGTCCCATTGAACTTATCCAGTCAAATGATTTATTTACTACAGTATTAGCAGTTTGCAATGCTGGAATAATTTCAACCAGTTTCATTAAAAAAGGAGGATTGAAAAAATGAATCCCAATAACCCGTTCAGGCCGATCACAGGCACTGGCAATTGCTGAGACAGAGAGAGATGAAGTGTTGGTAGCTAAAATGCAGTCTTTCGAAATGGCCATTTCCAATTCAGCAAAGACTGATTGCTTGATTTCAATATCTTCTACTATGGCTTCAATGATCAATTCACAATCGGAAAAGGAGGTGTGGCTTTCAACAAAGTGGATGCGTCCAAAGATGGCTTTGACATCTGATTCACTAATTTTTCCCTTAGCAGCCATTCGATTAAGGATTTTTAACAGACTGTCTCGCGAACGCTGAATGGATTTGGGATTGTTGTCAAAAATGACCACATCATGACCATTAAAGGCTGAGAGTTGGGCAATACCGGTACCCATAGAACCCGCCCCAATAATTCCAATTTGCATATTGTCCTGTTTTTTTGTTTCGTTTTTGAAATGGTTGACTGTTGACTTATTTTCCTTTAAATTCCGGCTTTCTTTTTTCTAAAAATGCCTGAACTCCCTCTTTGTAGTCTGAACTACTTCCCGCCTCTGATTGCAATCTCCACTCGTGGTCTAATTGCTGATCCAGGGAATTGTACATGGATAAATTCAAAGCCCTTTTGGTCAATCCAAGTCCTTTCGTTGGCATGTTCGACAGTAGTATGGTTAATTTTTCAGCCTCGCCTATTAATTCACCATCCGGAATAACTTTATAAATCATCCCTATCCTTTCCGCCTCTTCAGCGATGACGGCTTCACCGGTCATCATTAGAGCTCCGGCTTTTTGAATGCCAATCAATCTCGGGAGTATCCAGGTGCCGCCCGAATCCGGTATTAAACCTATTTTACTAAAGGCTTGTATAAAAGAGGCTGATTTTGCAGCCAAAACTATATCACAGGCGAGTGCTATATTCGCACCGGCTCCGGCAGCAACACCGTTGACAGCACATACTACCGGCTTTTCTATTTCTCTTATTTTTCGGATTATGGGATTGTAGTGTTCAGATAAAATAGCTTCCAACTCGATGCCATTGTTTTCATCTGCGGCTTCTTTTAAATCTTGTCCGGCACAAAAGGCCTTGCCGTTAGCTCTTAATAGGATCGCTCTTATTTCATCATCCTGTCTGCACTCATCTAAACGCTTTTGCATTTCAAAAGCCATTGGACGAATGAAACTATTGAACTTCTCCGCTCTGTCTAAAGTTATGACAGCATATGAGTTTTTCTTTTCAAAAATAATATGATCAGGCATTGGTTTCTGTTTGTTATCTTTAAGGTGTAAAATTAAGAAGTTGGTCCAAGCTATCCTATTCATTTGATGTAAATCGCGAAGTCCTTTACTGAATATTTTTATAACTAACTAAAAAACAGCCTTGTAAACTTATCTATGAAATGTATCATCTCAGTTGCTTTAGTTTTTCTTCTTGGTTTTCAATATTATGTTGTTGCTCAATCTGACTCCTTCCATGAAAGATCTAGTGTGTTGCTGATTTTTCATAGTCAATATGAAGGCTGTGGTGATTGTGATCATCTTACTAAAGTTGAGAGAAACACCAGGGTATTTGAGAACCTCCTAGAGTTGAAATTTCAGACCCAATATCCCGTTCTACTTTTTCTGGATAGTCTAAATATCCAATACCGCTCTTACTATGTTGCAAATTTCATTCAACTTCTTGATAGTATTGATACATCTGTTTTGGAGGAGGTTGAAGAAAGGTTCGGTTACATCTTGAGTATTTCTCAAAATGCCGGACTTGAACTTCCCGAACTTAAAGATGATTCCAATTTGGATGTTAACTATAGCTTCAGAGGGGAGGCTACTTGGAATCTCATTCAAACCGGTGCTACTTCGGTATGGGAAATGGGGTATAAAGGTGCAGGAGTTGTAATAGGGGGTCAGGATACCGGCTATGACTGGCTTCATCCCGATTTGTATCACTCCTACAGAGGTGTAACTACCTCCTCGGGAGAGATTTTGCATGACTATCACTGGTACGATGCCATTAAGTACATAGACCCACTACATGGCGACTCTGTTATTGTACCTGAATTAAACCCTTGTGGACTAGGAATTGATTTTCCTTGTGATGACCATCGTCATGGAACTCATACCATGGGTATCATTACCGGAGGGAATCATGGAGGAACAGCAATAGGAGTTGCTCCTGAAGCAGTTTGGATAGGGTGTAGAAATATGGAGAGGGGATATGGCCACATAGCTTCTTACCTCCGTTGCTTCCAATGGTTTTTGGCACCTACCCGCACGGATGGTACAGATCCTTCACCCGGAAAAGCCCCACACATAGTTAATAATAGCTGGACTTGCCCTGAAATTGAAGGTTGTAACAGTTCCAATTACCAATTGATTGGCCAGGCAATTTTTAACCTAAGAGAGGCGGGAATATTTGTAGTTGCATCAGCAGGGAATGATGGCAATCATTGTGGGAGTTTGAACAGTCCACCAGCCATCTTTAAGTCCTCCTTTGTAGTTGGGTCAACAGATGAAGATCGTTCAGTTAGTAGTTTTAGTAGTTTTGGTCCGGTTGAAATTAATGGAAATAATTACCTCAAGCCCGATGTTGCAGCTCCCGGAAGGAATATTCGATCTGCCAATCTCAATGGAGGATACCGAAATTCAAGCGGTACAAGTATGGCTGGTCCACATGTTGTTGGGCTGGCTGCATTGATCCTAAGTGCAAAACCCGACCTGGCAGGGAAAACAGATCGAATTGAAGAGATAATTACCTCAACTACCGAAATCATGTTTTACGATGGACAATGCGAGGAATTTTTAGGAATGGATTCACCAAATTTTGCATACGGCCATGGCATAGTCAATATGTTGGATGCTGTAAAAATGGCATTGGGTGGAATAAATTCTGAGAGCAATGTGGCAGTAGAACATGGCTTTAAAGTATTTCCCAATCCTTCATTCGGCCAGTTTAAGGTAGAATGTCCTTTATGCGATAATGATTCTCACTTCACCGTGCTGGATTTAGTTGGTAATCCTTTGACTACAGGTAGATTGGTAGCTAATAAAGTCAACGTAGACCATCTCAAGGCAGGTTACTATTTCCTTCGTATTTCCGCCAATGAAAACCGAACCTACACCCATCCAATAATAATCATAAAGTAATCCAAATGGTAAAGTTCAGAACGGCTCATGGAAAGGGAGGTAGAAATAGCGATGGGGGAGGACTCGGCAATCTCAGGTACATTGTAGTTCTGGCCTTTCTTTTAATTCTTTTTGTCTGGATGCTTACTCTGGATTTGGAGCCCGCACTGGCATTACTACTCGCTGAACCTGAGAAAAAAGAAGCCCCTTGTGCCATGGAATCCGGAGAAATTCAAACATTGAACGGAATACTTTATGCATCGGATAGTGAGGGAGGATTACTTTGGATTTCTCATAAATCTGATATAATAGAAGGATGTCGGTTTTTAAGTGCCGAAGAGGTGAGGAAAAAAATACCTTCAGGAATAAAACCTTTTTTTCATGACGCTCGTTCCAAAGGCTTCTTCCAGGCCGACCTTAGAGCATTTCGGGTACTGGAAGAAGCTTACTGCCAAATAATGAACTGGACAGATGATTTTGGAAGTCTTAATATAGTGAGTGGATATTTTAAATGTTCTGAATCGGTCGATGAGAAACTTCAAGGAACTTTTATCTTTGTAGCCGTCTTTGACCAAAATGCTCACCCTCCGCGCTCCTTTTCTTTTGTATGGAATAATGAAGAGACACAGAAACCCCTTTCTGAACTATTAGTTCCAACCTCAGAAATTAATCGTCTCACCGGGTTTGGGATTTTTGAAGATCTCATTTTCAACAAAGAATACCAAAAGGTCGAAGAACTTCAGAGCATTCTCAGTCTTGGATACCAAGCGTCCCATTATGAAAAGCGAATGAAAATGATGGAGGAATAATACCTGATTAAATTATCTGGAGTGAAACAAGTGCATTTTTCAGGTGAAACTGGTTATTACCTTTTGACCTAAAGTTTTAGGAAAAAGGGGACCGTGTAATTCAAAACATTTTAAAACCAATAGATTTTGAACATTAAGAAGTATGAAGCTCAGCCAATTTTATCTACTAACGCTGTTCAAACCCTCAAATTCCCGTTCGAAAGCTTTCCAGGGGGTATTGAGATAGTAGTCACCTGCAATGTAATGCAAAATAGGTTCAAATTTCTCTGCTTTCTGAAAACCAGGAATGGGTTGAATGATTTGAAGATTTTCATTAATGAATACAATGGTAGGAAAACTCAGTCTTCCCAGACTCTCAGCAAATTTTAAGGCGAGTTCGTGGTAACCGCGATTTCCTTGCCTTACCCAATTGTAAGTGCTTGAGTTAAAATCTATAGCCTCCTGAGATTCTGCATTGAATTTAACGGGTAAAAAGTTTTCATTGATGAATTGAGCTATATGGGGTTGCCTGAAGGTAGCCTCTTCCATTTTCTTGCACCAACCACACCAGTCGGTGTGCATATCAACGAGTATTTTTTTATTCTCTGTTTTTCGCATTTGTAGGGCTTCCTCCATTGTCATCCATTGAATTTCCTGAGAAGAAATCGATGTTCCACAAAAAATAAACACCATTACAAATAAAAGGGAGAGCAGGTATTTTTCAAAGTATACTATAAGGCCGGTAATGAATGTCATTGTTTGTAAGTAAAATAAGGCTGCCACAAACATAATAAAATCCCTACAACTTAGACGTTGTTTAATCAATTATTAACTATGACTCTTCAATTTTCAAAAGAATATTATAACTGGTAGGGTGCAAAGCATTAAAAAAAGGTCATATTCTCAATCAATCAATCGATCAATCAATTAAATAGTTAATAGCGCGTGAGACACTCGTAAAAGCCCTGTTCAAAAAATGTAGAGTTTATAAGTATTAATAACATTTGAAACCGCTTGTAGGGTTAAAAAACATTCGTGCTAATACCTGCAATTACCAATCGATGGAAGACTTGATGTTTGATTCCACTAAACCAATTGTCCTTCTAGTTTAGGTTGAAGTTCTATGCAACAATTTGGAGTGAGGGACTCAAATGAATAACCTTGTTCAGTGAGTTCTGCAAGTATACGTGGCAGAGCATACTTTAGGTTTTTCATTGCTTTCAAGCTGTCGTGAAAAACCACTATTGAACCAGGTCGTACATTGCGAATCACATTATTAAAACATTGATTGCCATCGATATCTCTGTCAAAGTCAGCACTCAAGACGTCCCACATTATTATTTTGTAATGTCTTTGTAAAAATTGAGCTTGACTCGGTCGCATTTTTCCATATGGGGGTCTGAATAAATCGCTGTTGACAAGATGAGCACATTTTCTGATGTTATGAAAATATGGAATTTTATCTGTCGTCCAGCCAGAAAGGTGATTGTAAGTATGATTGCCAACAGAATGACCGGCATCAAGCACGCGCTTGAAGACATCGGTGTGTTTATCAATATTTTGGCCTACACAAAAAAAAGTTGCTTTAGCGCCAAACTTGTCTAATTCACGAATTACCCAGGGCGTTACTTCCGGTATGGGCCCATCATCAAAAGTCAGGAAAAGGCGTTTTTCATTTCCGGGCACTCTCCAGATAAAGTTTGGGAAGAGGCTTTGTATAAAACCGGGTGTTTTAATTAAGTACATGATTTATAAGTTAATATGTTCAAGGATTATAATTTTAAGGATTCGTTTACATCCTTTTTTGTAACTATGCAACACTAAAACGCATAAAGCACTAGAATTGCTGCGTAAAGATAAAAGTCTTTTGATGAAAAATCGTAATTTTTAGTCAATTGATTTTTAGATATTTATTAGATTTAAAAAAATATTATATAAAATTTTATTAATATGACAAAAATTCGAGTTAGATTTGCTCCGAGTCCTACTGGTCCCCTTCACATTGGTGGGCTTAGAACAGCATTATATAACTATTTGTTTGTCAAATCAAAAGGTGGTCAAATGGTCCTTAGAATTGAGGATACTGACAGAAAACGGAGAGTTGAGGGTGCTGAGGCATATATTCAACATGCTTTAAATTGGTGTGGGATAAATTATGATGAGGGACCCGATAAAGGGGGAATTCTTGGCCCTTATAGGCAATCGGACAGATGGGAGGTTTATAAAAAGTTTGCAATGGAGATGGTCGAAAAGGGCAGTGCATATATTGCTTTTGATACTGAGGAGGAACTAGAGCAAATGCGGGAGCAAAAAGAGGCAGAGGGCATTCATTCACCAAAGTACGACTCAAGTGTAAGAGATCAAATGAAGAATAGCCTTACTCTTTCATCGTCTGAGGTTGAAAGGCGGATGAACGAGGGAGAGCCACATGTTATCAGATTTAAAATCCCGCAAGAAGGTTCTGTTGCATTTGAGGATTTGATAAGAGGTGAAGTTGAGTTTAATTTCAAGGAATTAGATGACAAAGTATTGATTAAAGCGGATGGATGGCCTACCTATCATATGGCTAATGTAGTTGATGACTACCTGATGAGGATAACTCATGTGATACGAGGTGAAGAGTGGCTAAGTAGTACAGGACTTCACATTTTGCTGTATGAAGCGCTCGGTTGGAAAAGAGATCAACCTACTTTTGCTCACCTTCCCCTTATTTTAAAGCCGTCAGGTAAAGGAAAACTCAGTAAAAGGGATGGAGCAAAGTTTGGAATTCCAGTTTTTCCCATGCAATGGAAGGATCCTGAAACCAGCGAGATTTTTCCGGGTTTTAAAGAGCGTGGTTTCAGTCCCGAAGCTTTGGTAAATTTTATCGCTTTTCTTGGGTGGAACCCCGGAGGTGAAAGAGAGATATACAGTCTTAAAGAGATGGGTCAACTATTTAGTCTTGATAAGGTGAGTAAGGGTGGTGCGCGATTTGATTATGACAAGGCCCTCTGGTTTAATCAGCAGCATTTAATGAATTCCGACATTGCCTCCCTTGCAAAAGAAGCTTTGCCATACCTGAATCAAAAGGGATTTTATCCGACTGACATGAAGCTGGTTGAGAGAGTGTGCAGTTTGATGAAGGAGCGCATTCAACTGATATCTGAATTGCCAGATGCAGCACCTTATTTCTTTTCGGAGGTTTTTCCGATGGATGATAAAACACTTGAAAAAAGATGGAAAGAGCATTCCGGTCAGATTGTGGAAAACCTAATCCATATTCTGGAAGGGATTGACAGTACAGAAAGGGATGTTATTGAATCAACCATTAAAGAATTTATTGCCGACAGATCTTTGAAAATGGGAGAAGTTCTGCCATTGTTGCGACTTTCACTCACTGGAACCATGAAAGGGCCTGATGTCTTTGATACCATTTCACTACTTGGACTTCAAAAGTCCATCGACAGACTTCGTCAATTATTAGAAAAGATGAATCCATCTGAGTAAACAGGATCAGTATATTTTTTCGCAATAAAGAGTCAAGAAATCCTTGTCAGTTGAATTGGCTTTATGGAAGTTAGACAATAATTCACCATTCTACACATAGGAGACTTGAAGGAGTGGTTTTCAAAAGCTGAAATCAATTAATCCTTTCTGCAAGAAAATTTTTAAGCTTGGAAGCATACATCAATTGATAAATAATTTATAAATTTGAGGACAAAGAAAAACCTATCAGAAATGCCAAAAAAGATGAAAGACAAGGAGAAGCCAGACCTCCATAAAGACTTGGAAGGACTGGAAATTAGCATCAATGAATTTGGTGAGATTGAAGGCAACTTTGATGTCGATGAGCTGAATAAGTTTTTGAATGAGAATGTAGCTGATCGCAAACTAAAGGAAAGAAAAGAATCGCTTGGAAAGAAGAAGAAAAAGAAGAAAGATAGTGAATGACAATTGAGGATTGAGTTATACATTTCTTGTCTTAGCTCAGCAGTATGATACCCGACGCAAAACACCTTATGGTTGTATGGTAAATCATTATGGTGGAAAAAGTCTAACAGCGTTATGTCAATTCAACTGCTCTTGTCCAAAAAAAATAATTCCATATTTTTTGAACATCCTGAAAACTTTGTACCTTGCAACTTTAATTGCCTTCCTACCATCAAAATTTGATGGGAATTCCATGAATCGTGTCCTTTGATTGTAATTTAGAATTGGATGTTTATGTCCCTGCTAAAAGTTATTTGCTGCGTAATGTGTTTAACCGCAACTTCTTGTATAAAGATGATTGCAATAGGGCATTCTTTTAAATATTTTGTATCCGGAATTGCCTGTGAATATGCCGGACCTGACACTATTTATGTAGATTCAAGTTGTACTGCCATTTTATTCTGGGATGATGCTAACAACCCATCATGTGAATCGACCAATCCAGGGGGTGTAATAATTAGAAGAGAACTTCAAAGCATAAGCGGTGGGTATGAAATTGGAGATCTTGTTGCCGCAGGAACTGATGTGGTGGTAACCTACAGGGTATCGGATAATATGGGAAATGTTGAATTTTTTAGTTTCTCCATTCATTTTACGGATACCATTCCACCGGTATTTGACCCTGGTTCTTTGCCTGCCGACACCACCATTATTAATCCCCATGATTATCCTCCAGCAGAAGTTTTAGCATGGGACAATTGCGATACTACAGGACAAAATGTAGAGATTTCCGTTTTTGATAGTCCTTATCCAAATGTCTGTGTGGGTGGAGAGTGGACAAGAACATATATAGCCACTGACCATTTTGGCAATCAAAGTATCTATGTTCAGACAATTACGCAACTTCCTGATACTACAGCCCCGGTATTTATCGTAACCCCAATAGCAGGGACCTCCTCTTGTGATGAGTTACCTGAATCCTTCAATTCCTGGCTTCAAACCCAATACGACTCCATTGTTGTAGAAAATCCTTCAGGTGGTTATATCGATCTATCTGATAATGCTCCTTCCGGCCAAGAATTGATTGGATTTTGTGGCATTCTGGAAATTGAGTTTATCGCAATGGACAGTTGCGGAAACCAAACAGTAATTGTCAGCACATTTGAGGTTTTTGACACTATTGCTCCAATAATTACCAAAGAACCCGAGAATCTTTTCCTGGACTGCACTGGGTCTGGTGCAATGGTCGATTTATTGAATTGGCTAGAAAACTTTGGATTTGCTGAGGCTGAAGACAATTGCGGCAATATTAGCTGGGAATTTGAGACCTATCCGGGTCAGGAAGGCTTTATCTGCAATGACACCTCTGAAGTTTTTCTTCTCGCTTTTGATGCGTGTGGAAACGCAACTCAAACAAGTGCCCTGGTTTTAATACAGGATACCACTGGTCCAGTGTTTTTATCTCCACCTTCAGATACCATAATTGATTGTAATGTATCCGGGTTCGAGGAAGCCTTTTTCCAGTGGATAAATATAGCTGGAGGTGCTATCCTTATTGATGATTGCTCAGATGAGGGTGATATAGCAATTACTTTAAAAATGAATGGCCTCCAACAGGAACCGGAAGCTCTTTGGTCAGAAATTCAAGGAGCATTGCAAAGTGGATGTATGGATTCGGTGTTGGTCAATGGAAAGTGGATACACTCTGTTCTGGTTTTAATGGAAATTGAATTTGTAGCCAAAGATTTTTGTGGTAATGAATCGTCAGCCGTTGGCCGTTTTGTAGTTACTGACACTTTAGCCCCTTTAATTACCGTTCTGCCTTCCGATATGGTTATCGATTGCTCTGCAGAAGAATTCGTCCAGAACTCTCTGGTAGATTGGTTGTCATCGGGAGGTGGCATTATGGGTGAAGATGGTTGCAGTGAATGGACAGTGGGTTTTAGCAGTGATTTTGATGGAGTTTGGTCGGAATTCATCATTTCCTCGGATACACTTTGTGGGAACAATGGAAGGGTAGGAGTGCAATTTTATATTGTCGATGCCTGTGGAAACAAAACCTTTGCTCCTTCAATGACGAACTTTGAAACCATTGATATCCTGCCACCAGTTGTAATTATTGAAGCAGTAGACACTACATTTCAGTGCAGACAGGATATCAACCTGGAGATTCAAAACTGGATCAGCCAGTCCGCAGGCGCTGTTTTCCTGGATTCCTGTTCTGATTCATTTACTGTAGATTTTGAGTGGGAGAGTTCCGATGGTCAAATTGGGTCAGGCATTCTTCCCCAGGGTCCTTTTCCTACTGCACAATCCGTTGTTTGCAACCACAATATTAGCATTGTTTTTACGGTTACGGACGAGTGTGGAAACTCCCTCCAATTTTCCTCTATTATTGAAATTATTGACACTTTGGCCCCTTCTTTTGATGGTACTGCCGATACTGTGTTTTACAATTGTAATGATGATGTTTCAAATTTACTTGTTTCAATAAATGACCCCTGTTCTGATTTTATCGTCTTTTTTGAGGATAGTTTGCTTTCAGATCAATGGATGGGTTGCGCTCCCTTTGAGCAGGTTATTTTGCGGACAATTTCTGCTGAGGACATATGCGGGAATACTTCAACTTTTTCTCAAATTATAATAATCAGTGACTTTTTAGGTCCTACATTTGATTTACCTCCCAGTCTCAGCATTTCATGTGAGCTTTTTCAAAGCTTAGATTTAACCGGGGAACCTACCAATCTTGCAGACAATTGTTTCATTGCTGATGATTTAGTGGTTTCCTATCTGGATTTCTATGATGACAGTATTTGTGAACCCATTGTACACCGCATTTGGTCTGTAGAAGATGGTTGCGGAAATATGACCTCAGACACTCAATTTATCCACCTGATCGATACCCTTGAACCTGTTGTTCTAATGGCTCCTTCTGACTTGATCCTCCAATGTAACCACCCCTCTAATGATTCCATCTTTGAAAGCTGGTTGGTTAATATGGGAGGAGGATTAATAGCTGAGAATTGTGGTCCCGTCTTATTTTTTTATGCCAACAGCGGTTCCTATGATATTAATGACCCCAGTACCTTTCCAGGTACTTCACCCGTTTTACCTGATTCAGTCACTTGCTACCAGGGTGCTGGTCATATTCTTGATTCTATATCTGTGGATTTTGTATTCTATGATCTTTGTTTCAATGTCTCTGTACACCCCGTTATGGTAAGGATTGTTGATAATGATCCCCCTGTTTTTGCACATTGTCCCGAATTTGTTATAATTTCTGCCGATACTAGCTGTATAGGGAGACTATTCTTGCCTGAATTTTCCGCTTACGACCTCTGTGGACTCTCACAACATTCACTCACCCTGACCGACAGTTCTGAAGTGGCCTCTGAGTTGCCGGGTAGCTCTTCCGTGGTTGTTTTTCCTGTAGAATTGAGTTTTGAAGGGGTATTCGATCCTTTGCAACCCATTTTATCCATGGTTCTTGATGTAGAGTTAATTGGAATTGATGGGGAACAACCAACTGAGTACTTTGAATTATTTGATGAAAGCGGCAATTATGTTGGGAGAACCAATTCAACGGACCAACAATGCGGTTATTCTCTTACTAGTTTTGATTTCACTAATATTCAACAAATCAACTCCTGGGCGATTGAGGATGAAATCAGATTTACGTTGGTTCCCTACACTAATGACAGTCTACCCCTCTCTTTTTTTATTAATGATATTTGTCAACCTGGTTTGGTAGTAGGTAATCTTCAAATTGAAAGAGCCGGACCATCAGAACTGGATGCACATATTCATATAGGGTATGAACTATTTTTTTCTATAGAGGATTTTCCTGAAGAAGGGGTAGAACTAAATGCTGGAATTTACCCCGGCTTAATTACGGCAACTGATTGCTCAGGAAACAAGGCTGAGTGTCGTTTTGAAGTACATGTTAGAAGTGATCAAAGTCCTGAAATAGTGTGCCCGGAAAGTGCAACTCTTTTTTTGTCAGATACTTCTTGCTATATTAGCTATCAACTTCCAGGTTTTACGTATCAATCCACCTGCGAGGACTTTGGAGTTTCAAGTTATTCCCATGCTATTGATTCATTTGAATATCTTCGTTTTTTCCTACACCCCGATCTGGGCGATTATCACCCTCACCCTGTAACTTTGAGCTTTGATTCTCTAGAAATAGCTCAGGACCATCCAATTCTTCTTAATGTTCAGTTCAAGGCCGATATTGACAGCCAATTTGCTTTTTTTGAGGTGTTTTCTGGAAATGGTATTTTTCTAGGAGAAATAAAATCAGGTGGCACTAATACAATTTATGACGGAGGATGCTCA
The DNA here is from genome assembly GCA_007695145.1 of Saprospirales bacterium. GTDB lineage: Bacteria > Bacteroidota > Bacteroidia > Chitinophagales > Saprospiraceae > PWJY01. The sequence goes on along the minus strand of REEI01000062.1, from coordinate 96,365 downwards.
GAGGCTGGAATGGCAGTAATTGAAATACCAAATCATGTCTTTAATGATGAATTGCAGAATGGGTACTTTGAAATTGTATTAAGTCCTTTTCAGGATATCCCAATTCCACCTGGAGGTCCCGGCTCAGGAATTAACCCCTGCAACGACAGTGTGATTGCAGATGGACAAATAGATGGATTATCTTTTGTAAGAGCTTTCATTACTTATCATCCTGTCAAAGTTAGTGTGGAAATATCGGGTCCTGACAAGGATGATATATATGAATTCTACCATGGGGAAAGTCCTCCTGAATCCTATTTTCGAGATGGCAACTTTAGTGTTAATTACATTGCTACTGATCCCTGGGGAAATAGTGATACTTGTTCTTTTGAAATAGAGGTGATTGATTCTATTCCCCCTGTCGCCCTTTGTAAAAATGCAAGAATCGAAGTTTTACCATCTGTTTTGGATACCTTTATTTTGGATCCGGAAATGGTTAATGGTGGAAGTTTTGATAACTGTGGTATTGATTCTCTTACTGTTTTTCCATCCCGGTTTACCTGTGATTATGTTGGAAAAGACACCATTGTAACCCTAAATGTATTCGATGCTGCAGGTAATTCCTCATCTTGCACTGCGTTCTTGAGAATTGATGCGGAGTCTCCAATGCCTTCTTTTGTGTTGGATTTATGCCAACCGGACACTTTATTTCTCTTTTCAAATGCGCCTGGAGATCCCACCCTTTACAGTTATACCTGGGAGGGGCCTCTTGGTTTTACTTCTTCTTCACCCAATCCGGTTATATCAGGAATTGGCCAAAGTAATTCCGGAATCTACAGCCTGATGATAACCGGGTTTGGTGGATGCACCGCCAGTGCTTCAGTAAATGTTTCCATTTCTACAATTGCTACTCCCCAATTGCAAGTAGAGAGTACGGTGGTATGTAGTGGTGATCAGATTAGATTGTCCGCATCACTATATACTGGTAACATTACCTATAAATGGTATAGTGGCACTCCTCCCTCTGGTGTGTTACTGGGAGAGACCTCCGAGCCAAATTTTTCAATTACCCATCCGGAAGGCAATCACCGATTTTATGTGATTGTAGAAAATCCCGATTGTGCTTCCAATCCGTCTAATGTGGTTAATATTGAAGTCGTTGAAGAACCCAATGCTATCATTGACCCGTCTTTTATAAGGGTTTGCAGTGGCAACCCTTTAACATTAAATTCTCCTCTTGGCCCTGCCTTTGAATACAGTTGGTCTGGTCCTGCAGGTTTTGTTTCAGATATGCAATCCCCCTTAGTTGCACAAGCGGCAGGTCAGGCCAATGCCGGAATTTACAATTTGGTGGTTACCCTCGGCACTTGTACCTCACAGGCAGCAACAGCCGAAGTTATGGTAGATGATAGCCCACCTAGACCCATCATTCAAGGTAAGCGAGTTTTGTGTGCCGGTGATTCTCTTCAGTTGAGAGTGAGCAATATACCAATCGCCACAAGATATACATGGATGCTACCAGATGGTTCGGAAATTTTCACCAGTAACGCCCAATTGATACTAACCAATGCCAATCAGGAATTGAGTGGAGAATGGAAGGTGTTCGCTTCCTTTGGCCAATGCGATTCTCCTCTCTCAGAGCCCTTTATCGTTACAATTGAAGAAGTTCCTGTAATATCCATTACCAACAATAGCCCGGTATGTGAAGGGGATACCGTTATTCTTGCTGCTGATGTTATTCCCGGGTCAAATTATCAGTGGATTGGTCCAGGAGGATTTTCAGCTGAAGGCGATACAGTCCGCGAGGTTCTACCAACGGGAATCTATTCCTTAAGGGTTGAAACAGAAGGTGGTTGTGTCAGTTTTGCTGAAACCTCAATATCGGTTAAAGTTCGACCAAGGATCGATGACATTGCCAAGCTTGGAGATTTCTGTATAGATGGTGAAACTGATTTTTGCCTTCAATCTTTTGTCTCCCCTCCCGATAATGGAAACTACATCTATAACTGGATTGGCCCTCAGGGATTCAATTCCAATCAGGCCAATCCATGTATTTCAAATGCGAATGAGATAAATAGTGGACTTTATTTCCTGCAAGTCGCCCTCGATGGATGCTTTTCGGACCTGGATTCAACCAGAGTAGAACTAATAAATGTAGGTGATAATCCCGGGATTAATACAGACGAGATTGTATACTGCGAAGGTGACACAATAGTAATTACAGCAGATTACAAATCCGAACACAGCATTGTTTTTAACTGGGTTTCCCCTGCTGGGGTGATCATTACGGCAGATTCATTTCTTATACTGAATGATGTCACCTCATTGGATCAGGGAACTTATTCAGTATTTGTTGTTGTAGAACAGTGTACTACTAATTTATCTGAAGAAATTGAAATTGTAGTAAACCCTGTTCCACAAAGACCTTTTTTGTCCGGAGGCGGCACATTCTGTGAGAGAGATAGCATAGTATTGATTACTGATGGTATTCCAGGGATAACTTACATGTGGTTAGGGCCACACACCCTTGACCAGGGTGTTGCTGAACAAACTTTATGGCCCGCTTCACCTTCAATGAGCGGTGTTTACAGGGTAGAGGCACTTTTAAACGGTTGTTTATCAGCTCCCTCACTTCCTCAAAATGTATTGGTGAATCCCCTACCTCCAAAACCAATAATCCAAGTGAATACCAGCAGACTATGCATAGATGATCTTTCATCTGTTATTGAGGTATGCCTGGAAACTGACAGTTTAATAGGGGGGAGCACTTTTCATTATTTTTTAAACAATGAGTTAGAAATTCCTGCCATTACTAGTAATTCCGTTTGTTTAGAACTAACCGGATCCAATATTTCGAAAGCCGGATTCAATACACTTCAGGTTCGATCCATATCTGCAGGATGCCTCTCTGATTTTTCAATGCCGGTAAATCTGCGAGCTGATACTATTCCGAGTGAAACGGCATTTGCAGGTGAAGATTTGAGAGTTTGCGAAATGGATAGTATAGGACTGATGGCTGATTTTCCACAATATTCTAACGGCATTTGGTCATCAATTAGTTCTGGGGTAACTTTTGATGAACCGGTGCATCCCGTATCAAATGTAAGTGGTTTAAGACCCGGTTTGAATCCCCTGGTCTGGAGCCTTAGTAGTGGAAGTTGTATCAATTTTAGTCGAGACACAGTTTTGATAGATTACCTTGTAACCCCTCTTGCTTTTGACGATTCGGTTTCGATAGTTCAGGGAGAAAGTGTGTTGGTAGACATTTTGGATAATGATATTTTTCCTGCAGCTGTTAATGTTACTATAACTGAAGTTGCTGGAAGAGCATCGGTTGAAGTTATGCCCGAGGGCAACTTATTTGTAAGAACCGATGAAAGGTGGCCGGGTACTATACGCATAGATTACATGATTTGCCTCAAGAGTTGTCCGGAAAAATGTTCGGAGGCTAGCCTTTATATTTTTAGTGGGGATATAGCTGATTGTGAAATTCCTAATATTTTTACTCCCGATGGAGATGGTATCAACGATGCTTTTATTATTTCGTGTCTTGCCTCCGGGGAGTATCCAAATAACAAGCTGAGAATTTATGATCAGTGGGGTAGTGAACTCTTCAGGGCATCCCCATACAGAAATGACTGGGAGGGCACTCACAATGGACGGCCACTTCCCAATGGAAACTACTTTTATGTGATGGACTTTGGAGACGGACGTTCACCGGTTAGTGGATTTGTAGTAATAAAAAGGTAAGTATGAAGAGGTTTACAATCTTGATATACGCAATCTTGTTCAGTTTTATTTTAAATGGCCAGGAGCAATTGTTGTACACTCAGTTCTTTTACAACAAACTAACTTACAATGCTGGATTCTCAGGTGCTGCCCCCGGTGTTGAGTTGACTGGTATAGTGCGGGAACAGTGGATGGGTATAAAGGGAAGCCCATCTATTCAGACTATTCAGGCCAATATTCCCTTAAGACCTGAAAGAGTTGGCATAGGTGCCGTTATCAGGAGACAAGAAGTTGGATTAACGGAACAGCTGAATTTCAATCTTACCTATGCCTATCACATCAGATACGGAGATTACTTGATTGGAATTGGAGTCAATGCTATGTTGGGAAGTATTCGGAATGATTTTTCGGAATCGAGAATCAGGACAAGCCGGCCATTTGGCCAGGACCCTTTACTTCAGGGGAATATTGAAAATGCCACTTATTTTAACGCCGGGGCCGCAGTCCTTTTGAGAAATGAAAGACTTTATGCCGGGTTTTCTGTTCCCACAATAGTTAAACACCATATTGAACTTACAGATCAGGATGACATCTTATTGGATCAAAGAGCGAGATATTGGCATTTGATGGCTGGGTACAGCATACCAGTTGGAGGTAGATTGCTACTAAATCCACAGTTACTACTTAGCTATTCCTCAGGTATTCCAATTAAACTAGATTTAAACATGCTGATGGATATTGGGGATGACTTTGTCGCAGGTATTGGCTACAGGTCCTTTTCCGGTCATGAGCCGTCTTTTGGCGAGTCAATAAGTTTACTCGGTGGCGTAAAAGTTTCGGATCATTGGTTCATGAGTATTTCATATGATATTGGTTTATCAGCATTTAGACAGCATCACTCCGGTAGTATTGAGGTTGCATTGGCAATTTATTTTGGTGACAGGTCACGAGGGGGAGAAGTCAGGTCCCCCAGATTTTTTTAAATGGTTCTATGATGAAAAATTCTCAGTTTTTTCAATCCCTGGCCCTTTGGTCCGCCTTCTTAATCGGAAGCCATTTGCCATTGCTCGCACAAAACCCAATTATCATACTGGATCACGGCAATGCACCACACATAGTTGAAATTGAAGAATGGAAAGATTTTACCCTGTTGGGGCCCTCCTTCTCTCTAATAAATTATAAAGAAGGTCTGTTGTGGGTAAGTTATGAAGGAGCTGGTTTAGGTGGCAGGTATTTGATGAATGAAAAGGGAAGGTTTAGTCTAAAATTTGCTAAAAACCAGGGAAATATCAATAATAATATTGATCTTCAGCCACTTGGAGGCGAAAAATCAGTCTATGGCCCTGCTGCATTGTCCTTTGATCAGTCCAAATTATTTTTCACAGCCAATCAACAAAGGGGATGGCAGGGTAGAAGCCGACTAGGTATATATATATTAGATGAATCAACCCAAAAAACAAGTCCCTTGCCTTTCATTCAAGCAAGATATAATTATATGCATCCTACCTGGGATGAAGTGGAAAACAGGTTGATTTTTGCATCAGATTTAGGTTCAGAAGGACAACAAATGGACTTGTATTTCACAGTTAAACATTCTACTGGATGGAGCGAACCTGTTAAACTAAGTGGGATCAATAGTGGTACAGCTAATGATGTGTTCCCGCATATCACTAGAGAGGGATTGTTTTTTTCATCGGACCGGCCCGGAGGCCCCGGAGGATTAGATATTTACTTTTCTGCAAGAAACCAGGAAAGCTTTGACCCACCAAAATTGCTAGCAGCACCATTCAATTCTTCATCGGATGACTTTAGTATTTATATAAACGCAGAGGGAAGTGGTGGGCACTTGACCAGCAATCGGACCGGATCCAAGACGGGAGATAAAATTTTTAAATTCGGATGTGGCTTGTCTTGCTTTCATGAGGGTAATGTCAGTAAAACTTTAGACGTATCTGTAATTTGCGCAGACCTTAAAGTTCCGCTGAGAGGAGTTGAAGTGATTAAAATCCCGGAACCCACTTTTTTTAAGCTTATTCGCAGCGGAAATTTGGGTTTTGATCCGGTTCAAAACATCCTCAATCTTGATGTAAAAACTATTTTAGAGACTGTATCATCCCAAACCAAATGCTTAACATCACGGGAAGGGAGATGTCTTTTGGAAAGTAGAACCAATGAGAAAAATTTCATGGTTTTTTTGATGGCAGAAGGCCGACAGCCAATAATGCGCAATATTCAATTTGGAGATGGGTTTGACCACATCTCAGAAGAACTTGAAATGGAGGCTGACTGCAAGTTGATTACCGTTGCCTTAGTTTGTCCTGAGGATGATAGTATAAAAGATGCAGTTGTAATATTAGAAGATTTAGCCAGCTCAGATCGAGATACTATATTGAATATAAATGGTGTGTATCAGAAGTGCATTGCCCTGGGTAGGCAATTCATTATAACAGTAGAAGCTAGCGGTCGAAAGGAAGTTCAAAAAATTGTCCAAGCCACTAATGTAATCCCCAAAAATTTGGAGCTTTGGCTCGAAAAAGAAGAGGTTGAAATTGTAAGGGAGGGCACTTTGCTGGAGTTGGAGAATATATACTACGAATATAATTCCTATCTGATCAGTCCTGGAGCTGCAGTGGAATTGGATGAATTAGCTGCCATTATGACGAAGGATAGTACCATGGTGATTGAACTGCGAGCTCATACAGACAGCAGAGGAAGCGAACTTTACAATCTTCAATTATCACAAAAACGTGCACAGTCGGCTAAAGACCACCTGGTATATGTCGGAATTGATGCAGACAGAATTCGTACTGTTGGATTGGGGGAATCTCAGATTAGGAATCATTGCAGGCCAGGGGTTCCATGTAGTGAAGAAGAACATGCATTCAACCGTAGAACCGAAGTCGCAATATTGCAAGCAGGAGAAGGTGTACGTGCAATAAGGGAAAATGGACTATTGAGGTTTATAATCTATTGACTCCAGGAATTTTTATAAGTCATCTATCATATGCATCCAAATCTCTTAGTAGCTTAAAAAGGATTTAAGTTTATATGGTTAACAATAATGTTTTAAAGGATATAAAAGTATTAGCAGCGTTAACAGGAACAACAACTAGAAGCTTAAAGCAATCACCAGGCTCAATAAAATCTTGAGAAAAATACTCTGAAAAAATTCCTATAATTTATATTATGTTAAATTCTAAAAGTTAAATAAAGGGAGCAATCAAAAGATTGCTCCCTGCTCACTTATTAAGAAGTTTAAGATATCTTTGATTAGAAGCCACCCATTCCCATTCTTTGGAGTTGCTCCAGATCCATTTCACGGTACCCGCTTTTATCAATATTAAAAACGGACTTGTCAAAAGTTCTGTTAAAGGCTTTGGCCTCGTATTTCATGGTCATGCCCATCACATTCATCTCCATAGCCAAAGGAGTTCCTTGAAAAGGATTTTGTTGAATCCCCTGAATTAGTGAAGATCTGGTTTGAATGTCCTCTGTAACATATAGAGTCATTTGCATGTTTTGTCCTTGAATATTAGCAGTGAAAATGACTTCATAGCAATCGAATCCTACAATATTTTTACGATTATTTTTGTTGACTTGAGTTTCAAAGTCAATTTCTTCATCTACTCCTTCTACCTCTCCTAAATCAACCATCATTTTCTGCCCCATCATTTCCATGAACATTGTTGATTGGTTGGTATTGAAATCCATTAAGGTTCGAATAAGAGACATTCCTCCCGCCATATTGACAACAGACAACTCTCTTTCGCGATTGAAATACAATTCCATAGTACTGCCCTTCATCATCTCCATTGCCATTTCCATTTCAGGGTTCCCGGATTGACCCTGCATAGAAACCTCAGTGATTTCCATCTTGAGATGCCCTTCGGTCACTTTGTTTTGGGAAAGGACTTCAGTTCCATACCCCAATGCAATAAGGGGGATCAAAAATGCTACAATAAAAAGCTTTAAGTTGTTCATATTCAATAATTTTAAATTTTTAAATAAAAGTATTAGTTGAATGGATTAAATATATTTCCTTGACCAAGAATTCCTGCGGGGAGAAGCTGATATTGACTGAGGTCATATTCAAAAATCTCATCTGGTAGAGCTTGCTTTTCAAGATTTACGGCCCGGTACTGAATATTGACTGATCCCAAATTTACGTCAACTTCAAACAATGCTCCCGGCAAAGGGTTTATATCTAGTCCTTGTATAAAACTTGCAGTCATCGGTAATTCCTCACAAAGATAACCAGAATGGTTAATTATTTGTTGCCCCATCTCGATATAGCCTTCAAAGGCAACGCAGCTGCAGCCGAGGATTTCTTTGGTTCGCTCCCTGTCCAGGAAGTAGGAATAGTTGGTTAAAACCTCTCCCCTTTCGCGCTTGAATTCTTCTGAAGTCTTGGATATGGCGATTTTCTCGGAAAGAAACTCAATCAAAATAGTTTGTATATTTCTCTCCTTGTCAATAATATCCCTCATTAAAAAATTTTGCCCCATTAATAAAAAATCATGCAACACTGCCTCTTTTTCCGGAGAAAAATACCATGCGATATGTCCACTTTGGAAAAGTTCTTCTAATTCTGTCATACCCATTTGTTCCTCAGCGCGCAAATCCGGAGTGCTTTCTAGTTTAACCTCAATGATTAGTTTACCAGTATTGGGTAAGCTACTAGAATTACAAGAGTTTATAAGCACAAGAGTTGTGCATAACAGAGTTATTCTAAAAAGGGTTAATAAAAGATCCATTCGTCCAAATATTTTTTAAAGATGCTTACTGTGTTTGCAGCATCATCCAGGGCTCTATGATGGTTGCCGCGAAACTCAAAGCCTTCTCTTTCAACCGCATTCTTCAGGCCAATAGGTCTTTTGAGGCCCTTTATTCTTTGGTACTGTTTTTTTAGGTTTACAAAATCACTGGACCAAAATGGCTCGTGATTAGATTGAATACAGCAATTGTACAACAATCTTTGATCAAAAGCTCCCCACGATGCAGCCTGGGCGGTATTATAAGTTTGAATCCAATGAAGAAAATCTTCATAAACCTTAGAAAAAACAGCAGCTCTCTCTACTTCCTCCTGTCTAATACCTGTTAAATCCATACAAAAATGAGATAGGATTGGGTGGATTTCCGGTTTTACAAAGGATTGATACTGGTCTTCAACTTCTCCAAAAGGAGACAGTATGAACGCACCTATTTCAATCACCTCCTGCTCCTCTAGTGGTTTTTCAAATTTCCAACAAGTAGCTTCTAAATCTATTATCAGGTAATACAAAACGGTAGTTTGAATTAAGGTTTCAATGCCTCTTTTATTAATTCATCATAACAATTGAGGCGATTGTGATAAAAGTACAGAAGCTTAACATCCTCTGTTGAAAAAGTTTTTTTCCTGCTATTGTACTTCAATGGTTTTCTAGCCGAATAATGTCCGAGTTCTTTAACTCCTGACAAAATTAATTTTAAAGTTGACTGATTAAAATCCTCTGTAAGCTTTAATTTGCAAGACTGATCCAATCGGAGAAATCCGCTTTTCAGTTCCTCGCAAAATGGGATAAAATCCTTCAATTTAATTTGAGTGTCAATCTCCTCTAATCTAAAGAGTTCGTAAATATCCTTGTCCGAATGACTTTTTCTTAAAAAATTGAAGGCGCAATAAGCTGCAAAATGCGCTGACATTACAACATTGTCAGATCTGTAACTTTCCAGTATAGAATCCGAAAGTACCTTTGTGTAAACTGATTCCCTCTGTACATCTTGCTTGACTATTCCGCCTATTTTAAAATAATCAGCAATTTCAATAATTTGCTCTGAATTACCCAAGCTGTTTCCCTCTAAATCTACTGGATTACCAATTACATCCATAGGTTGGCCAAATGATACCCAGGTAGATGGACTTTTGGTAAAAAGATGGTTGAAAAACGTCAATTTTGAAAAACGTTTAATTTTCTTATACTTCTGTTTGAAATACTTTTCCTTTCCCTCTGAACGAAGATGCTCATCGATCAAAATTCTCGCTTCAAGGACAAAGGGGTAGGATAAAACAACCGGAACTACAAAAATTTTCTTTTGGCTACCAGACTCAATTAACCCTCTTTGAGCTTCTATAAGTGTGCCCAGCAGCCCCAGTTTCAACCTACTTTCAATTGCCCCGGACCGGGACCTGGTTCCTCCTGGAAAGAACAGATTGTTAACCCCCATCATGGTCATCTTTTGTGACATTGTCTTAAGGGTTTCTAGGTAAATTGCATTTTTCTTCCTTCTGTCCAGTCGGTACGCTCCCAAACGATTCATGAAGTAGGCAGCGAATTCACTATTGTAAAGATTTAGTCCGGCTCCATAGCAAAAGGAGGGCAATCCGGCTTTGAAATCAATGGCATATCCTATAAAGAGGGAATCCAGATTTGATGAATGAGTAGGCACCAGGACAACAGTGCCTTTCTCCATCAATTTTCTTGTTTCAGGAACACTTCCTGTAAGATGGATTCTATTCAACATTCTTTTTCTATTACCCCAGAATGGATAGGGATCAAAAAACTTATTGAATAGAACTTTAAAGCAGAAGGTGGAAAATCTCCTGACGAATTTAAAGGTATTTATCTTAAAATTTCCAACGATTTCCTCAGTGTATCTATTTACAATTCTGTAGAGTAGCTCACTACTGCTTTTTTCAGCTTCATCGGGCGGAAGAGATTTGATGCTTGAGAGTTTGCCCTCTATCCTCTTCCAAAATAATTTCTCATTGGGAGGGTCCACTTTCCAGGTGGATTTTTTCATTCTGATTTTCTCCTGATAAATGGTTTTAGCTATCAGGGACTGTACACCCTCATTATTTTTCTTCTTGAGTACTTCTACCGTTAATTTGTTGACCGTTTCTACAAAGTCAGCCCTCTTTTCAATTAGTTTATAAATTGGCCATTTTCGAAGGTCTTTTTCGAGCAATTCGAACTGATAATCCTGAAGGGTGCAACCCTCTGGTAATGAATTGGATTTATCAATCTTTGTTGTTTCAGTACTTTTTCTAGTAATGCCGTTCAATTTATATCCGTTTTGAAAGTAATTAGAGGTATAATCCGGAATTAATATTCTTCTCTCTCTTTAAGCTGGCGATTATTAATTTCTATAAATTCCAGTATTTCATCTCTGCCTTTCTTATCTATGACAGATGTAACAAATTCGGCAGGTAGCTCTTCCCAGCTTTCGAGTATGGCCTTTCGAATTTCTTCCAGGTTAGAAGATACTTTTGACTTGCGAACTTTGTCAATTTTTGTATAAACCAGAACCCAGGGCACCATATGAGCCCCTAGATCATTCAGGAACTCAAGGTCTGCTTTTTGAGGGGGGATAGATGCATCTATTAAAACCATGGCGCAAACCAAATTCGACCTTAAATTGAGATACCTCCACAATTCCCGATCCCACTTTTTCCGCTGGGTTTTGGAAACATGTGCAAAACCATAGCCGGGTAAATCAGCCAATACCCAGGTGCGATCAATTCCAAATAAGTTGATATGTCTGGTTTTACCGGGTTTTTTCGAAATTCTGGCCAACTCTTTCTTTTCGGTGATGAAATTAATGAGAGATGATTTACCTACATTGGACCTCCCAATTAGCGCGTATTCAGGAAAGTTAAGTGTAGGACACTGCTCCACTCTCTCAAAGCTCCCATAAAATTCCACCTCCTTGGCCATATGCTCAAATTTATCGCAAAGTTACGCTTTCAAATGGATTTTGGTCTTATGGGCAAACATTCCAATGTCACATCAAAACCATAATGCTGCAGATAGTTTCAATCATTTTTTCATGATCAGTTCAATTAAGTAAATCTTATTTAGGGATTTGAAATGGAGCATCACAATGAAAGAGGAAAAGCAAATCGTCTAATTAATCCTGGGCCTATTCTAAGCCTCTCATAGATATTAAATGATTGCAAATCTTTAAAAATTATGATCTAATGGAGTTTAGTAGCCGATATTCAAGGACATAAATAATCATATGCACTCACTCCCCTACCCAAAATTTCTGGCAAATTAAGTTCCTACCTTTCAAGCTTAGATAAATAATACTCTTACCTCCTTTTATTTTGACGATGTGGCAAACAATATAGTCCAGTTCAATCAGTGTCGACCAAGGAGACCAATTGAGCTTTTAAAACAACGGCATCAATCAAAGTCTCCTTTTTACCAAACCAGTAAAGCAACTAATCAGGTATTTGCTAGATCGGCTTTAAATTGGCCAGGCACCGAATCAACAATTTAGGCTCAGTATTTGATGTTATAATTCTTTGATATAGTTTTGCACCAAATTTTTACTTTCCAATGCATCAATCAAAGGCGCTTTTATTTGTTCTCACATTTTTACTCATTTTCACTGCTTCCTCTTATGGTCAGGTAAACATTGGCATAAGGGCAGGATTGGCCACCACTCAACTAGACGCATCTGAGATAATTGTTAGGGATTCAGAGGAAGTTGATCAGTTGGTTTTGAGGCTCAAGGAAATAAACTATGGAATCCACATCGGATTGATGTTCAGGTTTCAGATCAATAACTTTTATATTCAGCCAGAATTTTTGTACAATTCCCACAGCGTAGAATATGAAATGGAAGATCTACTAGGGCCTGAGTTCGCTGATTTAGTCCTCACAGAACGGTTTCAAAATTTAGATATTCCACTTTTGTTTGGCTTAAAGTTTGGCTTTTTTAGAATTAACGCCGGACCTGTAGGGCATATTCAATTGAGCAGTGCTTCTGACCTGGTTGATTTTTCTGATGATTACAAGCAGCGATTTAAGGATATGACCCTGGGTTATCAAGCCGGTTTAGGTTTTGACATATGGAACATTCATCTTGATTTTCGATATGAAGGGAATTTCTCCAAGTATGGCAATCACATTGAATTTTTCGGCAATCGCTATGATTTTTCAGATAGTCCAAGCAGATTGATCGGCTCTATAGGTTTTGTTTTTTGAAAGTGCGTTTTATCCATATCGGATTTTCTCCCTGAATCAATAAACTTTTAGCGTTAAATCCTCTTTGGATAGATTGTCTGTCAATTAAAGTAAGTACATGAAATTATTCAAGCTTCCCTATTCAGAAAGCCTTTTATTTTCCAGTAAGGATGTATCCTATATCAATTCTGAACCCCAGTTAATGGACTTTGCTAAATATCCCTTCTCTCAAGAAGGACTTAATAATTCACTTCTAGAAAGGAGAAGGAATTACAGCTCTGATATCAGATCTGAATTAGTGGAGGTCCTTAATGATCAATATGCGGAAATGGATTACCCGGGAAGCTCAATGTCATTGATAAGTAAGCTTTCAAAAAAAAATACCTTTACGGTCTGTACTGCTCATCAGCCCTGTTTATTCACCGGACCATTGTACGTAATCTATAAAATAGCCAGCACTATCCATCTCGCCTCTGATTTGGAAAAAAAGCACCCAGGAACCAATTTTATACCGATTTTTGTCTCCGGAGGTGAAGATCACGACCTACCTGAAATCAATCACCTGCATATCTACGGCAAAAAAATCAGTTGGGAGCCCGGCCTAAGTGGAGCTGTAGGTAGAATGCCAGCAGATGGAGTTAAAGAGCTTATTGATCAAGTAAAGACTTTTGCAGGTAGTTCTCCCTTTGCTGAAGAGGCCATCGGGCTGCTTGAGGATGCTTTGCAGTATACAACAACCTACGGTCAATTTTTCCGAAAACTAATACTCCAATTGTTTATTGATACGGATCTTCTAGTAATCAATATGGACAATCCATTACTTAAAAGGCAGTTTGTTCCAATAATGAAGGATGAATTGCTAAACAACAGGTCAAAGAAGTTGGTGAGCACTACTCAGCAACGCCTAATTGATAAAGGTTATGCAGCTCAGGCGCATGCTAGAGATATCAACCTTTTCTACTTTAGAGATAATGAGAGATTGAGAATTGAAAAATCGGATAAATCAAAGACCTTTACTCTGGTTGGAACCGAAATCTCATTTACAGAGGAAGAAATCCTGTATGAATTAAAGAGTTCCCCCGAAAAGTTTAGTCCCAACGTGGTATTGAGGCCTCTCTACCAGGAATTAATACTTCCAAACATTGCCTATGTCGGTGGAGGTGGGGAAATAGCCTACTGGTTAGAGAGGAGAGAACAATTTGAACACTATGGAATCCACTACCCTGTTTTGGTCAGGAGAAATTCTGTTTTTTGGTTGGATCATATCGGAACCAAAAACCTCCAACAATTGGATTTGGAAGCCGAACTAATATTTTCTTCTGATATCGATGGATTGATAAAAGATTTTATCATAAATCTTGCTGAAGATGAGATTTCCCTGGAGGATGAAAAGGAACAGCTTCGATTGATTTTCCATGCGGTTGAAACCAAGGCCATTCAATTGGAGAAAAGCATCATAAAAACCATACGTGCAGAAGAGTCTAAGCACTTAAAATCACTTGAGCATCTAGAGCATAAGTTGTTGAAGGCCAAAAAACAACAGTTAGATGTTAAAGTGAACAAAATCAGGAAAACTCACGACAAATTGTTTCCCTCCGGAAAACCCCAAGAACGATTTGATAATTTTCTGATGTATTACTTTAGGCTGGGTCCCTTTTTTATTGAATCCCTCATTGATTCACTTGATCCTTTAAATAAAGAGGTGATAGTGTTTCAAGAAGAAGCTTGAGACACCCCATTTCCCTTAAGTGCAAACATTGCTAGAAGTTGAATGAGCTTTTCCCTTAGGTCTTTTCTGTCGACAATAAAATCCAGGAATCCATTGTCAAGTAAAAATTCGGATGTTTGAAAACCCTCTGGCAAATCGCGTTTAATTGTTTCTTTAATTACCCTGGGACCTGCAAATCCTATTAATGCTTTTGGCTCTGCAAAATTAACATCTCCAAGCATTGCAAATGAGGCTGTTACGCCACCTGTAGTAGGGTCTGTAAGAAAGCTAAAGTAAGGCAGGCCAGCTTTTGCCATCAGTGTTAATTTAGCAGAAGTTTTAGCCATTTGCATCAGAGAAAAAGCAGACTCCATCATACGAGCTCCCCCTGATTTGGATATTATCATCAACGGTATTTTGTGTTCGAGCGCGAAATCAATAGACCTGGAAATTTTTTCACCCACAACAGACCCCATAGAGCCACCAATAAAGCTGAAGTCCATAGCGGATATAATCATAGGATGGCCTCCAATCCTACCGTGGGCTACTGCCATTGCATCCTTCAATTCGGATTTTTTCATGGCAGCTTCAAGCCTTTCATCGTAAGGTTTAAGATCTTTGAATTCTAAAAAATCGTAGGACACTAATTCATCAAACAGCGTTTGATAGGAGCTTTCGTCGAATAACAGATCAAAATAATCATGTGATCCAATTCTTACATGGTAGTTGCAAGCCGAACACTTGAAAAAATTTTCCCTGAGTTCTTTTATTGTACTCAAGTGGCCGCATGACTTGCACTTATGCCAAAGGCCATCAGGAGTCTCCTTCTTAAACTTTGTTGCTGTTTGAATGCCGTCCTTAAGTCGTTTAAACCAACCCATTCCCTATTTCATTTAGTATTTTGTGAAGTCCCTTCAAAAACCTCACATCGGGATTTTCACATATAACCAATACGTAATTACATCCCTTTTAAAAGGACACATTCATGGGATTGCAAAATTACGAAACGGGGATTAACTTTTTACCAAAAAGAAAAGATGATATGAATTATTTATACGTTACAAATTTTTACTCAGTAAGATACATGAATGATACGTCATTTTTTTTTTGAACTGTTAGCTTCTTTAGTTTTTCTTAAGTGTATGCAGCTCCTAAAACGACCATCTTTGTATCCGATTTACAAGTTTTACTGTTCACAAATTGTATTTAGCTATGGGGAAACCCTTAAATTTCAGAACCTACTCATTCATAACAATTTGTCTATTAGGAAGTATAGGGTTGCTTCAAGGTCAAAAGAATTTTAATCTGGAGCTGGTATCCAATTTTGACTACGCCCAACTGGTAGCTGATGTATGGGGTTATGTGGGCCCTGATGGCACTGAGTATGCCATAGTGGGAACTTTTACAGGAACAAGTTTTATAAGCCTCAAAGATCCTTCCAATCCCGAAGAAGTTCTATTTATCCCGGGTGCTCAAAGTATTTGGAGGGATATGCACAATTGGGGCGATTATGTTTATGCAGTTGCCGACCGTGGAGAGGATGGGTTGCTTATAGTAGACATGAGCAATGCCCCGGATTCTATGCCATTCAAATTTTGGAGACCTCAAATTGAATTGAGCGCTGAAATTAACATGCTCAATCGATGCCATAATTTGTGGATAGATGAAAAGGGCTATGGCTACCTCTCAGGATGCAATTTGAACAGAGGTGGAGTGCTGATTATTGATTTACATTCTGATCCGTGGAATCCCACCTTCCTCAGTGCTGCAGCTGATTATTACTCTCACGACAACTATACCAGAGATGACATCATGTTCAGTGCCGATATAGTGGATGGTTTTTTTTCAATACACGATGTCAGCGATCGAACCAATCCGATTTTGCTCAACACTCAAACCACCACTTCTCAGTTTACACATGCCTGTTGGCTTTCAGACGATGGTCGATATCTTTTTACAACAGATGAGCGTCCAAACTCATTTGTTGATGCTTACGATGTTACCGACCCTTTGGATATAAAATACATCAGTTCTTTTAGACCGAAGACTACAGAAGGACTGGGTGTCATACCTCACAATGTGCATTATTACAACGGCTTTCTCGTGGTCAGCTGGTACACCGATGGCATAGTGGTTATTGATGCTCACCGGCCTGAAAATATGGTAAAGGTTGGTCAGTACGATACATGGCCCGGCGCACACGGCGGATTCAATGGAGCCTGGGGTGCCTACCCATACCTTCCTTCAGGTTTGGTTTTGGGTTCTGATCGCCAATCGGGTTTATATGTATTTGAACCAAATTATGTCAGGGCAAGCTATTTGGAAGGTAGGGTAACCTCCTCTGTTGATGGTCAAAGTATCCCGGGTGTAGAAGTTGAAATCTTGGTTGAAGTACCGACAAATACAGCTACTAACCCCTCGGGAAATTACAAGACTGGTTCCGCATCCGAGGGTATCCAAGAGGTAGTCTTTTCTCACCCCCAATACCACGACCTAAGCGTAGAAGTGGAGTTGATTAGGGGAGTTATCACAGAATTGAATGTAGAACTCACTCCAAATAACCTCTTTTTTCTTGAAGGAACTATACTTGAAGAAAGTACCCAGTCTCCCATTCAAGAAGCCATAATTGAATTTGACAGAACTAGTAATCCTGAAACTATTGAAAGGGGTTTGACTGATTTGTCTGGAAACTTTAAACTGCTTCTCCAGCCTGATACTCTTAATATTTCTTTTGGTAAATGGGGTTATTCTCGGGAACATCTGCTCAATTTTGAATTCCTTGAAAACTCCTTTCTCAATATTGAACTCAACAAGGGTTATTCGGATGATTTTCATATGGACCTGAGCTGGGAGGTCAGTTCTACTACCTCTGCCGGACAATGGCAAAGGGCGATTCCTGCAGGTTCCATTTCCGAAGGTCAAATCGTTCATCCTGATGCTGATGTCCCTGATGATTTTGGCAAAAAGGCCTTTGTTACAGGACAGCCAATAGATGGCAATCCCTTTTCAGACTTTCCTGAAAGTGGTTCTACAATTCTACTGTCGCCTGTGATCAATCGATCTGATTTTGATTTCTCACCTGTATTGTCTTTCTCTTACTGGCTTTTCAATGAAACCAACCACTCCGACAATTATTTTAAAGTGTATCTTGAAGGGGACAATGGGGAAGTCCTACTTCTTGAATTTAATGAAACTACACAAGGTTGGACCAGGGTCGAAAACCTCTCTCTATTCGATGCTATGGAAAGAATAGGTTCACGGATCAGGTTGAGATTTGAAGTCAAGAACAGTTCAAACAATCTTGTAGTTGGTGGACTGGATAACCTTATTATTGAAGACAATTTCTTATCAACAACAGAGCACCTAGCTTCAAGCTATGTGTGGAATTTTTATCCAAACCCTGCCAATGACCATATTACAATTGTACTTTCAAATGATTTCTTGTTAGAAAAACCATTTGTTGAAATATTTGATTCAGGAGGTAAAAGGGCATTTAAAGGACAAATTGGAAGTAGGTCTGAAACCTTTAACATTGGACACCTTCCCTCAGGTATATACCTGATTAACTTACTTACCAAATCCGGTCAAAGAGTTGAATCTAAACAGTTTATAATTAAAAAATAGGTTTTTCTTACAGAAAACATCATCACTGAAGCCTTTCTGTTGTTTATTTCTTTGTATTGAGACCAATTCCACCACTTTGAATTTATTGAATAATGGGTTAATTTTGCAACCTGAAATCCTAGCAGAATCTAATCCACGGGATGTAAATATTTTGAAAGGCCCCGTAGTTCAAGGGATAGAATAGGAGTTTCCTAAACTCTAGATCCAGGTTCGAGTCCTGGCGGGGCTACTAGTGTATTACGGATTTTGACAGTATCCCATTTTTTTTAACTTATATCCATAATATGAATATTTTAATATTGGGAAGTGGTGGTAGGGAGCACGCATTTGCAACTGTTGCGCGAAACAGTCCGCTCAGCTCAAAAGTATATGTAAGCCCTGGGAATGGCGGAACCTCCAAAGGCTTTATTAACTGCGAAATAGACTTAGGTAATTTCTATGAATTAAAAAGGTTCCTGCTGGACAAGAAGATCGAACTCGTAATTATAGGCCCTGAAGCTCCATTGGTTGAGGGATTAAAAGATCAGATGGACGAGGATAAGGACCTGGCGGGCCTTAGAGTTCTTGGACCTGGAAAGCCCGGAGCAAGATTAGAAGGAAGCAAGAGTTTTGCAAAGGAATTTATGCAAAGGCATGGAGTTCCCACTGCCGCCTACAAGGAGTTTACTATTGAGCAAAAAGATGATGGTATCGCTTATCTCAATCAGCTTGAGGGGCCCTATGTGTTAAAAGCTGACGGTCTTGCTGCTGGTAAAGGAGTTTTTATTACCACGGATAGAAGCAAAGCCATTGAGGAATTTTGTGAAATGTTGGGTGGAAAATTTGGAAGTTCATCTAGTAAAGTAGTTATTGAAGAGTATTTAGATGGAATAGAATTTTCAGTTTTCGCACTTACTGATGGTAAAAACTATATTTTATTGCCTGAAGCCAAAGATTACAAAAGAATTGGGGACGGTGATACCGGACCAAATACCGGTGGTATGGGATCGGTGTCTCCCGTTTACTTTTTCCGTGGCAACTTTAAAGAAAAAGTTATTCAACGAATCATAGAGCCCACCATTAAAGGCCTTCAAAATGATGAAATTCCCTATTGCGGTTTTATCTTTTTCGGCTTAATAAAAGTGGGAGATGATCCTTATGTAATTGAATATAATTGTAGAATGGGTGACCCGGAGACTCAATCTGTTTTTCCCAGGATTCAATCAGATCTCATTGGATTTATTTTAAAAGCAATAGACGGTGAGTTAAATGGGCAGCTTCAGATTGACCAAAAAACAACTGTGTCCATAATTCTTGCCTCTGGAGGTTATCCGGGAAATTATCAAAGAAATAAAGAGATCTTTGGTCTTGAAAACATATCAGGTTCTTGCGTATATCACTCTGGCACCAGAGAGGAGGGAAATAAAATTTTTACATCAGGAGGACGCGTTTTAGCAATTACAGCCCAATCAGAATTACTTGAAAAATCAATTGAAGTCGCCTATGCAGACGTCAATAGAGTTTGTTTTGAAGGGATTACCTACCGAAAAGATATCGGGAACGACCTTCTTAAACTCGGTCAAAAGTAAATAAAGGTTTTGTTCATAGACTAAATCTTCATAGAAATAGAATATGCAAATAATTCACTTGGCGTACTAGCATTTGTAAGAAGAAGGACAATTTTTTTAGGAATATTGGCATTAAACCATTGTAAACCTATGAGTAAATATATAATGTATCGATGCTGTATACCTCTTAATTATTGGATGATATTCCCGGTGAAATTACCTTTTATCCTCAAAGAGTTCTTCCATCTTTTCAGCATACGATATAGAATACCCAAAAAACCATTAATTTTGCACATCAAAAATTTGAGTCCCTTATGTTAAAAATATTTTCGGTCATAACATACTTTTTCTTACTGCCTATAGTACTCAGTTCTCAAACAGATGAGATTCTGTTTGCCATAGAAGACTCTCCAGTCTACGCTAGCGAGTTTTTATATATTTTCAATAAAAACAATCCAAAGGGGTTTGATGCGGACGTACAAGAAGTGAGGGACTATCTCGATCTGTATGTTAACTTTAAGTTGAAAGTGCAGCGAGCGAGAGAATTGCAACTAGATACATTGCCCAATCTTAGAGAAGAGTTGGAGGGATACCGTCGACAACTTTCCCGCTCATATCTTATGAATAAAGAGGTGGTGGAAAATCTGGTCAAAGAATTATTTGAACGGAGGCAAAAAGATATCAATCTCAGCCATCTGTTGGTTGGACTAGATGCGGATTCAGATGAAGAAACCATTCAGGAAGCTTACGAAAGAGCGCTCGAACTGCGCGAAAAACTCAAAGGAGCTGATTCATTCAGCGAGGTTGCAAGGGTTTATTCCGACGATCCTTCCGCAGGCAGGAATGGTGGCAATATCGGTTATATCACCGCCCCTCTTCCTGAGGGTTTTTACAATTTAGAAACGGCGGCTTACGAAACACCAGTTGGTGAATATTCGATGCCGGTAAGGTCCAATTTAGGATGGCATGTTGTTCGCGTAAATGACAGAAGGAAAGCTAGAGGAGAGGTTGAGGTGGCTCATATTCTGGTCAGATCTACACCGGAACAAAATACCGGTAGAACCGCTGAAGAGCGTGTAGAAGCAATAATGAAAAAGTTGGATTCAGGCGTACCCTTTGAAACCGTTGCCAAAGAACATTCAGAAGACGCCGCTACTGCTAACCGGGGAGGATACATTGGATTTGTAGGTATCAATCTCTTCGAACGACCTTTTGAGGATGCTGCATTTAGTATTGAAGAGGATGGCGCATACTCTCAGCCTGCTGCCACTAGAATAGGTTATCATATTATAAAGCGAATAAGCACCCGACCTATTGATGATTTCAATAGGATGAAACCCCTGATTGAGCAACAATTGGAAAATTCTGATCGCAAAGATCTGGCCATGCAACAACTCATTCAGAGAATCAAGGAAGAGGCTGGTTATGTCAGAAATGATTCCTTACTTGAAGAATTCATTGGAACCCTGGATGAGGACTTCTTTTCATACCGATGGAGAGTACCTGAAGAGTTACAAGATGGGATCCTTTTTACCCTTGGAGAAAAAGATTATGAATTATCCCGCTTTGCTGAGAGTATGAGAAGAAATACCCGTATGCGACTAAGGATGAGCAGAGACACTGATTTGAAGAAAGCTGTGACCGAACTATACAAAGCGTTTACCGGAGATGCGGCCATAAGTCATCAAGAAGCCCTCCTGGAGGAAAAATATGAAGACTTTAGAGCTTTGATGAGAGAATACGAGGAAGGTATCCTGTTGTTTGAACTCACCAAAATGAAAGTTTGGGATAAAGCGGCTGCTGATACTACGGGATTGCGAAACTTCTTCAATGAAAACAGAGACAGGTACCTGACAGAACAAACTGCTTCCGTGGTAAATTTTTACATCAAAAATGCCGATGAAAGAAGACTGAGTAGAATCCATTCGGCTGCTGCCGGAAGAAGTGCAGAAGATGTAGTCCGTCGTTTTGACGGGAGAAGAGATATCAATATTAATTTGAGCCGGGAAACCTATATTCAGAGGAACTTACCAGAGGGGCTCGAATTTAGTGAAGGATCAATGACTAATATTTCGAACCTGAATGGAGATGTTCATACTTTTTCAAAGGTAGAAACTCTCATTCCCCCAAGACGACGTGAACTTCATGAAGCAAGGGGGTTTGTTATAGCAGACTTTCAGGATGAGTTGGAAAAAGCCTGGATGGAGGAATTGCGCAATAGATATGAAGTTCAGATCAATAGGGATGTATTTGAAAGGAAATTGAATCTGTGGAGATAAGCATGAAATTATTCCTGCAGTTTACATCAAAAATATTGTTAATCTCATCCCCAATGCAGACTTTCGTATCTTTGAATTCCTTGATACCGGCGGCACTTGTATTATCTACTTGTTTCTTTTTTTGGGGATGTGAAATTCAATTGGCTTCTGAAGACAGAGGTCAACTCCTCGCAGAAGTAGGCGACAAACAATTGTACTACAAAGATTTAAAATATATTTTCACCAATATTGGACTTGAATCAGACTCCGCAATGCTGGTTAAATCTTACATAGAAAGCTGGGTGCGAGATGAATCTTTCGCCCTTGAGGCCAGAAGGAGTTTAAGTGATGATCCTGGAATTGAAAGAAAGGTTGAAAAGTATCGAAGCTCACTTCTAAGACATGAGTTTGAATCCCGCATCTTAAATGAACGCCTCGACACCTCTATCACTCAAAGAGAAATAGAATCCTTTTACAGGAACAATCCTGATCAATTTGTATCGCCTCAGTTTTATTTCAAAATAAGGTTAGCCGGATTCCCAGCCAACCACTCTCATATTTGGCGACTGAGGAATCAACTCTACGATCTTGAAACTGAACATGATACTATTGAAGACCTGTTGGATTCAAATGAGGGTCACTGGCTCATTAACCCCACCCGATGGATTACTTTAGGTGAACTGAATTCAGTCCTTAACAATCAGGTCTCCAGAGAAAATATAATTCCCGGCTTTGAGTTAACCTATGTAAGCAGCGATTACAGATACTTCCTTAAGATTACAGATGTGGTTAATGAGGGCGATATATTACCAAAAAATCTTGTCGAGAACAAGGTGCGACAATTGATTATTCTTAATCGCAGAAATCAATTGCTTTCCAGCTTGCGCAATGAAGTATATGAGCGTGAAATGCGCAATAATAACGTAAAAATTTACTTTCAATGAAATATTTTCAGCAAATCACTGCTACCCTGCTCCTTTGCTCCTTATCCATTACTTTGGGATTTGGTCAAAGTAAAACTCTGTTAGATAAGGTAATAGGCCAAGTGGGAGGAGAATTCATACTCCTTTCTGAAATAGAACAACAATATCATTACTACAAAGAAAATTTTCCTCAGGAGGTACATCCAATTAACACCCGCTGTGAGATACTAGAAAACATTATGGCGCAAAACCTTTTGGTCAACCAGGCAAAACTTGATAGCGTTATTGTTAGTTGGGAAGAGGTGGACATGCAAATTGAAGCTCGTGTCGAAAGAATCGTCCAGCAAATGGGTGGTGATATTTCAGCTTTTGAAGAATTTTATGGCATGACCATAGATCAGGTTAAAGCAGATCAGCGCCAGCCCCTTAGAAACCAACTGTTGGCGGAAAGAATGCAAATGCAGGTCACTGCAAATGTTAGAGCAACTCCTTCAGAAGTGGTCGATTTTTTCAACAGCATCCCTCGTGACAGCCTCCCATTTTACAATTCGGAAGTTCAAATAGCTGAGCTGGTAATGTTTCCTGAAGCCAACCAGGAAACGAGAGAGCAAACGCTCAACCGAATAACTGAGTTTCGCAATCAAATCATTTCAGGCCAGCGCTCCTTTGAAGAAATCGCCCGGACCTTTTCCGATGATGTTGGGTCCGGTAGACAAGGAGGAAATCTCGGATGGCAGAGACGTGGAACCTTTGTCGCTGAATTTGAAGCTACGGTTTTCAATCTGGAACCTGGTGAAATATCAGACCCAATAGAAACTGAATTTGGCTTTCATATAATTGAATTGCTAGAGCGAAGGGGAAATAATATCAATGCCCGCCACATACTGCTTACACCTAGAGTTTCAACCGAAGACAGAGAATTGACCAGAAACCATTTAGACAGTATAAGAACCATGATAATCCGGGACTCAATTCCATTTGACCAGGCGGTGAGAATATTTGGAAGCGATAAAGCCCAGTCTTACCACAATGGTGGCCGGGTCGTGAATAATATGACTGGAAATACTTTTTTTGAAGTCGGTGAGCTAGAGCCTGATGTATATTTTGCTATCATAGACCTTCAGGTTGGCGAAATATCTGAGGTTATTGAATTTACTGACCGAAGTGGAGATAGAAAGTATAAAATTTTTGAATTGATTTCGAGAACACGCCCTCATCGCGCTAATTTGCAACAAGATTATGCCAAGATAAGGGAACTCGCAACAGAGTACAAGAGGGCGCAAAAATTCAATAAATGGTTGATGAACAGACTTTCCGATACTTATATTAATGTTCATAAAATGTATCACGAGTGTCCCAATATTGAATTTTGGCTGGGTGAATCCAAAGACATGGCTGAATTTGAACACCTTCCCTACCCTATGGATGATGGTACTGGATTAAATTAGTTTTTGAAAATGGCAACAGGTTTTACTTTACTTTTGAATGAAAATTGCTCCGCAATAAATATTTGATTGTTTGATGTGGAAATCAATTGTCAGACAACCATTTGTTGAAAAAAAGATTCAATCAAACTTTTTTTCACAAGGTTCTATAGGAATAGGTAAATCTTTCAAAGGGGGTATAAACGAATCTAATTTGCTCATTTTACCTTTTGACTCAGCACTGTTCATTTTGAATGGATACCAGAAATTAAGGACAAATTTTAAAGTGAATCGTAATTTATTGACCTTTGTGACAATAATGAAGAAATGGTGATGAGGTCTTTTATAAGTCGACATAAGAAGGTTTAATTCTTTGAAATTCATATAAAAACCCCCTTTCTAATTCGGATAAAACCTACCCCACTTTTCTTGCCCGTCCCTTTTTGTACTGAGTGAAACCACTATCAATACAAGGATTGATGCACCGGCAGCAGGAAGAATGATATAGTTGGCCGGAACTAATGGTTCTGTAAGGAAAGAATTGATCAGTGTTATCACGAAGGTAATACCCATACCCGTAGCTATAGAGGCCACACCACCAGCTACCGTAACTCTTTTCCACAAAAAGGCCGCTAAGAGAGCAGGAGTAAGACCAGCCCCGACCATAGTGTATGCTGTAAATGCCATATCAAGAATAGTCCTGAATTGTGTGAGTAATAGGTAAGCCATAATTCCAAGAATCAATACCATCAATCTTTGAAAAAAAACAACTTTCCGTTCTGAAGCTTCCGGGTTTATAAATCGCTGATATATATCCCTGGTTAGGTTGGTTGAAGGAGCCAGGAGAAAACTATTTCCAGTAGACGTAATTATTGCAACCGCTGCACAAATTAGTAATAGACCACCAATAACGGGAATTCCAACTTCAGTACCATAGCGAGCAGTATGAAGAATAATCCTTTCCGCTTCATCAGCTGCCAGAAAAACTTCTGGCCCAACAAGAGGGTTGTTGAAATGAGTAAATGCGAGAATTGCAAGGGAGGCAATTGCAGTTTCAATGACTATTGTTCCGATAACCCACCAAATTACCGCAGTTCGAGCTGAGCGTTCGTTCTTTGCAGAGAAAAATTTCTGATACATATTGGATTCTCCAAGGAGCAATAGAAAAGTTGGAAAGAAAACACCCATTACCCAAATCCAATCGTGCCCACCCATTACTGTAAAAAATGAAGGATCAATATTGGCCGAAATAAACTCAGTTCCACCCAAACTGGAAAAAACCAGAGGCAAGGCACCAATTATGGCAAGTGTGATGATTGTACCGTTAATTATGTCAACAGCTACAATAGATAACATTCCGGCAAATGCAGTAAAAGTAATGATGAAAATCGCTGTGAGAATGACCCCCTGCCATTCAGGTATATCTGCGACCAGATTGAGCACAAAACCGCCACCTCGGAACTGATAACCAACTATAGTCGTATAAGCAATAACGATGGTAATCGTCCCGAGAATTCTCGCCCATTTATTGTATCGAAGTTCAAGTATATCTGGAACCGTATATTGTGCAATCCTTCTGACCTTACCAGCAAGAAAAAACACAACTACTATTCCTACCCAGGCTCCTGCGGCCATCCATAGTTCAGACAAACCAACCTGGGTTGCAAGACCTGCTCCAGCCAACAAACTACCTGAACCAATCCAGGTGCAGAGTAAAGTACCTACCAACTTATAGGTAGGTACGGATCTTCCGGCTACCATAAAATCTTCCTGGCCTTTTACGGATCTACTTTTCACTATGGAAATACCCATCAGTAAAGCCAGATACAATAACACAATTCCAAAAAACAAACTCATCGGGTAGGCCTTGAATTAGAATAAGCACAAAAGAATACAACTATCTCAAACATAACCGAAAAATACGGCTATCATAATTACCGCAGCTCCTGCCATCAACAACTTCAGTACCAGTGGCAGACAGAACTTCAGCCATTTTTCAAAGGGAATTCCAGCCATCCCAAGGATACCCATTAACACTGCATTGGTAGGTACCACCATGTTTGCAAAACCATCCCCAAAGAGAAATGCTAATACCGCTACAGGTCGTCCCACACCTACCAAATCACCAAGAGGAGCCATAAGGGGCATGGTGACAAATGCCTGACCACTGCCCGATGGAATAAATAGATTGAGTATGGTTTGCATGACCATCATACCCACCCCAGCAATTTCAGGGCCGACTGAGGACAGAGGAATAGAAAGTCCATAAACGATGGTGTCCAAAATCTGTCCATCCTCCATAATCAAAGCTATTCCACGGGCAATACCAACCAACAGAGCAGTCTCCACTAAATCTTTGGCTCCTTCAATAAACTTTCTTGAAACCAACGAAGGCCCCATTCTTCCAATTATTGCCGTAAATACACCCAAAATTAGGAAGGCCGCTCCAAGTTCATTTAGATACCATCCCTTTGTAGCAATACCCCATACAGCCACCCCCAGTGCAGACATAAACCCAATTAATATAAAAATATGCCTCCATTCTAGAAGTGGATAGGACTTGGGAGGTTCGCCGCCAGAGGGAGGTTCATCTCCGAAAACAAGACTTGCAGAAGGGTCTTTACTCACCTTTTTCGAATAACTCCAAACATGGTGGGCAGCAATTCCAACAAAGGGTAATAGAATGGCAAGTCTCAATTGCCAACCGTTATAGGGATCCAACCCAGCAATGGGATTGGCTACCACTACTGTGTACTGATTGAAGGCCGCAGTTCCATATCCAACACCATAACCAGCTATTATAATACCAACCGCTGTCATGCTATCAAGATTCATGGCTCTGCACAAAGCGACCAAAATAAGAACAAATGGAATGTATTCAGCAGAAGCTCCCATGGAACTAGAGGCCAGAGCAAAAACAAAAATGACGGTAAAAATTAAAGTGCCGGGTTTGTTACCCATATTCTCCAAAAGCCTTCCCAATAGAGCGTCTATTGTTCCTGTCTGTCTAATAACGGCCAATACACCACCAATAATGAATAGAAAGAATATGATCCCTTGAGCATCACCAAAAGCTCTTGGTATGGCAGTAAACAAAGCAATAGGACTCATATAATCGCTTTCTTCAGATAGCTGAAAAGACCCCGGGACAACAACTTCCCTGCCCTGAGGCGATAATTCAGTTTGAAAACTGCCTTGAGGGATGACCCAGGTGGCAGCCATAGCAAGAACCATTAGAAAAAATAACAAGGCCAACGTATGCGGCATTTTGAACTTCATATTAAATATACTTTTAATGTAAATGAACCTACCCCTCTCTCTGTTAAAAATATCGGGCTAAGATAATGGCAAATGTGAACTTAAAAAGAAATGCACATTATAAAATATGAGACCAGGCACTTATGCTGCAAAAACTTAGGTTATTCTTCAAGAGGTTGAATGTAAAACTTTTTTGCCCAGTACTTATGATCGCAGATCCAGGAAGTAGTCCCCTGATTATAATAGCACGGTGCGGTACCATAACTGTTGAAAATCCTTATAATAAGTACTTACTTTATCTACAATCAATTTATCTGCTAAAATTCCATGCAGCTCTCAAGGTCCTTTAATTCAAGATATTTCTGATTGAAAAGGGTTTACTCATGAGATAGGTAAAATTTAAGCCCTTTTGTAACTATGAATTAAGGGTGGAGAATGAAAGGATGAGTTGCTACATGAATTTCTCCTTTAATCTTCAGCAGATAAAAACCAGCTGGAAGGTCGGACAAATCCATTTCAAATGGGTGTTGACTTTTGGTCATTTTAAGCGGTACACCTTCAGAAGAATAGACCTTGACTAAATGCATTCCATGGCCTGGCAATTCAACTCGAAGATATCCTGTGCTAGGATTGGGAAAGATGATGGTATTCTTTGACTCAAGGCTTCTTTCAGAAGATACCACACATTGTTCTTGTATTATTTGAGGACTACTGCAATTAGGCCCGTTTCCAAAGGCTTCAAAATATCTATTGGTTTGAAGATGAGCACAAATAAAATCCGTATTGCAGAAATTCAACTCGGGATTGTTGGTGAGAAATACCCTCTGACCTATTAGATTCATCCAATTGTCCATACCCTCTATTGAGAGCAAGTTGGAGTTTGACCTGATTTCAATATCGCCAAACACGTATGACAAAGATTCTAAGCCGCTGAGGTCAATCAGGTTTTCATTATTGGAAACAAAAATATTTCTAATAATCTCCACATCCCCAATACTGAGGCGTTCCAGTCCGGTATGAATGATCCTTAAATCCTTGCCGATCATTTCAAGAGAATTGGTGAAACTCATATCCTCTAATCGAGGTAGTTGGTTTAGGATAAGCTCTCCTGCAATAATTGAAAAGTTTTCAGAGACTGAAATGGATTGCAAAACCGGACTTCCACTGATTGTCATCCTGCCTTCAATCAATTCCAGGGAAGGCATTGATATTTGGAACAAATTGAGATTGTCAATAATGTGAAAGTCGCCACCGACAAAGGCCAGGCTTTCAAGAAAATTAATTTGTAAAAAATTATTGGACCGAATACTTATACTAGCTACATTCCTAAGTTTCGGAAAAACACCCTGAATATTTCCAATCCGAGAATGATTGATAACAAATGGACCTTCGACGCTTCTAAGGTCTTTAAAAACCGGCAATACTATATTCTCTTCCTGGTTTCTCTTTATGGAAAACCCATGGGCACCAGTGACCTCGAGGTTCCTCAAGCCGGTGATATCTAAAGATTGAGCCATAGTGCCTTCAATTTGAATTCCCCAGCATGACCAAAGGTGATGAAGACTGTCCAAATTAGTTATATCAATCCCAATTATTCGGATCAGAGGTGCCTGGTACTTGTATTCAGGGTAAGTTTCATTAAAACTATTTACTTCTTCCTGCCACCTCAAAATAATTTCAGTGGCAACTGAATCTTTTGGTGTGCACAGAACAGGGATTAAAACTGTCAAAATAAGGAATACTCTCATAATATTAGGTTTGGGTGAAATATTTTCAAAATGCTTTTAAAAGAATTCATTGACTGGTCCATGACAAATCAATATGTTTTTTTTAAAAGAACAGTTGCCATTAGGGACTCATAATAAAGTAAAGTTAAGGAAATTTAAAATAAAATCCTTCATAAACCGGTAAATTTTCATAGTTCTCCCCTCTTTATCCGTTCTTTCAATATTTTATCAGAGATGAGAAATTACTAAAATTTTGATTCATATCCATCATTTTTTCAAGGCTTTTCTTAGATTCGTGCCTGGTAAACACGACAATATGAATTCAAGCAAAAGAGATGACCAGTTGTTCGAGTTAATTTTACTCGAAGAAAAAAGGCAAAGGGAAGGTATAGAATTAATTGCCTCAGAAAACTTTGTATCGGAAGCGGTTTTAGAAGCTGCCGGTAGTTGTCTTACCAATAAATATGCTGAAGGCTATCCAGGCAAGCGATATTACGGTGGTTGTGAAATAGTAGATCAAATCGAGCAGCTCGCCATAGACCGCTTAAGGGATTTGTTTGGTGCAGAGTATGCTAATGTTCAACCTCATTCCGGATCTCAAGCAAATGCAGCAGTATACCTTGCACTATTAAACCCAGGGGATACTATTCTGGGATTTGATCTCTCCCATGGTGGACATCTCACGCATGGTTCCCCGGTTAACTTTAGTGGAAAGAATTTTCGGGCATTTTTCTATGGGGTTGACCGGGATACCGGCATAATTGACATGAAAAAGGTAGCTGAAATTGCAGAAAGGGTGAATCCCAAGCTGATCATTTGTGGCGCATCAGCCTATTCCAGGGATTGGGATTATGAGGCTTTTAGGAAAATAGCTGACCAATGTGGAGCAGCTCTTTTGGCTGATATTGCTCACCCTGCCGGCATTATTGCAACTGGTTTTTTAAACAACCCCTTGCCATGGTGTGATGCAGTTACAAGTACTACACATAAGACTCTTAGAGGCCCCCGCGGAGGAATCATTATGAGCAATCGAATTGCCGGAAACCCCTTTGATCTCAAAACATCAAAAGGCAAGGCAAAAAAAATGAGCAATATGCTCAATAGTGCTGTTTTTCCGGGAACTCAAGGGGGCCCACTGGAACACGTCATTGCGGCAAAAGCCGTGGCCTTTGGAGAAGCTCTTCTTCCTGCGTTTAAAGATTACATTAGACAGGTATTGGAGAACGCTAAAGCAATGGCCGATGAATTTCAAAGTTTGGGTTATAAAGTCATTTCAGGGGGAACGGATAATCACCTCATGCTCATCGACCTGAGATCAAAAAAAATCACCGGAGACAAAGCAGAGAAAGCACTCCAAAGGGCTGGCATTACTATAAATAAAAACATGGTACCTTTTGATGATCAATCGCCAATGGTAACCTCCGGTATGCGCATTGGGACTGCTGCTATTACCAGTAGGGGTCTTAAATCTGAAGAGTGCAGACAAATTGTTCACTGGATGGATCAGGTGATTTCCTCTCCGGATCATCAAAACTTAAGTGATCAGATCAAGGATATTGTGCTTCACTTTATGAGGGATAGGCCAATGCATATTTAATAACGATAAGGCTTTTTGATTCTTTTCACAAAGAGAGGCCATCTCAAACATTCTGGGAATCCCACTCGTTAACTAAATAAAATCCTTTGGAAGAGAAGAAATTTATTGTAAAATTTAAAGAGGCCCTTTCCTTCCCGATCGCTTTTGTAGTCTTGATTTGGGGAATTCACATAATAAATTTTCTTTTGGGGTACCGCTTGTTTTGGTTGGGAATTTATCCTCGC
The DNA here is from genome assembly GCA_007695145.1 of Saprospirales bacterium. GTDB lineage: Bacteria > Bacteroidota > Bacteroidia > Chitinophagales > Saprospiraceae > PWJY01. Next base: position 65,416 of record REEI01000062.1, on the reverse strand, counting down.
AAGACAGAAGGATTATGGGGTGTGATTACAGGTCCATTGATTCACGGAGACTTCCTACACCTTTTTTCCAATTCTCTTTCCTTTCTAATTCTCAGCTTCATGCTTTTTTTCTTCTTCCGGAAAGTAGCAATTCAAGCCTTTGCATTGATTTACCTCCTTACCGGATTCGCAGTTTGGATATTTGCCAGAGAAAGTTTTCACATTGGAGCCAGTGGCGTTGTGTATGGCCTGGTCAGCTTTGTTTTCTGGAGCGGAATTTTCCGAAGGAATATTAAGTCTATAGTCCTCGCACTGGTTGTTACTGTTTTGTATAGCAGTTATTTTCTTGGAATAGTGCCGGGTGAAGACGGCATCTCGTGGGAGAGCCATTTGTTGGGTGGATTGGTAGGTATTTTAGTCGCCTTTATTTATCGAAAAGACCTGGAAGCTGAGGATGAAGAAAAACTTAAAGCTCTTGATAATGAACAATGGGACCTAAACGACCAATCGCATTACTTTCCACCTGACATCTTTGAAAAAAAAGATGATGATAACAGGAGTTCTTCCGGTCACGGTGGATTCTATTGAAGCTTATGTTGATTTCACTCGAATTTCCCCGGGCTATACCTTAAAGTCTAAGGTGCTTGATTTTAAGAGTGAAATATTTTAATATTCTATCTACTGGCAATGGATTTCTCCATAGATGTTAAAGGAAGGTTCAATTAATTCCGGGCTAAAGTAAGTGCAAACTAACATTCGATGTGGTTCAGCCCCCTAATCAGTTGAAAGTTTCGTTCTTAGAATCTTATATGAGTTGAACGATTATATAGCTATTTTCCAGATGTAGTCTTGGCTCGAAAGGAATGGACGCTGGGAGCAGGCATTTCAGATTATTCAATTGGAGAATATATAAAATATTTGCGTTGTGGAGGGTACATAATAGATTTTTGTTACTTTTGTAGTTCGGTACGTATAATTCTCTATGAGCAGAAGAAAGAAAAGAGTAAAAAGCAACAATCAGGGCTTTTTTCCTACTTGGTCGAAGGACGCAAGGTTTCAAACCATTGTCGGTCTGTTTGTAATGGTATTGGCTCTATTATTGATGATTTCCCTGGTCTCTTATTTATTTACATGGAAGGATGATCAGCAATTTGTCCTCAACCTCAACAGTGATTTCTTAATAGACAGTGAAATGAATGCTCAAAACTGGCTAGGAAGACTAGGAGCCTTTGTCAGTCATTACTTCTTTTACTATGGTTTTGGGATTGCCAGCTTTGTGATTCCTGTATTGTTGTTCCAACTTGGTCAATTGATTACTTTTGGGGGGAGTTGGAAAAGAATGTTCACCAGAATTCTATATTGGCTTTATACCCTTGTACTCATTTCTATCATTGCTGATTTTTTTACCCAAGAGTCCCACTTTGCCTGGGGAGGTGCTGTAGGCTCTTATGCTCAAACTCAAATTTCCGGCTTTATTGGTGCGGTTGGCACCCTCATATTTTTAATGTTTTTGACGGCAGCATATTGCATTCTTCTCTTCAACATTAGTCCTACTCAATTAAAGAGTTTTGGCAGTTGGATCCCCTCAAACGATTACAGCCCCTCAGCCCTACTTTTTTTTAGGAAAAACTCCAAAAAGAAAGATGTAGAAAGTAAAAATTCTGCCGGGGCTAAAGAAAATAAGTCCGACTTGATTGATCTAGAATCCGGTAAAGAATCCTCAACTTCACCCTATGAGTTCACTACCATTTCTATGGGAGATGATTTTTCAGATAGGATATCTGAGGAAAATCCTGATGAGGACCCAGTGATATTGAAGCAGGATGACAAGCGTGGAGGTGATTTTAGCGACAGTGATTCGGGTAGAGATACTGAACTGGAAATCAATGAAACGGGTGACATAAATCCCATAATGGAGATAGCTGTAGAGGATAAAGATAAAGAGTCTGAACCTTACGACCCCTCGCTTGAACTATCTTCTTATGTCAAGCCGGAAATTGACCTCCTTGAATCACACGATGGGGAAAAGGTCTCTATCAACAGGGAGGAGCTTGAGGAAAATAAGAATCAGATTATCCGCACTCTCTCCAATTATAAAATAGACATAGTGAAGATAAGGGCTACTATTGGCCCAACTGTGACTTTATACGAGATTGTACCTGCTCCGGGTGTGCGCATTCAAAAGATAAAAAATCTTGAGGATGATATAGCTCTCAGTCTTGCTGCACTGGGGATACGCATCATAGCTCCTATACCCGGTAAAGGAACCATAGGTATTGAGGTGCCCAATAAAAAGAAACAAATCGTCTCTCTACGGGAGTTGATTAAAACGGATAAATTCCAAAAAACGGGAATGGACTTACCTATAGCTCTTGGAAAAACCATTTCCAACGAAGTATATATAGCAGACCTCGCAAAAATGCCTCACTTATTAATGGCTGGAGCCACCGGACAGGGAAAGTCAGTTGGTATCAATGCTATTTTGGTCAGTCTTCTTTATCACAACCATCCTTCAAGGGTTAAGTTGGTTTTGATTGACCCGAAAAAGGTTGAGCTCTACCCTTACGGAAAACTAGAAAAGCATTTTCTTGCCCAAATGCCCGGACAACACGAACCTATCATAACTGATACTACAAAAGTGATTGAAACACTCAACTCACTTTGTATTGAAATGGACCAGAGGTACGATCTCTTAAAAAAGGCAAGGGCAAGAAACATTAGGGAATACAATAAGAAATTTGTAGATAGAAAGTTGAATCCACAAAAGGGTCATAAATTTTTACCATTTATTGTTTTGGTTATTGACGAGTTTGCCGATTTGATTATGACAGCAGGCAAAGAAATTGAAATGCCAATAGCACGTCTTGCACAATTGGCCAGGGCAGTTGGCATTCACCTGGTGATTGCAACACAAAGACCCTCTGTCAACATCATCACAGGTATCATTAAAGCCAACTTTCCTGCGAGAATTGCTTATAAGGTAACCTCTAAAATTGATTCACGCACTATTTTAGATGCCGGAGGTGCCGATCAATTGATTGGAAGGGGGGATATGTTGCTATCTGTTGGAGGAAATGTAATCCGCTTGCAATGTGCCTTTGTTGATACTCCGGAAGTTGAAGATGTACTTGATCATATTGGCGACCAAAGGGGATATCCTGAACCATATTTGTTGCCAGAATTTTCAGTTGAAGGCTCTACCGGAACTGGAGGAATATCGGCCGCCGAGTTGGACGAAATGTTCGACGAAGCTGCCCTGGTAGTTGTTCAGGCACAATCCGGATCCACTTCAATGATTCAGCGAAAACTTAAACTTGGATTCAATCGGGCAGGTAGGATTATGGACCAATTGGAGGCCTTTGGAATAGTTGGTGCCAGTGAAGGTTCAAAAGCAAGGGAAGTACTGGTTTACAGCGAAGATGAACTCAACCGCCTCCTGCAAGAAATCCACAGCAACAACCCAATTAGTTAAGCTTACCCAAAAAATCCTCCATTTACCAAACCTCTATTTCGAAGTGAAAGAATGGTATTTTTTAAAAATTACCAGCTTACAACCCTTGGTAATTTGGTAAATCTTTCGTCAAAAGGATAAATCAACCCTTCGCGACTAAAGGTTTTAGCCGTTTGAGTCCAGTTCAAACCAAGAATTTGTGATGAAAATACCTTTTCCACTTAATCTCCAGAGCAGAAAAATATTTTGTCTTACACTAGTTGCCCCTTTTATGGTCTTCCAAAAACTTTGCAAGACCAATATCTGTTAAAGGATGTTTTAACAGACCCATTATACTGTCAAGTGGGCAGGTAACTACATCTGCGCCGGCTTCAGCTGCTTCAACAATTGCGAGGGAAGACCTTATGGAAGCAGCTAAAATTTCCGTTTCGAATCCCTGGATAGCATAAATTTCAGCAATCTGATGAATCAATTGCATCCCATCCCAATTAATATCGTCAATTCTACCTATAAATGGTGAAACATAGGTCGCACCAGCCTTTGCTGCAAGGATGGCCTGCCCTGCAGAAAAAACTAAAGTACAATTGGTGGGAACATTCATCTCGTGAAGCTTGGATATAGCTTTTATTCCATCCTTAATCATGGGCACCTTGATAACGATATTCGGGGCTATATCGGCTAATTCATCTGCCTCCCTCAAAATACCGTCCAAATCAGTCGATATGACTTCAGCGCTCACATCTCCTTCTACTAACTCACAAATGGTCTTGTAGTGTTGCATAATATTTTCACGCCCGGTAATCCCTTCCTTAGCCATAAGAGAGGGATTGGTCGTAACCCCATCTAAAATGCCCAAATCTCTCGCTTCTTCAATTTGTTTCAAATTGGCTGTATCTATGAAAAACTTCATGGTAATTCTATTTTTGATTAGATCTGCAAAAGTACGGAAGTATATGGAGAAGTATTGTCATTGTCATAGGTAAATTAGCAATTGGATTGCGAACCTCAATTTAATTTAGCGTATCAGGAACATAAGCAATATGGAAAAGTGGACTTGTTCACTAAAGTGGATGGTTCAGCCTTAGTAAAACCATTCCAGATCAAATGTTAGTTTTTTTTAGCAATGGGAAAAAAAAAAGCGAGGAATCATATCGCACCGCTACAACCTCCTGCCCTTGCTGCATTTCTGCCCTGGGGGAGTTCGGAGGGAGCTGGTCGTATGATCCTCGCAGGCGCAAAGGTAATTAATCTGATATAACTTCTACATCATTTAATTGGCTTAATTTCATTTCAGAAGGTAACCAATTTCATTGGGCCAGATTTATAAAAGATCAATCCACACTGGAATATGGGTAGTTGTCAGTTTAAAGGAGTACTAATTGGTCAATATACCCAACTGAAATAATCTTGAAAGGCTTCTATCAGAATGTATCGAATCGATAATGAAACATAAATTGATCTAAGTCAATTTTCACACTTGTTTAGAGACTGCCACATACGGTTCTGTGAAAGGCTGGAGGTGAAATTCTTCCGACTGAGTCAACTGATATAGTTTATCCATCCCAATCTGGATTTACAATGATCAACTAAGGCTTAAAGTTTTAAAGGGGTGCAGTCTTATTCATAGAACTGTACAAAATTGTTCTTGTTATTGCATCGCTAAAAACCCATCCGATATTTTTTTTCTAAAGATTCCGGTATTAATTTTACATATGATAAGCATTTGTGCTTAAGTAAACGTTTATTAGTGATGCCCATTGATATAAGTATATGAAAACAACTAGTTTCATAGTAATTTTCTTTCTGACCTCGATAACTTTAGCCCTTTCGCAGGAAGAAGAAAAGGCAATATTCTTCAATATAAAATATGGAGTTCAATTGCCTGGAGGAGATCTTTCAGACCGTTTTGGTACATTCTTTAATGCCGGAATTGACCCGGAACTTTACTTTGGCCGTAATCATTTATTTTTAGGTTTGGGTTTCAACTTCCTATTTGGGCAGGAGGTTAAAGAAGATCCCCTTCAAGTGATCAGAGATTCTCAAGGCGAAATTATAGGTAGAGACCAATCCTATGCGATCATTGATCCCAGAATGCGGGGACTGACTTTTGGAGCTCACGTAGGCAAGTTATTTCCCATTGGTTCGGCATCTAATCACACAATGGGTCTTCGGGTTTCAGCAGGAGGAGGAGTAATGTTACACCGAATCAGCTTTAAGGATGAAAATGAAACAGCTAATCAGATAAGGGGACGTTATGGCGATGGTTACAATCGTAAAACCGTTGGTGCTTATCTCAATCAATTTGTGGGTTTTCAGTTCCTATCAGAAGACCGTAGAATTATTTTTAGAGCCGGTTTTACCTTTCATCAAGGATTCACTGAAAGTGTCCGTTCAGTTAACTTTGACACCAAACAAGTTGACAACAGAAGAAGGACCGATCTAATGAGTGGATTTGAGGTAGGATGGGTATTGCCTATATTTTTAAGCCAACCTGGCACCATCTATTATTAGAATACTGGGATCAAACATGTTTTTGTATCGCATCTTAATCGCTCTTATGGGGCTGGGAATAAAAGTGGCTTCTGTCTTTCACCCAAAAGCAAACAAATGGCGATCAGGGAGGAGAGATTGGAAATGTCGGATTAATGCCATTAGCCGCACTCATCCAAACCCCATAATAATCCATTGCGCTTCTCTCGGTGAATACGAAATGGCTCGCCCTCTTGTTCGATTTATTCAAAATGAGGGCGTTGAGAAAAAAGTAGTGGTAAGCTTTTTCTCGCCCAGCGGATTTGACCACGCAAAATTAGAACCAGGGATTGAGAAATTTTACCTCCCTCTAGATACTCCCTCTAACATGAATTACCTCATGTCAAATTTTAATCCCTCTGCAATAATTTTCATTAAATACGATCTGTGGTTTACATTGATTGATTTAGCCCACAAAGCCAAATGCAACCTCCTTCTGGTAAATTACCGACCAAAAGTTGAGGATTTTAAAAGGTGGATATTTGGTGGTCTGTTGATTGATTCGTTGAAAAAGTTTAATTCCATTTATACCCTTACTTCATCTTATAAGTCATTGCTTCAAAATCATGGATTAAAAAATATTGATACCGGTGGGGACACAAGATATGGCAATGTTTTATTCAATGCAGAGAACATCCAAAATGATCCAATAATTGATGAATTTTGTAGCAAGTTTTCAAAAATCATTGTTTGTGGTAGCATATGGAAAGAAGATTGGGAAGTAATCGGCAAGTCTGTGGATCGACTAAACGACTGGGGTTGGATAATAGCACCTCATGACATTGAAGGGGGTAATATCACCCGCATCTTTAAATTAGTAGAGAATCATGAATTCCTCTATTACACAAAGACAGATACCTCATCGGTTCATAAAAGTGATGCGAGAATTCTAGTTCTCAATTGCATTGGAAAGTTATTTGCCTCATATAGTAAAGGTGATGTAGCCTATGTAGGGGGAGGATTTAAGACTGGTTTGCACAATATTATTGAACCTGCTGCATTCGGCTTGCCTGTGGCATTTGGTCCAGATTATGGCAAATTTCCGGAAGCGGAGGAATTTATTGCCCAAAGAATAGGTGAAAGCATTGAAACCTTAGAGCAGTTTCTTTTATTTACAGAAAGAGCTTTGAGTAATGAGACTTACCGAAGTGCAAATGAAATAAAGGCTTTTTTATCACTAAAAGCCGGGGAATCCCTTGAGATGAAAAAATCTATAGTTTTACAATTGAAGAATCAGCTTGTTTCCTGAGAAAAAGTAATAGAACCAATGTTTGAAAAGCCAAAGGTACTTGTAATAGGAGATTTGATGCTGGACACTTACATAACTGGAACTTCAGATAGGTTGAGTCCTGAAGCGCCAGTGCCGGTGGTCGATCAGAAGGACAGCTTTGAATTGCCCGGAGGTGCAGCTAATGTAGCCATTAACTTCAAAGGTTTGGATGCCGAGGTAAGTTTGTGTGGATATGTCGGAAGTGATGAATCCGGTCACAAACTTATTGATTTGTTAGAAACCGGAAAGGTGCAAAATAATGGGGTACTTATTTCAAAATACCGACGGACTACTGAAAAAGTCAGAATTATTTCCAATGAGCGGCAGATTCTCCGGATTGATCGTGAAGATCGATTTTATCTCAACGACGATGAAGAGAGAAAGCTATTAGCTAAAATCAATGAGCATGTTGCAGATAAAAATCCGGAAATAATTGTTCTACAGGATTACAATAAAGGAGTCCTCACTACCCGCATTATTAAAGAAGTAATGAATATTGGAAAACAAATAGGTGCGTATGTTGCAGTGGATCCCAAGAAACATCACTTTTTTGATTACAAAGGTGCCGATTTGTTCAAACCCAACTTGACAGAGTATCTAATAGCTAATTCTTTAGATAAATATTTTCCCATTGAAAGAATTGCCAAAAGAATATCCGATGATCTCAGAGAAATTGGTTGTAAAAACCTTATGGTTACCATGTCAGAACATGGTATACTAGCAGCAAATAGAAATGAGATTTTGATTTCTGAAGCCAATAATGATAAGGTCAAAGATGTAAGTGGCGCCGGGGATACTGTGCTTGCTGTGGCTACTCTTGCCCTTTTTTCTGGCTTCAATTTATCTGATACTGCCTGGATATGTAATAGGGCTGCTGCGATCGTTTGTAAGAAGAGTGGTGTATGTCCAATAGCACTAGAAGAACTAAATGAAGTCTGCAAAAGACACTTTCACGATCAGTAACCACCACAACTGTTAATTATTTAATAATTATTTTGGTAATATTTATTAAAAAGACGTACCTTTACAAGTGCTGAATTAACTTTTTTTAATCTAAATCTTCATCTTATGAAAAAGACGTTTACAAAACTTATTTGCAACCTGCTGATTCCTGCCGCATTTGTTCTATTTGCAGGTAATGCGCTTCAAGCCCAATGGGTTCTTGAGGTGGACATCGATGGCTCCACTGACAGATTTCCCGTTGGAACAGCCGCTTTCGGACCACTTGTTCTGGATACTCTCAGTGGCCCGGCTGCCATTGGAATGGACGGATCAGCCAATCCCCAACTCGGTTGCGGAGCACTTACCACCGACCTGACCGGTTCATTCGGGATTCTTAGAAGAGGTGATTGTTCTTTTAAACAAAAGGCTCTGAATGCTCAGAATGCTGGAGCCATTGGTCTTATTGTTTGCAACACACTTGATGAGCTACTGAATATGCCTGATACGGACGAGGTGCCGAATGAAATCAATATTCAAACAGTTTTATTGAGTAGCTCCGATTGTCGTGTGATTAGAGAAGCTGTAGAATCAGGGAGTGAGGTGTCCGTTAGTTTATTTGAAGTTCCCCTGACAATTGTTTGGGGTGGTCCAAATGACCCAAACAGTACTTTTGACGGAGGTTTAAATGACTGGACCACAGGCGGGCCCAATGCTGACCTATGGTTCCACTCCATGCCAATTCCATCAACCCCTGTACCTGCAGGTTGGGGATCATCTCCTACCTCTCATTATGACTACTCCCTCAACCCAAATGTCGATAAATTTCCTAGATTTTACGGCACCGGGACTGACAGACGTATCATTTCAAGATCTCTGGACAATGGTTTTGCTATGCTTGATGTTGACACCTGGAACAATAATAATGACGGAACATTTGGGTCAAATCTTGCTAATGCAGAATTAATTTCACCCGTTATGGACCTCAGTGGGTTTGAGGGTGAAGCACTTGCTTTGACATTTACCCAAAGTGCGAGATTTTGCTGCGGCGCTGGAACTCAATTAACCGTTCAGGTTTCAACTGATGGTTTTCAAACTTTTACCAGTTTTAACGCCCGGGGAGATCAAGCGGTGAATGCTATAGAAAGATCTAATAATGTTACCTTCAGTTTATTGGAAGCTTTTGAGGGTATTGACGATTTATCTAATGTACAAGTAAAGTTTATTTGGAACACCGAAGCCTCTCACTACTTTTGGATGATAGATGATGTTCAAATAATTGGACTCCCTCCTGTAAACCTAGAATTAGACGAATCCTGGTTCCCGCTTACCGCTGTTTGTATTCCTGCAGTTTATTCTGATGAGCAGGAGATGGATTTTGAACTCAGACTCTCAAATGTTGGTGGTGAAGACCAGGCATTGGTAGAGGGTATCGTTCAGGTAATAAGCGCAGCCACGGATGAAGTGCTTTTTTCTGAAGTTCAGCAGTTTAACAACTTAAGACGCGGTGCGGATACAGTACTGGTTTTTGATGGAACCTTTCAGCCCGCCGGTTTGGCTGAAGGAGATTATATTATCAATTACAGAGTAAGAACTCCTGGGGCTGTCGATTTTGAACCTGCCACCAATGTTATTTCTTATTTTTTCCGAATTACAAGCGATATCTATGCCAATGATGACTGTATCCGAACCACAGGATTTGGAGGCCTTAGAGGGGTTGATGTCTTTACCTGGTACTGGGGAAATGCTTATTATATCGGTTCAATGCCTCCTGAAACTCCGGAAGCCAGACCAGTATTTACAGGTGCTCAGGCAGCTCTGACTCTTGGTGGTGGAGGCGATTGGACCAATGAAAGTGTTTTCTTGCACTTACTCAAATTCAATGAGCCCGGACCAGACGCATTTAATAATTTTAATACCGATATAACTGATGAGCCGATTGCTCACCCTGATTTAACTCCCATCGCTCTGGCAGTTGTTGATCCTGATATAATTAACCAAGCTGGCAATGGAAATCTTTTTGAGCTATCGTACAGGGATTTCTTCCTCCTGGATGGTAGCCAGCCTGAAAGTCCAATAGAACTTGAACCAGAGCATTATTACTTTGTTTTTCTTCAGCTTGACGAAGACCAGGTAGAACCATTTATGTTTGTTGGAAGAGCGGCACATAATTTGAACAATGCCCCGGCTCGTGAGCTACTTCACCTGGGTGATGGGTACGGACTATTCCAGGTGGCTTCCAGAAGACCTGCTATCCGCATGAGAACTGAAGTAGTAGTCAATACTGCTGATGGTCCGGTAGTTCAGGATAACCCTTTCCTCATATACCCTGTGCCAGCTAGTAACGAGCTTAATATTGACCTCAATCTACCCACCGTGGAAGACGTCAATATTGAAGTTTATGACATTCAGGGACGACTTCTTGATAGAAGTCTTCACTCCAATATTGGCACAGAAACTATTCAAAAAGATGTTACCGAATTCAGAACAGGCAATTATCTGATCAGGATTATTACCGAAAATGGAGTTCAAACACAACAGGTAATTATTGTGAAGTAATTAGGAGGGTTGATTAGCTTAAATTTATAATTAAAAGCCACTGTTTGATTACTTTCAAACAGTGGCTTTTTCTCAGTTGCATATACTACCAATAACCTTATACTACATGTTGATTATACCATATTTTTGACCTTTTAAGTAGCATTCTATGAACAACTCCTAATTTTTTGTTCCAATGGAAATATCTGAATAGATGGTGTATTTGAAACTGGTTAGAAAATTCACTATCAAAATTGGTATTTGCAGTTCACTACTATTCATTCTTGCTGGCACAAATTAAACCGAAACGACTGGCACTAACCGATCGAAATCAGTGGCACAATTCGAACCGAAATAGCCATCTGTAACCCAATGGAATATTGACTCCCACTTCACCATAAAATCTGGGAGAAATCCTTGTGGAAAAGAACAAAATTCTGGAAAACTAAAGAATTTAAATTGGTGTAAGGCATCATTGTCAGGCCAAAGCAACTTGAGAGGTCCTGTATATTTCAGTTTAATGCCTTTCTCTATTATTCAAACAATGCAGTTAATAAATTTTATATCAAGTGTTTTTAATAGGGTAAAGTGTGTGTGCACTATAGGGGGAGACCCAGAGAGAAAAGAATGGAAAATACTAGATATAACTGATGGAAAAATTATGGTATTATCTCATCAATTGAAGTTCGGCAGGATAAATAGCTGTATGACTAAGGAGTTGAACACTGAAATGAGTTCCTTCAAATCCGGTTATATCCAATTCATATATTGAATTGAATGGCAGATCATCAACTCTATCGGAGAACAACAAATTTTGGTAGGCGTCATATACTTTTATTTCCAAAAGATTGAAATCCAAAGCTTCAAAGTCAATAAATACCAAATTCTCCTCAAAGTCATAATAAGGGGTCCACTTGTCGTAAACAACTTCTTCGGATTTCTCAATAGAGTGAACAGGACCAGAAGCAATAACCACCGAGCTATAGATCAGAAACAGAATAGTATAAATGACCTTTGGAGAAAATGACATAGATAAAAGTATTTGATTACTCTTGTAAAAATATAACTAAATCTTTGTAGCTGACCCAATTAGAGAACAGTTTAACCGTACCTTAAGATAATTCTAAAGGGTCTGCAAACAAAAACTGAGAATTCAATTAGTTTCAGCGATGCGTTATGGTGCTCCAAAATACTTCTCAATTATTCTCATAGTGGATCCGACGTAACTCCTACCAAACAAATTAACATGCACAAGAAGAAAGTAAAGTTGGTAGATTTCCATACGATCAACATATCCTGGTTGTAGAGGGTATATTGACTGGTAAGCCTTGTAAAATTCCGGATTGAATCCACCAAATAGTTGTGTCATGGCGATATCAATCTCTCTATGGCAGTAAGCCACGGCAGGGTCAATTACATATGGATTGCCTTCTTCATCAGCAATTAAATTGCCGCCCCATAAATCACCGTGAACGAGACTTGGAGGTTCTTCGGGACACTCAATTTCCAGTATTTTAATCCATTCATTTTCACGGCTTAATAGATCTCTTGAGAGCAAGCCTTTTTCAGACGCCAGTCTAATTTGTGGAGCCAGTCGGTTGAAGTAATAAAACTCACTCCAATCTACTGTTTTTCCATTTTCCTGATGAAGTCCTCCGATATAATTGTTTCTCTCATATCCGAAGGCAGCACTTTGGTTCTCTTTGTGAAGGCGGGCGAGTTGTTGGCCGAAGGCTCCCATGGAAGCTCTCCTACCGGCAGATGAGACTTCAATATTGTCCATTATCAAAAAAGAATTATTACCTCTTTTTATTGAAATGTATACAGTAGGGCACCGAATAGAACCGGATTTGCCCAATGTTTTAAGTCCTTCTGCTTCAGCTTCTACCTGTCCCCAGTCTTTAGCAGAATACCATTTAATGAAAAGGGAATTTCTGTCGGTTCTATATGTGAGCAACTTACACCCCTTCCCGTCAGAAAAGTGCACAGCATCAATACCCTCCTGATGTAGATCAACAGATTTTAATACTTCATAAAGAGAGTCAAAATCCATATCATTTACAGCCTTCGATCTTCGATTATTTTTACAAGGTCATCCTTGTAGTTTTTCCCTACCGGAATCATTTTCAGCTTCCCATCTTCGGTCATTTCTACAGTATTTCCAACTACAGCATCAATGAAGTTAATGTTAATTATGTAGGACCTGTGCACTCTTATAAAAATCTCATCTGGCAATTTGGTCTCCAGGCTTTTCATGGTTTGTAGAGCAATAACCCTTCCATCTCGTGTTCGAATAATCACATAATCTTTGAGTCCCTCTATATATAGAATGTCAGAATAATGAATGCGGACAAACTTTTTATCCGATTTAACAAAGATGTAGTCCTCTGATGAATTCCCAGTTTGACTCTCATGTCTGGAAGGAGGTTCTACTCTACCCTGTTTCAGTTCCATTTTTTCTCTCACTTTATTTACCGACTTCATAAATCGATCCAGTGAAATAGGCTTTAACATATAATCCAGTACACTCAATTCAAAACCCTCCACTGCGTAATTGGGATAGGCTGTAGTGATAATGACAAAAGGGCGTTTATTCAAAATTTTTAAGAATTCCAATCCACCCAATTTGGGCATTTCTATGTCTAAAAACATAAGGTCCACTTCATTCTTGCTTAGAAATTCATTGGCCTCTAATGCATTGTTACATCTCGCCACCAACTCCAGGTCAGGTATTTGCTGAATGTAAGTTTCCAGTACATCCAATGCGAGGGGTTCATCGTCTACAATTATTGTTTTGATCATTTTTTATCATTTAGAAACAAAGTCAAATTTACAATATATTCTTTATCTAGGTCCCGAATCTCTAAATGGTGATCCCCGGGATATAATAGTTTTAGCCTTCTTTTAATATTGGAAAGCCCAATACCGCCAACCTGATCACCTTCTAAAGGTACAATATCAGTTGGTATGCTATTCAGGATAGTAAACCATATTTTTGATTGCTCAATTTTCAATCGCAACTTTACAAAGGACTTATCCACTGACTTGTTAACCCCGTGTTTGAAGCAATTTTCGATGAACGGGATAAACAATAAGGGGGTAATCTTCTGATCTTTGACCTCTCCAATCAATTCAAACTCTATATCAACATTGCCTCCGTGGCGAAGTTTCTCCAATTCGAGGTAGTTTTTAATATATTCAATTTCTTTTGAAAGTGTCACTTTTTGCTCATTGGATTCATAAAGCATGTAACGCATCATATCTGAAAGCTGTAAAACTATTGTTGGAGCTCGATCGTCTTTTTTTAAAGTAAGCGCATACAGACTGTTGAGGGTATTGAACAAAAAGTGGGGATTGATCTGCGATCGCAAAAAGTCCAATTCCGATTTCATGTTTTGGGTAATGAGCTTATTCATTTTGCGCTGTTGCCTAAGCCAATCTGAAATTATTTTGAGGACGGTTGAAAAGATAACCACAATGAAAGAGGCAATATATTGCTCTGCCTGACTCTGAGTAATCTCAATCTGAAGTTCGGGATAATTACTGAATTTGAGATAAAACAATAGGGTCCGAATAGGAGTCGCAACCAACAAAGCCATGAAAAGTAGAAAAAAGTACCGGAATATTTTTTTTTGAGACAAATACTCCGGTATGAGATAGAGTAGATTAAAATATACCAGAGCCATGTAAAAAACGACCAACAAAAGGGCATTGGTGATCCTAAATCCCAGATTGTAACTTTCAGGCTCAACTGAAAAAATGATCAGAAAGAGGAGTACCCACCAAATCAAATGTGTAAAAACCCTGCTTGTAACTACATCAAACAGCTTATCGAGAATAAAATTTATGGCTCTTCCCCTGGACATGGCACTAAAGTAGTATATTTTGGAAAATCCAATAACATTTTTAGACGAAGGGTCAGCTTGCTGAACTCTAAAGAACAAACTAGTGTCTCACAAGGGAACCGCAATCGCAAGCCTAAATTACAACCAATAATCAGGACTGATTGTGTATAAAGCTAACTTTGGTATATTTGTGCTTTGTAAATGAGTTGTGAATGCCTTTGCATTCAATCGTGAACATTCCATTGAGAATTGCGATTGTTAAGATACTCCTCATTTAAGAGGGCGTGCAAAGTATAATTTATTCACTAAGAAAGAAATAATTGATTTGGAACATAAAATAGATATCCACTCACTCACCACTGGTGAACAACTTGAAAGTCTTACAGATTCATATCAAACCATAATACGGGCGCTAGGTGAAGATACGGAGAGAGACGGATTGGTAAAGACCCCTGAAAGAGCTGCTAAAGCCATGCAATTTTTCACTAAGGGCTATCAGGAAGATCCTGCTGCCATTTTGAGATCGGCCTTATTTGATGAAGACTATAGTGAAATGGTAATCGTCAAAGACATTGAACTTTACTCCCTGTGTGAACATCACCTCGTTCCATTTTTTGGTAAAGCACATGTTGGTTACATTCCAAAAGGGAAAATTGTAGGATTATCAAAAATGGCCCGAATTGTGGATGCCTTTGCGAGAAGATTACAAGTTCAGGAGCGATTAACTCACGAAATTCTCGACTGTATTCAGGATACTCTGCACCCATATGGAGCTGCTGTAGTGATTGAAGCTCGCCATATGTGTATGATGATGAGAGGGGTGCAGAAGCAAAACTCTGTTACCACCACCTCTGCTTTCACAGGCATTTTTAAGCATGTAGAAACAAGAAGTGAATTTTTAAAATTGATCGAAGCGAAACTAGGCTAATCTTAACCAAAAATAATATTTAAAGTACAATGAAAACAGCTTTTGTCTTTCCCGGTCAGGGATCACAATACAGGGGAATGGGAAGTGACTTGTATCAATCGAATTCCGAAGCCCGCAAATTATTTGATCTGGCAAATGACATCCTGGAATACCCACTAACTGATTTTATGTTTGAGGGTGATGAGGAGGAGCTGAAAGCTACGAGGATAACGCAACCTGCAGTCTTTCTAAATGCCTATATTAAGTTTAAAGTTGGGAAATTTGAAAGACCTGATGCTGTAGCCGGCCATTCTCTTGGAGAGTTCACAGCTCTGGCTGCTGCCGGTGCTCTCAGCTTTGAAGACGCTCTTTTACTCGTTTACGATCGCGCAATGGCCATGCAAGATGCCTGTGATATGGAAGATGGCAGTATGGCTGCTATAATGGGGCTGGAGGATGAAGTAGTTGAAGATATTTGCAGTGGTATCCAGGAGTTGGTTGTTCCTGCAAACTACAACTGTCCGGGACAGCTGGTCATTTCTGGGTCAGTTCTCGGAGTAGAAAGAGCTATTGAAGCAGCAAAAGAAAGGGGTGCCAGACGCGCATTAAAACTAATGGTGGGAGGAGCATTCCATTCGCCCCTTATGGAACCTGCTCAATCAATATTGGCGGAAAGCATCAATGATACGACTTTTGACAAACCTTTTTGTCCGATTTATCAAAATTACACCGGTAAAGCCCACAGCGATTCAGAGGAAATAAAGGAAAACTTACTCAAACAACTGACTGCACCCGTAAAATGGACTCAATCAGTTCGCCAAATGGTGAACGATAAGGTGGAAAAAATTGTAGAAGTAGACGGCAAGGTTTTAATAGGAATGATTAGAAGAATCGATAGAAACCTAACCACAGAAACATTGTAAATTCAACAGATAAATCCAAGTGCAAAATCCTGTTAAAATAGATAAGGGAAAATTATTGCTAGCAGAGCCGTTCATGCTCGATCCAAATTTTCGACGAGCAGTGATATTTCTTTGCGATCATCAAAATGAAGGAAGCATGGGTTTCATCCTTAACAAACCACTAAAAATAAAGGTAGATGAACTAATAGGAGATTTTCCTGAATTTGACTCGAGGGTTTATTTTGGTGGACCGGTTGCAACCGATACCATCCATTATCTTCATCAACTTGGAGATTTAATTGAAGACAGTATGCCGGTTGGTAGCAATGTGTATTGGGGCGGAAACTATGAAAAACTTAAATTCCTGATCGCATCAGGGGTTGTAAAACCCGGTACTGTGAAATTTTTTGCTGGCTATTCCGGTTGGTCATCCGGTCAATTGGATGAGGAGATGCAAATTGGAAGCTGGATTTCGGCAAATATGGATCCTAACTATCTATTTGCAGTCCGATCCAAAGAACTGTGGGCAAAAGTACTTGAAATAAAAGGAGGCCACTTTTCAGTGTTGGCTTCCATTCCCGAACATATTTCCTGGAATTGACATAAAAGAAACTTGATAGACTTTAACAACATTTCGGTAGTTTACGGAGAAAGGTATGTCCTGGATCGGATTACCCTTAGCCTTCCTGCTGGTGAAAAGGTTGGTATCATTGGTAAAAATGGCGGCGGAAAATCCACTTTGCTCAAAATTGTAGCCAAGCAACTTACTCCGGATGAAGGCCAATTCAGCTTACCCTCTGAAACCACCATTGGATATCTTCATCAGGATATTGATATAGACCTTAGCCCACAAGTGATAGATGCCGTAAAGGCTAGCCTTAAAGAGCTCAAGGAAGTTGAGGACAAGCTAAATACTCTGAAAAAAAAGGCTGAAAATCAAGGCGCATTATCTGATTCAGAAGGCATGTGGCTTACAGAATTAGAAGAGCGATTTAGAATATTGGGAGGATATACTCAGGATGCTGAAGCCGAGCGAATTCTCAAAGGCCTTGGTTTTTCTCCCGAGGATATCGAAAAAAAAGTTGGAGAACTCAGTGGTGGCTGGAGAATGAGGGTAGAACTTGGTAAAATTCTATTGGCAAGACCCGAATTGCTATTGTTAGATGAACCTAACAACCACCTGGATATGGAGTCCATCATCTGGTTGGAGTCCTGGTTAAAGAATTACGAGGGCACTGCGCTTATTGTGAGTCACGATGCAGAGTTTATTGAAAATGCGACTAGTTCAGTGTTGGAAATCACTGGTGGTAAGGCTTTCTTTTTCAAAGGCTCCTTTGCAGATTATTTCCAGAATAAGGAAATTAGACGGGAAAATGAGTTGAGGACCTATCAAAATCAACAAAAAGAAATAGCTGACAGACAGAGGACAATCGATCGTTTTAGAGCCAAGGCAACAAAGGCCCGAATGGCAAAATCCATGGAAAAACAGCTGCAAAAAATGGATAGGGTCGAAATAGAGGAAGAGGATTCCAATAAAATTCGTTTCCGCTTTCAGCCTCCTCCCCGAAGTGGTGATATAGTATTGAAAGCAAATGAATTGAGCAAGTCTTTCGATGGACTCAAAGTGTTGGATGGAGTAAGTTTTGAACTGAGACGGGGTGAGAAAGTAAGCCTTGTTGGCAAAAATGGAGAGGGCAAAACTACTTTTATCAGAATGGTAATTGGAGAATTAGAAAAATCATCTGGTGAAATCAATTATGGACATAATGTCACCATCGGATATTTTGCACAGGATCAGGACAAGTTGCTCGATGGAGATTTGACGCTATTGCAATTCATGGAGAAAGACTGCCCCAACGAATTGCGTCCCAGATTGAGAGGTATTTTAGGCAGCTTCTTGTTTTCTAATGATGATGTAGAGAAAAAAATAAAAGTACTTTCGGGGGGTGAGCGGTCAAGACTAGCAATGGCTAAACTCCTACTGAAACCCTTCAACCTACTAATACTGGATGAGCCTACCAACCATTTAGATATACCTTCTAAGGAAATATTGAAACAGACTATTAATCAATATGAGGGAACTGTTTTGATTGTCTCCCACGACAGAGACTTCTTGCGGAATTTATGCGTACGAACCTGTGAGTTCTCCGGAAAAAAGATACATAACTTTCTTGGAGATATTGACTATTTTCTAGAGAAAAAAGGCAAATCTGACATTAGGGATTTTGAGAAAAAGGAGCACAGAGGTAACGTACAAAATGATCAAGAGAATAAAGAAAGTGGGGATAAAACAAGTCTTTCTCAGGAGGAATTATTTGCCCTTAGAAAGCAACTAAATAGAACCATCAAGTATAGCGAACGCACTATTGAGCAATTAGAAGGAAAAATATCAGCAATTGAACACAGTATGTCAGATCCAAGGTTTTTTGACAGAACTGATTCACTAAAAGTAGCTCAGGAACATTCCAAGCTTAAAAAGGATTTAGCAGCTGAAACCCTAAAGTGGGAAAAGGCAGTTGAAGATATTGACCGCCTCAATTGAAATCTACAATTTTCTAGGGATACAGATAAGGAGTTTCGATCCCGCAGGTTTAAGCCAGTAATAGAGAAGTATGAAAATATTTTATGGCCGTCAAAATAAGCTCATTATAAGATAGTTATTACAGAGAACTGATTTGCAAATAATCAATTGTTAAAGTACCATGAATTTAAAATATATTCTTCTTCCTCTTTTCTTCCTTTCTACCTTTTGGGCATGCAACCTGCATGCCCAGGACCCTGTTGCGAAACAAATTCTTGACCAGATAAAAGATAACGTACTTTCAGAAAGCCGCTGGAAGTTTGAGTTTGATCTCGAAATTCGATTCCCTGAAATGGAACCCGAACAGGTCAAAGGGTCCCTTTATCAGGATGAGAATAAATTCAGAGCAGATATTGGGGATCAAATAATTATTAGCGATGGTACTTCAGTATGGACCTGGTTAAAGGAATTTAATGAGGTGCAGATAACAGATGCAGAGGCCGGAATTGAAGAAATCTTCTTAAGCCCGGCTCAAATCGTAAAAATTTATGAAAGCGGTGAATACGATTATCAGCATTCCGGCACACATGCCTTCAGAGGCCAGCCACACGAGTTTATTGAATTTAAGCCGGCATCTCCCTCCGGATCTGAATATGTCAAAATAAACATGTTCGTAAATATGTCGGACAAACTTCCGGTGGCGGTCTCTGTGATAAGTAGAAATGGGGTCGTATATAATTTAAGTATAGAAAATCACCAAAAAGGTATCCGGTTCCCGGATAGCATTTTTAAATTTGCCCCTTCGGAATTTCCCGGAGCTGAAATAGAAGACCTCCGGCTTAATTAAACAATTAAGTAACTCCATGGGAATCAGATCACTGCTGGTAAAACCTTTTGCAAAATGGACTCAGAAGAGGATTCAATGGGATAAGCAGCACGCAGTTGAGTTCCAAAAAAAAATCCTTAAAGACAACCTACAAAGGGCTTCAAAGACTTCCTTCGGAAAGGATCACCATTTTGATAGAATCAAAAACCACAAAGACTTTAAGAAGGCCATACCCATAAGGGATTATGAAGAATTGAGACCCTACATTGATCGCGTGGTAGCAGCGGAAGAAAATATACTTTGGCCAGGCAGACCCAGATACCTTGCAAAAACATCCGGAACCACGTCGGGCGCTAAATACATACCCATAACTACTGAAAGCTTGCCAAATCACTTTGGTACCGCTAGAAATGCTGTTTTCAACTTCGCAGCCTCTACAGGTGATTTTAGTTTCATGGATGGAAAAATGATTTTTCTTTCGGGTTCTCCAGAACTGACCAAAACTAACGGCATACTTACTGGTCGATTATCTGGGATATCTAATCATCTGATTCCCTCCTGGGTCAAAATGAATCAGATGCCCTCTTACAAGACCAATATTATAGAGGATTGGGAAGCCAAACTAGATAAAATCGTTGCGGAAACTCTTCGTAAAGATATGCGTTTGATCAGCGGAATTCCTCCCTGGGTACAAATGTACTTTGAACGACTTTTGGAAGTAACCGGAAAGTCCAATATTCTAGAAGTATTCCCCAATTTTTCTCTATTTGTCTACGGGGGTGTTAATTATGAACCCTACAGACAGATTATGGAAAAATATATCGGGGGTTCTGTCCATAGTCTGGAAACCTACCCCGCTTCTGAAGGCTTTTTTGGATTTCAGGATATACCAGGTGACCCTGGACTTTTGTTAAATGCCAATTCAGGTATATTTTATGAATTCGTTCCGCTCAGAGAACTCGACACGCCAAACCCAACCCGACTGTCACTTGAAGAGGTTGAACCAGGACAAGACTACGCTCTAATTATCAGCAGCAATGCTGGTTTATGGGCTTACAATGTGGGAGATACAGTGCGCTTTATCAGCACTGAACCTTATAGGATGGTTGTATCCGGAAGAACAAAAAACTACATCAGTGCATTTGGAGAACATGTTATAGCCAAAGAAGTTGAAGAGTCAATCAATGCAGCTATGCAAGAGTTCAATGTTGAAGTGGTTGAATTTACTGTCGCACCCCAGGTTAATCCACCGGAGGGTGGAACACCTTACCACGAGTGGTTTATTGAATTTTCCACTGAACCTCCATCCATTGAGAAATTTTCAGCATACATTGATGAAGCAATGGTAGATCAAAACATTTATTATAAAGATCTAATCAAAGGTAAAATATTGAAGCCATTGAAAATCACAAAATTGCAAGCTGGTGCCTTCAGAAATTACATGAAATCCCAGGGGAAACTCGGTGGTCAAAACAAGGTACCAAGACTTTCAAACAATCGCGAGATTGCTGATTCCCTGCAGCCCTTTATAGCTTCATGAAACCTGGAATAAACATCCACTATCCATTGATTCTTTGGAATAATTTCACTGCATTTTTAATACCTTGGATGCTATTAATTTTAGTTCCGGTATCCGGAGTTTATACCCAGGTAGATTTTATCCCCTCAGATGGTGTTTCGTCAGGAGAAATAGAATATAATTTATTCAGTACCGGACAGATGACTGGAACCATTGGCCGTGCCACCTTCAGCAACCAAAGTGAAGATGAAATCAGCATCATCCTATACCCCGCTTTCATTCCATCTAGTGAAGAATTTCAATCTTATATTTTACCTGACACCACCAAACTAAGCCTGCTACCAAATAGCAAGTTGACCGTTGATTTAATAGGCTATTGTGCAAATCCCTTTCAGGACCCGGTCCCCTTTGGCCAACTATTGCCGGATTTCTCAAATTGGGTTTTTCCCCAATTAGCATTTGAGAATGGACAATTGAATAGAAAGAAACTTTGGGAGGATCAACTTGTGCCTTTTTTTAGTGTACTCAAAAATCTGGGATTGGATACTATTTGTCTTATCAATCCTATAAGCGAAGGCTGTCTGCCAATCAACCTGTATCCATTGAAATATAGTTTAATTATCAAGGACAGTATTGACCCTCATTTCCTCAAAACTGGTTTGCATCTGATTGACCCACCTAAAATCTGTTTGGATGTGAATCGCGAAATAGCTGGTCATTTACTTTTAGATGCTATTATTTTAATCGAGTACATAATCAATGAGGAAGGGTTCACCTATTCAATCCCGGATAAGCTCCGAGTTTCCAATTTGGAAGTGACCCTTGCTCAAATTGCTATTTGGAAATACTCTTCAGGCTTGATGTTAAAAAATTTTCCGAGAGAAATCCTTTTCCACTATGTTTTAGGACATCTTGAGTCTGTTATAGGCAAAGAAAATCTCCCATTGCTTTTTCAAGAGGAGGAAATTGCCAAACTTAGTGACCTATACTATGACCAGGTCGAAAAAGCACTGAAAATTATTGGTCTTTGCCATTAGGCTGTTTGCAGTTCCATCTCAACCCGGTAAATAATAATTTGTTAGCGGTAGTGTTTCAGGCTAAAAAAAACAACTGTACAGATTTCTTACAATTTGAACCTATTGATTCGTTCGAATTCCGAGCATATCCAATCACCAATCGCAAGCGATGAGGTCGCAGCAGGACTAGGGGCATTGATCAAATGCAAACTCTTTTCACTGCTTCTGATCACAAAGTCCCCGACTAGATTACCCCTTCTATCCATTGCCTGAGCACGCACTCCGGAATTACCTTTATCCAAATCTTTGGAAGTAATAGAAGGGACCAGTCTCTGTAGTCTCCTAAGAAAAGAATTTTTGTGATATGATGATTGCAATTCTTTTACCACCATATGTTTATGACGAAAAACAAAATTCCGAAGGCCTTTATAGCCCAGGGCGTCACTCATGTCTAATGCATTGATATTTCTGATCTTGTACCCCTCTCTAGCAAATGCAAGGACAGCATTTGGACCGGCTTCAACACTTCCATCCACTCGACGGGTGAAATGAACCCCCAAAAAGGGGTATTTTGGATCGGCTACCGGGTAGATAAGGTGGCGAACCCTAACATCACTATCCTTTTTTAAATGGTAGTAATCTCCTCTAAATGGAATGATTTTCATTCCAGGGTCAACATTAAAGATACGGGCTATTCTGTCTGCATACAAACCTGCACAGGAAATGGTAAAATCAGTTTCAATTTCTCTTCCATCCCTGGCGATAATGATTTGAGAGCCTGGCACTTTAATTAGTTTTCGAAACTGAAATTCTGTCAATACCTGGCCGCCCATATCCACTATTTTTTGTTTCAGCCGTATACAAACTGCATGATAATCGCATATTCCCTCTTCTGGCACAAGCAGTCCAGGGCAAGGGTTGGCCAGAGGTTCTCTTTCTAATGATTCCTCAGCATTCAAAAGTTGAAGACCTTTTAGTCCATTTTTTTTACCGATTTCATACAATCGCTTAATTCCTTCTATCTCAACCGGCTTGGTTGCAAGAACCAATTTGCCGCACTGCTCAAAGGCAATGTCATTCTCCTGGCAAAACCCTACCATTTGTCGAATACCGGAAGTGCTGAGGATTGCTTTGTAACTGCCGGGTTTATAAGCTAATCCCGCATGTAAAACCCCACTATTTCGACTACTTTGGTGCATAGCCACCTCTTTCTCTTTTTCAACCAGGGTAAGATCAATCTTACTACCAAACTTGGCTATCAGCTTATATGCACTAGCAAGTCCCACTATTCCACCACCTATAATTACAATTTTCAAAATCCAGACATTTATAATTACGACAAGACAAAAGAACAAAAAAATATGATTTGTTTGTCAGAGGCCGATTTTTGGCTGAATAGATATTTTGGCCTCTAAAAGCATTTCCGCTCACAAGCAGGAACAACTTTTGAAGGCTGTTTCTGTTATTAAAAAAATTCTTTGGGTACATGGCTATAAAATTCACAAGGTTTAAAAGTTTCAGCAGGTACTTTATGGCTGGTTTTTTTGTATTCGCTGGAATAAATCACTTTCTAAATCCGGATTTCTATATCCCACTTATACCACCATACATTCCCTGGCCGGAAACTGTTAATTGGGTCAGTGGTTTGGTAGAGATCATTCTTGGCTTTGGATTATTCTTTGAAAAGACTAGAAGGGCAGCAGCAGGCGGTGTTATTTTACTGATGTTACTCTTCATCCCAACGCATATTTACTTTATTCAAATTGGTTCATGCATACCGGATTTACTCTGCACTCCACAATGGCTGGGTTGGGTGAGATTGGTTATTATACACCCATTACTTGTACTTTGGGCCTGGTGGCATAGACTCCCGGACTGATGTCTATTTTTTTTAGTGAGACATTAAAAATTACTGTAAATTCTATGAAGTCAATTGGATTACTGAATTCTAATCTATCTGTGAGTTTCTCAGATTATGCTCTACTTTATAAAGTGTAGACATTGGTGTCCGATTTATTATCATTGTCGCGTTTCTAATCGATGGAGAAGGCATAAAAATAATGAGCAAATTTCAAGGAACTTAAATCATACCAATTAATGGCCCAACCAATTTGCCATCAGTTCTCCGGGGCCAATGATTTTCTCTTCCTGAGGCTCCCAAGCATGAACTTCCAATTCCCAACCCATTGCATTCAACATCTGCTCAAAAGATTTTATGAGATCGTCCCATTGAGTATTTGCACCTTGAAAAAGCAAAGGATTGGAGGAGGCCGCTGAAAGGATATTATCTTTTGCCCGACTTTGGATTCGATTGTAATCCGCCGGGGTAAATACATTGAATGCTCCCTGCTGTATGTCGTAATAAGAAAGCCGGTGGTCGATTGAGAGGATTTTGGGGGGAGCCGGTTGATTGACCACTACTACCCTTCTGCCCTCATCCACATATGCACAAAAGTCCTCAAGATCAAATCCAACTGCAACTTTGGCGTCCACTCGCATTAGCGCCTTTTTTCTCAAGGGAAACCAATTCCAGCTCCGATAGTCTTCGTAAGAGTATATCTCACTAAATTCTCCCTTCATAGTTACCAATTGTAATACCTCGGATAATTTCTCAGCTATAACAATTGCAGATTCAGTGCTAATCCGATCATTTTTTCCAACATAAAAGGAATGTGTTACATATATTCCACCGGCAAACGCTATTAGGATCAGGAATCCACCTAAATACCATTTTATCATTTGAAATAAATTATTTAATGAAAAAAAGAAGTTTTACCTCATTGCAGTAAAGTCATGCCGAAGACCTTCATAGCTATCCAGCACAACTCTAATCGAACCAACTGTCAGCGGGGACTCAATCATCAATGGGATACGGTTGCGATCATTTGAAACCCAGACAGTCATTTCATCACCATCTTTGAACACATTTCCGGCAATAACCTGAGGGCTGAATTTCAAAACATCAAATCGACCGCCTGCTCTTCGGATGCGCATATTGTCCTCCCGGCCCAAATAGCGCATTCCCACATTGTAGGTTTTATCATCAAGACTTACTGCCATCTGTAACATATCGTTTTTTCGGACATTGCTTATGTCCATGTTTCTCGAATAGTAAACAATCGAAAGCACGTCGTGCATGCAGCGGTCGAGATCCAGTACATCTCGTTCTAATTTGTCTTTAGAACGTCCGTGATTGGCAATGATTTGACCATTTCTATAATCAAAATCCAAAGTGGCATACTTTCTGTAAGACCCTTCCTCAATATTTCTAACAGCACGAACAGGCATCAGGCTTTGTTTATCCACTTGAGATTGATAGTGATCTCTTACCCGGAAAAATCGATCATAAGATGAAAAGGTTCTTCCAAATGCATCGAAGAAATAGAACTGATCGTTTTCCTCCACATGGAAGGTAACTTCACCTGCAGGAATCCATATAAAACCCAATCGATAATAAACCGTATATACAATTTCCTCCCCTGCCCCAAAAGCACGGTTCTCAAGCGCACACTCTGCAGCTAACCCGTTTAAATAAATACCCTCTAAAGGGTCCATTTTAGGAAACTCAATGGTAGAATCCCATCCGGGAAAGATTAGGAGAACCAATGGAAATAATAGAAGCCGAACCGTGTTCATCATCTGCACCTTTTAGATCATCCTCAAAACGATGCTGTTCTATTAATTATTTCTAACACTAAAAATTTGAAGCCATTGTGCAACATTGTTGCAGAAATAATTTTTTACCTATATTTGCAATAGTTTATCATCATTCTTCAATTTATGTTGAAACTCAAAGATCGCAAAAAGGTAATAACATACGGCACTTTTGATCTATTCCATTTAGGCCATTTGAGGATATTGGAAAGAGCTAAATTACTGGGGTCACATTTGACGGTGGGAATTTCAACGGATGAATTTAATATATTAAAGGGAAAGCAATGTTATTATCCTTTTGAACATCGAAAAAGAATAGTGCGAGCTCTAGGTTGTGTAGATGAAGTTATACCTGAGTACGACTGGAATCAAAAAGTCTCTGATATTATTAACAATGATATAGATCTCTTTGTGATGGGAAGTGACTGGAAGGGAAAATTTGACCATTTAATGGATTACTGCAGCGTATTATACCTTGAGCGTACGAAAGGGGTTTCAACGACAATGATCAAGGAGGACCTAAGTGCCATCAATCGCTAATAATGTTACAAAGAAATCACTTAAAGTCATTGAAGATGCAGTATTCTCAATTATTTTAATCCCAGCCATATGACCCTTCTCAAACAAACTTTTGAACCTAATCTCACTCTTTCTTTAACGTTACCGGACAAGGTGTAAAAATGGGTCAATTTGAAGTACTTATTTTATTTGGCAAAACAATATTCATTACCGGTAATTGACCCTTTGGTTAGGTTTTTGGATTTGTACCGGCCACAATCCCAGTACCGGTTTTTAATATCAAAGGGTGTGGAAGGTTGCATTCCAAAAAATTGGGACAAGAGAAAAATCTTAAAGGGAATACGACTGGCTATCCAATTTGCACCTGATGCAGTAATTTGTCCTGGCAACTATGTTGACCATAGGATTCCGGGGCTAAAAGTTCAGGTATTTCACGGTGTAGGCGTCGAAAAAGCATCCCACTATAGGATCAGGGGATTTTTTGACCTTTACCTGACTTCCGGGCCTTTTGTTACCGAAAAGTTTTTACGACTTGGGGAGAAATATCGATATTTCTCAGTCGCTGAAACCGGTTGGCCTAAATTTGACCATATAATAAATTACACTAAGAATTACGATCTTCCAAAGCTATCAAGATCAAGGCAGAAAGTCATACTCTATGCTCCTACATTCAGTCGAAGAATGGAGTCAGCAAGTGTTCTTCTTGAAAAAATCCCTGAATTGATTCAACCGGGAGAAATTTGGTTGATTAAGTTTCACGAATTAATGAATCTGCAATTGGTTGAATCTCTAAAACAGGAACTAAACAATCAAATTTTGATCCTGGACCGGGGGGATATCACCCCTTATCTTCACCTTGCGGATATAATGATTTCTGACACATCATCCGTTATTTATGAATTTTCTTGTTTGGATAAACCGGTGATAACCTACAGGACTTTAGGGAACAAGGAGAAAGGACTTGATATCCAGGAAGCAAGTGAATTGAGACCCACACTAAACAAAGTTATCGAAGATCCGAATTACAAGCTTAAAGAGCGTCGCTACGCACTTTCCAGAGTAAACCCCTGGTTAGACGGCAACAATAGCAGGAGAGTGATTGAAGCTATTGAGAACTTAAATCCTTCAAAACTAGCCGGCAAGAAACCATTAAATCTAGTCCGGAAGGGCAAAATTCTCTATAATTATTACTTTAAAAAGGGGCATTTTAATTAATTGAAAACATGGCAGGAAAGGTTAAATTAATTGGAGCGCCCAGGATACAGGCTTACAGAATGCTCCATACTATTGGTGGAATTTTTGAAAAAGCTGATATCCCATATATCCTTGAAGCTGGTACATTACTAGGAGTAGTGCGAGAAAACAGATTGCTCCCCTGGGACAACGACCTCGATTTAACGGTGACATCTGAGTTTGCAGATGAACTAATAAAAATCAGGAGTAAAATTCATGAATCAGGGTATAGAACCAGAATAAGAAGATATAAAAGAGATACCGGCCCCTTTCAAAAGGGGCTTCCGAGATTATTAAAAATCCAGACCACAAGATTCAAATTCTTCAAGCAGTATAATCTTATGGACATTTTTATCAAATACAAGGTTGGTGAATACTATTATTGGACAGTGGATGATAAGAAGCCAGTATTAAAAAAAACACCGGCAGAGTTTTACGATCAACGCAAGTACCATTCCTTTGATGGTAGACTGTTTCAGGTTCCGTTAAAATCTGAGGAATATCTTCGATATCACTACGGACCCGACTGGAGAATTCCTGTGAAAAGTTGGAATTTCAGACTGGATGACCATTGTGAAAGGGAACAACTCTAAGACCTATGCCCCTTTACTTCATTGCCAATAGTATTTATCAATTTGCCTACGCACTACCTGTTTACAGAAAAACAGGAGGAGTGTTTGTAGTTCACAACAGAAAAAAGTACAGACATTTTAAAAAGTTCATCGATACTGCCTCAAGCGACTTAAAAGTTAGTCCAAAGCTAATACTTGTTCCAAGAAATGAGACCCATAATCTTAAGGGGGTACTCCTATTTTTGGCCAATACAATCCAGGCTGGAGAAAGTTATACGCAGTCAATAACCATTTTCCATGAACATGGTACAAGCGATAAGCGATATGAAGGGGGCGATGCTATAGCCATCGAAAAACTTAGCAAATACGATTACATTTTCCTCTCGGGACCAAAGAATCATGCCAGACTGATCGATATCGGCCTGCAATTGGATTCAAAAAAACTGGTAGAGATTGGTTGTTTAAGATTTGATGATTACCTGGCTGGGAAGTTTGACAGGACGGAGGAGGAAAAAAAGTTAAAAATAACAGACAGGAGCAGGAAAAACATTCTGTATGCACCTACCTGGAAGTTTGGCAATGGAACACTAAGGAAGCAAGGCGGCCGACTTATAGATGAGATTACAAAATCGCACAATCTTATACTGAGACCTCACTACCACGATAGAAAATATGCCCTTCTATTATACTGGATAAAAAAACTGAGAGGAAAAAAACATATTTACTTTTCCTACCCCCAGGACTTGCACAAGCACGATACCTATGCTGCATTCGCAGTATCGGACCTCTTAATCAGTGACCTTTCATCGGTCATTTACGAATACCTCATTACTTTCAACCCAATATTGGTGATGGAAAATGATTTTAAACAACGTCATCAAATGCCTACCCATCTTGACATTCTGAACCAGGCAATTGTCTGTCGCAACAATGAACCTCTCTTGCCACTTATAGAAACCTGTTTTGATCAGGCCAATGAAATTAGTGTAGGCATGAAAGAACTACTTCATAATTGCTTCTATGCTGCTGATGGCGGATCAGTTGACAACGTTGTTCACTTCCTTAGTAATCTCCGATCACTATGAAAAACAACCCCAAAACTGCCGTCATCCTCCTTGCTGGCAGAGGCTCTCGGCTGAAAGAAATTACGAACGACATCCCAAAGTGTCTCATCAAGATCAATCAAAAGACCATTTTGGAAAGAACATTGGACAATCTAATTGCCTATGGGATTCAGCAATGCATCCTTGTATTGGGCTATAGGAAAGAACAGATAAAGGAGGTTTGTAAGTCATACTCTGACAGGCTTGCTTTTGATTTTGTTTTAAATGACAAATGGTGCCAAAGCAATAACATTCTATCTCTATATCTTGCAACCCACTGGATAAAAGGCGACTTCCTATTATTGGAAGGGGACATACTGTTTTCGGAAAATGCTCTCAATTCCTTTTCTCACCTAAACTCTCTTGCGGTGGATAATTTTAGTTCATTCATGGACGGTACCGTAGTAGAAATAAATAAAATGGGGTTTGTGAAGAAATTTTATCTCAAAACCAACCCTGAGATGCCAAACGACCTATCGCAATATTTTAAAACTGTAAATATTTACAGTTTTGACTTGAGTGATTTTAACAATTTCATCTTTCCAGAGTTAGAGGCTCTAATCCAAAGGAATCAAATAAATGAATACTACGAACTTGCCTTTGCAAATGCGGTGGACAAATGCGGCTTCAAGTTCAAGGTCATTCGTTTTAGCCATTTTAGGTGGGCAGAGATTGACGATCAGAAGGACTTGTTTTACGCTGAAAGGCTTTTTAGAAGATAAACAGCTTAGACGGAAGATATGCAATTGCTCCCTTTAATCCAATTGAAGCTCCGCCCCCTAATAGACTTTTGACAGATAAAGTTAAATGCTACCCATTCAAAAAATTACATTATGAAAAAACACTATATTTGCCCAATGGAGGCTGCAAAACTGAATAAAGGAGTTCGACGAATTATTGGAATTGATCCCGGTACCAATGTTTTGGGATATGCTTTAATTGAATCTGATAAGAATAGCATTCGTTTGATCAATTTAGGGGTGGTAAAAATGGGTCATCTCCAAAGTCAAGCAGAAAAGTTGCACCGTCTTTTTCAGCGTGTTCAAAAGTTAATCGAGCTCTATCAACCTAGAGAAATGGCCGTCGAGGCTCCTTTTTACGGAAAGAATATACAGTCGATGCTAAAGCTTGGGCGTGCCCAGGGGGTGGCACTTGCAGCCGGGTTCAGTCACGGCCTCGAAGTCTATGAATACAGCCCAAAACAAATCAAGCTATCGGTTACCGGCAACGGGAATGCATCCAAGGAACAAGTATCCGGAATGGTTGCTCACCTCTGTGGTAGCACCCTAAATGAAAAGTTTTTAGATGCAACCGATGCTCTGGCGGTAGCTATTTGTCACAATCTGCGTAAAACAGACGGAAATCTTGGTAGAGGAAATTCTAGTAAAAGATATACCGATTGGAAGGACTTTGTAAAGTCTAGGAATGCAGGTTAATAAAATAAGCCAAACAAATTTCACACCATTCAATTAAAGAATAGATAAGGCAAATCAGCATCTGCTAAGGATTTAAAGGGTAATAATTTCCATGTCAATGCAGAGCAGCTCTAATTGGGAGATTTTCAATGGCTATTTTTTCTTGTTCAATCCACCACTCCAAGCGTTCGTATACTTGTTTTTCCGGAAAATAATTCAAGGCCATTTTTACAAAAATGTGTCCGTGTTTAGCTTCTGATATCCAAAGCATTTTGTAAAATCTCTTAAGCCCTTCTTCTTCCAGGGCTTCAGCCACCAATTTGAAGCGCTCAGCTCCTCTTGTCTCCACTACTGATGCTATCAATAGTCTATCCAGGAAGCGTTCTTCTCTTCCCGAGTGGCATTTTTTAACCAACTCTTTCACATAGGGGTCCTCCTTAATTTGGTGCGCCAGTTGGATCCCTCTCTCTTCCATCAACCGATAGACCTGTTGAAAGTGTTCCAGCTCCTCAACTGCAGTTTCAATCAGCTCTGGAATAATCTCCACTCTGTTGGGATATTTTGCTACTAAACTCATTGCCATGGCTGATGCTTTTCGCTCACAATCAGCATGGTCCTGAAGAAAATCATCAAAGTGATTAATTACTGCATCTACCCATTCTTTCTTACTGGGCACGATAATATCAAGATTTAATTTCATGCGATTTTTTTCTACAATGAATCACTAGCTGAATAGAAGCTCCCTTCCCTTCAAACACCTTCTCTTTTTATTAGTATAAATGGTTCCTTGAGCCATTAAATAGTGTCAAATGTCCTGGTGTAAATCAATAATCGTAAAGGCCCCAGACTTTTTTCACTAATTATGGTAAAGTAAATACCCCATTCTCCCCTTTTAAGGATGCTCTTTCAATTCACTATCCACCTTGCTGGACAACTAATGAACTAACAAAAGCATACCCAATACTCTAATGCTGAAAATCAGGCAAAGAAAAGAGTGTATATCAAAAAGAGTAGAACCAACAAAACAACCGTTATAATTAATAAAATCTTAAAAAATTGTCGCTCTTGTTTCTTGTAAAGTGCTTGTTTTCTCGCTTTTTTCTTCTGTCTGGACATAATGATCTATTTTTGGTGATCAAATCAAGGTACAATTATACAGCATATTCAAAAAAATCTACAACTATGGGATCAATTTTTATATCCTGTGGATTAAGGGGTTGCCTTAAAATAATGTTTTCCAGTGTTTTACATCGGCTCAGTGCCACATATGCCTGACCAGTTTCAAATGCTCCGCCTCCTCTGAGGTCTATTACTACCCTGTCAAAGGTCTTACCCTGTGATTTGTGAATGGTGAGCGCCCAGGCCAATCTAAGTGGAAACTGTGTAAATTCACCTACTGATTTGGTAGTCAATTTTTTTTCCCTGGCATCAAAATCATACTCCAACATATCCCATTTAAATGGCTTTACCTCAATCTTAATGGAATTTTCATCTCCTTTGACCACCTCAACAAGGACATATTCATCGCTAAGCTCAACTACCCTACCAATTGTACCATTGACAAATCTGCCATCGGGATCATTTCGCAAAAATATAACCTGAGCACCGGGCTTGAGGGCAAGAACAGAATCAGCAGGAAATGCTGAGGGCGGAAACTTACCCTTCACAACTGCCTGGTACAATTGCACACCGCCTTCCAATTCATTCAGCCTGGATTTATTAATTCCATCTACGGTTCGGTTTCTTGCTGCCAGAGTTACACAATACTCAGGAGGATTATAACCAGGATCAGAGCGAGAATTGAGAAGTTCAAGGTCATCGTACTCTATAGTGTTGGTTCTAATGCGATTGAGAAGACTGACTAATTTTTTATCTTTTTGACGGAAGACCTCCTGAAGTTGAAATACATTTAAATTGCACTCCCCTTGCAATACTGAGGAAGAGAAAAAATAAGGGCTTTCATATTCAATGTTAAAATACTGCATTTCTGCTGCACCTCTTACAATTGGAGGCAATTGGTATAAATCGCCAAAGAAAACCATCTTAACTCCTCCAAATGGCAGCTCATTCTTCCTAACTGTGCGCAAATAATAATCAATGGCATCCATCAGGTCCGCCCTAACCATGCTGATCTCATCAATGATAACCATATCAAGTTTACGGATAATGGAGCGATTCTTCCATGTTTTAAAATCACCGGCCTGAAGTAACCTGGGAGGAAGCCCAAAAAAGGAATGAATGGTTTGACCTCCAATTAACAAGGCAGCTACACCTGTAGGAGCAAGACATACCAACCGCTTATCCGTACTATCTCTAAACAATCGCAAAAGAGTGGATTTTCCGGTACCAGCACTACCCGTAATAAATACAGAATCTTTACCCGATTGCTCAATCAGGTCAAGAGCGGAGTGAAAATCTTCTGTTATTGTAATCAATTCATCAGCATGACCTTTCATAATCAAACTATTAAATTCCAAACTGCATCTTCATAGCACTAATTTCTAGCCATTTAGTAGTTATTAATGAAACAGGTCTAATTTACAGGTCGATCAGTATACACATCTACCAAAGCCCGCTAAAATCTAAAAAAACTATTCCACTTTAAAACGTTGGAGATAACAAATGAAAAGGTATTTGACTATTCTCTAATAGGCCTTACGACATATATAAATACTGGAAAGTGATCGCTATAACCCCCGATGTACTGACCGCCTGCAAAACTCCTGTAAGGATAGCCAGCAAATCTTCCGGTGCGCTGTACCAGACGTCTGTCATTAAAAATCTCAGACCTGAAATATCTCCACCCTTCTCCTCTTTCTTTGACAAGTCCGTAAGACACAATGATCTGATCAAATAAGCTCCAGGAGTCTCTCCATGCATTGGTGCCGAGGCCTTTTCGAAATGCATCATAAAAAGGGTTATACATAGTCTCAGGAGTCATTTCATCCATACTTCCCACGGCATTAATATACCTTCTTATACTGTGATTAACCGGATCATCATTGAAGTCACCCATGATTACAACCTTGACCATAGGATCCTCAGCTTTCAGACTGTCAACAATTGCCCGATTGACTTTAGCTCCATGAATCCTTTTGTAACGCGTAGCTTCTTCTCCACCGCGTCTCGACGGCCAGTGGTTCACTAAAACATGTATTTTTTCCCCCAGCAATTTTCCCGTAACCAACAAGACATCTCTGGTCCGCTCCATACTTCCATCCTCCCTCTCCATTTCAAATGGTAAGGGTCTAGAAGAGATATATTCAAAATAATCAGGATTGTAAAAAAGCGCATTGTCAATACCCCTAAAATCAGGTGATTCATAATGAACTACCTGGTAATTTCTGTCTTTCAATTCAGGACGGGCAGCGAGATCCTCAAGGACTCTTCTGTTTTCTACTTCAGCCAGACCGACAATAGCCGCACCGTCCGGTGTCTTTTCAGTCCCCAGTCTCGATATCACCCAGGCCAACTTATCCAACTTGTCGACATACTTTTCAGTATCCCACAAATATCTTCCCTCCGGAGTATAATCACGATCCATTTTTCCAGGTTGATTAATGGTATCAAATAAATTCTCCACATTGTAAAAGGCGATGCAAGCAAGCTCAAACTGCTGCCTTTGAGCGTTCATATCAAAGCCAGAAAGCAGCAAAGCACAAACAAAAAAAGCAGGTACTAGTAGTTTGCTGAAAAAGAAAGACAACTTCATAATAAATAAATGAAAGTTCAAAAATTGAAAGTTCAAAGGTAGTTCAAAATTTCAGTATTTTAACGCTCAATTGATTCAAATCATTAAATACCTGCTTCAATAATTCGATTAGGGGCCAAAACTGAAGCGTCATTCAAACCAAAAATGACATTTCCTTAACATGACCTAAGAGATGGAGAATCAATTGTTAAACATTGAGTAATAAAGAGAATTCAAAGCTCTTACAAACATTCATGAGTTTATTCTAATTGATTGTTTACTTTTGCATATAAATTATATAATTCTTTGTCAATGAATAATTTTACAAGAAGTTTCATTTGTAGTTTTACCCTGGTCTTTTCTTCCCTTATACTCTGGTCACAAACTGGACAGATAAGTGGAACAGCATCAGAGCAAGAGACTGGACAGCTGCTTTCTGGTTTGCTAGTGACATTAGAAGGATCACTTTACGAAACTACTACCCGTATGAACGGTAGTTTTTTTCTAGAGAATATTGAACCCGGTAACTACCTACTTGCTATCTATGACCGGGAAAATCTAATACACGAAATGCCGGTGGAGGTAAATAGCGATGAGACTACTGCGCTTGGATTAATTGAAATTAGTATTGGTGATTTGGATACAGAGACGAGAAGTACTGTCCCAATTGTAGAACTGGACGAAACTGACTTTGAAAGCAGTGACCTTGAAGTACAGGACTATTCAAGCCTTTTAGCAGCCTCAAGGGACTTATTCAATGCCCGCGCAGGTTTTGCTTTTGGACAGAGACGATTTCGTGTGCGTGGTTATGATGCGCAATACTCAACCATGATGTTCAATGGCATTCCCATGAATGATCTGGAAAATGGTGGGGTTATATGGGCCATTTGGGGAGGTTTGAACGATGTATTGAGATCGAGAAATAGTTCAGTTGGTTTAGAGCCGACCGAATTTGCCTTTACTGACATAGGCGGTGGAACCAGTATTGACACCCGTGCAGCTCAGCAATGGCAACAAACCCGTGTAAGTTATGCGGTTTCGAATAGGAGCTATAGGCATCGGGTTATGGCAACCCACAATACCGGTATCCTTCCCGGAAATTGGGCTCTATCGGTATCCGCATCCAGAAGATGGGCTAATGAGGGCTTTCAAGAGGGAACCTTTTACGATGCATGGAGTTATTTTATGAGTGTAGATAAATTATTCAGCGGAGGTCATTCTTTAAACCTTACTGTTTTTGGCGCTCCATCTAAAAGAGGGAGAGGCGGAGCAGGTACTCAGGAGGTGTACGACTTGAGCGGAGATAATCACTACAATTCTTTCTGGGGCTTTCAGAATGGGGAAAAAAGGAACTCAAGGGTGGCCACCTCTCACAGACCAACCGCAATACTGAGACATGATTGGGAGATCATCAACCGAACAAATATTACAACCGCCATTGCCTTCCAAAAGGGCATGTATGGCACCACTGCATTAGACTGGAATAACGCCAGGGACCCCAGACCGGATTATTACCGTTATCTGCCTAGTTATGCCAATGACCCGGGACTAGCGGCAGCCATCACAGATCGATGGAAATCAGACCCTGAGGTGAGACAGATCAACTGGGATGAATTTTACTTTGTCAATAGAAGGAGTACCATTACCTTCGAAGATGCAAATGGCATCCCAGGCAACTCAGTTACTGGCAACAGAAGTAAATACATCTTGGAAGAGCGTAGATTTGATCCCACTATTTTTGCCTTTAACAGCACAGTCAATTCAGTGGTTTCCAGAACTACTAAATTGACTGGAGGGATCGGTTATCAATCGTTGATCAATGAAAGCTACAAGAAGGTTTACGATCTTCTTGGTGGTGATTTTTATGTCGACATCGATCGGTTTGCAGAGAGAGATATCACTGACCTAAAAGACCCCAGGCTTCAATCCGATCTTCAAAATCCCAACAGATTGGTAACCAATGGTGACATATTTGGCTATCATTACGATATCAATGTGCGCAAAGCAAATGCCTGGGCCCAGGCAGAATTTGATCTAAGACGCTGGGCCTTTTTTGCTGGTGGACAACTCTCACATACTTCTTTTTGGAGAGAGGGTTATATGCAAAATGGCCACTTCCCGGATAATTCCCTTGGAGATTCTGAAAAAAGTAACTTCACAAACTACTCACTTAAAGGAGGGGCCACTTATAAAATTTCTGGGCGCCAATACCTCTATGGAAGTGCATCCTATCAAACAAGGCCTCCCACTGCAAGGAATGCCTTCTTATCGCCCAGGACCAACCACCGCCTCAATCCTGCCATGCAAGATGAAAAAGTAATGGCTCTTGAAGGGGGGTACCAAATTCGGACTCCTTTTGTCCGAGGCAGACTTACCGGCTATTACACCGAATTTAGCAATCAAACCAATTTGGTAGCTTTCTACAACGATATAGAACGCGCATTTGGATTTTACTTCCTTGAGGGGATCAATACAACTCATCAGGGAATTGAAGCAGCAATAGATGTCAAAATAAGCCCTACTATCAATGTCAGTGGTGTTGCAGCCCTTGGATATTACCGTCATACTGCAAATCCACTTGCTTCCCAGGTTCAAGATCGCACAGAAGATTTTATTTTCGAAAGAGAACAAATTTATACCCGGGGATTTCTCATTCCCGGAACTCCTCAAACCGCTTTATCCCTTGGATTTAGTTATAACTCTCCCAATTTCTGGTTCATTAATATGGACATCAATTATTTCGATGACCTCTATATTGACTTTAACCCGGACAGGAGGCGAGCTGTTGCCTTTGACCTGGTTGAAAAAGGATCAGATCAATGGAATAAAATCCATCGTCAGGAAATTACTGATTCAGCTATTATGGTCAATGTTTTTGGCGGCAAATCATGGAGGGTCCAGCGGGGAAAGTTTATCTATCTAAATGTTGGAGTAAACAATCTTTTGAATGCAAAAGACATCATCACCGGAGGGTTTGAACAGAGGAGATATAATTTCCAGGACCGAGATCCCGATACATTTCCCAGCAGGTATTTTTACGCTCAGGGAATCAATTTCTTCACAAGTTTGGCTTATAGATTTTAAAAAATTACAAATTAAATTAATATGAAATTCAACAGATTTTATTTCACCTTGCTTTTGTCAGTTCTTTTCCTGGCCACTTCCTGTGTAAAGGAGGATTTTGACGAACCACCCGCAGAAGGTACAGATCCCAATATAACAGTTAATGCTACCATTGCAGATGTAAAGGCATTTTATCAGCCGGGCAACTATGTGCAAATTGACGAAGACCTTGTCTTTTCTGCTATTGTTACTGCTGATGACAGATCTGGAAACTTATTCCGCAACCTTGTCCTCCAGGATGAAACAGGTGGCATACAAATAAGATTTAACTTTACAGATTTACACAACAACTACCCTATTGGCCGAAGGCTTTTTATCAGAGCTCGTGACATGTACATCAGTGACTTTAATGGAACCCTTCAACTTGGAGGTGGGGTTGAAAGAGACGCAGCCGGAAATCCCACTGGAATGGATGGAGTTCCTCTTCCTCTCGCTGACAAATTTATACTCAGAGGTAAATGGAACCAGGATTATGAAATTCCAACCAAAAGAGTGGATGAACTGACTGACGACGACATCAATACAGTTATCCGGCTTGAAAATTTTCAGTTCCGTTCCTCTGATCTAGGGGAAACCTTTGCAATCAGTACTATAGACGATGAGGGAAATCAAATTAGACAAACCGTTAATCGCGACCTCATTTCATGTACCGGAGATGCACCAATAGTGGTCAGGACCAGTGGTTTTGCTGATTTTGCGACCACTGAGCTGCCACAAGGTAGTGGATCGATAGTTGGGGTTTACACTGTGTTTGGAACAGTCAAACAACTTTTGGTCAGGGAGATAGAAGATGTCAATATGGAGGCAGCTCGATGTGATGCTTCTGTCACTAGCATCTCGTCAATAAGAGGTCAGTTCACTGGAAGTCCTACGAATGTCAGTGGAGGAACCGTGATCAGGGGGATCGTAATTTCGGATAAAGACAACCTAAGTGTAGCAGAGAGGAATCTATTTTTTCAGGATGAAAGCGGCGGTATCGCTATCCGATTTAATGGAAACCACAGCTTTCCACTTGGTGCTGAACTTGAAATTGATGTCTCAGGAAATGAGCTTTCGACCTTCCAGGGGCTGTTACAAATTAACAATGTAGACCTGTTATCAGCTGAGGTTATCAGTCAAAACAATACCGTGACCCCAAGAGAATTGACCATTAGTGAACTCCAGGCCAATTTTAATCAATATGAATCTACTCTAATCAGGATAAGAGATGTAAGTATGATAAAGGAGGGAGATCAACAGGATTTTGCCTTTACTACTATACTTAATGATGGTACAGCAACCATTGATCACTTCACAAGGCCTCAGGCTACATTCTCAAATAACCCGATTCCTACTATTCCAATTACCCTTACAGGAATTGTCTCTGTAGGGGGTACCCAAGAAGCGCGGCAGGTGAGTATCAGGAATTTAAATGATATTGATGGTGAGGATGTTTCGTATACCAATATTTCCTCCATCAGGGATGCATATTCCGGAACTCCTGCAAATATTGAGGGTGGAACTGTAATACGGGGAATTGTAATCTCAGATAGAGAAAATCTCAATGTGGCAGAGAGAAATATGTTCCTTCAGGACCAAAGTGGAGGGATCGCTATTAGGTTTACCGGTAATCACAGCTTTGACCTCGGTCACGAATTGGAAATTGACGTATCAGGGGATGAGCTTTCTGTATTTCAGGGCCTTCTACAGATTAATAATGTCAACTTAAGTTCCGCCATTACTCTTAGTCAAAACAATTCAATCATCCCAAATGAGTTGACCATAAGTGAACTTCAGGCTAATTTCAATCAATATGAGTCAACCCTGGTCAGAGTAAGGAATGTTACCATGACCAAGGAGGGCAATCAGCAAGATTTTGCTTTTACAACCACTCTCAATGATGGTACAGCGACCATTGATCACTTTACAAGACCTCAGGCAACATTCGCCAATCAGGCTATCCCAACAGAACCAATAACCCTAACTGGAATTGTTTCAGTTGGAGGAACTCAGGAAGCTCGGCAAATTGGCATAAGGAATCTGGATGATGTGGACGGAGATATATCAGGACCTGAGACCTTATTATTTGAGGATTTTCAGGCTGCTACAGTTAATGAGCCAATATCACTCCCAGGATGGACTAACGTAGCTGAAATCGGATCAAATCGATGGACAATTGGAGAGTTTAGCGGCAATCGTTTCGGAACCGTCTCAGCCTTTCAGTCAGCTGATGCAGAAAATAAAATGTGGCTAATTACACCTGAATTTGAGGTAGACTCCGGAGTAAAGTTTGAGTTTGAATCTGCCCAGGGATTTCATGTTCAGGATGGATTGCGCGTCTATATTTCCAATAATTTTGATGGATCCAATCCAACGGATGCGGACTGGACAGAACTGGATGCAACCATAGCAGGTGCTCAAGAGGACCGTTGGGCATTTATAAGTTCAGGTACCATCAATCTCGGTGCATTCACAGGACAGGCCCACATTGCCTTTGTTTATGAAGGATCTAATCCGGCAGGTGAGACTACAACTTACCGAATAGACAACGTTCGAGTATTTAAGGATTAAACTATTTTCCTAAGCTAAAAACCGGGATACTGCAGAATGCAATATTCCGGTTTTTAGTTTACAGCCCTATTTAAGGATCAAATTGGAAAAATCCTACCCCTCGGCCTATCAATTTTCTAAACAACAATCAAGAATTTTGAATAGGTCTATTCTCAACAATTTCAAGACCGTAGCCTAGAAGACCAACCCGCCTTTTTGCAGCATTTGTAAGAATAATCATTTTGGAAACATTGAGATCACGTAGAATTTGAGCCCCTACCCCAAAGTCACGCTGCTCAGTTTTGGGTTTTTGAATTCCCTTGATAATATCGTTGTAGAACTGAAGCGCCTGAAGAAAATTATCACCTTCATCTCTCTGACGCATCAACAAAAGTACTCCAGCACCTTGTTTGGCAATCATTGCAGCTGCCTGATCCAACTCCACTATGGATTCATCCCTTAAAGGGCCGAGAATGTCCCTTATATGGGAAGATGAATGAACTCTTACCATTACTGCTTCATGTTCTTTCCAGGATCCAAGGGTAAGTGCAATGTGGATATCATCAGTAGTGACTTGTCGGTAAGCATGCAATTTGAAGTCACCATATTTTGTAGGGAATTCACTCTCATATTCTTTGTTGATCAAAGATTCATTTTGAAGCCGATAGGCGACCAAATCTTTGATGGTAACTATTTTCAAGTTCAATTTTTGTGCAAGTTCTACCAATTCCGGTAGTCTTGCCATACTTCCATCAGGGTTTAATATCTCTACCAATACTCCGGCAGGAGAAAACCCAGCCAACTTTGCAAGATCTATGGCAGCTTCTGTGTGACCTGTTCTTCTCAGAACTCCCCCACTCTTAGCCTTTAATGGAAAGATATGCCCGGGGCGTGCAAAATCTTCAGGGCCAAACTTTGGATCCACTAAAGCCTTTATACACATAGCCCGATCATAAGCTGAAATCCCTGTTGTACATCCGTGACCGATCAGGTCGATAGATACCGTAAAAGCAGTTTCGTGTAGTGCAGTATTTTCAGGAACCATCATGTTCAATTGTAATTCCTTGGCACGTTTTTCTTCAATGGGAGTACAAATCAGCCCTCTACCGTGAGAAGCCATAAAGTTGATGATTTCAGGGGTAATGCATTCAGCAGCGCAAACAAAGTCGCCCTCATTTTCCCTGTCCTCATCATCAACAACTATGACAATTTTGCCATTTTTTATGTCTTCAATAGCCTCCTCAATCGTATTGATTTGAAATTTTTTATCTCCTCTAGTTTCAACTGATTGTTGCATTGTCAAATATATAAATTTATAATGTAATGGAATTTTTCCGCGTTCTGTTTATGATTTGAAACAATTGGTCAGAAAATTCAGCCCAATTGTACTCATTTCTAACCAACTCGAGCGCATTCCTTGCCAATTTTTCCATCTTTTGTTGATTCTTCATCAACCCTTCGATTGTTTTCAGGAACTCCTCTTCGGTTTCAGCTATAAGGAAATGCTTACCGGTTTCACCTCTTAAAGAGTTGCCAACTACTGAGGTAGTAATGGTAGGTAATCCGCATGCCATGGCTTCCAGTATTTTATTCTGAAGGCCAGATCCACTAAAAATTGGTGCAATATTAATGGATGAATCCCAATAAGCCTCTCTGATATCGTCCATCCAGCCGGATACTACAATACCATTTTTTCCATGGAGCCCTTTTACTATTGGATGAGGTCTAGCACCAGCTATAAGAATTTTAATGCCCGGGAATTTAGCTTTCAATTGAGATGCCCACTTTCCTATTAGAACGGCAGCTTTAATATTAGGATCATATCCCATATTACCACAAAATACCAAATCGTACTTTTTCTTCCTTCCTACTGCTGGAAAAAAGTAGTTGTGATCGACTCCATTCTCCACAATATGTATATTCTCTTTAGACAATATATTTAAACTGTCTCGATCTTGTCTGGATATAATCGTATGCGCATCAAAAGCATTGTAAACCTTGTTTTCATAATTCTTAAGAAGATTGGATTCAAACTTAAAAACCGGACGAAGCCAGAGAGTAGAGAGCCTGCTTCTTCGAAAAAAACCAAGGCTGAAAGCGTCCATGTAATCGATTACCTTTGGAAATGGAAGACCCGTTACATAAGGGGCGGTGCGTATCAACTGACAATAAATTATTTCAGGATTTAATTTGATGATCTCAGATCTCATTTTAGCAGCGACGAATGCCGAGTAAAAGTACTTAACTGTAAAGGGTAAATCCGATAATAGAGCGAATGGCAGGCCCAATAGCCTGGAAGTAGGAGGAATTTTGTAAAAACGAGTCGATTTGCAATACTGCTTGAGTTCATCCCCAACGATTTGAGTCTCCTCATCACGAGCATACAAGGCAAATAGATGAATTTCACAATATCTTGAGAGCTGCTTTAATTGGTGAAACAACCTTAGTTTATCCCCCTTCTCAAGTGGATAAGGAATTCTTGAACTGACAACAGCGAGTTTCAAAGCGATAGTATTCCTGGAGTAGAAGAGGACAATAGATGGGATAAATTAATCACTGGTGGAAAAACCATGCTCCTTCATGTACTTTTTATACGAAAAGATCAAGTTCTTTGCTAATTCGTAATTATTGAAGTTTTCCGATACAAACTTCTGGGCGTTCTTTGAAATGTTAATCATCAGCTCAGTATCACTTAGGCATTTTTGAAAACACTCCAGGTACTCCTCAGGACTATCGGCCACCAATACTTGTTCATTGTGCTGTGCTTCGATTCCTTCTAATCCCATACTAGTGGTAATGACAACTTTTCCAAGTGCCATTCCTTCTAAAATTTTAGCGCGCATTCCACTCCCGGACAATAAAGGCACTAT
Organism: Saprospirales bacterium; assembly: GCA_007695145.1. GTDB lineage: Bacteria > Bacteroidota > Bacteroidia > Chitinophagales > Saprospiraceae > PWJY01. The sequence continues at coordinate 22,465 of REEI01000062.1, read as the reverse complement.
CATCATTGGATGTTGGTTGATAAACTCTCTGGCATCCCTGACCTCACCGTGTATCAAAACTTTCGACTTACTCCATCGATAAAGATCATCAGGGGTGTTTCTACCAGCTATGTGCAATTCAAGTTCAGGGAACTTTTCATGTACATCGGGCCAAACCTCATTCAAAAACCAGTTTATTCCCTCATAATTAGGAATCCAATCTAAGCTGCCAATAAAGCTAACGCTAGGATTCTTTCTGAAGGAATTCATATTAGGGTTATAGTCTTTAAAATCAATCCCAATAGGTATGGTCCTTGCTCCATTCATATAGCCGAGGTTCCTAAATTTCTGAAGATCTCTCTGGGAAATTGGAACTAAGAAATCATAATCATTCAAAACACCAAGTTCAAAGTTCTTGAGTTTTTTGGAAAGGTATTTAATGTACCATTTTTTGGGTAGGAATCTGGTGTTGTGCGTTATTCTATCCCAAATCTCATGTTCGATATTGTGGGAGCGCATAACAACCAAAGCATCTGAATGCCTCCTGATAGTTTCCATATAAGGAGCCAAATACAAGGTTTCAAGCTGAACTATATCATAGTTCTCAGATTTCAGCAATTCTTCAAGTTTTTGACTGAATGCATCACTCCTAAATCGACTGACGTGATAAGAATCAGAGCTAAAAAGGTTCTTAAGTGCCTGAACAGGCTTAATTGCGTTATCAATGTCAACCGTATGAATGGATTTATAGTGGCCGGATAGGTGCTTTACATCGTCAAGGTTTATATAGTGCTTGCTCGTATTCATAGCAAGCAAAGTGACTTCACATCCGAGATCATTCAGTGCTCGGCTAAGGTAAGTCACCGCTATTGATTCACCATCTTTTAATGGCAGAGGAAATTTTTTACACAGTTGAAGTATCTTCATACCGGGAATTTATCCAAAATTAATGCGCAAATATAGCTTTTCTATTCAATACATTTTTATGACATTCGAATAAGGTGTCTTTCCATGGGTTACCCACTCCACCAAAATTTAAGAAATGGTGTCCCTTGCAGCTTTATTTCAATTGGTTTAAAAATGGTTGAATACATTGATAGAACGGTTAAGAAGACAAAAACGCAGCATCAAAATACTACAAATTTTAAACTGCATTATGTTAAAGATATTTTAAGTAACCCCAAATTTGGGTCATGATTTTTTCATGCCGTAAGTTTTTAGAAATGCAGTCTTAACTGAACTGTTTAAAATCATGGCTTCGATCGGAAAATAATTATGAATGATTAACTTTGTGACTATGATAGAAGTCCAAAATTTAGTAAAATCCTACGGGAGCCTCAAAGTTCTCAAAGGGGTAAATCTTAAAGTGGAAAAAGGGAAGCTCGTAGGGATACTTGGAAAATCCGGTACAGGAAAATCGACTTTTTTGCACATTCTTGGAACTCTGGATCAACCTGATGGAGGAGAAGTTTTAATCAACGGACAGAATCCATTTAAGCTTAATACAACCGGACTGGCCCGGTTCCGAAACGAAAATATTGGGTTTGTATTCCAGTTCCATCATCTCCTTTCTGAGTTTTCCGCACTGGAAAATACTGCCATTCCTGCGCTTATTAAAAAGACTGACAAAAAGGCCGCATTTGGAAAGGCTGCAGAACTCCTCGACTACCTGGGTCTCAATGATCGCATGCATCACAAGCCTGAGGAATTGTCGGGAGGAGAGCAGCAAAGGGTCGCTGTAGCCAGGGCATTGATAAATGATCCTATACTGGTCTTAGCTGATGAACCCACTGGGAACCTCGATACATCTACATCGAGAGACATGCACAATTTATTCGTCAAATTGGGGCGAGAACTGAGTATTACGTTTGTAATTGTAACCCATAACGTTGAACTAGGTCAATTATGTGACATGCGGTACGAGATGAAAGATGGTCTACTCAGTCAAATTGGTTGAAAAAGTAAGAAAAGTATTGATAATTTTTAATTCTAATCTTCTTCTCTTGGAAATGGAAACAGGGGCTAAAAAATTTATGAAACCTCCCAATCGACCAGGCTAAATAACAATATTCATAGTCACTGGGAAAAGAATATACAAAAACCCTGCTTATTCAGGGACCTCTAATTCAACCACAGGATTTTTATATATTTCGGGTATATCAAAGGTCGTATTCAATGAATTGAGATGCGGCCAATGCACCTTTGCATCAGAAACAGTTCTCAATTCTGGAATCCACTTACGTACAAATTCACCATTTGGATCATACCGCTTAGCTTGAGACAAAACCTTAAAATATCTGTCACTCCTGGGATCCGTCCCAACTCCGGCAAGGTAATTCCAATTGCCATAATTTGAGCAAGGATCATAGTCTACAAGTAAACTCTCAAAATACTCAGCGCCCCATGTCCAATTAATTTTGAGATCGTGAATAAGAAATGAGGCCACATTTTGTCTGCCACGATTACTCATAAAACCAGTTTGGTTGAGTTCCTTCATATTCGCATCTATAAATGGGATCCCTGTTTCCCCTTTACACCATCGCTCAAACAGTTCAAAATTGTCTTCAGAATCGGGTGGGATGTCTGTAATCCCGCCTTTCTGGAATATTTTGTTTCCATGTTTTTTAGCAATAAAGCGAAAGTAGTCTCTCCAAATCAACTCAAAAATAAGCCAATAGGTGCTCTTGTTTTTACTTCTCTCAGTTTCGTACCTCTTTACTTCGCTGTAAATTAACTTTGGAGATATGCATCCTAAAGAGAGCCAGGCTGAAAATTTTGAAGAATAGTCCTGGCCAAGTAAACCATTACGGGTTTCTTTATAATTTGATACTAAATCAGAATCCCAGAGGTAGTACTCAAGCCTCCTGATTGCTTCAGATTCGCCGCCCTTAAAGGGGAAACCTGCAGTATCCCTTGAGAAAAGAGATTTTATTTTTTTGGAAATACCGGTGCTCTTAAGCAGATTGGATGTAGGTATTATTTTGGGGACTGCCAAGGGCTGCCTGATTGGTACAAACCGTTCAACTTCTTTTCTAAACTGAGTGAAAGTATCAGGAGTCTGGGTAACAGGAAAGGGAAGATCAGCAGTATAGAAAAGCATTTTACCCCTGTAAAACCTCAACTCACGTCCAATGGTCCAAAGGTTTTTTTCCAACCGATCCTGAACAAATACTTCTTCACTTGTTCGTTCTCGATTGCAAAAAACCCAGTTGGCACCAGTTTTCTGAACAATTTCAAAAACGACCTCTTCCGGCTTGCCATAATAGATAAAGAGGTCTGACCCCAACTTCTTCAAATTATCTTTTAGATTTGAAACAGACTCAATAAGGAACTTAATCCTGTGAGGGCCTGTTTTATCAAAGCCCATAGGTGTTTTTCCCTCCATCATGCGCTCGTCAAAAACATACACGGGATAGACATCATCCACATGAGATATAGCATCCATAAGAGCTTCATTGTCATGAACTCTCAAATCATTTCTAAACCACAATACCCCAATACTCCTTTCCATGAAAATGGTCTTTTTGACTGGATAACACCCTATTTGTTCGGATGGGATCCAAATTGAAGTTTAAAACAAGCTTAGATGAACAAGGGTTTAATTGGACCTTTGAATATTGCCATAATCCATTGGGAAAAGGCCGTAAATTAAATGCTGCAACAATGACTATCTTATCTATTCTCTTAAATAGTTTACTGTAAGTGCCTAGCTATCCAGGAAAGGGTTAGCTCATAAGCTCGATGCCGGACAGGTCCGGGGGAGAGAAAAACATCATGTAAAGCACCTTCCAATTCTATAAGATCTACATGCTTGCCCAGAGCAGGCCCGAGGGCTTTAATGTGTTCCACACTAAGCACAGCGTCACCTTTGAGGAGTTCTTCAGACCACTCATCAGAATATACTGATCGATCAGAGTGAAGAATAAGAGTGGGGATCCCAATATCACTTTTGCGGGTAAGTTGTCGCTGTGACCGGCTAACCGCACGAATCCAACCAGCTTTTGCTCTTGGAGCTTGAATGGGTTTTACAATAGTGTCAAAATTCCATTCTCCATGGTGAGAGAGGTGAATACTCATTCCGTAAAGAGGAGAAAGTGGAGGCCCTAATTCCCTTCGAGGGGCAATAAATCCTGCCATGCGGGCAAAACCAAGTGCTAATTTCCCATTCTTATCCCCAAAATTAAAGGCTAGAAATGGACTATTCAATACGAGCAGGTCAATCTTTGTAGATGCTGAAGATTCATTCATAAATAAGGCTGAGATAAGCCCTCCGGTTGAATGGCCCATCAAAACAATCTGCTCATGGCCCTCATCAGCAATTATTTCAAGAGCCAGCTCAATTTCTTCAAAGTACTCACGCATATCACGCGAATAGGAGAGAATTTGGCCTTCTTGCCATGACCGGCCATGTCTTCTCAGGTCTAAAGCATAAAACGTATAACCGGATTGAACAAACTTCTCACCCATCTCCTGCTGAAAAAAATAATCCAGGTATCCATGAATATACAAAACAGCTTGATTCCCTGGTCTTCTTGGGCGTTTGGAAATCAAAGTTGCAGAAATATTTCCCTCTCTCCTCAACTCGCCCAAATCAATACTGTATTTAAAGTAGCCGCTCCGCAAAAAGTCATCCGGTGTGTAAACTCTTCCCCTATCTTGTGCTTGCAAACTGGCTAAAGAGAGGAAAAGGATAAAAAGACCTCCAGACAACTTGCTGCATAAAGCATTCCGTAAGGAAAAGTCAAATGGGATATTTATAATTTTCAAATGAACCATCATCTCAGATAAATTAAATGTTCTTTACATCCAATCTTCTTCTATCGATCAACCGCTTTAAACTGTACCGACCACTTCCATTGACAATAACGAGCAGTAATCCACCTGCAATAGCAATATTCTTCATAAACATCACTGCAGTGACACGTCTTAAATCAACTTCCGGAATAGTCCAAAATGCATACACTATAAAAGTTAAGGGTAACCAATAGATCAGTAATAGAATACCGGCAAGGGCTGACCTATACCCCAAAAGTAAAAATATCCCACCAACCAGCATTAATGTAATTGAACCCGACAACAATATATCTTGCTGCCAAAGCAGCCCATATTCCGTCATCCGGTCTTTTGTTTGCTGATAAAATACTATGGAGTCCCACGCATCATAAAGGAAAATAAAGCTTATAAAAATCCGACCGATCAGGTCAAGCACATCTTTCATCTTCAGCCAGCTTTATAGTTAAAAATTCACCTCTACTCATTTTTACATTATTCAGACTGCAATATTAACAAACTTTGCACTTAAACAGATGTTTTTAAGCTTGCACAAAGATATTCCTGAGTTACCGTCTTGAATAGATTAATGGTAAAATCCGGTTCAATCAAATTGTACTTAATGATATTGCGTTGACAACAGCTGTGGCAACTTTTTGTCCGTCCATGGCTGCGGACATTATTCCACCTGCATAGCCGGCTCCTTCCCCACAGGGATAAAGGCCCCTAACTTGCGGATGCATAAGACTTTGAGAATCTCTTGGGATTCTGACCGGGGAACTAGTTCTGCTTTCAGTAGCAACAACCACAGCTTCCTCCGTGAGATACCCCTTCATTTTTTGATCGAATTCCATTACTGCTTTCTGAAGAGAGTTTACTATTGCAGAAGGTAAAATCTCATCCACCCTTCTGCTAAGAAGTCCAGGAATATATGAGGAAGAAGGAAGGGAAGAAGAGGATTTTCCACTGACAAAATCAGTCAATCTTTGGGCCGGTGCCGACTGACTGCCATCCCCGTGTTTAAAAACCATCTGTTCGACTGAAGTTTGAAACTCCATACAGGTCAACGGGTGAACCAAATCAACGTTTCTCACCAATTCCTCCGGTTGGACAGAAACTACAGTACCCGCATTGGCATAGGGGGAGTCTCTTCTAGATAAAGACATGCCATTGACCACAATCTCACCGGGGGCCGTAGAAGCGGGAACAATCAATCCTCCTGGACACATACAAAAGGAAAAGACACCTTTGCCACCAATTTGACAGGCCAGAGAATAACTGCTAGCCGGAAGATTTTCTCCACGATTAGCCATATTGTATTGAATGGAATCTATAAGTGATTGAGGATGCTCAATTCTAACACCAAGGGCAAAGGGTTTGGCCTCAATTTCTATCCCTTTTTGATGTAATAATAAGTAAATATCCCGGGCGGAGTGACCGGTAGCCAAAATTACACTTCTACCCTTCAATTCAATTTCACCATTAATCAAAACACCATTTACCGTGCACTCATCCATCAAGAAATCAGTCACTTTGTACCCAAAATGTACTTCCCCCCCAAATTCTTCAATTGTTTCCCTAATAGCCTGAACAATTCGAGGGAGCTTATTTGAACCAATATGAGGATGGGCCTCAACTAAAATATCATTCGGTGCGCCGTGTTCGTGCAGTATTTCCAAAACCTTTTGAAAATTACCTCTTTTCTTTGATCTGGTATATAGTTTTCCATCTGAATAAGTACCGGCACCACCCTCTCCGAAGCAATAATTTGAGTCTGGATTTACAACTCCAAATTGTTGAATCTGTCGCAAATCTCGTCTCCTGGCCCTGACGTCTTTTCCCCTGTCAACTACGATGGGCTTGCATCCATGCTCCAATAATTGAAGCGCAGCAAAATAACCTGCCGGTCCTGCCCCAACCACAATTACCCTCTCTCCATTCTCGGATTTCTGGAGTTTGCCCTTATGCCTTAAGATTGGCATGCCCCCACTTTCGTTCGTACTTACCCTAATCTTCATCCTATAGACCGGTCTTTTGCCACGGGAATCAATAGACCGCTTTATCAGATCAATTTCCTTAATGTCAGAAAAATCTAGTCCCGACTTTTTTATTGCCCTTTCCTTCCACAGTTGCTCATTGAGGTGTTCGCCGGGAGGCAGGCTGATTTCAACAATCTTATCCATTTTAGAATTTCAACTTACCTGACTAATAGCCGATTTAACTATTTTAAGGTTTCTCAATAATTTATCCATATGATCTAGTGGTAACATATTAGCACCATCGGAAAGGGCTTCAGATGGTTGAGGATGAGTCTCCATAAACAGACCGTCCACTCCGGCTGCAATTCCAACCTTTGCCATATGAGCAATCAATTTCGGCAGGCCTCCGGTTACCCCGGCAGTTTGATTGGGTTGCTGCAAAGAGTGTGTGCAATCCAGTATCACGGGCACATTAAAACTCTGCATTTGGGGAATTCCTCTAAAATCGACAACCAGGTCCTGATAACCAAAAGTGGTTCCACGCTCAGTTAGCATAATATTTGAATTACCACTCTGTTGTACCTTTTCAACAGCAAATAACATTGAGCCGGGACTCATAAATTGACCTTTCTTAATATTTACCCATTTTCCAGTTTCTGCAGCAGCAACCAATAACTCAGTTTGGCGGCACAAAAAGGCTGGAATTTGAAGAACGTCGACATAGGCAGCTGCCAATTGGGCCTCTTCCGCAGTATGGACATCCGTTACGACCGGCAGATTGAATTCACTTTTTACTTTTCGAAGGATTCTCAGGGCCTTTTCATCCCCAATTCCTGTAAATGAATCCACTCTTGTCCTATTTGCCTTTTTATAACTGGCTTTGAAGACTAATGGAATATCGTGTTTAATGGACAACTGGCTTAGGGTCTCTGCAATTTCTAAAGTAATTTTTTCACCTTCAACCACACAAGGACCTGAAAGGAGAAAAAAATGGTGCTGTGACGGCATTAAATAGTCTTTGTTCATGTATTAGATTTGTAAACAGAATTTATCTATTCCAGAAGCCAGCTGCCCTGTTCAAAATTTGATTTAATATAGGATAAATGGAACTCGATTTCAGAAGGATCGCAAGAAACTACAGCCCCAACCCTGGTGAGAGAACCTATATCTTCCGTATAAACAGCATAGCCTGCTGCCTGCAGTCTTTTAGTCATTTGAGTAATATTGTGCATTCGTGAAAAAGACCCGGTTATAATGATACATTTCTCATCCTCAGTAGAATATTCCCCACTGCCACTCTCGGGAAATTCATTTGGTTCTTCCTCAATATTTTCCTTGAGTGGAGAACGATTGTAGCGGGATGATTCTTCCAAAATTACGTCCTCTTTCTGCTTCTTTTCTTCATCTGAATCATTTGATTCATCTTCCAATTCATCCAAACTGATGTCATAATCATTAAAGTCCCTGTACAAGTAAGCATCTTCTGCATTTTCCTCAATAGAATCCAGTTCAGACGAATCAACCGGGAGCATATCGGGCTTCTGATTCAATCTCTCCTCAGAAACATACGGAGGGACAACAGCATCATTCACGGTCTCGGTCCGGTTTGCAAAATAGTGAATCAGGCCAAATAGAAATACAGCTATGACTAGCAAAATTATAATGAACCTCCAATTTGGCTTTTTAACTGCTCGCCCGTGGGCCACTGATGCAGAAGAATTGGATGCTGTAGCAGAGGCTGCTGTTTTGGCAGTACTGGTAACGGAAACGGGTGGAGGTTGTAAAGGAGGCTGTGTACGTACTGGTGGGCAATTTAAAATAGGCAGCCTTCCATTTAAATATGAGAAAATGGTTTCAGCAGGTTCAAATAAAGGCAACTCACCACATTTAAATCGACCCAATCCATCCAGATCGAAATAATCTTCACCACCACCACTTCTAACCTCATCGGAAAGTTCTTCAAGTTGAGAAGACCAATAAGTGAAATCGCGACCAAATTTATTTGAAAGCTGTAAGGCGATGAGATAGTCAGCGATTGAGGGAGCATTAAAAAATTCAATGGTATATCCAGGAGGGTGAATAACCTCACGACGGAGATCAACTCTCGCAGGATACTTTTTGAGCATAAAGACACCTAGCCCGGGTACCACCGAGTATCCCCGAGCGAGTAATTGATACTTTATACCGTGAACAACTAATTCCTGCTGCATGAGGGAACAAAGTTAATAATATTGTACCTCTTAAATTAATTAAGGAGTGATCTGGTCTTCTTATTGGATAAGTTGTAATATTTTTTTTCAATAAAACCAATCACTTATTAAACCAAGCTGTGGATAAATAAGTTTTCAGAGGTATTGTCTTGAAATTATTATATGGATAATTACAAACTGCGTCTTTTGTCATATGCTGTAATTGCCTACATGCTGCTGGCTTTTGGTTGGTGGACCATATTGCTTAATAACAAAAACGAAGAGTCATATACAGCTCGCGTTGAGATGCTTAGGATAGCCTATATGGTAGAAGGCACCTATGAGACGGAAAGTCAATTTAAGCAATCAGCTAGGTATCAGGAACTGAGAGAGCGATATAAGCGCAGGCAAATGATGATTTTTGGAGAATCATTAGTCTTTGTTCTAAGCCTTTTTATAGGTTTTTGGCTTATAAATAAAGGATACAGAGATGTCATTCAAAATTCCAAATCCAAGACAAACTTTCTATTGTCAATTAGTCATGAACTGAAAAGTCCTGTGGCAAGTATAAAGTTGGCACTTGAAACCATTATGAAGAGGGAGTTGTCTGGTCCTCAGATTAAGAAGATTTCAGATGGCGCTTTATCAGAAACTAACAGATTGAAGGAGCTTATTTCAAATCTGCTTCTGGCAGCCAAATTGGAGTACAAATATGAAATCACGCTTGAAAAGGTTCATGTAGTTGATGCGATTACACAGATTTTTCAAGTTGAGAAAAGAAAATACCCGGATGCAACATTGGGATATGATATAGTTGAGGGAGCACAATATGTAGAAACGGATCGTTTTGCGCTTTCAACAATATTGCACAATCTGGTAGAAAACGCACTGAAATATTCGGGTGAAGAAAAGATAGTAAAGGTTTTGTTGGAGCCAGAAGGAAAGAATTTAAGATTAAAAGTATCTGATCGCGGGCAGGGAATCCCCGATTATGAGAAGGCCAAAATATTTGATAAATTTTATCGAATAGGGTCAGAGATGTCACGCGAAACCAAAGGGACAGGACTTGGATTATTTATAATTTCCCGTATGGTTAAAGCCCTAAATGGAAATATCACAGTGGAAGACAACGATCTTAAGGGAACTGTGTTTAATATTTTGTTACCAAATCACATATACGAAAATGCATAGATTACTATTGGTTGAAGACGAGGAGCAGATTCGCAACTTACTTGAATTGAATCTTGAAATGGAGGGATTTGAAGTAATAACTGCAAAGACAGGGAAGGCAGCACTCGATTTATTCCGTGGGCAGCATTTCGACCTGATAATACTGGACATCATGCTTCCGGGCATGGATGGAATTGCTGTTTGTGAGCAAATGCGTTTGAGAAACGCAGAAGTACCTATAATCTTCCTCACCGCTAAAGACACGGCTGAGGAGAGGGTTGAAGGGCTGAAAAAAGGCGCTGATGATTACCTTACAAAGCCTTTTGATTTGGAAGAACTCAATATTCGAATTAGAAACCTACTCAGAAGGGCTTATCCAGACCAAACAGATCAAGGAGTAAGTACTTACACCTTTGATAAGTATAAAGTGAACTTCAAAACTTATGAAGCCCTTACCAATCAGGGAACCGTACATCTTACAAAGAAGGAGGCGATGTTACTAAAACTACTTATAGACAGAAAGAACGAAGTCGTCTCTCGCAACCAAATTCTTCAGGCTGTATGGGGCTATGATGTCTACCCTTCTACCAGGACAGTTGACAATTTCATCCTCTCATTCAGGAAGTATTTTGAGCCCGACCCTAAAAATCCCAGGCACTTTATCTCTATTCGTGGTATTGGCTACAAGTTTGCAGAACCAAATTGAGGATTCAAAAAAACAGCGACAAACATCATTTAATTATATCGTTTGTTCTCCTTTCAAAATTCTCAAAACACTAATGGTAGATGCAGCCGTGGCCAGTGGAATTGCTATCAATGCTCCAATAAATGGGATGGAGAACAAGAGAAAGAAAACTATTCCATTACCGATGGCAATGGATTTGTGTTTTGAAGCAAAATCAATCGCCTCACTGTAGGAAAAATATCTCTCCATGGTGTAATCCATATTTCCAAACCCTAAAAAATATGCCTGGACAAGCCAAAGAACAAGGCCGAGCAGAATGAGGGGAGGAAAAAACCAGCTAAAGACAAATAAACCGAGTATCCAAAGGAATTCCAGAAATAAATTCCTGACATTGATTCTAAAACTCCTCCACAAATCCTGGAAGATTTTCCAACCGTGCATTTCAAAATCAGGGCTAACGGGATATAGCCCTTGTTCAATCTTTTGAGAAAGGATAGTCATAAAGGGGGCACTCAATATGAGAACAGCATACTTGAATGCAAAAAATGCAAGATATAGAACCAGAAGGCCAACGATCATGCCACTGAGGAGCCAACCTGCATATTGCATAAAACCACTCTCAAAGGAATGCTCAAAATACGAAAAGAGCCTGACCCTGACTGCAATAATAAACAGAATAACGAGACCATAGAATACCAGCCCCATTAATGCGGGAACCAGTGAATATCCTACTAAACCAAACCTAAAAATACAGCCTGCACCTCTAATATAATCGGCTATGGCAGTGGCAAAATGGCGTATCATTTTTAGGAGAATTAAACTCAGGCATCAGCTTTCTTCCGAGTCGATTTTCGCCTCCTTGTTTTAAAGATATCGGCTATATCTTTTTCTTTCATGAAATTGAGTTCCAGGAAGTAAGTTGAAATAAAGCGCTTTATATCCTGGTAATCCCTGGATCGTTTATCGGTAAAATGCTTGAGAAGTTTCTTCACATAGCTCATACTCACCTCACCTATGGATTGATTGAAGGATTGATTGTTAAAAATATTGATGTACTGGGACATCACCTTACTCAAATTTATGAAGCGTGAGTATTCCTCGGGTTCAAGGTCATCAAGTTCCATGGTAAAATACGCCAACATTGTCAGTCGAAGACATTCATTAATAGTAGATAAGCCTTCATTCTGAAAGTAGAACTTCTGCACCTTGGAAAGTGTGTTTTCTGAATTATAACCTTCCTCATGTATAGTACTCATAAGGCCATAGTAACCACTGAACTGATCATCAATTGATGTATCAATCAGTCGAGAAACCTTTTTGTCGCACTCTGTCTTTATGGTTAATCTGGAACTGGAGAGCAGCTCTTTTAGGAATTCAAAATAGGTATCTACAAAGCCTTTAGCTTCTTTCCTACACTCGTTCAATACATTTCCAAGTAGCTTCGCATTGGTTTTATCCAAGTCGAAATAATTTATTACAAGACCGAAGGAATAAACGAACTCCCAATGTTCATGAAGGTCTTTATTATCCGCATAGGATACTACGTGCTTCATTAAATTATTATTGTCGCACTCCAAAATTATCCTTTGCAATAAAAACTCTTTCAACTCAGGATAATTGGTTCTCAACTCCACAACCGTTTCAGGGAAATCGGCAGTATAGAAGTTTATATCTCTAAATTGTCTTCTCATACTTGAAAGCCCACTCTTGCGTTCCGAGGCATCCCTGTATTTGAGGATCTTCTGCGATAGGAAAAAGTTACGGACACGTTTATTGGGAATTTCATTGACCAGATTGGTAACCCAAATATCGCTGCTTAATGCAAACCCGACTTGAATACTTTGCCCTATCCTTTGACAGAGATACTCAAAATGCATAGAATTTGAAAGGACTAACAAAACCTTCCTAAACTGGTCTTGTGGTTTGATGTATTTAAAATTTTCATTCACAACACCCCGAAGTACTGTAAAGGCAAGAATCCTAGGCAGAAAAAGGCCCTCAAAGCGATCATTGAGCACCTCATTTTCAAATGCTATCAATTGAAGTGGATCATATTCGGCCACTTCATCGTAAATTTCTTCTATTCTGGGTTCATAAGTACTTTGAAGGTATTTGTAGTACTGAAGTGCAGACTCTTCATCCTCACTGTCCCAATAAGCAGCGAGATATTGTGAGGTCTGCAACTCTTCTGCTATCTCATCTAATCTTTCTTGATAATCTGAAGATAAATTTTCCATGAATTATTCGAGTTTGTAAATTCCTGAAAAGGAATACTTTTTATTGAAAATATGCAATTTCGTAAAAACTTTCACGCAGCTCAAAACTCATTCTGCTCGATTTTAAATTTTCAACTCCATACTTCCCAAAAAAACTTTAGGTTTGATATGGCTTATTGCAAAGATATTCGAAGTCAGAAGTAATTTCAACTACTGGGGCGATACATTGAACTACTTGTAAAACAGATAGCCTTAAATTAGTAAAGACCTGATGGATATTTTGCCCATCAGGTCGTTACCTTCAGCCTTCTAAAATATTTTAAAATACCGCAAAATCCGGTATTCATAATTTACTCCTCTTCCTCTACGGACCCGGTGGTTTTATTACTAGCTGCCACTGCTGCAAGAGAGCTGGAATCCAGACCCGCAATTTTGAGGTCATGATCCATTTTCTGTTTGCGCACCTGTTCAAACCGGTTTCTTATCTTCTGATCTTTTGAGTTGATAAATTCCAGATACTTTGCATCGGCTTCTTCCTGACTTAATGCACCTTTAGCAACTCCTCGATTCAGGTGCTTCCTATAAAGTACACCCTGCATCTTTAACATAGCTCTAACGGTATGCGTAGGCATCGCACCTTTGTTTAGCCAATCAAGTGCTTTTTCTCGGTCGATTTGAATAGTCGCAGGCGAGGTCAGCGGATTGTATGATCCGATTTGCTCAATATAACGACCATCTCTTGGTGCCCTTGCATCAGCAACTACTATGTGGTAATAAGGCTTCTTTTTACGCCCTTTTCTCTGCAGTCTAAGTTTTACTGCCATCTAATTAAAATTTTATAAGTTAGACCATACCCACTCCAGCCATCTCGTGACCAGTGGGCTTTAAAGGCTGCAAAGGTAAGACTATTTTCTTTAATCAATCTATTTGTGCTAAAAAATTCTATCGTCCAGCAAATTTACTTACCCTATCTACAGGTCACTTCTATTTATCTTTCTATTCATGATTAAGATCAACAAACCTAGATAAAGGATAGAAGCAATTATGGATTCATTTGTCGTGAGAGCCATCTTAAACTGTTGATCCGGTGGCATAAGGTCAACAAGACCGCTGTAAAAGGGAAATGGCATCAAGTCCTTAAATGCATTGGCGGGGTAAAACAAATGGCTATCACCACCTATGAGATTGCCGTGAACTAACCTGCTAAATATGGGTTCCAAAAATGAAGCATATAAAAAAAAGAGGATAAAACCGAGCCCCAAAGACTTGAATACCAATCCAAAAAACATTCCCAGGACTCCATAAGCAAACACCATAAGAAAATGGGACAGGAAAAACATGCTATCGGAGGAAATGTCAAAATTCAAGGATTCACCCGCGAACAATCCAAATAAAAGAGTCACTATTATATACCACATGGTCAAAGTAATAGCATAAAGCAATACAAATAAAATTTTTGATTGCAAGAATTCAGTTCTTCTTAAACCGGTTATTACATTTTGTCTCAATGTCTTATGACTGTACTCCATGGTGATGATATATATTCCGGTTATCACAACCAAAAAATAAGTGATCCAATTGGAAATATAACCTGTCAAAGCCCAAAGATTGGGGTATTCATAGAGCGTTAGGGGGAATTCCTCCGGAATAACTCTTGTGGTAAATGAATACAGAAGCATACAGGCTATAGGAAAAAGCAGCAATGCAGACAGCGCAAAAACCATCATGGTATTATTCTTTCTGTACTTCGACCATTCTAGTTTCAGCAAAAACCCAATTTTTTTCATACTCTTTTTTTTATGTTCCATTGAGAAGTTCAATAAAGGCATCTTCCAACTTTCTTTTCTCCCTTGATAGATGCGAAAGCACTACACCCCTTTGAAATAAAAGATGATTGATATGACTTCCCTTTGTTGAGTCTTCAAAAGTAACCATCAGCTTGTTATTTAATATTTGATGATCGATATATCCGGGGATCCCGGTTATGGCGGTCATAAGTTTCCCTCTGTCATCACTTTCGATCATAAAAGTATTCGCACTTTTAAGTATCTGATCCACACGACCATGAGAGATCATTTGACCATTCTTAAGAATTAAACAATGGGTACAGGTTTTTTCTACCTCGACCAAAATATGAGACGCCATTATTATAGTTTTACCTCGAGCAGCTATCTGCTGAATTATCATTCTTATTTCAGCAATACCGGCTGGATCCAACCCATTGGTAGGTTCATCAAATATAATTACTTCCGGATCGCCAATCATTGCGGAAGCAATGGCAAGCCTTTGTTTCATTCCAAGGGAGTAGGTCTTTACTTTGTGGTTTATTCTGGAGGATAAACCGACCATCTCAATCAAATCACTAAGTTCTTTTAGTCCTGCTTGTTTTATATGCGCTGTAATTTTGAGATTGTCCCAGCCCGAAAGAAAGGGATAGTGATTAGGAGTTTCCAATAGACTTCCAACCTTGAGAAGCGGTCTAGAATGGTCATTCTCAAACCATGAGTAATTCCCTTCCGTTGGACCTATAATTCCAAGAATCATCCCCAGAGTGGTTGTTTTTCCACTTCCATTTGGTCCAAGTACTCCGAGGACCTCCCCCTTTTTAACAGAAAAGCTCAATTTGTTAACAGCCTGAACAAGTCCGTATCGCTTGGAGAGTTCTGTGGTCTTTAATACTTCCATCACAATTCTTTATGCTTATTAATATGATGCAATTTTACTATTTTTAAATCTTACACATCTGACTTTTTCGATAAACTGCCAGGAATACTTTATAAGAATCAAGTTCTACTCAAAAATATATCAAATTAATAGGCTGTACATTTATCCTAATTACAATTATCTCAGTCGGTAATTCAATCTAAGGTTCTACAGCTTTGTAAGCCAAGAACACTCGATTACTTCATTTCGTATCTTTGGAGTATGAACGACAATTATCAACTTTATTTCGAAGACTTTCAAGTTGGTTTGCCGTCCCAAAAGAAGCCGTTATTACAGCTGAATAATTGGGGGTTAAAAAAGGGGGAAATCCATGTTCTTACTGGTGAGAGTGGTTCTGGTAAGTCTCTTACGGCACAAGCAATCCTTGGTCTTTTGAAGGATAAATTCATCTTAAGGGGCAGTATTTTTTTCTCCAGCAGTGAAAGCAAAAAGTTGGAGATCAATTCCTGTAGTTCACACAACTTATTGTCCTTGAGAAGAAAAGAGTTGGGACTAGTGATTCAACAACCACTTTCAGCTTTTAATCCGGTAAAAAGGATTGGTCCACAGCTCTATGAAAGGGCCATGTGGATATTCCCTAAAAGAGGTGATCAACTTAAAGAAAGTTTATTCCTACTGGAAAAGTTACAATTCGAGGATCCGGAAAGAATCCTTAACTCCTATCCTCATCAGTTGTCTGGAGGTCAATTACAAAGAGTAGCGATAGCAATGGCTACCATTGTAAAGCCCGGTCTGCTGATTGCCGATGAGCCAGGGTCTGCTTTAGATAAAGTTACAGGGGAAAAAGTAATCCATCGGTTGGTCGAACAGACCAAAAATGACCACACCACACTCCTGCTCATTACCCATGATCTTGAATCTGCCAGGCGAATTGCAGACCGAATTACTGTAATTAAAGACGGCCACATACAGGAAACAATTGAGAATAAGGGAGAAAATCTATCTTTTTCAAGTGCTTACGCTGAAGATCTTTTCAGTAAGTATTATCAATATTACAATACCGACCAGTGGTCAATTTTTAAAAACTCGAATCATAAAATGGTAGCTCACCCCCTAAATCCTGTTATTGAAGATTTATCGATAAGCTATCAATCCGGGAACTTTTTTTCCAGGAGAAAAGAGGTAAAAGCACTTCAGGGAGTAAGCTATTCTTTCGATACACCAAATACCGGAATACTTGGCAGGACAGGTAGCGGAAAATCAACACTTGGAAAAGTGCTCTGTGGACTACTGCCACCTTCACAGGGCATCCTGAAATTCAATAAACAAAAATTCCAATCGGGTATTCGTGACAAGTCCTTCCCATACATTCAAATGGTTTTCCAGGATCCCCAATCCGCGTTTAATCCAGTTAGAAAATTGGGTAAACAATTAAAGGAGGTGGTAGGAAAGACAAAGGAAAAAAAGGAGTTATTTTCTCAAATGATGGAACAATCAGGCATCCATGCTGACTTACTAGAGAGACACCCCTCTCAGCTTAGTGGGGGTCAATTGCAACGCCTTTCTATAATCAGAGCAGTGATCAGCAAGCCTGACGGAATAATTTTCGATGAATTTGTAACGGCTCTTGACATTCACTGGAAGATTGAAATCACTAAAATGGTCTCAGACCAAATTTTCACAAAGGGAATCCCCTATTGGATCATTTCCCATGAAAAGGTGGTATTGGATAAACTGTGCAGTACAATTATTCAGTTGGAAGACGGTTCAATAAAAGGGATTAGCAAACCATCCATTACTAACTGATCATTTTATACCAAAAACACCAGGCCCATTTATATCCTATTGCTTCTTTTTGGATAGCAACAAAAGGAAAAAACTGATTATCGATTTTCTTCCCATCAAAAGTTTTAATAAACCGTGACTACTGTCGCAGTATTCCTAATCATGGGTATTGAACCCGATGAGCAAAAAGTAAATACTTTTAAGAAAAATCACTGGATGAAAAATTCACAGAAAAAAGATAATTGGTTCTATATCCAGATATAAGATTATCTTTGCGCGAATTTTCAGAGGGTTTACACAATAGACCTGGCCGAATCACCCTTTAAACAGTAATCATTTAATACTGCATTTAAGCATATCTTTTACTAATGAACAGAAGAAACGACATCAGAAATATTGCCATTATTGCTCACGTAGATCACGGCAAAACAACTTTAGTGGATAAAATCCTGGCCTTTACAGGACATTTTGACGAACGTGAAAAGCCGATTGAACAGTTTATGGATCAGAATGATCTGGAAAGAGAGCGAGGAATTACAATCGTATCAAAAAACATTACTGCTGCATACAAAGGTGTCAATATCAACATCATTGACACTCCAGGTCACGCCGATTTTGGTGGAGAAGTGGAGCGGGTTCTCAATATGGCTGATGGAGTACTGCTTCTTGTAGATGCTTTTGAAGGGCCAATGCCACAAACTCGATATGTGCTTTCAAAGGCACTTTCACTCGATAAGAAGGTAGTAGTTATTGTTAACAAGGTTGACAAGGATAATTGCAGGCCTGAAGAGGTTCAGGAAATGGTATTTGATCTCATGTGTGAATTGGATGCGCACGAAGATCAACTTGAATTTCCAACCATCTATGGTTCAGCAAAAAATGGCTGGATGGGACCTGACTACAAGAAACAGGAATCTGATGTTAGTTATCTATTGGATCAAATCCTGGAGCACGTACCTGGACCTAAATTGATCGAAGGAACCCTTCAACTTCAAATCACTGCCATTGACCATTCTAACTACATTGGTCGGATCGCTATCGGGAAAGTAAATCGTGGTTCTATCAAAGCTGGGCAAATGATTTCTCTGGTCAAAAAAGATGGAAGTATTCAAAAACTCAAGACCAAAGAGCTATTTGGTTTCAAAGGACAGGATCGAGAAAATAGAGATGAAATAAGTGCTGGTGACATTTGTGCAATTAGCGGTATTGAAAAATTTGAAATTGGCGACACTATTGCTGACCTCGAGTTTCCAGAAGCCATGCCCCCCATCACAATGGATGAGCCGACCATGAGCATGCTCTTCACTGTAAACAATAGTCCATTTTTTGGGAAAGAAGGAAAGTTTGTAACCTCAAGGCAATTGCGGGATCGTCTGATGAAAGAGACGGAAAAAAACCTCGCCCTAAAAGTGGAAGAAACTCAATCCCCTGAGGTTTTCAATGTCCACGGCCGAGGGGTTTTACACCTCTCCATCCTTATTGAAACCATGCGCAGGGAATCCTATGAGCTTCAGGTTGGCAAGCCAAGAGTTTTAACCAAAGAGGGGCCCAACGGCAAACAAGAACCCATTGAAGAATTGGTGATCGATTGCCCTGATAATTTCAGTGGAACTGTGATAGATATGGTCACAAAGAGGATGGGGGAATTGGAGAAAATGGAACCAAGAGGGGGAATGATGCATCTGGAATTTAAAGTTCCTACCCGAGGACTCATCGGATTAAAAAATATAATGCTCACCTCAACGGCAGGTGAGGCTATCATGTACCATCGATTCTCTCACTATGGGCCATGGAAAGGAGAAATCGAAAGCCGCAACAAAGGAGTTATGATTGCTTCTGAAGCAGGAGAAGCCATTCCCTTCGCCATGAATAAACTGCAGGAAAGAGGTCATTTTTTCATCCCACCCGGTGACGCCATTTACGAGGGACAAATTGTCGGTGAGCACAGTAGGGAGAACGACCTGGTTGTCAACCTCACGAAAGCAAAAAAATTGACCAATATCCGGGCAGCAGGCTCAGACGACAAGGTTAAATTGCCTCCACCGAAAATCATGAGTCTGGAACAAGCCATGGAATATATAGCCGATGATGAATATGTGGAAATTACTCCGGGTCACATCAGATTGCGAAAAATACTCCTCAAAGAGAGCGATAGAAAAAGGGTTGCAAATCCGGCACTGGCTCATATAAAGTTTTAGTGCAAACTGATTTATCCTCCAGGAGGAGTGGCATGTAACATTATTATTCATTTCACCTTAGATAGTGAAGTGTAGGGATTCACTTGGGTTTAGCGAATTCCATTTAAACACTATCTATCTTAAAAGATAGACAAACCCAGTTATTCTTCCTTTTAGAAGACGGCTGGGTTAGGTTAAAATACACCAAATTCTAAATGTGTTATCTTTGCAGTTGAAAGAATAATCACAATGTCCAAATCATTATTGAGTACCGCAGAAGAAAATTACCTCAAAGCAATATTTAAAATATCAGAGAAGAGAAAGGGCACTGTCTCAACTAAAGAAATATCCGGAATAGTAGAAACTAGCGCCGCTTCAGTAACTGATATGCTAAAGCGTCTTTCTGAAAAAGACCTCATCCATTACGAAAAATATAAGGGCGTCTCACTGACAAATTCCGGGCTTGAAATAGCCACCTCCCTTGTGAGAAAACACAGATTGTGGGAAGTTTTTCTGGTAGAGCGACTCAATTTTGGTTGGGAGGAAGTCCACCCATTAGCTGAACAACTAGAACACATACAATCTGAAGAATTGGTAAACAGATTGGAATCCCATCTAAACTATCCAAAATTTGACCCGCATGGCGATCCTATCCCTGACAGACAGGGCACTATCACCGAACGCAATCAGATCCCTGTATCAGAAATGGAGCTAGATCAGATTGGAATCATAGTGGGAGTAAGAAATACTGATACTGAGTTTCTCTTATTCCTCGATGATATAGGACTGGTCCTTGGCACCGAGATAATGGTCCTTAAAAGGTTTGATTTCGACAGTACTATTCTCATTCAGATGAGGAAAGGTGAAAAACACACCCTATCAAATAAAGTAGCGAAGAATATCAATGTGGAGTTAAAAAAATGAGATAAAGGTGCTTCCTCAACAATTATTGTATAATTTTTTACCTGGAAATATAGCTCTCTATTTGCTAGCATTACTATTGGTTTCCTCCTCAATCATTTATTCCCAAAACAACAATCAGCCTAAACCTCTGGTAGTTACCACCAACTCGATATTGAAAGACATGGTTCATCAACTTGCGGGAGATGAACTGAAGGTTTTGAGTATTGTTCCTACTGGCCTCGACCCTCATAATTTTGACCCGGGCCCTACTGAGTTGGTAAATATTTCAAGAGCCGATTTAATCCTAATTAACGGTTTAAATCTTGAATCCTGGATAATGAATCTAATAGATCAATCCTCAACCATGGCAAGGGTGGATACTGCTACAAGGGGCATAATTCCCCTACTTTCAGGAAGGTATCATTCGGTCATAGACCCACACGCCTGGCTAGACCCCATACTCGGAAAGAAATACATTGATAACATATCTATTTCCTTGATCCAGTTGCTTCCCCATGCAAAAGAAACCATTGAATTTAACAAAGATGTCCTATTGAAGGAATTGCAGTCAGTTCACAACTTTACGAAAGAAAGATTGAGCGAGATACCAGAAATACAACAAATTTTAATTACCTCCCACGATGCATTCCAATATTTCGGACTTCGATATGGCCTTAAGGTCGAATCAGTCTTTCCCTCATCTGCAGAAGCTGAAATCACGATAAGGCAAATGGCAGATCTGAGTAATCTCATAAAAAGTACCGGAGCGAAAGCAATTTTCCCAGAGAGCACCATAAATGCAAGGCTAGTCAAGCAAATCGCCAAGGATAACTCAATACAGGTTGGAGGTAAACTTTATACAGATTCCCTAAGCGATTCTGAAGGCGATGCACCCACCTACATCGATATGCTTTATCACAACGCAAATACCATTTACGCCGGGCTAAAGGGGGTTGAAACCAGGCCTTCAATACCATTGGCAAAAGATGAGACTCCAGTTTGGCTTACAGTAGCAATTTTAATGATTTTATCCGGCAGTTTTCTCTTCATGTTTTTTAAAATGGATCCAAAAAAATGAGTGAGTATGCTTTGGAAATAAAAGGTTTATCAGTCAACTATGGTAGAAAGAGAATCCTGACCAACATTTTCCTCAACCTTGAAAGGGGAAAAATATACGGCATTATTGGACCCAACGGAGCAGGAAAATCCACACTTTTTAAGGCCATCCTAAATCAAATAGAAACCATCGGCGGCAGTATTAAAATAATGGGGAATGAGGCCGATAAAATGCTGGCAAATTTAGCCTATGTACCACAAAAAGATGAAGTAGATTGGAGTTTTCCCACCAATGTAAAAGAAGTTGTGCTGCAAGGACGGTATGCTCATAAAAGAGTATGGCAATGGCTGGACAAAAATGACCACTTTAAAGCAACTGAAGCCATGAAAAAACTTCAGATTCAACACCTAAAAGGACGTCAAATCGGAAAGCTTTCGGGAGGACAACAGCAAAGGGTTTTTCTTGCTAGAGCACTCTGCCAGGAAGCAGAATTATACTTGCTGGACGAACCCTTTAGTGGGGTGGATAACTTGACTGAGGCAAAAATTATTCAAATCCTAAAGGAACAAAAAAGTCAAAGCAAAACCATTCTTGTGGTCCACCACGACCTGGCAACGGTGAAAGAGTACTTTGATCACATTGTCCTCATCAATCAACGACTTATAGCAGAAGGTCCGGTTGATAAGGTTTTTACCCCGGAGAAAATCCGCGAAACTTTTGGTGGTCAATTTTCAATACTGCAGAAAGCCGGACTGTTTCATTGACAAATTTGGTTCCTTCAATATTCACTTTATCACGCTATTCGAGATTATTGAAATTTAATATCTGATATAATCTATTGTATTAGGCTATTAAATAATAAAGCTCATTTAGTCCTTGTTAATTTCACTC
>REEI01000099.1 GCA_007695145.1 Saprospirales bacterium | reverse complement strand
TGATCGCCCCCTTGACGGAGGAAGGCACGTTTTCAATAACTTTCGACGAACCGGACGCGGAAGATGCCTTGGTTCAGTATGGATTTTCTGTTCGGGGCCTGAATGCCAATCCCGATGATGAGGAGGCACTTGGAAATGTGGTGATAGGTGGTGATAGTGAGCCAGGCGATGATGAGCCATTGAGTCCCGCTCCCGATCCAACTGAGGATTCCGAAAATGTGATCAGTTTATTCAGCGATGTTTACGATGATGTTGAGGTGGATACCTGGAGAACTATTTGGTCAGTTGCCCAGCTAGAGGACATTGAAATTCAAGGCAACGCAACCAAGAAGTACACCATGTTGGATTTTGTGGGGATTGAAACGACCGGTCCAAATTTAATAGACGCTTCTGAGATGGAATTTTTCCATATAGATGTTTGGACTCCGAATATGGATATCATCAGGGTTAAGCTGGTTGATTTTGGTGCTGATGGTGAGTTTGGTGGAGGAGATGATACCGAACACGAGATTGTCTTCGACGATTTGGCTCCGGGTCAATGGCACAGTCTTCAAATTCCTCTGGAAGATTTTGAGGGCCTGGCAAGCAGGTCCAATTTAGCCCAATATATTTTGTCCGGTACGCCTGTAGGGCAAGGAGTATTGTATGTGGATAATGTGTATTTCAGCAGAACACCTACTTCTGTTACAGAGCTGGAGGATCGAGACATCAGGATTTTCCCCAACCCGGTACATGACTTGATAAATATCGAGAGCAGTGAGGAATTGACCAGAGTCTCTATTATGGATTATACTGGGAAAATGATTCTTAGTATCGAAAATCCATCGAACCAAATTGACCTATCTGGCGTTCCCGGCGGCTTTTATTTAATGGTAATAGAAGGAGATAAATTTAGGATGACTAAAAAGTTAGTGGTTAAGTAAGTTTTTTAGGTTTTTAAATTGCTTTTTCAGATGGGCTCCTACCGAAGGGTTATTGGAGCCCATTTTTATTGCCCTAATGAATGTTTTTCTTTACCCAAGTTTCGCATTTCTTTCTGAATCTGATATAAAATGGTTTACTGCAAGTTTTTTTATTGGGTATTTCCCAATGAGAGGTGTACCTGAATGAGGTCGCATAATGAAACTTATGGCCATTTTTCCCGTTCACAAACTGTATAAGGACTAACTTTGTACTTTGAAAACGATCAATGATTAGGGCAAAAAAATCTTACGGCCAGCATTTTCTCATTAATGAGGGCATTGCTGAAAAAATATCAGACAGCCTTTCGCTGCAATCTCAGTATACCGGATTGCTAGAAGTTGGTCCCGGCAAGGGAGTTTTGACTAAGTATCTACTTCAACACGACCTTGATTTCTATGCAGTTGAAGCGGATGAAGATATGATTGGGGTTTTGGTTGACAATATCCCGGAAATGGAAAACAGGGCCATTCTGTTTGACTTTATAAAGTTCGATCCGCTTAAGGTGTTTGGTGAAGCTCAATTTGCACTGATTGGAAACTATCCGTACAACATAAGTTCGCAAATTATTTTCAGGATGCTTAAGTACAAGGAACAGATTCCGGAAATGGTGGGCATGTTTCAAAAGGAGATGGCAAGAAGGATAGTTGCTCCTCCCGGAAGCAAGGAGTATGGAATTATCAGTGTGCTGACCCAGGTTTACTATAAGTGCGAATACCTGTTCAAAGTGGAGAGGGGTAACTTTTCTCCCCCTCCAAAGGTGCAATCTGCTGTCATTCGCTGTGTTCGACTTGACAATCCCCCTGAAAATCTCAATCACAGCTTATTTAAGTCGATAGTGAAGATCACTTTCAACAATCGCAGGAAGATGTTGAGGAACACAATGAAGCAGTTTTTAAAGGGAAGTCCGGTACTGGAAAACTCCTATTTTGACAAAAGACCGGAGCAGTTATCAGTAGAAGAATTTGTAAAATTGACCGAGTTGGTCGAGACTTATCAAAAAAATAAAGTATGAGTTTAAAGGAAGAAATAAACGGAGGAATTAAACAGGCCATGAAAGACAAGAATCAGGCCGCTCTCAGGGCACTGAGATCTGTGAAATCTGCCATCCTTTTGGCTGAAACAGATGGTTCGGGTAAAGAGGTTGATGACTCAGCAGTGATAAGGATCATCCAGAAGTTGAGCAAGCAGCGAAAAGATTCACTGGATTTGTACATTGAACAAAATCGGCCCGATCTTGCCGAAAAAGAGAGAGAAGAACTCGAAATACTTGAGCGTTATCTCCCAAAGGCGATGGGCGAAAACGAGCTCAAGGCCTTTTTAACCGAATTGGTCAGGGAGTTGGGTGCTTCGGGAATGCAGGACATGGGAAGGACTATGGGGGCAGCTCAGCAGAGGTTGGCAGGACGTGCAGATGGCAAAGCCATTTCAGCCATTGTCAGGCAATTGTTGAATTAGACTCACTATAGGTTTGTAGCATTGGTTACTCCCAATTTTCCAAGCAGTTTCTGTGCTTGATCCTTAAAAAAACTAACCAAATCGCTCAAAGGCAGCTTCCCCAAGTGCCTCTCGGTCATCGGGATGAGCAATATTAATGAGTTCCTTGGCTCTTTGCTTCAGGTTTTTTCCATAGAGATAAGCTACTCCATATTCCGTGACCACATAGTGCACGTGCGCTCTGGTGGTAACTACTCCGGCACCTTGCTGTAAGAAGGGAACAATCTTTGATTTGCCCCTTGCTGTCCTTGAAGGTATGGCAATAATCGGTTTTCCACCCTCGGAAAGTGAAGCTCCCCGAACAAAATCCATTTGCCCTCCCACACCTGAATACTGATAGGTACCAATTGAATCTGCGCAGACCTGGCCAGTGAGATCGATCTCAACTGCAGAGTTGACTGAGATGACTTTTGGATTGGTGCAAATAACTTTAGCATCGTTTACATAGGCAATGTCGAGAAAAACTACCTGCGGGTTGTCATCTACAAAATCGTATAACTTTCGCGACCCCACAGCGAATCCGGTGACCAACTTACCTACGTGCTTATTTTTGTATTTGTTGGTAATGACCCCTTTTTCCACCAGAGGAAGAACCCCATCGGAAAACATTTCAGTATGAATCCCCAGGTCTTTGTGGTTATGGAGACAGGCAAGAACAGCATCCGGAATGTTTCCAATCCCCAATTGTAGGGTGGAACCGTCTTCGATCAATTCGGCACAGTATCTGCCGATTGCCATGGATACATCAGTGACCTTGTCGGAATAATCCACCGTTGGCAAATCCTCTTCAACCTCGACCAATGCATTAAATGCGGATGAGTGAATCAATCCATCACCGTGAGTTCGAGGCATTTTTGGATTGACCTGTGCAATTACATATTTAGCGCTCCTCACAGCTGAAAGTGCAACGTCCACAGATACTCCGAGGGAGCAGAAGCCATGGCGGTCCGGAGGGGACACATGCACCATTGCTACATCCAGGGGAAGCACCCCTTTTGAGAATAGTCTCGGAATCTCACTGAGGAAAACCGGGATGTAATCCCCTCGCGACATATTGACTTGTTTGCGGATGTTGGCCGAAACAAATAGAGAATTGATAAAGAAACTCTCCTGTACTCCCGGACGATCAAAAATCTGATCTCCATAGGTGCTGATGGCTACCAGCTCCACATCTCTGAATTCTGAACTTCTCGATGTCAGTTCTCTCAATAGATGTAAAGGTGTTGCAGCGCTACCGTGAACAAAAACCCTTTGCCCGTTTTTTATGGCATTAATGGCTTCGCTTGCTGTACTTCGATTTGGCATTAATGAATCTTGTTTCTTGAGAGACGCAAAGTTATATGACTCATTGCCCAAAGCAAAAATTAATAAGCAATTTAACCTGAGAGTAAAATTTCATTACTACATTGGCAACTGAAATCATTGTCTGTTTCAATTTTTTTTAGAAAAAGGGATTCATGAGTAAAAAACCAGGTTTATTTTCAGCAATTTCATTGATTTCATGCGCTGTTCTACTATTTGCAGCTACCAATATTTATTACCCCAAATGGCAAAATACCCAAACTGAGGCTACAATAAGCTGGGATGTAACTGGATATTACCTCTATCTTCCGGCTATTTTTATATATGGAGATGCCACCCAACTGGAATTTATGCAGGATATCCTGGATGAGTACCAACCATCTCCCCATATGGACCAGGCGTTTAAGCACGAATCGGGAAACTACATATTCAAATATTCTGCGGGGATGGCTCTGGCTTATTCGCCTGCCTTCTTTGCTGCCTGGTTGTTTGCTTCCCTGACAGATTATCCGGCCGACGGCTTTTCAAGACCTTTTCAGTTTGCACTTTCTCAATGGTCCTTGCTAATTGCATTTTTGGGTTTGTTTTATCTAAGGAGGTTTTTGCGTCTTTTCTTCAGCGATCTTAGTGTAGGTCTGTCGCTGGTCGCCATTGTGTTTGGGTCCAATTATCTCAGTTATGCTTCCACCAATGGTGCGATGACACACAATTACCTGTTTACTATCTATGCCCTGCTTTTATGGAATACGCACCTGTTTTACCTCAAACCAACTATGGTCAGAGCTGTGGCCATAGGTTTGTTGTGTAGTTTTGCAACTATTATACGTCCTACTGAACTGATTACCGTATTGATCCCCCTGCTCTGGGGCTTGCATTTGCCCCTTACCCACTTTTTAAAAGATAGAGGTGCCTTCCTTTTAAAAAACTCTTTAAAAATCTGTGCAGCCGTGCTTGGTTTTCTTATTATTGGCTCTCTTCAACTGATCTATTGGAAAACGATGTCGGGAGATTGGCTGGTCTACACCTATGAAGATCAGGGATTCAGTTGGTTGCAGCCAAAAATTTGGAAGGGATTCTTCAGCAGCAGAGCGGGTTGGTTGCTGTACAGTCCTATGATGGCTCTGGCATTGGTTGGGTTATTTTTTCTCAGGAAACAACAGAGGAAGCTGTTTGGTTTGTGCTTGCTAATGGCTGTATTGATAATTTACATCACTTTCTCCTGGGATATTTGGTGGTATGGAGGTAGCCTGGGACAGCGAGCTCTAGTGCAGTCCTATGCCATTTTTTCTATTCCAATGGCGGCTTTTTTCACTGTGGTTGGTAGAAAGAGATACCGCCAATGGATATTTCTTCCGGTTTTAATGTTTTTTTCCCTGTACAATATTTACTGGTTTCACCAGTCCCACAGGGGAGGCTTGTTTGCTGCAGAACAAATGAACAGCTCTTATTTTTGGTCGGTTTTGGGCAGGTTTTCAGTTGATGAGGATACCATTAAATTATTGGACACCAATGATAAGGTGCACAGGGAGTTTGACAATCCAAGGCTGGTATTGCTTCACGATTTTGATGAAATGACAACTGTTGATTGTCAAATGGCCCCCATTGACGGAAGTGGATCCCTTTGTCTACCACCCGGTGAAACTCAAAGTCCTGTTTTTTTTGTAGATGGAGTTCCCGCTGCGGGTGAGTTGGCAGTGCGAACTTCAGCCCTTTTTCAAATAAAAGACAAAGAATGGGATTACTGGAAACAAAGCCTTTTTGTGGTCCACTTTTTCAATGATGAAGACATCATCAGAAGTAGACAGATCAGAATTCAGCGGTTTTTGAATCCGGGCCAGATGCGGGAATTATATTTTGACATCAATGTTCCCCATAGGAATTTCAACCGGGTAGGAGTCCAGATAGTTAACCCAGGCAGTGCCCATCCACTCATTGTAGATAACCTAAAAGTCTATTATTTCTGATTGCTGCAGAAAAGTCAAGGCAAGTCAGAAAAAAAATTTAACCCAATCCAAATTACTGTGCAATCCAGCCACCATCTACTGCCATTGCGTGACCAGTTACGAATGAGGCCTCATCCGAGCAAAGCCAAAGAACTGCATTGGCGACTTCTTTAGGATCACCCATTCTTCCCATGGGCTTATTGTTGATAAAAGCCTGCTCTGCCTCTTTTTGCTTGCCGGTGAAACGATCAATCATGGGGGTTCGAATAACACCTGGGCAAACTGCGTTCACTCGAATATTTTGTTTGGCGGTCTCGAGAGCGGTAGTTTTAGTCAAACCCACCATGGCGTGTTTGGATGCCGTGTAGGCAGGAAGGTTGGGAAAACCCACCAATCCCGCTATCGAAGCACAATTTACAATAGCCCCCTCGCCCTGCTCCAGCATCATCGGGATTTGATATTTCATACACAGCCATACTCCCTTGAGGTTGATATTGATCGTGCGATCCCAGTTTTCCTCGGTACATTCCTGGGTGCTAGCTGAATGTCCCTCAATACCTGCATTGTTAAATGCATAATCAAGGCGTCCGTAAACAGCCTTTACTTCTTTCATTAATTGTTCTATATCTGATCTCTTTCCCATATCGGCTTTGATGAAAGTGACCTCGCCTCCAATATCTTTTATGGCTTTCACCGTTTCATCATTCTCCACTATGTCAGAAACCACTACTTTGGCGCCCTGTTCTGCAAATGCAATTGCTGTAGCGCGTCCAATTCCGAATGCCCCACCTGTAACCAGCGCTACTTTTCCTTCAAATTTTTTCTTCATTACTTTTTCAAATTTTTGTTTGTGTTATATTGCAAATAACGCCCAGTTCTCCTGAAAATTGAATGATTGGAATCACACTTCCAGATGACTTTTGTCATAATGATCATGGTTTTTTTCTAAACAAACAGTCGATAAGGAAGTACCATATTTTGGTCACAATAGTCAGTGTAAGCCAAAAGAATAAACCTAAATCAAATTTTTGAAGTATATTCGGGTCTTTTAAGAAGTTTAATATTTAATCAATGAATAGCCCAAATAGTTTCTGGTCGTGTGCGGTGCTAATTGCTCTCCATCTCACTTTCTTTTTTTCGGCCTTTTCACAGTCCGAACTAGACTTCAATGCTGAAAAAGTAACCACAGAGATACATAACTATCTCATTGGAGAAAGTAGTGAAAGCTTAGATATAATGGTAGTTCTAAAAGAACAGGCCGAACTGCAAGGATATTTAAGCGGCTTCGCAAGGGGTGAAATTTCCATGGAGGAGAGAAAACAGGCTGTCTTGAAAACTTTACATGAGGTAGCAGAGGCCCATCAGCCTGCAGTTTTAGAATACCTCCTGTCGATTGAAGGAATTGACCCGGCCAGTATAAATAGGCATTGGATTGTAAACGGATTTAGCCTTAGAGCCGATCGGTCAGCAATAAGGGAGTTGAGCCTTCATCCCGATATTGCCCTTATTGAGAAGGTCGAAGTACCTATTTTGGATGAACCTACCGAGAGTAGTGAGACGGCTAGATCGCAAAATGGAAGGGAGCCTGGTCACGACATGATCAATGCACCTGCTCTTTGGGAGATGGGATATACTGGTTACGGTACAAAGGTTTTGGTTTTTGATTCCGGAAACGACCAGTTTCATCCCGCTGTAAATAGTTCTTTTCTATGGCACAATTACCCGCTTGAGCAAGTTTGGTCGGGATTTGGAGATTATGTTATGGATTGCATGAGCCATGGAACTCATGTGGGGGGAACCATCACCGGTCTGGACCGCAGGACTAATGACACCATTGGTGTTGCATTCAATGCCAGATGGATGAGTGCACCTATTAACTTTGGGCGCTGCAATCGCCCTTTTTTTCAACCCATCCGTTCAACAGTCCAGGCTTTTGAATGGGCTATGAACCCCGATGGCAACCCCAATACTATTGATGATATGCCTGATGTGATCAACTGCTCCTGGACCTCCGGAGGCAGTCAAAGTTGTGAAAACGCCTCTTCCAGAGCTCTTATGGATGCAGTTCAGGCAGCTGGTATTGCGGTAGTTTGGTCCGCGGGAAATAATGGACCGGACTTTGGAACAGTGAGAGGTTTTGGCAGCATTAACAATAGTTTAGTGAATACTTTTTCCGTTGGCGCAGTCAACTTCCAGGGGGATATTGCTGATTTTTCAAGTCGAGGCCCTGCACAATGTCTGGTAGGGGATTTTTCACTTGACATAAAGCCTGAGGTGAGTGCTCCCGGAGTAGGAGTGCGGTCCGCTATTACCGGCGGAGGATATTCTCAGTTTAATGGTACATCAATGGCCTCACCTCATGTTTCGGGAGCTTTGCTTCTATTGAAAGAAGCTTTCCCCTACCTGGATGGTGAATCCCTTTTGATGGCCCTCTATCTGACTGCTGTTGATAGAGGAGAACCCGGGGAAGACAATGTTTACGGAATGGGGATCATAGATGCGTTGGCGGCCTTTAACTACTTGAAGGGCCAGGGATTTGATCCGGTGCCACCGGTGTCCATTCGCCACGATTTGGTTCTATTTGATGCTACTATTGCTGCACGAGGCATCTGCAATTCCGGCATAAACCCAAAACTCGCCATCCAAAATGCAGGAACAGATACAGTAAGAACATTTTGGGTGAGATGGTATTTTGAAGAATTCCCGGACTTATCTGATTCTATTTTGTGGGAAGGGGTTCTATTGCCGGGGGAAATGGTGGAGTATTCATTTAGATTTTCACAAGAGATCCCCGTTGGAAAACACGAAGTGTTATTTGAGATAGATTCTCCCAATGGTGAAAGTGACTTGCGCAACCTCAACAATGTATTTAAATACCAGTTTTCGGTGGTCGATGGTGAAACTTCTGAAGGAGAGGTAAATCCCGATTTTGTCAATTTGGAATGCAGGGGAAGCAGGGTTTTACTGCAAATGTCCGATGCAAGTGAATCAGATAATGTACGTTGGTTTTCAGCCCCTGAAGGTGGATCCTCTATAGCTACAGGTGAACAGTTTCTAACTGATCCCCTTTTTGAAAATACCACCTTTTACGCCGATATTTTTAATACTTATAGAGTAGGTAAAAGAGAACCGGTTGAAGAGGCTGATTTATCAGCTTTTGATGATTCGGGTTTGAGATTTGATGCCAAAATTCCGGTCCAAATTAAGACGGTTACTGTTTATGTCAATTCCCCTGGTCAGCGATCCATTCGCATTCAGGACAAAAGAGGAAATACTATTTTCAACCGATCCTTCTTTCTCACCAGTGCCGGAGAGCACCAGCTGGAATTGAATGCTAGTATTCCTGCAGGTATAGACCATCGGATCATTCAATCAGGGGGAGCAAAGTTTAAAGGCGATATTGTAGGTGCTGAGTTCCCCTATGAAGTGGAGGACTTTTTTACCATCAAAGAGAGTGTTGGATTGTTTAATCCGGAACTCAATCAAAACGCCTACCTGTATTTCTACAATTGGGAAATTGAGGCAGGTCAGGTTTGTGGTCGGATTCCTGTGTATGTTGAAATTGGAGATAGGGAGACCATACCCATTCAAATTTTTACAGATACGCTTTTTTACATGCTGGAAGACGGCATAGCAGCAGTTGATTTTTTTGCTGAATGGGAGTCAAACACTGGATTTGAGTGGGAGTTTGGGAATGGAATAGAGGCAGTAGGCGATACGGTAGGCACTGTTTATACTGAGGCCGGGCAATATGAAGTCAGGGTTCGGTCTGTGAGTGATGATGGCTGTATAAATGTTGGCACCCTACAGATTACCATAGAGGAGGGGCCTGTTTTTGTGAGGGAACTTCACTCGTTGACAACTGAACTCCATTTGTTTCCCAATCCGGCCTCTTCAGAGCTTTTTTTGAGCCTGGCGGAGGTTGAACTATTAGAGATTCAATATCAAATAATTAATCCGCTGGGTGCTGAAATACTAAAGGGGAGACTAGAGCGGAATCAAGACCAACATTTCTCGCTGGATATAGCTGCACTTAAGGCCGGTTATTACATTTTGATCATTCAGGGAAAGCAGGGCGATCAATGGGTGGGAAGGTTTGTAAAGAATTGATGATTCCGTAATTTTGTGCCATGTGGCCGGAAAGATCAATTGGCTTATTATTGGACTGTAATATCCATTGGCATCATTCCCATCTAATTTTTTGGAATAAATGGTTGAGAAGGATTATCATGAAATTTGTTGATTGCATTCTCTGCATCGCACTTCCAATTTTCATTTGTTGGCTTGTTCCTTCAAATATTGTTGAAGGGCAGAATCAACTTATTACCTCCTATGGAGTAGGTGATGGACTTTCACAGGGTTTTGTCAGTGACCTTCATCAGGATGCTCAGGGATATCTTTGGATTGCAACCAAAAATGGCCTCAATCGATTTGATGGAAAGCGATTTAAGGAGTTTGTCAGGGATCCCTTTCTACCGGGAACACTTACCAATGATTACATTACCTGCATTCGAGAGTACAAAGACTTTTTGATACTCGGCACCTATGCCGGTGGCATCAATTTTTTCCACAAAAGGACTCAGCAGGTTTTTCACTTCTATCCCGACGAAGATTCGACCGACATGACGCCCTCTATTAGAAGGATAGAGGTAGACCAAAATGGCAATATTTGGGTGGTGGACTGGAAGTTGAGGCATTCGGGAAATCTCTATAGAATCGAAGTCCCTCAAAATTTTTGGCTAGAAGGTCCGGATCAGAGCGCCTTTAAAGATTTGATCCCCCAAAAAATGGATGAAAAGAAATTCTATAGTCTGGCGATTGGGGGTTTAAATGGAGACATTTTTATCAGCAATCACGAAGGATTATTTAAAATTGATGTTTATGACCTTGAGATAAAATCCTTTGAATTGGATGTCAATCTCCACCCTCGTTTTTTACAGACAGGTAAGGATGGAAGAGTTTTAGTCTCTCATGGTTCCGGTTTGCTGGAATACACCGGGGGAGGGTGGACGAATTACCAATCCAGTCGTTGGCTCGGCCCCTTGAGGGGAGATTCTAATTCTGGTGAGATGATATTTTCCAACGATTCCGGTCATGTGTTTATGGTAAGGCAAAACCACGAGACCCTCAATCTGGATATTATCTCTGAAGACTTAATCCAGAGTGGGTCAGAAATAATAACTGCACTTTGTGACAAATCCGGCAACTGGTGGTTGAGTGAATCAGGACATGGTATCCATAAGCTGTCTCACCAGTCTGGAAGATTTCATGTTTATTTTGAGGGCTTGAGTATTTCATCGCCCCCATTTTACAGCCAGGACCAACAGACTTTTGGTTTTTTTTCTGAAGGGATCGTATCGAGTCGAGAGGAAGTATCACCCGCTCTCAAAAATTTGGAGGATGAAGTTCCCGAGCTTTATTCTAATACCAGATGGGCCCGGTGTGAAATGGGAGATGAATGGATTCTCTATATCGATGAAAACGACGATTATAAGCTGGTAAGATTGGATGCACCTGGCTCCACTTTACAAAGGTTTTTGATTTCATCTGATGTCAATGATTTGGGGCAATTATTGGTTGAAGACCGTTTTGTATGGGTTGGTTTAAGTGGGCAAATAATTCGTATAGAAAAAGAAACTGAGGAGATGAAAGTATTCAGTTACCGTCACCTCATGCCTAACAAACACGATGTACAGGCACTCGCATCTACTTCGGAAGGCTCTCTTTGGATAGGCACCAATCGTGGACTCCTTCAATTCAATACATTAAGAGAGGAAGACCCTTTTTACCATTTTGACCAAAACGGAGAAATAAGCAAATCACTGCTGTCAAGCGATGTTTCTTCCTTACTAGCCGATAATGAAAACCATTCATTGTGGATTGGCACTAAGGGAGCCGGACTTCATATTTGGGATTTGAGGAATGAGGCTTTTTCTTATATAACGAAAAAAGAGGGATTGCCCAACTCAGTTATTTACGGGATAGTCTCAGACGAATTCAACCACCTGTGGATGAGCACCAATAACGGTATTGTTCGCTTTGACCCATCTTCAGGTATTTTTCGCCATTGGACTAGAGGGGATGGCCTGCCGGCTGAGGAATTCAATACCTATGCCTGGGGCAAAATGCCGGATGGCAGAATAATGTTTGGAGGGGTAAATGGAATGGTTGTGTTCAACCCAAAGGATTTTGTGGAAAATCCGCACCGGGCTCTTCCAGTGATCAATGGCATTAGGGTCAATAACGAAGAGTTCATATCCGATGGTCAGGGGGGATTGCTTCATTTTGGGTCTGAGGCGACTGATTTCGCACAATTCAGATACAACCAGAATAACATAACATTTGAATTTGCAGCACTTGAATTCACTGAACCTTTAAAGAATCAATTCAGATTTTATCTTGAGGGTGCTGAAGAAGAATGGGTTCATAGTAGCCGTGAGCCCTTTGCTCAATATTTAAATTTGAATCCGGGAAAATATGCCTTCAAACTGATGGTGTCAAATAATGACGGGATTTGGAGCCAAGAATACGCCTCTGTCAAGTTTGAAATCCTACCACCCTGGTATCAAAGTCGATTGGCATGGTTGATTTATTTCATCCTGGTTGCTTCTATTCTCTATACCTATTTGAGATTTAGAATTAATCAGGTTCAGTTGAGGTCAAAAATAGCTGCCGAACAACAAGAGATTTTGAGAGTGCGTGAAATGAATGAATTCAAAACCAATTTATTTACAAACATCACCCATGAATTTAGAACACCGCTAAGTATTATACTGGGAAATATTGACCAATTGGATAATCAATGGAAATCAGCTTCCAAAGAAATTCCGGGATCAGATGATGGAGAGGAAAAAATAATTAAAAAATTATCTGTGCTTCGAAGAACCGGCGAGGACATGCAAAATCTTGTGAATCAAATGCTGAGTCTTGCTAAATCCGATCAAAAAGGCATCGAACTGAACTTGATTAATGGCGATATAATAGCTTATCTTAGGTACCTCATTGAGAGTTTTCATTCCCTGGCGGAACAAAAGGATATCAATCTGATCATAAATTTTTCCCCCACCCGCCTGATTATGGAGTACGATCCGGAACTTTTGAGGCAGGTTTTTTTCAACCTCATCAGCAATGCTGTTAAATACGGACCAGATGGATCGGAAATCCTTTTTTCTACTTCACTTAAGGAGGAAGTTGAACCTTCCCAATTTGTGATTTCCGTTAAAAACACTGGTGTTGAGATCTCAGCGGCTGATCTGGAGCACATATTTGATCGATTTTATCGCGGAACAGATTCCGGCGATTCATTCGGCAGCGGTATTGGTCTTGCGCTGACCAAAGATCTATTGCAACTAATGGACAGTGAAATTGAGGCAAAAAGTGGGGGCGGTGAAACGGTATTTACCGTAAAACTGCCTTTTAATCCGGAATGGAAGGCACTCCAGCAAGTGAATATCTTAGGCCAAAATGGTGAATCTAACTCTGAGGGTTCTGCAGATAAGGCAATAGTTTACAATGGAATTGAGGGCGCATATAATTTACTGATTGTAGAGGACAATCCCAACCTGTCTCAATTCCTGGCAGATACCTTGAAAGAGAGATTCAATCTGATGCTGACCGGAGACGGAGAAAGCGGGCTTGAACTGGCATTAAAGGAAGTCCCTGATATCATTATTAGCGATGTAAAAATGCCGGGAATGAATGGGTTTGAGCTTTGTGGACGTTTGAAAGAAGACGTAAGAACCAGTCACATACCCGTGATCCTTTTGACCGGAAAAGCAGATACAGAGAGTAGGATAAAAGGTTTGAAACAAGGCGCGGATGCCTACATATCAAAGCCGTTTTACACCGAAGAATTGCTGGTGACCACTGACAAACTACTTCAAAACCTTGAAAACTTAAGAAAGCGATACCAGGATTTCGGATCGCATTCCGGGAAAGAATCTACAAAAGATATCCAATTTATTCAGGAGGATGACTTTATGTCCCGATTTAATGCCATCCTAAATGCTAATCTCGCCAATCCGGACTT
This sequence comes from Saprospirales bacterium, assembly GCA_007695145.1. Lineage (GTDB taxonomy): Bacteria > Bacteroidota > Bacteroidia > Chitinophagales > Saprospiraceae > PWJY01. The sequence goes on along the minus strand of REEI01000099.1, from coordinate 2,334 downwards.
CAAACTATCTGATATTGGAGCTGAGTTGGGCTTGGGAAGGACCAACCTCAATAAAAAGGTCTTTGCGTTGACGAGAAAGACCCCCATGCAGGTCTTAAAAGAATTGAGGCTTTCCCATGCGCGAAAATTATTGGTCACCGGAAAGTACAATGTATCGGAAGCGGCATTTAAGTCCGGATTCAGTGATCCCAAATATTTCAGCAGGCAATTCAAACAGCATTTTGATTGCTCTCCTTCCAGTTTCTTCCAATAGTTAGTTTTAGGGGCCATGTACTTTGCATAATGGCCATATTTTCTTAAATTGGTAAATATTTCCTTAAATTGGTAAATATTTTACCTTTTGCGGTAAATATTCCACCTATTGCGGTAAATATTCCACCCCTACCATTATAATTACAGCTATATTTGACCCTGTATGCAGAGAGGCTGGGTAGTCCCAATCTCGATTGCATCAATAATCTAATATTTTCTCCTCAATACGGAATATGAAAAAGTTTTACCTTTCCAAAAAAGTCCTGGTTTCAGCTCTTGTACTGTTTTTTTTCGCTGCAAATCTTTCGGCACAGATTCTATACGTGAAAACCGACGGCAATGACAGCAACGACGGCAGCAACTGGGCAAATGCCTTTGCTACTCTAACCAAAGCCCTCGAAGAAGCCCAACCAGGCGATGAAATCTGGGTCGCTGAAGGGACTTATTATCCAGTTGATTGTAACCCCTGTTCTTCTGTGGAAAGAGATGAATCTTTTGTCATTGATGTAGACAACATAGCTATTTACGGCGGATTTGATGGCACGGAGACCTTGCTTTCTGAGCGCAATTGGCAAGAAAATATTACTGTGCTGAGTGGGGACATTGGAGTGATGGGTGACAGTACAGATAATTCCCGTACTATTCTTGATATTTCATTTGTTTCGGGTGTAATAGTCGATGGGTTCACCATAACGGGTGCAAAAAATGAATCAGAAAGTGGCGGTGGACTCGCAGTTTCAAATTCTTCCGATTTATTGCTCAGAAACTTATTTATATCTAATAATTTTGCTCTCAATGGTGGAGGGCTAGATAATGTAGGATCAACCCTAACCATTGAAGACTGCATTTTTAACAATAACTTTGCAGTTGAAGACGGAGGAGGAATTTTTTTCAATTCGGCAGGGGTCTCCTTGATTGTAAATACGGTATTTCAAAACAATGATGCAAACGGAGAGGGTGGAGCGGTTGCTTTTATCGGTAGCGAACTGGTAAATATCCATAATTGTGAATTTTTGAACAATTCTGCTGTTGGCGGTGGTGCCGGTTTATTGGGCGATTCCGATATTCAGCTATTAAATTGCTACTTTTACGACAATAATGCTGCCGAGGCAGGGGCGTTATTGATTGTTTCAGGTGGAGACGTGGAAATAAAACAATGCGTTTTTTATCAAAACTTTACGGTATTGGACGGGGCGGGTAGTTCGCTGTTGATTTTTCAATCCGATCCCACCATCGTAAATTCCACTTTTTACGACAATTATGTTTTGGGGGAGAACGTCGGCATTTTTGTTGAAGATGCTTCACCCGTTTTTATAAATTGTATCTTATGGGAAAATGCCCTGGAAGAGATTGCCGGCGGCACTCCTACAGTAGAGTATTCCATAGTGAAAGATGGGTTTCCCGGTACAGGTAATATTGACGCAGATCCTCTATTTGATGTAGGTGAAACAGTGAATTTGAACCTCACAGCCTGCTCACCTGCGATTGATGCCGGAAATCCGGATACCACCGGTTTGGATCTTCCTGCCCTTGATTTTGACGGCGATCCCAGACTTTTCAATGCTACAGGATTGCCTGAAAGTAGGATAGATATGGGAGCGTATGAGTTTCAGGGGGCTGCAGTTCCTGGAAGGCCCAATACTTTTTATGTAAATGTTGAGGTTATCAATCCCGGTGATGGGTCGAGCTGGGCATGTGCCCTGGAAGATTTGCAGGATGCCCTGGACATAGCTCAGCCTGGCGACAGTATCTGGGTGGCAACAGGTGTTTATTTTCCAACCTTTAACCCCTCAGATAGAGAAGCCTCATTTTTTCTGCTAAACGATGTCGCCATCTACGGTGGATTTGCAGGAACTGAAACCGAACTCTCCCAGCGAAATATCGAGCTTAATGAGACCATCCTCAGTGGTGACATCAACGGATCAGGAGATCACGATGGGAATAGTTATTCGGTGGTGAATGGCTCGGGTGTTGACCAAACAGCATTATTGGATGGATTTACCATTACGATGGGAAATGCGGATGGAAGTGTTGGAGGAGACGGCGCTCCCAGTAGAGCTGGAGCCGGCATTTTTATCAATG
>REEI01000132.1 GCA_007695145.1 Saprospirales bacterium | reverse complement strand
CCGATACACTCCCCAACCCATCTGTACCCAGTTCCACCGTAATATCCTGACAAACCGCAACAGGTGGCAATGTATCAAGTATGCTTATTTGGCTGATGCAGGTATCTGATAATGAACCTGTAAGATTTGAAACCACAATGGTAACAAGAGAATCTCCAATCGAACTGCAACTAAAATTCAAGCTGTCTACTTCAGGTAGAATTAAGTCCCAGTCCGGGCATTCAGCAGCAAGGGAGTAAAGCTCCTCAACTGCAATGCTTAGGGGAAATTCGTCTTCAAGGTAAATAGATATGTCGGGACAAGACAATTCAGGGGTCGGTACCGTGGATTGAAATTCGTATGCACCAAAATCCACTATTGAGGATAAAACCTGAGTCGCATTAAAGAATCGAGTATCGCCATTCAGGTCAAGCGAATCAGATGCAGTTAAAGCTAAATTATTACCTGCATCTATGGCCTCAGAGCATTCTGTAAGTTGAAAGTTGCCTGATACAGAAGGGGCATTGGAGGGGTTTAAAACCTCTATAAATTCAGGATTAAAGTCATACACTTCTCCACTGTCTAGGCCGAAGTCGGCATTCCAAACCGGTCCGCTGCCATTTGAATGAGCGACAATTGAGTATGAAAATTCAGGCTCGCTCCCACTAGTATTGAAAATAGATGAAGAAGCAACTGAAGTGCTACCCCCAACACCATTGTGCCAAATGATGCAATTGACCAGAACGGGATTTGAGGACAATTGATTGAACAATGCGCCTCCATCTATACCAGCATCATTTCCAGAAAAGGTAGAATTGACAATATTTGGAGAAGAATGGTCTTCGTTATAAATTCCTGCTCCTCTATCGGCGGCATTACCTGAAAAAAGGCAACTTTTAATTTCCGGTGAGGAAGAATTAAAGTTATAGACAGCTCCACCGCCATCACCGGCTAAATTTCCAGAAAATTGACATCTGAATAAATCAGGTGAACTACTTGCATTGTAGATGGCACCGCCGAGGTTTGCAGCATTGGAGAGAAAAGTGGTTGCATATATACTGCCGGGAGTTTGTTCATTCAAAATAGCGCCTCCTGCTGCATTGGCAAAATTATCTACAAAGGAACAATGTTTAATTTCTAAATTACTGGAAAGGGCATAGATAGCGCCCCCGGCAACATTGGCAAAATTATCGTCGAAGGTAACATTATTAAAAGTTGGTTGAGAATTGATGGCGTAAACAGCACCCCCAAAACCTGCAGCATTGTTTATAAAGTGGGCATTTCTAATTGTTGGGGAGGCATTATTCAAGTAAAGGCCGGCTCCTCTAAAATTGGGATTGGGAGAAGCTCCGCCGCCACTTGCAAAGCCAAAATTCACAAAAAAACCATCAAGAATAGCGGTAGAGTCAATACCGAAACCGTGAACAATGGTGAAACTATTATCTGTTAGGCTATTGGACTGATTGATATCGCCATTGAGTATGGTTTCATTTTCAATCCAATCCCGATCTTCTAAACTGGATTCAGTGCCATTAAATCCACCATAGATTTCTACTCCACTGCAGAGGAAAAAGCTGGCATTCCTATCGTCTGGTGTTTGATTGGCCCCATCATCCGGAAAATAATTTCCCTCTGCGACCCAAATTTGGGCACCGGTAGGACAGCTACAGGCGATTTCCAATGCATCTTGAAGGTAGACGAAGGCATCGTCCCATGATAAGCCGTTGTCCATCCCAGAAGCTGCCTGGTTGACGAAAATTACTTCTCCATTTGTAAAAAAAGCAACTTCCATGGTATCATTTGCTGGGTTTTCATCATCAAAACCATTGGGCTTTGAGGTAAAAGCAGTAAATGAATTTGGACCTGTAGAGGCCGACATTTCCGGCAAGTCAACATTGACGAATTGAAGGGGAGCCAGAGAACCATTCCAGACAATACTATCGGGAGTTTCATCATTTAGGTGAAAAAAAATAGTTGCAGACTCGAGTATCTGCTTTCCGTGATTTTTAATAGTTACTGTCGGAACAAAGACTTCCCCACAAATATTATCGGTGGGATTTAGAATAGCCTCTACAGATATATCCCAGTCCGGAATTCCGGTAACATTTGCACCGGATACTACCAGGGAGAATGCTTGATTACCGCTCTCAAGATTAGCCTTATGGTGAATTTTCAGTGTGTAAACTCCTGAGGGATCGGGATCATCGATATGTATCATTTCGACATTGTCTCTGAAATTATCGCCGGTGCTAGCATCGAGCTGAGGGTTGGAAGGGTCTAAAATGTAGGGAAAAAACTCTAAATCATCCTCGTCTTGAATCCTCATGTCGAGGTCATTCACCAAAATAATATCAGTTGGATTCAGTGCAGGAGTCGGCAGAGGGCCCGGCATGTCCGTCCATACAAGAGTAGCTCTAAGTGGTTCAGTTCCTGTAGGGATCAATTGAATGGTTACCGTGTCATTTTCCGAAAGTGATGACTCAACTATTACTGCGCCGTCGGCATTGGCATTATTGGACATCACCTCAGCAGCTTTTTTTGTATTCATCAGCCCCCATCCATATCGGTAATCCGGTCCTGGCGCACCACCGATTTCATCATCTGCAGAATGTATCACCAGTGCCTTAAGCGTGGAAGACAATAAGTTCTGGCCCGCTTGAAGATTTTGCTGATGTTCCAGTAATAATCCAATGGATCCGCTGACCATGGGACCTGACATAGAGGTGCCTGCCATAAAACTATAGGAGCTATCGCTCTCAGCCATAGAGGAAAAGACAGGTTGTCCTTTTGCGACAATGTCCGGTTTAATCCTGCCGTCATCTGTTGGACCCCAGGCGCTGAAGGCCGAAATGTTTCCCGCCTGATTGACAGATCCAACAGTCAGGATATTTTTGGCTAGTGCAGTATATGAAATACAGTCATAACCATCTGCTCCTCCATCTACCTGTCTGGTAGTTGTGCTAATGACCCACTCGCCTGCCATGGCATCAAAATAGTAATGTTCTGTACCCGGATCCGGGCCAAAGCCGCGATCATTTCCGGCAGATCGCACGATCAGATAGTAAGGAGAACTTTGGGCTACCAGGTCCCAGGTTTGGGCTGTAACATCATAAAACCCAAATCGATAATCTTCATCTTCACTTATGGATACATCTCCAAACCAGTGCCATCCAAAGGTGCCCGAAAAATTTCCTTCAGCCCAACCTGCTATAGCTCCATAGGAGTGTTGAGATACAATCAACCCATTTGCAGCTGCATTGAGCATTTCTGCATCATCGTTGTTCCAATCGTATGAGTGAATATTGGACTGATAAGCCATCCCTTTTGCATCTGCATTTACTCCTTCTGCTGCCATAGTGCCGGCAACGTGCGTAGCGTGAGTAATCACATCTGATCCGGGATTCATATGGGTTACTCGACCTGATAGCTCCTGGTGGGTGGCCAACACCAAACCGCCATCCCAGACTCCCAATATTTGGCCTGATCCACTAAGGTCCAGGCCTGCAGTTCCCCCGGAATATAGCTCGTTTGACATAATCATCTCAGCTCCGTCAGCGTTTCTGGTACTGTAGTAAACCGGCATGCCATTTTGAAATCTCATCAGTTCGCTCACACTTCCATCATCTCCGATAAGCCTGGTTGGCAAATTGAGTTGTTCTGCCAGTCGAAATGCCTCTTCTTTTTGCCTTTGAAATTCTGTTTCCAATGAATCTCGCAGTGCTGTTACATCAATGGTGTTGGTCGTTTGCCCATAAAGAGTTGTCGAAAGCACCATGGCAACCATTAGGCTGAGGAAGAGAAAAAAGTTTTTCATTGGATATATTGTTGTTGATTAAAATATGGAGTTCAGGTAGTTATGGCTGCTAATTTGGCATGAATGGAACGATGCTCTACAAAGTACATTCCAATCTCCCCTTTATTTTTCGCGTGTATTTTTCCGCGATAATGACAAACAAACAAAGATTCAACTTTTTCGAAAGTTGATTCAGAAATATTGACTTTACCCATTTCACTTGAGGATTCCATTCTTGCTGCAGTGTTGACTGTATCTCCCCAAATATCGTACTGAAACTTTTTCTTGCCTACGATACCGGCGACCACGGGCCCGGTATTAACACCTATTCTCACTCCCATGGCAGGCAAACCGGATTGTCTCCGCCCTTCAAAATACTCATTCATGGCCTCTTGCATCTCAAGAGCAGCCAGGACAGCATCCCTGGCATGGGTCTCATTGGGTGTTGGCAAACCTGCAACTGCCATGTAAGCATCGCCTATGGTTTTAATCTTTTCCACATTGTACTTTGTAACAATATCGTCAAAAATACTGAAACAATCGTGTATCACTTCAACTACTTCACCTGGAGACATTTTCTCAGAGAATTTGGTGAAACCGACAAAGTCTGTGAAGAGAACCGATACTTCATCAAAATAACGGCTTTCTGCATAGCCGTTGGTCTTAAGCTCTTCAGCGGTCTCTTCGGGTAAAATGTTCAACAAGAGGTTATCGCTGCGCTGCTTTTCTTTTCCAATTCTTCTGCGCTGTACGAGAAACACGCCTGCCAAAAGAGACATCAACACCAGCCCACCAATAAATGCATTCAACTGAAGATTCTTACGTCTTATTTGCTCTCTATTTACAGCCCTGATTTTTTCTTGCTCAGCCTCAGCAAGTGCTTCCTTTTTTTCCATTTCATAGGTAAAGTGCTGCTGCAACACCTCCCTTTGATTCTCCTGATTGAGAATACTGTCCCTCATTTGGATAAAGAGCTCGTGCATTTCTAATGCCTCACCAGCTCTACCTGACTGTTTGTAGCTGTTAAATAAAGTTTCAGCTGCATTTCTTGTCTCTCGAATCGCACCACTTTGCTGTGCCAGTACTAGCGATCTCTCAGCAAAATCTATAGAGCGTTGATATTGTCCCTGGTCGGCATATACCCTGGCAAGATTGGTAAGGGCGGCACTAGTTTCTACCTTATCTCCAATATCTTCAGCTATTTCCAATCCCCTCTCGAAGAACACAGTTGCAGAATCAAACACAGCCATAGTTCTGTACAAATGCCCAATGTTGCCAAGAGTTAGAGCCATAGCGCGCCTGTCCTCTACTTTCTCCTCGAGACGAAGGCTTTCAAACTGCTTCTCCATAGCCGTCTCCAGGTCGCCCATATTCTCATAGACAATGGCGAGATTGGTGAGCATACTAGCCATGCCACGGGTGTGTTCCAATTCTTCCAAAATAGCCAGACATTGGGAGAATGCATCAAGAGCCTGTTCATTATCACCCTGATCCAAATATATTACCCCAATATTATTCAGCGTACTTGCCATGCCGAGACGATTGCCGAGGCGCTCATGCATTCTGAGGGTTCTGGTTAGGTACCGAATAGCCCGGTCAAACTGAGCCTGGATAACATATATATTGCCGATATTATTAAGGGCTCTGGTCGCCTCGTGCTCATCACCTATGGATTCACTTATTTCAAGACTGCGATAATAAAAATCCAAAGCGTCGGTATAGGCGCCCTGATTAAACCTGGCAACGCCCATCACCATAAGAGCCCTCGACTGTTGTAATTGCAATCCCCGCTCCAAGGCGAAATCATACTTCAAGCTGCCAAGCTGAAAGGCACTATCAGGGTTTATTTGCATAAAACCTTCCTGCGCCAATGAGTGAAGAGCGTCCAATCGAACCGAGTCCTGCAAGCCCTCATTCGTCCACACATTCCATAGGGAATCATTGGCCGGCGTTGAATGCACGTTCAAACTCAAAAACAAAAAGAGGATGATAAACTGCCATTTACATGGTTTACTAACTATCGATATCATTGTTTGAATATCCTATTCTAAAATAATCCTCTAATCTACATCACCTTAAACTATATTTATTAGAATCTAACCATCTTTTTTACTCCAAAGTCTCTTCCTGCCGTAACCCTTAGATAAAAAATCCCTGCACCAGTTCCTTCTAATTGCAATTGATAGACATTTAAGCCTTGCCTTCCGGAAACGGTATTCTGATGTAAAAGCTGTCCTGCAGAATTCAGGATCTCTATATGCACATCACCATCCTCCGGCAATTCAAAACGGATATCGGTCGCATTTCCAAAAGGATTAGGTCTATTTTGGTAGAGGACAAAAGGTCTTTCTTCAGGAGCATCAACCCACATTGCCCTGAAATACCTATCAGGTTCTCCGATTGAGCTCAAATAAGGCTGCCACTTACTCCCCCTCAGGACCGGTTTAATCAATGAATTTACATCTGCACCTTTTTTAAGATCGGAAAACACAAATCTAAAAACCTCTTCACCTGCTTTGAAATTAGCACCATTTCCATTGAACCACACCATTCTTACAATATCCAAATCCCAGTCCCTAAAGGTCATTATATCTGAATCCGCCAATATCGAATTATTACTGTAATCGACGCGATCAAAAATGGCCTCGTAATTATTGTATTCAAACTCCAATTGGAATCCGGTTAAAAACTCGTCATCAATTGTACTTACTACCAACTCGTATTTCCCATCCTGCCCTTTTTCAACCTGAAGAGCAAACTCCACACCCTCAGTTAGGACCCTTTGACCAGACAATCCGGCATCTCCACTAACATCACCAACTTTCATACTCACCCAGTCCTCATTGGTCAGATTGGCATTAATGCCCTGATAGGCTTTAATTTGTGGCCAGGACTCTTGTAAAGGGTTCTCCGGATTATTAAAGCTGTATGAGCCCGGTACAAAAAGCCATGGTTCATTGGATGATATCTCGTCTAATATTCCAATGATAAGCATCTGAAGCACAACGAGGTCAAAAGTTGATATCGATCCACTACCGCTGACATCAGCAGCGATTATCTTGTATGGATTGGAAAGCAATTCAATGCCCAAAATATGGCGCTGGATTAAAACAAGATCAGTAACCGAAACACCATCCAACCAATTCATGTCTTTTTTGGGGGTCACTATTACATTAGAGCCCTGAATAACATCAAAGAGATAGTCTCCGGAGGGGTTTGTGAAATAATTGCCCGGGTCATCTCCTGTAACCTGAAGCTCAACATTATTAATATTGACGCCTGCCCAGGAGGCAAAATTTCCGGATATTTCTACTGTAACAGGTGGTGCACCTTCTTCAAAAACTAACACCTGGGTTTGGCAGCTGTTTTGATTCCCATTTATATCCTCTACAGTAAAAACAACTGTTGTGAGGCCAAGAGGATAAATTCCGCTTGCATTTTCCCCACCATTGAAGTCATTTTCTATTCCTAGCAGTCCACAATTGTCCGAGCCAGTTGCAGGATCAATAGTCAAAGCGACCTCGGTTTCCCCATTGGGTATCTCAACCGTAACATCAAGTGGACATTCAATCGTTGGAGATTCAATATCGACGACCTCAACAGTGCTTTGACAAACGGCAGTGGAGTCATTTTCAGCGGTGGCAATATATTCAACTATTGTGATTCCAACTGAAAATTGGGCCGGCAATTCATAAGACCAACTCACTTCATAGCACGAGTGCGAGACAATTGGATCACCCGGATCAATTCCACTGGCAAAACAAAAACCTTCATCAGTATTTACAAACAGATTTGATGGACAGCTAATTTCAGGGCTATCTGTATTGATCAGGCTTACTGTTTGGTTACAGGACAATTCCGTACCTTCATTAGACAATGCCAAATAAGTGACCGTTGTTTCACCAATCTCAAAGACCTCAGGGGCATTATTTTCAATTGAGAAGCTTTCACATGTACCCGTCACTACCGCATCCCCCAAAAGAAGGTCCTCCACCGTACAATCACCACCTGAAAGTACTAGCTGAATATCCTCAGGACATAAAATGGAAGATTCCTCTGCGGCTGCAACACTTACAGTATGGGTACAACTGCTTTCCTGCCCATTGATATCGGAGGCGATTTGAATGATGGTCGTTATCCCGATGGGGAAAACTTCAATCGCGTTATTGGATACCTCAACTGAACCACAAAAAGAGGTGGCTATGGCATCTTCTACTTGATATCCAACTAATTCGCATTCTCCCGATTCAAGAATTACTTCCTCGTTTTCAGGACATTGAATGGAAGGAGGCTGATTATCTTCAACCGAGATTGTTTGTTCGCAACTTGCGCTCTGACCATTTTCAGCCAAAACTGTATAAACGACTGTGTGGAAGCCGGTTTCAAATTCAAGGGGAGCATTTGAAGAAATTTCAAATCCAGCACATGCAAGCTCAACTTCAGCCTGCCCGAGTTCAGGATCAAAAACTGCACAGCTTCCAGGGTCTACCTGTAATGTTATATCCTCCGGACAAGAAATCTCAGGTACCTGGATATCCAGTACGCTTACTACAGTTACACAAGACAGGACTGAATCGCCATTTTGGAAAAGATTGAATTCAACCTGCGTAATTCCAAGGGGATAAATTCCATCAGCATTTGCACCATTCAAACTAAAATCATTAACTACTTCTACCCCATCGCAATCCTCTGTAAATGTGGCACTCAATGAGACCATAGCCTCACAAAAGCCGGGAATAGCATTTAAAAGCAGTGAATCAGGACAGCTTAGACTGACATCCTCTCCAAAATTAGATACGACCAGATTGAAACTGCAATTACTGGAGTTACCAGCCTGATCAAATACAGTCATAAAAATGCTGATCTCATCTACAACAAGGGTAAGGCCCGGAGTCGGTATTTGATTGATATTCAGGTCCTCCTCGGATGAACAATTGTCCTCGACCACAACCAAAGCTGTAAAATCAGGGAGGGTAATGCTGCACATACCTCCAGCGTCAACAAATTGAGTAGGTGGGCAAGTAGAAGTGGGTGGTATAGCATCGGTTACTGTAATGACTTGCGTATGGCTGATACTATTATTGCAGTCATCAGACGCAATCCATTGCCTGTTGAGATAATACTCTGAGGCACTGTTACCGGGTAAAAATTCTTCAACAAATGAAACCTCCACCTCTGAGCAATTATCGATTGCCTCTAAAGATTCCGGAAGTGGAACGTCACTGCAATCCACTGTGATATCCTGAGGAAGGGGACTAAGCCATTCGGGTGCAATTTCATCCGAGAAGGTCACTATTTGGGTATGTTCAAGCACTCCAAATGACCAGTAAACGGTCAATTGTTCCAGTCCCATACAACCAAAAAGAGAATCAATCTGCGGAAAAACAGTAAGTGTATCGCAGAAATCAGCCGTGATCAGACTAATGGGTTCAAAGGCATTGCCGCACTCCAGACTTTCATTTTCCGGAAGTTCCGTTAGCCAGATGTATTCACTTAAATTCACTGCTGCTATCAAAACCTGACAAGAATCCGTCCACCCACTTGCTTCAGAAACAAGTAGAGTGAGTGTAATTTCCTCTTCTGCACCGAGTTCAAATTCACTGCTTACTGATTGCGTAACTGAAAAAACACCCTCCTCCAGACAATTGTCGACTGCATCGGCAAGAAATGTCCAATCTCCAATGGGTATCGAACAATTCTCACCAACAGTCAGGACTATTGTTGAGTCAATGCACTGAATTTCCGGGGCAGTAGTATCAGTTACCATCAACTCAAAAGTACAGCTCTCAGACCATCCACCACTTTCACTCAAAGTGAGTTCCACTTCAATGTGACTTCCTGCAAGAAGTGCAGTGCCGGGTAGAATTGACTGCTCAAAAACAAATTCGGAAGAGGGCAAACAATTGTCATCGACTTCAACTTTCCCAAAGAAATCAGGCATTGAGGTTTCACAGGATTCGTCCACATATAGTATCACTGATGATGAGTCACAACTAAAAACTGGGGCGATCGTATCAATAGAAATGACATTCACCAGGCAGAACGCTGACCATCCTGTTTCTGCGGCTACATTTATAGTTACCTCAATCTGCTGACCACCCTCTAGCATCAGATCAAAATCCTCACTTTGAGAAATCTCAAAAGAACCAATGCAATTGTCGGAAGGAACTGCAAGGTGGCGAATATCACCCAGTAAAGCTGTGCAACTTTCGTTTACAAATCTCACAACTTCTGTTTCAAGGCAATTGAGCATTGGCTCGATGGTATCGACCACAACAACCAGAAAGTTGCATGAAGAAGTATTGCCACTCATGTCGGTTGCGGTCAAAGTTGTAATTACAGAATCGCCCACAGTCAGGACCATGCCTGCGGCAGGAAGCTGTTCTACACTCATTATTCCACAATTATCAGAAACAATGGCCCCGGCCGAATAGTCCTCTGTTTCAGCTGTACAATTCTCATCTACAAAAAGCATTTGATCTTCCGGACACTCAATGATGGGACTATTGGTATCCAGAACAAAGAGGCTAAAATTACAGGTGCCGATATTGCCAGCTACATCCACAGCGGTAACCGTTTGAGTATATTGACCAGGAGCAAGTACCTGTCCCCAAAAAGGGATTTGAGTTATGCTTACCGGACAATTGGTTTCAATGTCTATCAAGCTTCCATAATTTTTATTGATCACATTACACATTGGCCCCACGTAAACAGTATCCGATACAGGACAAGTCAGAACAGGTGCAAGAGTGTCACTAACTGTAAGCAATCCACTGCACTGATCTTCCCTAAGGCTCACATCATCTCTTACTTGAATGAAAAATGGGATTTCACCCAGATCGCTGCAAGTAAACTGGTAACTACTTACGGAATCAGAAAGGAGAGTAAAGTCACCACAAGAGTCTAATTTATTGTAGAGCTCATTGATAAGGACAGAAACTTCACCCGCCTCATCGAGAAACAACTCCATACTGTTGCAATTGATTTCCGGCATAACAGCTGTTGATTGAAACTCAAAAGCACCCAAATCGATCAGATCGGTGACACTGCCCGTTGAGTTTACAAATCTTGGATTCCCTTCAAGATCCGTTGATCCGGAATAAGCAAATAATTCGTTAGAACCAATATCCAGGGCAGGAGAACATGCTTGAAGATTAAAATCAGAATTCGCCTCATCTACAAACAGGGGATCACTTGTAATATTTCCAACACCAATGTCCAATGAGCCAAACACATCTCCCATCTCATTTCTGAAGGCTGAAAAATCCAAAGAAGTAGTTCCTCCATCAACCTGAAATTGATTTCCATTAATGATGGCAGTATTTCCCCATACGATGGAATTGCTCAACGTTGATATTGAATTATCCATATTTTGGAGGCCTCCACCTAAATTGGTAGCAGTATTACCCACAATAGTGCTATTGATTAGTTGCAGATCGGAATTAGAGGCATTCTGAATTCCAGCCCCATTGATAGCACCATTTCCTGCGAATAAACAATTCACAAAAACTGCAGTGGAAGAATAATTTCTCACACCGCCTCCATCTTCGGTAGCAGTATTATTGCTAAATCTGGAATTGTATACTGTGGGCGATGCATCAAGATTGCCCATTCCCCCCCCAAATAATGCAGTATTTTCTGAAAAAATACAGTTGTTAAATACCGGAGCAGCCCCATTAAAGGTGTAAGCACCTCCGCCATTGTCTGCAATATTATTGTGAAAAATAGAATTGGTAATTTGCGGAGAAGAATTGTTGACAAGATATATTCCTCCACCGTTTTGATCGGCGTAATTTTCAGTGATGTGACAATTAATTATGGTAGGTGAGCCATTGGAGCAATAAACTCCCGCTCCTGATTGATCGGGTGTAGCGGGCCCACCTGTTCCGTTAGACCTTCCCCCTGAAATAGTGAAGCCGTCGATAACAGCGGTGCTATCAGTGTTGGATGCCACCACAACAGTGAAACTATTGTCGTCAGGATTATTGAGAATATTGATATCCCCGCTGAGAATGGACTCATTGGTCACCCAGTTCCTTTGAGCCAATGAAGTATCTCCCGGTGTAAACCCACCTAAAAGGGCAACCTCATTGCAGAGCTGGAAGGAGGCATTGCGATCCCCTGAGGCAATAAGTCTTCCATTATCAGGATAATAAGTTCCCGATGCCACCCACACTTCTTCAATATTCAAGCACTTGCAGGCAATTTCCAGGGCATTTTGCAAGGAGCCGATTGCATTACTCCAGTTTGCTCCACTTTCAGCACCGGAACCACCCTCAACTACATAAACAACACTTCCCTCCGGGCATTCCAGGCCGCAATCAGGTCCAAAATACTCATAGGACCCAATATCGATTGTATCATTATTTACTCTCGGATTACCGGCCAGGTCTAAAATACCATCTTCTGACACTAGCGCTGTATCACCTGCATTGATAGCAGGAGAGCAAGAAGTCAGTAGAAAGTTTCCATCTAAAGTAGGGGCAATGGATGGATTAACAACTGAAACGAATTCCGGATCAACATCTAAATTCCCTCCTCCATCAACTCCAATACCACTTTCCCAGGAAAGACCACTTCCACCGGAGTACTGTATCAAGCTGAAGAAGAATTCCGGATTACCTAACATCATATTCTTTATTGATGACTCAATAGGTTCAAGCGAATTTTGAGCGAGATTATTCCAAATAATGGAGTTTCTAATAATGGGGTTACCACCATCACCATTGAAAATACCGCCCCCTGCTTCTGTCGCAAGGTTACCTGAAATAGTTACTCCTTCAATAGACGGCGAAGATTCCTCCCAAATGGCGAGTGCACCGCCATACTCTGCAGCATTACCGGAGAAAAGACTATTGCGGATATCCGGAGAACTGCTGTTCTGACTCATCAAAGCTCCACCATACTCCAGTGCTACATTCGCCCGGAAAGTCGATCTGTTGATTCCCGGAGAGGAATGCTCATTATTGAATATGGCTCCACCATTCAGTGCATCGTTTTCACTAAAATCACATCCTGTGATAAGCGGTGAGGAGTGGAACTGGTTACTTATTGCACCTCCTTCTTCCGCCTCATTTTCATTGAATGTACATTCAAGAATTGAAGGTGACGAATGGAAGAAATTAGAAATTGCCCCACCAAATTCTCCAGCTTTATTCCCTGAAAAAACAGTATTGCTGATTTCTGATTCGGAATGAAAATGGAAAATTCCACCTCCTGAAAAGGCTGCGTGATTGTCTTCAAATCTGCAATTTTCCACAGAAATTGAGCCCTGGAACACATAGAGGCCAGCTCCGGATCTGCTACTGCTGCTGTCTGCGCCAATTCCATCTGCATTGCCCATGGTGATTAAAAACCCATCGATACCGGCAGTTAAATCTGTATCGATTGCAGTGATTATACTGTAACTATTTCCATCAAGACTATCCGATTGATTGATGTCTCCACTTAGAATGGTAGTGTTGCTTTCCCAATTTCTTTGCGAGACCTCAGATTCAGTCCCAATGAATCCACCAATTAATCTAATTCCATTTCTCAACACAAAAGAGCTATCGCGACTCTGGGTGCCTCTATCGGGGAAATAGGTTCCCTGAGCTACCCATATCTCAGTTACGTTTTCGCAATCGAGCGAAAGGGCATCCTGAAGATCAGTAAATGCATTGAACCAATTACTTCCATTATTGAAACCAACTGCATTTTGGTTGACAAAAACTACATTTCCTTCCGGACAGCAAATAGTCCCGGGAGTACTTTGAAATTCATAGCTTCCAAGATCAAAATTGGCATTAGCAGGACGAACATTTCCAAGCAGGTCAAAGGTGGGCAAACCCGTACCATCACCTGCATTGATAGCAGGAGAGCAGTCTTTAAGAGTAAAATCCTTGTTTCCAGGGTCTTCAAAATTGGGGTTTACATTCAAATTCCCTAGACCGGGATAGAATCCATCGTCCTGAGCCACTATCGAGAATGTCACGTCCAACAAAGAGTCTCCATTGACAATCTCTGAGCTGTTATTCCAGAGAATTGAATTTATGAGGTGTGTATTTGAGTTGTTATTTTGGATTGCTCCACCGCCCAATTCCGAATTATTCTCAGTCAGAGTCAAATTAGCCAGGGTAGATTTTCTTGAGTTCTCCAGAAAGATTCCACCACCACCCATTAAGGCTGTATTACCGTGGAAGAGCATATTACTAAATAAGACAGAATCAGAACCAGATGTGTAGTCAGCAAGACCTCCACCCATCAATTGGGCGGTATTATTCACAAATTCTATTCTATCTATCTCAGGCGATGACTCACCTACCAGGGCGATACCCGCCCCAAAATCAGCATTATTGGACTCCAGTCTTATATCGTTTAATCGAGGTCCGGAATTGGCCAGGTAAATTCCCGCTCCAGTCCTTACAGGACTGAGTAAAAAACCATTACTTCCATTGGCATTTCCATCCCTAATTACAACACCGCTGAGAGACGCAGTGGTGTCTGTGCCATAGGCTGCTACCACTGAAAAGGAGTTCCCCTCCAAATTCCCGGAAAAGTTAATATCTCCGCTAAGGATGGTTTCGTGATTCCTCCAGTCCCTATCATCAAGGGTGGGATTGCCCGTACCCGGAAAACCTCCGAAAATATTCAGATTATCACGCAGAATAACACTGGTGTGTCTATCAGTTGGATCATCAGTTGGAAAATAGGTGCCTTCTGCTATGTATATAAAGAAAGTGCTGTCACAATCCGCTGCGTAAAACAATGCATCAAACAATAAATTAAAGGCTGTTGCCCATGAGGTTCCATCTCCAATACTGTCAGACCTATTTGAATTGACGTATATAGTATTCGTCTCATCAAAAAGACAGGGTTGCCTCTCATATGCTCCTATATCAACTCCTCCTTCTGACCTTCGATTATTGCCAACGATATCGGTTTCTACGTCGGGTGGAACATCATCCGTGTTTCCGGAATCGATGGCGGCAGAGTTGCCTCCCAGTCTAAAGTTTCCACCAAGGGAGGGATCCGGAGAGGGATTGAGCGGATTAGAGAACTGTGGATTAAAATCAAAGTTGTTTCCATTGTCCTGACCAGCATTCGGATTCCACCCATCGCTACCATTGGACCCCTGAACAATGGAATTATTAAATTGAGGCATGGAGTTCTCATTCATGATCCCTGATTCCAGAGAGTCGGTAATTACCCCCGTCTGATTGTTGTGGACAATAGTGTTGCGAACATCAGCATCGGAATTGTCCTTATTCATCATTCCCCCACCAGAATCCTCTGCAAAATTCCCTGAGATGGTGAGGTTTATCAACTGCGGTCTTGAATCGAGGTTGAACATACCCCCTCCTTGTCCTTCCAGGAAAGAAGAACCATTAGAGGGAGGGCCTCCACCATTAAAATTACTTTCATTCAGGGCTACATTCCCCGTAAATTGAGTATTGACCATTTCAGTAGAGCAGTTTTCCATGTATATACCTCCACCGCGAATGGCTTTACCACCCTGAATTCTTACATTTTTATATCTTCCGTTACCCGATTTCTTATAAACATTACCACCTTCTTTACCTTCATTTGAAGCAAAAATACTGTTGGCAATCTGCATATTTGAGCTATCTGACGACAGGCCTCCTCCCTTTTCTCCGGCCGAATTTCCAATCACCAAAACCCTTTCAAATTTAGAGTCCGGGCCAGGCGAAACTTTTTTTACACCCCCTCCTGATTGAGATGCTGTATTGCCGCCTATAGTGACATTTTCAAACTCAATTCTTGATTCTCTGGTTTTCACCCCTCCCCCATCTTTTCCGGATGAGTTGTTGCTTATCTCAGAGTTTTTAAAGTTCAGGTCTCCATTAGTAGAGAAAAGTCCGCCACCATCTGAGTTTGCACTATTATTGTTAAGTCTTGAATTCATGAAGTTGACCTCTGTCGAATTACTAAAACCTCCACCGCCCTCCATGGACTCATTATTTTCCACAACGCTCTCATCAAACTCCATTTCTCCTTCTTCAGCAAAAAAGCCCCCTCCCTGATCCTCAGCAAAATTATTGGATATGGTTAGGTTGATCAATTGCGGCCTGGAGTCAAGACCAAAAATTCCTCCGCCCTGCCCATCCAGAAAAGTAGCGCCTGATCTGGCTTGAGTACCTCCAAACAGATTATTCTCTTTTAATGCAAGATTTTCTTTAATTCTTACATTTTCAAATCTAGGGGAGCCCTTATCCATAAATATTCCTCCGCCTTGTGATGCCTTACCCTTGCTTATCTCCACATCCTCGTATTCACTCGTGCTCTCTTTCTTGAAAATATTGCCCCCGC
>REEI01000046.1 GCA_007695145.1 Saprospirales bacterium | reverse complement strand
CAGCTTCCTCTCTACGATTGGTGTTTTCAAATTCATTCACTGATTCTATACTCAAATTTCGCATTTCTTAGTGAATCGAAAAAGTATGCTCTACACCGACTGTCAAATACTATAGACACGGCAAATAATACATTTACTTTAATTTTTGGTAGCAGAATACATCCAATCAGCGCCTCGCTTCGCCGTCCTCATCCTTTTTTTCCGGTTTTCAAGGACTAGGCGTTATAAAAATGGGTTCCACAACCTAGAAAAATTGGGTAGTGTTGGAAGGCGATATCAGTTCGACTACCCTATAGAATCTGTAATAGTGATGTACTACTAATCCATTAGAATTGTGTCCAAATGCTTTAAATGAGGAACTGCTATCGACTGAGATTACCAAATTTTCAGTTTGGAGAGTTCGCTTTTTCACTAAAGCATGAATTATTCTCTTATATGTGAAATTATCATATAAGTATTTGTGTTACTGGTATAATTTGACGGGAGAGATGTATAATATTTTTCCTACTTCCAGTAAACCTGGTGAAATTTATACCTAAATAAGCCGATTATGTACAAGATTTTTTTCTCAGTTTTTATATCAGTATCCCTTGCCTTTTCACTTCAGGCACAATGTAATTTTAGTCATACTGTATTCTTATCCGGAGGGGATACTGAATTGTACTTTTGTGAGGGCGAACAACCGCCAGATGTTTTTATGAGGTCAAGTACTTACGCTTTTCAACAGGCCTTTGTCCTGACCCATTCTAATGGTGATATCATTTCAGTTACCAATCGTCGAAGGGTTGTCATAGAGGGGTTGCGTCAAGGTACGTATCGAATCTATTCCATTATCTACAGAGGTAGACTTTTAGAAACTGAGGGAGAAAATATTTATACTGCCCGGATGACTACATTTTGCTGGAAATTTTCAGATAATTATATCACCATTGGAATTTCTGCTGTCGATGATATTGAAATAGAGTTTGAAGGTGGAATTACCGAGGCAAGTATCTGTAAATTGGGTTCTGACTCTATCGAAGTGATGATCACCTCAGGTGGTAGCAATTTTAGGCTCCTTGTAATAGACGATCAAAATCGAATAGTTAAGATCAAGAGTAACAATGTAGTTACAGGTGCAGGGATGGAAAGTGGTATTTACCAGTTGCTCGGAGTCTCCTATGAGGGCATTTTCGTAGCTTCAGATGGGGATGAATTCGATCCTGATTTTCTTGTTGATGGTTGTTTTTCCACAAGTAATTTTCTGGAATTGACCGCTGAAGATGCCCGGGGAGGGACAGTATTTCTCAATTCCTCTTCTGAATCACTTTGGATTTGTCCACAAGATTCTGTAGCCAATATTGATTTATCTGTGGATGGCAATAGCAGTTTGCCCTATTATTATTTTTTAATGGACTCCGACCTGCGCATTGTACTGATTGAAGAACAGCATACCATGGATGTTTCTGCCCTTGATGAAGGAAATTATCAGCTAGTCGGTGCTAGTTCATCCGGGATGCTTTTACTCGGTCCCGGCGACTTTCTTGACTTTGATGCCGCATTTGAAGGGGATTGCTTTGATTGGTCTGTAAATATGCCATCACTTCGCTATGAGCAAGTTCGTGCAGGAACCTTGAGTTTTGGGAATTCATCTGAATCTCTGCTTTACTTTTGCCCGGGCTACATACCTGATAGTCTGGAGGTTATTCATTACGATGCAGATAGCGTAGAGTATAGGTATGTTCTTTCTGATCCCGAGGGCAAAATTCGCGAAATTAGTGCAGAGGGAGTATTTTCTCAGGTTCCTGACTCGGGAATGTGGGTCATAAGTGGCTTGGCTTTTACTGGTGACTTCCTTCTAAGTGAAGGCAATAACTTTCTTTTGGATGATATTTCCTGCGCCTGTTTTTCAGTTTCGGACAATCATCTTTTTATCCTCTTTGATGAAACTGAAGGGGGTGAAATTACATGGCAGTTACCTGGAGATAGTATTGATTACTGTACAGGTGATGGGCGTAATGATCCTATGATTTTGGCCAACGTCAGCCAGTCACAGCTGCCCTATTTTTACCTGTTATTGGATGAGGATGATGTGATTGTAGGAACCTTTTTTTCTGATACTATTGATTTGGAGGGGATAGATGAAGGCAGCTTTGTTTTAAAGGGAGTTTCTGCTGCCGATCCATCTGTATTTATAGAGGGTATTTCTATTGATTCCCTCCATTTTTGCTTCGATTTCTCCGATAATTCACTCCATATTAATGCTCTAAAGGTGGGGCCTGCAGAAGTCTTCCTTCAAGGAGGTAGGAAGGAAATGAGATTTTGCCCTTTGCCCGGAGAATCGGCGAAAATTCGTGTGTTTAGAAATTTATTTACCCCTTTCTATCAAATAGCGTTGACGGACTCAACGGGCCATTATATTCGCTCGGCAATAGCAGATTCTATGGATATCGGTAATCTCGACCCGGGACAATATTTTTTCTATGGTATTGGAGCTCTGGATTCCATTAGACTTCAGGTCGGGGAGTCAATCTTTGAGAATGAAATCAGTAATTCCTGCTTTGCGATTACCGATAGCCCGATTAGTCTGCTGATTGACAGTGCTGAGGGAAGTGCGATTAAAATGGATGACTCTGATTCTGAGAGAGCCTTTTGTACCTCTGACCTTCCTGTTCAAAGTTTGCAACTTACTAATGGTTCCAATTCGGCCCTCGATTACCAATTTTTACTATTGGATACTGCCTTAAATTTTATTCAAGTCCTCAGAGGAGATAGTGTTGATCTGGATGAATTACCGGCTGGCCATTACTTGATAGGTGGAATTTCACTGGGCGGAAATTTAAATCTAAGACCGGGCGATCATCTTTTATCGCAGCCTGAAATTGTTGACTTTGGTTGTTTTGAGTTGAGTGATAACTTCATCAGTCTAATTATTTCTGAGGTTGATCCAGGGACCATTACTTTTTTCGATGGAAATAAGGAGTGGATTCTTTGCCCGGTAGGGGATAATTCTGAAGTAGGGTTTTCGTCTGCACAGTTTTTAGGTGAAGAGTTACACTATCTTATAACCGACGTTGATGGTTTTTTGCTGGATTATACAGCCAATAACTTTTATGATTTTAGCAATTTGTCGGGAGAGGTATTTTATGTTTTTGGCCTTGCAACCTCTGGTGAGCTTATTTTGGAACCCGGTATTCCTCTAGATAGCCAGGAGTTTTCTACTTTTTGTTTTGCACTCTCAGAGGAGGCACTCACCCTCTTTTTTGAAACTCCCGATGGTGGCCAGATATATGAAACCAGCGGTCTTGAGGAAGTATTTATTGAGGTTGGACCAGGACAGCCCGATACGGTTGGCTTAATCAATACTTCGCAGTCTGCGGCCAACTACAAGTACATACTCACAACTACTGACGGGGTAATCCTTAGAATTTTTGAGGAAGATTATCTCATCTTCAACTTTCCATTTCTCGAGGAATTGCATGTTTACGGTGTTTCATATACCGGTAATTTTACTCTTGGTGTTGGCAATGCTCAAGCCTATGATCCAGCATCAGACGATTGTTATGAATGGAGCGAAAATTATTTGGTTATTTTTCTTTCCCTGGCAGGCGCTTCGAGTTCTTTGACCTCTGGCTTCGAATCATCCCCCCAGTCAATGGAGTTCAGGTGGATCGGTCCAAATCCCGCCAGGGGAGAGGTCTCTTTCAAATTGTCCGAAGATTTACAAGAGAATCAACCTTTGAAATACCGGATAATTGACCGAAGTGGTAGGCATTATTTGAGTGGCAACCTTGAAGGAGTGTCTGCTGATCAAATAATCTCACTTGAGCTCAATCACCTACCCGGGGGCTGGTATTTGCTCTACCTCCAAAGTGGTGATAAAAGTATTACTCAAGGGTTTTTCCTGGAGTGAGTTTTTTATGGTTGGTTTTAAAGTGAAAAAGCGAAATTAGTCATTAGTTTAACAAGCTAATTGAACCCGCGTTTAGAGCATAGTCTTAAATGAAATTTATTGCTGTTTTCCTTTGTTGGTCTAAAAGTTGTCTCTAAAGTGATATCTGGTCGCTATTCTTAAATTTAAGCATTTAACAGTACTGTAGTAAATGGATAGGAACTTCAGAAATCCATGCATTTACAATATCGCCTGAGTTGGCAATCTGAGGAAATGCCTGTACAGAAGTCAATTACCAATCTACCATAACTAAAGGGAGTGATCTTATAATCCAGCAAGTCTTTCAGCAGGTTGTATCTCATTTTAAGGGGTACTTTATCGGGTCTACTACTGCTCCCCAAGTTGCCAAGAACTCTTCGAAATGTAGGCAAACCTCCTGAAATTCTACTTCAGTAAAAAAGTCAGCCGTTGGGAAAGTGTTTTTTTTCTAGTCCGCAATAATAACTAATCGTTTGTTCGGAATCCCCTGAAATTTAGCGGTCAATTTCCCAGAATTGGGCTTCATTATCATCCATTTGGTTTTCAGATGGAGTTTTTTGGTGCGCATTTCGCAGATCTTCTTGCAGAACCTCAAAATAAGTAGATGGGGGCATTTCTTCTCCTTTTTTTGATCAATAACTTCCATAGAATCTTCGCATAAACCACTCGACAAAAAGAAGACCGAGAATGGCAATGCAAACCCAAAAGAGATTTAGGACCAGATTGGTCCTAAGGCTGCTGTGAACTACCGGCCTAAAGTCGTGATCTTCTGAGAGAAATTCCAATAAACTTTGCAGGTTTTCGGGATAAAATAATTGTCCTCCCTGATTCCTGGCGATTTGATTTAAAAGTCCATGGTTGGCTTCGAGATTGATGGATTCCAATTGTATGGGACGGACTGTAAATCCACCCTCAACAGTGAAGCGCTCCATTCCCACTTCTACCTCTGCAATGTAGGAGTATTCCCCCGGGTTAAAAGGTCCGGTATTCAATATATAATGGTCTGCTCGTCGGTCAAAATTATAGGCAAATTGATTGTCTTCGGCATCTGATATCGTCAACCTGACATCGGGTTCATTGACCCTTTGGAAACTGGCGTTGTAGTACTCTGCTTCAAAAACCACCAGCTCGCTTTCATCAAAAAGATTTTTATCTGTATAAACCCTCAATCTACGGTCATCTTCTCTGATGGATAGATATTGAACGGTCTTTTGAAGTAAGTCAGCGGTGGCATCTGCTCCATCAAAGGACGAAAATTCATACAATCTCCATTTCCAGATACCTTCACCAGCCAGTATTCCCATCCTGCGGTTTCCGACTTCGCCAAAGGTAAGCATGGGCATATCTGTTTCAACCTGCCCAATTCTCTGATGGAGAAGGGTATTCGCAAAAGGTGCCAGCTGGTATTGGCCAAAAGGTGCCTGTAGTGGAACAAATCCTCTAAGCCTTCTGAAAAGATCCTGGTCAAATGTAAAAGGATTAAAGTTGTTGTTGACCAGTGGAACTGCATCATTAAAGCGGTTTCCTCCGCCGCTGATTTGCAGCAATTCCTGAGATCGGTTAAATTGATTGATATCCGATTGATTTCCCAATACAAATAGGAGCGGTCGATCGGTGGCCATTACATCTTCTAGTACCCGGCGGGAAGCCGGAAGTCGAGAGGGGATCTGATGTAAAACTACCAGGTCGTAATCATCAAAATTTCCCTCCCAGTTGCTCAAAGAAAAAAGGTCAACCTCATAATTCTGAAAGTTTTCCAAAAGGGACTTCATGGACCCCAGATCGGGATGGGGTGTAGAACCCAAAATAAGCACCCGCTGCCTTGTATCAAGGACTTCTACATAAAAATCTCGCACATTGTTTTCTTCGCTCAATTCATTGGGTATCGGATCGAGAATTGCACGAAAGTGATTGAGACCTGGTCGGTTGGCCTCTAAGACAATTTCCGTGGTTGTGAAAAAGTCATCAGAATCTATTGTAAATTCTTCAGAGTAAAGCTGTTGTCGTCCCCCTGCGGGATCCATAGAAAAAACGTTCAAGGTTGTCGAACTTCCATTGGCCATCCTTCCTGCAATATCTATTTGAATACTGAACTTCTCATCTAAATAGGCAATTCGGTTGTGAAGAATTCTCCGAATCATTAAATCCCTTCTCACAGAAGTATCACCTAGAGCTACAAAATGAATGGGAGCGGTGTGACGAATAGGTGTATAAATCGGGTTGGCTCCCCGGTTGTAAATGCCATCCGTGGCAATGACCACTCCTGATAAATTTCGGCCATCATAAGTATTGTTAATGTACTCAAGTAACTCGCTGATATTGGTACTTCTATCTGCAAAGTCTGTTTCGGAGGGTTTGCCTGTACGGGTGGATTCCCCAAACAAGAGGAAATCGGTTTGGACCCTGCCGGGATTTACTGTTTCCAATTGCTCTAGCTGTTGATAAATAGAGGCCATTTCAGTGCTGTCAGAGGCCAGAATAACCGATGAAGTAGCATCCGCAGCAACCACTAAAACAGGTGGGTCTTCCACATTGATAAAATACTTCATCAACGGCCCCAGTAAAAGGAGTGCAATAAGGGTAATGGATAGGGTTCTCACTGCAAACAGTAGTCGGCGTAGCCAATTTCCCTGATCTTTGAATTGGGTTGAACCCCAGTAGTGTAAAATCCCATATAAAAAACCTCCCGCCAGGCACAATAATATTAACCAGGCGGGATATATAAAGCTAATTCCTTCCAATGTACAGATTTTTGTGACAGCAAAGTTAAATGCCTAGATTGGAACGATAAAATAGTATATATAGTTTTTACCGAAACCAAATAGGGATGACTGAAACAATATGGGAATAACACAAGGCGCTACAGAAGATAAGAATTTAGAAGGTTGTTGTGCGTAGAATGTAAATTGAAGCCCTGATGAGGATAACAGGAAGTAGCAAGATGAAAGGGGGTAAATGACTTAGAACTGCCTTACTCTTAGGTGCTGGTTCAAGTTAATTACACTAAAGTTGAGGCAGAATATATTCAGTATGGAATTTTTGGAGGACTTTATTTTTTTTGTCATCAAATTCAAGAATTGGCTGCGTAGAATAGATGTTTGAGCCGCTAGACTTGACATAGGAATCAGATGATGGTCATGAATGCTTTTTGAAACCAGGTAGACTGCTTTGCGAAGTGACCATAAATTAAGGTGATGAGTTTTTTAAAGTAGGAAATTAAATCATGAGGAGATTCTTTTGGATTTGTCTTTCATTAATCAATCAAAAAGGTTTTGAAAGTTTGCAAAAATGGTAATTTTGCTGTTGATATGAAGGAAGGAAAAGTCATATTAGGTGGCAAGCGCCTTTACATTACCCTAAGAAGGTTGTGTGAAGAGCTTATTGAGAACTATGACAACTTTGAGGATTCCTGTATTATTGGTTTACAACCCAGAGGTGTGCTCCTGTCGGACAAAATTGTAAACTTTCTCTCGTCTAAGGCAGGTAAGGGGCCGATAGTTTATGGAAAGTTGGACATTACCTTTTATCGGGATGATTTTAGGATAAGAGAAAAGCCACTGGCAGCAAGCCCTACAGAAATTGATTTTCTGGTTGAAGGCAAAAAGGTGCTTCTGGTTGATGATGTCTTGTATACAGGGCGCTCTGTACAAGCTGCGATGACAGCCCTGCAACACTACGGCCGTCCGAGTTCAGTGGAATTGTTGACACTAGTGGATAGGAGGTTCAACAGGCATTTGCCGGTTAAAGCCAATTATGTAGGTATTACTGTAGACTCGCTTGATGATGCCTATGTTAGAGTTGACTGGGGAGAAAAATCAACTGATCATAAAATTTTACTTTTTCCAAAGAAAAGCGAATAATGGAAATCAATGCCCACTCGTTGAGCACCAGACATGTGCTGGGAATAAAGTACCTTAAGCCCGAGGACCTTAGGCTGATAATAAAAACAGCAGCACACTTTAAGGAAGTTATCAATCGCCCCATTAAAAAAGTACCCTCTCTTCGAGATATTACCATAGCCAACCTTTTTTTTGAAAATTCCACCAGAACAAGAATCTCATTTGAATTGGCTGAGAAGAGGTTGAGTGCGGATGTGATTAATTTTTCTGCATCTTCATCTTCTGTTTCCAAGGGCGAATCGCTTTTAGACACTGTGCGCAATATTTTATCCATGAAAGTGGATATGGTGGTGATGCGGCATCCTCTTCAGGGAGCTCCCGTTTTTCTTGCAAATAAAATTTCTGCCAATATTGTTAATGCCGGGGATGGCACTCATGAGCACCCAACCCAGGCATTATTGGACCTCTACTCAATGGAGGAAAGCATAGGAGATATCACCGGAAGAAATATCGCAATCGTTGGAGATATAAGGCACTCCAGGGTGGCACTTAGCAATATATTTTGTCTTAAAAAGTTAGGAGCCAATGTCCGATTGTGTGGGCCTCCCACCCTTATTCCAAAAAATATAGAGACACTCGGTGTGGAGGTTTCTCACAATCTCAGAGAAACCCTCGAATGGGCAGATGTTGCCAATGTGTTGAGGATTCAATTGGAGCGGCAGAATATAAGTTACTTCCCATCTCTTAGAGAGTACAGTCTTTATTTTGGCATCGATAAAAAATTATTGGATAGCCTTGATAGCGAGGTGGTAATTATGCACCCCGGCCCTATAAACCGGGGTGTAGAACTCAGTTCTGACGTGGCAGATTCCCAACAGTCCATCATCCTGGATCAGGTGGAAAATGGGGTGGCGGTAAGAATGGCCATATTGTATTTGTTGGCATCAAAAAATTAATGCCGATGAAAAAAATTACTGAACAGGACTCTCTCTATGATCATCTGGAGACCATGGAAACCACTGAATTAATCGCAAACATCAATCGGGAAGATGCAAAAGTGGCCGAAGTTGTAAGAAAAAAAATACCTGAAATATCGGCCTTTATTGATTCGGTTGTAAAGAGAATGGAGGTGGGTGGTCGACTGTTTTATATTGGAGCAGGGACTAGTGGTCGATTGGGCATATTAGATGCTTCCGAATGTCCCCCTACCTTTGGAGTTCCTCATGATTGGGTCATAGGTATTATTGCCGGAGGAGATCGGGCGATTAGAAAGGCAGTTGAAAGGGCAGAGGATGATTATGAGGGTGCCTGGAGAGACCTCTCCCAATTCAATATTAGCCCCATAGATTGTCTGGTGGGAATCGCTGCTTCCGGCACTACTCCATATGTGATGGGAGGCTTGGAAAAGGCCCAAATGGAAGGAGTGCTTACAGCTTGCATTACCTCCAATCCGGGCAGTCCTGTTACACGCTTTTCAGATCACCCTATTGAGGTAGTTACCGGCCCTGAATTTGTTACCGGCAGTACTCGAATGAAAGCGGGAACTGCCCAAAAAATGGTCCTAAATATGATCAGTACCGCTGTAATGGTTCGCCTTGGCCGAGTCCTGGGTAATAAAATGGTAGATATGCAACTCAGTAACAACAAATTGAGGGAAAGAGCAATTAGGATGGTGGTTGAGTTGGTGAATGTAGATCCTGATCGTGCCGCAAATCTTCTGATTGAACACGGGTCAGTCCGCTCTGTTCTACAAAAAGTAAAAAGTATAGACTAAGGGTGGTAAAGGGGATGGGAAGTGAAACTTTGATACATTTTGCATAAGGTTTAGTTTCAAGTCCTGCAACCTTTTTACTTGGATTAGTACCCAAACTGGTTTATTTTTTGGATTATCCGTAAATTGCGGCTACAAAAAAGCATCATAAAATGAATAGGACAAAAATTGCAGGGATCGGACATTACGTTCCGGAAAGGATAGTTACCAACGCTGAGTTAGAAGTAGTAATGGATACCTCTGATGAGTGGATCATTGAGCGAACTGGAATAGAAGAGCGGAGGTTTGGGGAGAGGTTTAAAGAAAATACTACCATCCTCGGTGCCAAAGCTGCTCGCAAGGCTATTGAAAATGCTGGCATTGAAGCAGAAGAAATTGACTTCATCATTTTTGCAACCTTGAGTCCGGATTATTTCTTCCCTGGTTGTGGGGTGCTCCTGCAGAGGGAATTGGGCATAACTTCTACTGAAATAGGTGCGCTGGATGTGCGGAATCAGTGCTCAGGTTTTGTCTATGGTATGTCTATAGCTGATCAGTTTATTAAAACCGGTCACTACAAAAATATTCTGCTCGTGGGAGCAGAAATGCACTCCATGGGCCTCGATTTTACTACTAGAGGTAGAAATGTGAGCGTAATTTTTGGCGATGGTGCAGGAGCGGTAGTGCTTCAACCCTCAAGGGAAGGAGAATCATCTGAAATTCTCACCACTCATTTACATGCGGATGGCACCTATGCTGAAGAACTCGCCTTTATTAATCCTGGAGCTCATGGAGGTGTTCATGGCAATAAGGATGAAATGGGGTATTCCGAAAATAAGTGGGATCCTATTTTTATCACTCAAAAAATGCTGGACGATGGCATGACCTTTCCTTACATGAATGGGCAGCTTGTGTTTAAAACTGCTGTAAAGAAATTTCCAGAAGTGATCATGAAGGCACTGAATACAGCCGGAAAAAAGGCTGAAGAGCTGAAGTTGGTGGTGCCTCACCAGGCCAACCTAAGGATCAGTCAGTTCGTGCAGAGAATGTTGAGGCTGAGGGATGATCAAGTATTCAGTAATATCCAGAAATATGGGAATACCACGGCCGCCTCCATCCCAATAGCACTATCAGAGGCAGTACAACAGGGGGTAGTTCAGCGCGGAGATCTAGTCTGTCTGGCAGCCTTTGGAAGTGGATTTACCTGGGGTTCAGTACTGTTGACCTGGTGAATTTGGCGTTGAGCAAAAGAGAAAAATATTGGAGTTGGATTTGAGTGATTTTTATGTGAATGAGATTAGTTTTTTGGGATGTGAGGCGTTCAGGTAAGCTTACCTTTTTCTCAAGTAGAATAAAGTAGGTAACTCAAACTTTAGCTTGATCTCATGGTACTTCTTTAAAAGTAGATTGGATTTTACACGCTTGAATGAAAAAAAATAAATGGTAGATATATTGGCAATCGGGGCGCATCCCGATGATGTTGAGTTGAGTTGCTCGGGGACTTTATTAAAACAGAAAGGGTCCGGCTATACAATTGGACTTTTGGATTTGTCCTTGGGCGAAATGGGAACACGAGGAACACCGGAGATTAGAAAGGCAGAGTCCTTGGAGGCTGCGGAAAAGATGGGGGCTTTATTCAGGTGGAATGCAGAATTGCCGGATGGATTTATGAATCCGTATGACCGAAATAGCGTATCCAGAGTAGCCGCCTATATTCGTAAGGCTCAGCCAAAATTAGTACTCGCAAATGCGCCTGCTGATCGACATCCCGATCACGGAAGGGCAGCTGAAATTGCCAAAGAGGCTTTTTTCCTTGCCGGACTCCGCTCCCTGAGGCTGGAAATGGAAGGGGCCGAAATGGCAGCCTGGCGCCCTAATCTCTTATTGCACTACATTCAGGACCGCCATCTTATCCCAGATTTTGTGGTTGATATCACACCTCACATTCAAGCAAAAATGGAGCTCATTAAGTGCTTTAAGTCTCAATTTTTCGACCCGGACTCACGGGAGCCGGAAACTCCTATCTCAACTGAGTCATTTATGGAACAAATGGTTGGCAAAGCCCGTACTTATGGTCGCTATTGCGGTGCGGAATTTGGTGAGGGGTTCATTTCAAGCCGACCGCCGGGTGTAGAAGACATCAATTTGTTGGTCTAATCTTTTTTACTACTATGCGGAAACAAGTAACTGCCTTTTATCCTAAAGCAGAACCGGCATCGGTAATCACTGGGGATTATCTTAAATTGGTTCAGGAGGGCTACGGTTTTGATCTTAATAAAACCCTTTTTGCCACCTCAATCTGTTCAGATGATGTCAATATTTCTGCTGAGTTTAGAAATATACACGAACGCCCATTTGTAATGGGAGGTCTTTCAGGTTTTCCATTTACTGGTCGCACGGGGATGGTTGCATTCGCTCATCATGTCCCTGACGAGGGTTATGCTTTTATCTTTTTTGGCCCTCATATTGGCATAAATTCTGAAGGTGGTATTGGAAAAATACTCAGGTATGGACAGAAAAAGCATACCACTTGTTGCGGCGCCATTGCTTTGGCTTTGGACAGTATACTGGGTAAGATTCCCCCCATTTATGAGGATGGTTTCTCAAGAGATTTCGATTATCAGGAGTACTACCTTCTTGACTGCCTTTCCGAAAGTAAAGAGAGGTTGATGAATGCCAGAGACCCCATCCTCAGTGCAACCGAAATGGCATATTCAAAGATAGCAACCGCCATAAATAATCTTGTTGTTTCAGCTAAGAGTGAATTTTCTTGTCGCCAGGTTGCATTGTTGGGGGGAATTATCATCAATACTGATCACGGGCATGAGGACTATGTAGATGTCAGGGATTTTACGGTACTGGAAATGGAGGGACCTTGATGGCCATCCGTCAGACCATTATTCTTGTGCAGTTTGTTTTCAGGTAAAAAGCTCCAGGGGCCAAATTAATGAAACACGATATCAGCACTTCAAAATATAATAAATACTTTTGTGCATCCTTATTGGAAAGATCATAAAATTCCTGAGGCCGTCCGGAACATGTTTTCCCGGATGATAATTCACTGTCGGTTTAAAATCTTTTTATGGATTTTTATTTAATTCTGGAGAACCTGACAAACCCGTCACTACTGTTTTTTATCCTCGGTATTGTCGCGGTGTATTTGAAAAGCGACCTTGAAATACCCCCAAACTCCTCAAAATTTATCTCTCTATACCTTCTCTTTGCCATAGGATTCAAGGGAGGCCAGGAAATGTCGCGTGAGATACTTACCCTTCAAGTCTTTAGTGAGATTTTATTTGCATTAGCTACATCTATTCTCGTCCCACTATATACTTTCTTCCTCCTTAGAAAGAGACTTAATGTTTATGATTCGGGTGCGGTAGCAGCGGCCTATGGGTCTATTAGCGCTGTGACTTTTGTGGTTGCTGTGACTTACCTCGAGGGTCAGGACTTGATACTCAATGGTCATATGGTTGCTATTATGGCTTTGATGGAAGCACCTGCAATTGTAGTTGGTCTCATTCTTATCAATAAGTATGATATCAGCAGCAATTTCACCTTGAAAAAGCGAACCATTATTAAGCACTCATTTACGAATGGAAGCGTATTATTGATAATTGGTAGTCTGTTCATCGGATTTCTTGCTTCAGAAGAACAGGCCCTGGGTATTAAACCATTTACAACCGATATTTTTCAAGGCTTTTTGGCTATTTTTCTGCTAGATATGGGCATCACAAGCGGGAGGAAGCTTAAGTCACTCTTTTCTTACGGGGCATTTCCCTTAGCATTTGGCATTCTGATTCCGATACTAAATGGTGTCGCTACTGCCTATTTTAGCGGCTTTTTCACAGACGACATTTCCAATCGATTTATATTGGCTGTTCTTTCTGCCAGTGCTTCTTACATTGCTGTACCTGCCGCTATGAAGGTAAGTGTTCCAAAGGCCAATCCAGGTTTATTTCTGCCCATGGCCCTGGCCATTACCTTCCCTGTGAATATCACGCTTGGACTACCACTTTACTTTCTAGTGGTGCAATACTTCTAATGCTTCGCCTGTGGCCGGAGATTTGATAAATTAAATGGTTGTCATTCCCTGAAGTAGGTATTGGATGTAGAGTGCTTATCTGTTTGGTTTTTTGAAGAAGTCCAGCTATTCCACCCGTATTATAAGTCTCGTTATAAACTGATCTATTCTCTTGTTTTTGTGTTAAACTATTCTGATTAAATTATTCAATGGAGAGAATGGATAGTTCTTAGGACTATCAACAACGAAATAAAAGTTAATGGAAAAATTCTCAAGGGGAAGTGAGCTTGAAAACCCACTTTCAAAGATTGTATCTGACACGGCACTTTGGATCAGGAATGAAGCAGTTAATTTTGACTCCGCAAGCGTGGAGTTTAAGGGGCGCAATGACCTGGTGTCTGATATAGATCGGAAGGCTCAGGAAATGTTGGTGGTTAAACTGGCTAAATTAATGCCAGGCTCCGGATTTTTAACCGAGGAGGACATTACGGAGGATGAAATAAAGGAATTCACCTGGGTTATAGACCCTTTGGACGGAACCACAAATTATGTGCATGGACTCCCGATTTTCTCTGTCAGTGTTTCTCTAAAACTACAGGATAGGGTAGTAATGGGTGCTATAGCGGAGCCAAATTTGAATGAAGTTTTCACTGCTTACCTGGGAGGAGGTGCCCGATTGAATGGCAGGCCAATCAGAACTAGTAAGACCGTAGAGATTGGTAGCGCTCTTATTGCAACCGGATTTCCCTACAGAGACTTTTCTCAGCTTGGGTCTTATCTTGAACTCTTGAATTATTTTCTGGTAAAAACAAGAGGTGTCAGAAGGTTGGGATCAGCTGCTATCGATTTGGCTTATACCGCTGCCGGGAGGTTTGATGGCTTCTATGAATACGGTCTCAATGAGTGGGATGTCTCGGCCGGGACTCTCATTTTGAGTGAAGCCGGTGGCAAAGTGAGTTGCTGGAATGATTCACCTCAATTTGTAACAAATAAAACTATATTGGCAACCAATTCACACTTGCACAATGACATGCTTAAGGTAATAAGGAAGGTTTTTGGTTGATTTCGTCTGCCCCTAGATGTCGTTTAGTCGAAAACAGTTTCGATTAATTTTAGCAAGGTATAACTTTGTACAATGGTCCGATGGATAGAAAATTTGAGGATTTCGCTTACAAATATTCGCGCCAACCTACTCAGATCGGTTTTGACGGTGCTCATCATTGGTTTTGGTATAATGGCCATTGTCGGTATTCTCACTGCTATTGATGTAGCGATTTATTCCATGAGCGATAACTTTGCCAGCCTTGGAGCAAATTCATTTACTATAGATCGCAGGAATGTGGAAACTACCGGGCGCAGAGGAGGGAGAATGGTCCGGGC
This sequence comes from Saprospirales bacterium, assembly GCA_007695145.1. GTDB lineage: Bacteria > Bacteroidota > Bacteroidia > Chitinophagales > Saprospiraceae > PWJY01. The sequence goes on along the minus strand of REEI01000046.1, from coordinate 40,899 downwards.
CGGCGATCCTATTTCATTTAGACAGGCGATGACTTACAAGGAGAGTATGGACTTTCCTTCCCTGGTTTCAATCAGACAGACCGCAAAATCCAATGCCACCATTACCCATGGAACAGAACAAACCAACCCCAATGTAGTATTGGAAGGTGTGGATGAGAGTTATCCCGCAGTATTTGGGAGAGAAATAAGCTTTGGCCGTTACTTTTCACAGGTAGAACTGGAAAATGGTTCTCAGGTGGCTGTTATTGGACAAGACATTGTGAATCTATTATTCAATGGGCAGAATGAAAGAGCAGTCGGAAGACATGTTACAGTGGATGGAAGGAGATATACAGTTGTGGGGATTTTGGAGAGGCAAGGTGCTACTTTTGCACAGGCTGGTGATAGGATTGTGTTGATCCCGCTCATCAACGCCAGACGATTTTATGCTACTGATCGCACCAATTTTAATATTACTGTTCAGGTGCCCTTTAATTTGTCGTTAGACGATGCCCGAGAACACTCCATTGGCATTATGAGGAATGTAAGGGGAATAAGAGTGGGTGAGGAAAACGATTTTGCAATTGAGTACAGCCAAAATTTGGTCTCAATTATACGTGAAAATACCACTACAATGAGGTTGGGAGCTATAGCTATAGGATTTATAACTCTGCTGGGTGCCGCTATTGGACTGATGAATATTATGCTCGTCTCAGTTACGGAGAGAACGAAAGAAATAGGGATTATAAAGGCCCTGGGCGCCACCAGAAAAACCGTAGTGTCACAGTTTTTAATCGAGGCGGTAACCATTTGCCAAATTGGTGGAATCCTGGGGATCATCCTGGGTATACTGGTGGGCAATCTGGTTTCAGTTTTCCTTGGAGGCAATTTTATTATACCCTGGGGTTGGATTATACTTGGATTTATAACTACCACTCTGGTGGGATTGATCTCGGGGCTTTATCCTGCAATAAAAGCATCCAGGTTAGATCCTATTGAAGCGCTGCGCTACGAGTAGATTGATCTAACGGATTCTGGCCCCCACCCAACCAGAGAATGAGTGAAAGAATCTGAGTTCGGAACTTTGACTATTGGGAACAAAATTTTAGCCTTCAAAGCACAAGTTTTAGCCAATTAGATTCCATGCCCTTTAAAATTGGTTTTAATTTAATCAGTTCTTCTATAAGGCAAAATAAAATTATCTGAACGTATGTCAACCATTATCCCCTTTGCATCGTTAACACTTCTAAATAAGTAATAAAATTATGACAACAGCGACAAAAAATCCGGTGATGCTCTATACTGAGCAAACTCCAAACCCCGAGTCTCTAAAATATGTTACCAACCGAATGCTCTTTGAAGGAACTGCTGACTTTCAGGACAAAGAACAGGCAGAGGAATGGAGTCCTTTGGCCATAGACCTGTTTAAGAACCCATACATTAAGGGTGTTTATATCTGCAATAACTTTGTGACCATTACTAAAGAGTTTAATTACAATTGGGAGGACATTATGCTCCAATTGAAAAATCAACTCAAAGAGTATCTTGATTCAGGCCACCCGATTGTCAATGAAGGATACACAGAAGCAAAACTTGAATGGGAAAAGGAAAAGCAGGAATACGACGGAGATGATGTAGATATCGTTGTCAAAATCAAAGACATGCTGCAGACCTATGTTAAACCCGCAGTTGAAATGGACGGAGGGAATATAGAGTTCAAAGGATTTCAAGATGGGGTAGTTACTTTGGTTATGCAAGGTGCCTGTAGTGGATGCCCCTCAAGTACCGTTACGCTCAAGGCAGGTATTGAGGGTATGCTCAAAAGGATGGTTCCTGAAGTTAAGGAGGTGGTAGCTGAAATGGGTTGACGACCCCTGTAGCTCTATTTACTGACTTATTCTACTGCTTCCATCCAAAGCCTATTTTTATCTTGATGCTATCAGTTGCTAACCAGATTGGTGGAATTATTGTGTCAAATTAAGTTTGCACCACTTTTAGAATCAATGGAGATCCAATCTTAGTATTTCGTAGTCTGCAGATATTAAAGAGGTACAGTTAGTTCCATCTATAGGTAAGTCCAATACTGGCAAATATGCCATTCATAGCCCCTTCAATTGGCCGGGGCATATCATCTGATGAGTCAACTGATCCGGCAATGCTTGGGATATAACGATAGCGAAGTTCGGGCGTAAGGGTAAATTGATCAGAAAAGCCAATGTCAATTCCCGCGCCAATGTCGATATGAAATAGGAGGTCATCCAGTGAATAGTCAGGCTCAGGGTCGAAAACAGCAGCGCTAAAGTCATACCATCCAAAGTGAGGATTCAGACTTAGAAAAAAACCATCCTCAAAGAATCCGCTGCGTTTTGAAAAAGTAGGGCAGTCGCAATCATCGTCGAATGAAAAAGGGTAAATCCTGGTAGAAAAAACAGCCTGATACTTATTTATTTTAACAGCATCCGAATTTAACCTCCCATAAGTAAAACCCGGCCTGAATTCCACCCGATAATTTCGAAGTCTGAACCAGTAATCTGCAGTCACAACAGGACCATCATATCGCTGATCAAAGGTGCTTACTGCTCCATCAGGATTAAAATTCAAGGATTGATATCCGACAGAAATGCCTACCTGTGCACTCATTTGGTAACTGAGAAAAATAAAGACTGCGAGCGTTAATTTTCTGATCATGACCTTGTTTTATTCTTTAAATAAACGCTGGGTTGGCTTCAATGTTCTACCAACACCCTATACTCTAAGAAATGTTAGGTTGTCCCTTCTCCATTGATCATGCATCAACTGCTCTAACTTTCAAATGCTTTCTCCGGTTAATTTTAGGACAGTTCAATTTAAACCGCTCTATTATTATTTTATCGCATTAGGGACAGAAGCAATGGTTCATAAATCGGTGCTTTTTTTTAAGATCGCCATTCAAGCCCTTGTCTCGATTGAAGTCAACTATGACTGACTGATTTTTGTGCTTTAATAGCCTGGTACGATTGTTTAATTGGAAATTACTTGACTACTTATCTTTATTCTGAATCTGGAGAACTGGTCTGTTAAAGATTTAAAGCGGGATACTTTTATCAGAGGAATGCAGCTGGGAGGAAACCCCATTTTATATTTGACATATTTTTGAAATAATCTATTTCTTTTCTTTCTCCGGACCAACTTTTCTGAAATCACTAAAAATCTTCCCAGATTTGGATAATTGGTGTTAAGTTTGCCGTTTTTTGTAGTCTTACTCAAGGCTACTTACATAAATTTTTAGTGAATGTTGAAACGAGCAGCTATTACAGGAATCATGGGCTATCTACCCGATGACGTGCTCACAAATAGTGAACTTGAAAAGTTAGTTGATACTAATGACGAATGGATTAGAACCCGCACTGGAATTGAGGAGAGGAGAATTTTGAGGAAAAAGGGATGGGCCTCGTCTGATATGGGTGCTGAGGCAGTAAGGGGTCTACTAAAAAAAACGGGAACATCCCCTGATGAAATTGATTTACTTATATGTGCAACTGTTACAGCCGACCTGATCTTTCCCGACAATGCAAATACAATTTGTGACAAAGCCGGAATCCATAATGCCTTTGGCTTTGATATCAATGCTGCTTGTTCGGGCTTTCTATATTCCCTTACTACTGGCGCCAAGTTTATTGAGTCGGGTATGTGTAAGAAGGTGATTGTGGTAGGTGCAGATTTTATGTCTTCTATCATTGATTATACCGATAGGGCTACCTGTGTGCTTTTTGGGGATGGTGCAGGAGCGGTATTACTTGAGCAGAGCGAAGACGATACGGGAATAATTGACAGTTCATTTGGAGGTGATGGAAGCGGAAGGGCTTTCCTCCACATGAAGGCAGGGGGTTCTCTACGGCCCGCTACTGTCGAAACCGTGATGAATCGCGAGCATTTTGTCTATCAGGAGGGGCGGTCGGTATTTAAATATGCAGTCAGAGGAATGGCAGAATCCATCGGGCTGGTGATGAACAGAAACAATCTCACTGCAGACAATCTCAATTGGGTGGTACCACATCAGGCAAATCTGAGAATCATCAACTCAGTGGCTTCCTTAGCGGGCGTTCCAATGGACCGGGTGATGATCAATATTCACAAATACGGCAACACAACTTCCGGAACACTTCCGCTCTGCCTCTGGGATTACGAATCACAGCTAAAAAAAGGCGATAATTTAATCCTTGTTGCCTTCGGAGGTGGATTTACATGGGGAGCCACTTATATTAAATGGGCCTACAATGGAAGCTAGTGAGAATTTATCACAACCGACATTTTTTAAGACTGAGAATTTGCCTGATTCTATTTGGTTGTGACTTCGTCCAGCTCCAACATTTCACTTAATCCTTAAAGAATAAACAACACATTAGGTATATTTGCAACAAAATTTAATGAATGGCAACAACATCTGATATCAGAAACGGACTCTGCATTGAACACAATAACGATATTTTCAGCATTGTGGAGTTTCAGCATGTAAAGCCCGGAAAGGGTAACGCATTTGTAAGAACTAAATTAAAGAGCCTTAGCAGCGGCAAAGTTCTCGACCACACTTTTCAGGCGGGGCACAAAATTTTTCCCGTCAGGGTCGAAAGAAGGAAATTCCAATATCTTTATGAGGACGATATGGGTTTTCACTTTATGGACAACGAAACTTATGAGCAGGTGGCTATACAGGCCAATATGATCGACAATCCCGGTATGCTTAAAGAGGGCTCTGAAATTGAGGTCCTTTTTCATGCTGAAAAGGAAATCCCGCTGAATGTTGAACTACCGCAGTATATGGTATTTGAAATCACCTATACGGAGCCTGGAGTAAAGGGAGATACTGCCACCAATACCCTTAAGCCTGCCACCATTGAAACAGGTGCAGAGGTCAGGGTGCCGCTTTTTATCAATACCGGGGACAAAATAAAGGTCGATACCCGCACTGCCAGTTACGTAGAAAGGGCAAAATGATTTTATCCAAAAATTAATCAACTGAAAATCTACACCATTATGGATTATAAGGACTTACTAAATCTGATAAAAACCATCAATAAGTCGGACTTGTCTGAATTTAAAATGAAGCAGGGGGATTTTGAACTGGTGATCAGAACAGACAAATACAGCAAAGGTGGGCAGGAGGTTATTCAGACTCACCAACCTATGGTGCAGGTGCAACCGCCTGTCGCTCCTCCACCTCAACAAGCTTCAAAGGCAGGTGTTTCTTCACCGCCCCAAGAGGCTGCTCCTTCCGAAGCCCATGATAGACCATCGGCTTCAGCAGGAAAGGAAGAGGACAGTACTGAAGGGCTTATCGTGGTGAAGTCTCCCATAGTGGGCACTTTTTACAGAGCTTCTGCTCCCGACAAGCCGCCCTATGCAAAAGTAGGTGATCGCATTGAGGTCGGCACGGTGGTATGTATAGTGGAAGCAATGAAACTATTCAATGAGATCGAATCTGAGGTTAGTGGAAAGATCGTAAAAGTGATGGTAGAGGATGCCTCACCGGTAGAGTACGATCAGGTACTATTCCTTGTCGATCCTTCCTGATACAGCCCATAGTGGTGTGCTGATTTTGTTCTCATTGATCATCAATTCGCTGAAAAATGTTCAAAAAGATACTTATTGCCAACAGAGGTGAAATTGCTCTTAGGGTCATTCGAACCTGCAAAGAGATGGGAATTCGCACTGTTGCTGTGTATTCAACCGCCGATCGCGAAAGTTTGCACGTGAGATTTGCCGATGAAGCGGTTTGTATAGGACCGCCCTCATCTCTAGAGTCTTATCTTAGTATTCCAAAAATTATGGCTGCGGTGGAAATAACCAATGCTGATGCGATTCACCCAGGTTATGGTTTTTTGGCAGAAAATGCTGACTTCGCTGAAATATGCGCCGAGTATGGAATCAAATTCATTGGGCCCAGCCCTGAGATGATTCGACGAATGGGGGACAAAATTACCGCAAAAGAAACCATGATAAAAGCGGGAGTGCCCGTGGTACCCGGATCGGGTGGTCTCATCCGCGATATTGAGGAGGCCGGAAGGGTGGCAGAGGAAATTGGTTTTCCAGTAATTCTAAAAGCTACTGCCGGTGGTGGTGGAAAAGGTATGCGTATAGTAAATGAAGCGGCAGAACTTGACAAAAACTGGAATATGGCTCGTCAGGAGGCTAAAAACGCCTTCGGAAATGATGGAATCTACATTGAAAAATTCATCGTTGAGCCGAGACACATTGAAATCCAAATCATTGGGGACCAGCATGGAAATGTGGCCCACCTTTCTGAAAGGGATTGTTCTATTCAGCGACGCCATCAGAAGTTATTGGAGGAGTCACCCTCTCCTTTTATGACAAAGAGTCTGAGAGAAAAGATGGGAGAGGCTGCTATTAAGGCCGGAAAGCATATCAATTATGAAGGGGTTGGAACAGTTGAGTTTCTGGTGGATGCCGATCGCAACTTCTATTTTATGGAGATGAATACTCGTATTCAGGTGGAGCATCCGGTGACAGAAGAAGTTATCGATCACGATCTCATTAAAGAACAAATAAAAGTAGCTGCCGGTATTCCCATTAGTGGAAAGTCCTATACGCCCAAGCTTCATGCAATCGAGTGTAGAATCAATGCAGAGGATGCCTTTAATAACTTCAGACCTAGTCCAGGAGTCATTACTTCCTTTCACTCGCCTAAAGGGCATGGAGTGAGGGTTGATACCCATGTTTATGCCGGCTATCAGGTGTCTCCCTATTACGATTCAATGATCGCAAAAGTAATCTGTAGAGCTCAGACCCGGGAAGAGTGCATTTTGAAAATGCAGCGCGCACTTGATGAGTTTGTGATTGAAGGTATTGAAACAACCGTAACTTTTCATAAACTACTGTTGCGGAATGAGGATTTCAGGAAGGGTAACTACCACACTGGACTGATGAATACCTGGAAGTTTGAAAAACCGGAATAACACACGGGTTTTTTTATGCATTGACGGGATTCACTCCCGGCCTAAGATATTGATGGATGGCCAGTTTTCTTAGATTACTTTCACTGCTAAAGAATTACAAGTTGCCACTTGCACTACATGTGCTGTCCAACCTGTTAATGGCATTGTTTACCGTCTTTAGTTTACCGGCTATTATTCCCTTCTTTCAGTTGTTTTTAAACCAGGAGCTCAGCAGCCCTGTAGTGCCTGAGGAGGCCTTCGCTCTTTCCAATGCGGATCAGTATTTGAAATATCATTTTCTCAGCTTTTTGGAAAGTATGGATCAGAGGGATGCAATGCTCGTGATGTGTGCCATAATTGTCACTCTTTTTTTTCTAAAAAATCTCTTCCACTATCTGGCGCTCTTCTTTTTGGCACCCATAAGAAATGGTATAGTACACGATCTTCGAGCCATGTTATTCGCCAAAATTCTCGCCCTACCGGTAGCCTATTTTGACGGCAAACAAAAAGGTGATTTGATGAGCCGTTTTTCAATGGATGTAATGGAAGTCGAAAGCAGTATTCTCAAGTCTTTGGAGAAAGCTGTCCGCGAACCTCTTTTGGTACTTGGAAGCCTGCTTTTTATGCTGTACATAAGTCCGAGGCTGACTCTTTTTGTCTTTGGGCTGATTTTGGTTACAGCACTGATCATCGGAGGTATTTCCCAACAATTGAAAAAGAAGTCCACCATCGTTCAGGAAACCCTAGGAAAGTTATTGAGCTTTGTGGAAGAGACAGTCTCAGGTATAAAAGTAATAAAGGCTTTTCAAGCTGAAGGGTTTCTCACAGATCGCTTCAGAAAGGTCAATCACTACTACAAATATGTGCTGAACCGCGTCCTTTGGAGACGGGATCTGTCTTCTCCTCTAAGTGAGTTTCTAGGAATTACAGTGGTTTGTATCCTCTTTTTTTATGGTGCTCAATCAGTCTTTCGTGGAGAGATATCATCTGAGGCTTTTCTGGCTTTTCTACTGGCTTTTTTTTACATCATCAATCCTTCAAAGAATTTTGCAAATGCCTATTACAGCATTCAGAAGGGGATGGCTGGCTTACAAAGAGTGGAAGCGGTTCTTCTGGCTGCGGAAAAACTTCCGGAACCGCCTAATCCAGTGCCTGTTGAGCAATTGAGAAGTGAAATTATTTTGGACAATGTCTCCTTTGAGTACAGCGGCAGTGAACGCCCCGCAATCGATTCTGTGAACTTTACCATAAAGGCGGGTACCACCACCGCACTTGTTGGTAAATCAGGCTCAGGGAAGAGTACCCTGGCCGATTTAATTGCAAGATTTTACGATGTCACCTCCGGTTCTATTTTGATGGACGGCACAGATATCCGGAAGTTGCGCATAATCGATTACAGAAAGTTAATGGCAGTAGTGTCGCAAGAGCCGGTTTTGTTTAATGACACCATAGAGAACAATATTCTATTTGGTCTGGAAGGGATTGAGTCCTCGCAGATAGAGGAGGCTGCGAAAATGGCCAATGCTCATGAATTTATTATGGAAACACCCCTGGGATACTTGAACAATGTAGGCGATAGAGGAAATTTGTTGTCGGGTGGTCAAAAGCAGCGAATAGCTCTTGCAAGAGCTATTTTAAGAGATCCCCCGCTGCTTATATTGGATGAGGCTACCTCGGCTCTGGATTCAGAATCTGAAAAATTGGTTCAGGATGCCCTGGACCATATTATGAAGGGTAGAACCTCCATTGTAGTGGCTCACAGGCTTTCTACCATAAAAAATGCTGACCAGATAGTGGTATTGGATGAAGGTCGGGTAGTGGAAGCAGGGTCCCATTCCGAGTTGATCGAAAAGAGGGGAGAATACTATAAATTCATTAACTTGCAATCTCTAAGCGAGACCAATACCTAATGAAAGGATTACTCAACAAATGGGTTGCTTCGGCATTAATCCTCTTTCTGCCTTCTTTTGCAGGAGCGCAAGTTGTATTGTCACCACAGTCGATGCCTGAAGTGGGTGACACTTTGAGACAAATGGTTGATAATTTCCCAATAGGACTGAATCCGGGGGAAAGTGGAGGTGATCGCGTTTGGGATTTTTCTCCTCTACAGGGGATTTTTGTTTTGGAGACCGTGTTCAGAGATGTTTCGGAAGGAAATGCTGCCAGGACATTTCCCAATGCCAATGCAGTACTCAAGTTGAGCGATGGGTTGGAGAACTACTTTCATCTCTCGGAAGAAAAAATCTCCGAGCTGGGAGTAGCCGGAACCGATCCTATCAATATGGGGGCTCGGCTTAGCGGCAGGTATTTTCCACCTCTATCAGGCAAAAGGTCGATGGTCGCTTATGGCGACATTTATGAACAGAGCAGCTCCTTAATTTTTCCTCTTTCGATTTCCAATTTTCCGGATACTCTATTTGCTGACTTTCCATTTCGGCCGGATAGTATACGCTTGAGAGTGCAAGTAGATCGAACTGAAGCAGCCGATGGATGGGGAATCCTTCTGCTCAAAGATCAGGTGTTTAATGTATTGAGAATTAAGCGAACAGAAACGAGTAGAACAAGAATCGATGTTAAATCCGGCTTTTTCCCATGGATAGACGTATCTGACATCTTTGGCATTGGTCAGCCCGGAACACAGCAATCAGTTACCTATTACTATTACGACGAGCAGGAAAAAGAACCCATTGTTACGCTTCATACCGATCGCACCGGAGAGGTGGTCCGAGCTGAGTATATCTACAATGATCTCACTGCAGCAGATTTGCACGCCGCTATACCCAATGAAAGCGGTTTATATGTATTTCCCAATCCCAGCTATGGGCTAGTGTCTCTTAACTTTGTAGATCTGGCCCCGGGCCGCTATACGGTTAGAGTGAGAAACATACTCGGGGTAGCAAAGTGGGAGTCCACCTTTTTTGTGGATGGGAGCAAACGTGCAAAGGCAGATCTGAGCCACTTTCACCCCGGCACTTATCTGTATTCTCTGGTGGATCAAAACAATAATATTATTTCCACCAAGAGGTTTGTCATAATTCGGCCCTAAGTTAAGTGTTTAGTTTGGGAGTGTAGGAGGCAAGAATCTACAAACCAGATCTCACCGAACTGAAAGAAATGTTAGTTAGACTGGTATTGGTTTATTTTAGAAAAAATAACCTCCCACTTTAGCTTGGTCCTATTTCTTTTGAGGGTTTTTTCCTTTGAGCTGAAGCGAACTATTTGCCTGATCAACTTGTTTCTGTTAAAATTGGTTAAATCAATAGCAATGGTTTTTGTAGCAGAAAGCGCAAAAGAGAGAATTGACAAGATAAGATCCAAAGAAAATTACGGAGAGGATTACTTTCTAAGGGTAGAAGTGCTCAGTGGTGGTTGTTCCGGTCTTACCTACAATATGACTTTTGATAATGAGAACAGGGAAAATGACCAGATTTTTGAGGACAAAGGGGTGAAGATCGTAACAGACCTCAAGAGTTTCCTCTATTTGTGCAATACCACACTTGAATTTTCTGGTGGATTGGACGGCAAAGGCTTTTACTTCAATAATCCCAACGCGGCTCGAACCTGTGCATGTGGTGAGAGTTTTTCTCTCTGAGAAATTAAAAAATGGTGTAGAATTCTCTCGTTAGATTGATAAATTGATGGGTGTATTCTCCGGATTCCCCCCTAATAATTATTTCCTCACACTCAAAATTAATTTGTGCTTTGATAAGCTTGAATTCCATTAAAACCCTGTGGGCCTTTCTGCTTGGTTGGTGCTTTAAATATGCCATTCGGATGCATTGCAATCCCCTGTTCTTTGCTAGAAAGATCAACTCGTCTTCTCGTCCAGACTGTACAATCAAACTCACCACACCCTCCTGAAGCAGTAGTTCAGATGCTTTTTCAAGGAGAGTTTCCGGGGAGAGTCCTTTGCTGTAGTGTTTACTGCTGTTTTTAAAAGTGTCCTTACTTTGCAGGCTGTTTTTAAAGAAGGGAGGGTTACTGATGATATGATGAAACCTTTTTTCTTCGAGCTCGAAAAAATCCCTCATTTGCACTCGTATATTTCTAAAAGGGGAATTGTTAACATTTTTCTTCGTGAAAAGGATGGAATGGCTGCAGTTGTCAATAGCCAAAATATTGACATCATTGTGCCGGTTAGCCAACATGAGTGAGAGAATTCCAGTGCCGGTACCTACGTCAAGAATTTCTGTACCAACTACCTTTGACCAGGTTCCTAAAACTATGGCATCAGTCGTCAAGGGCATAACTCCATAGGCCTGGCAAAGACGAAAGTCTTTGAATTCGAATACTTTCATTCCTTTACCTGGCAATAATGACTGGAACCTGATGCACGCCCTGATCTGATTTGATGACCACATGGTATAGCCCATCAGGAAAGTTCGTCATGTCAAGCTTCAAAGACTCAGATACATTCATTTTCCCCTTTATAATTCTTCCCAGCTGGTCGAGAACCAATAAACTGTTAAGGGCAGTTGCATTCATGTCCTTAAGATCTACTTGTATTCGGCCATTGCCGGGGTTAGGAAAAACGGTGAAATATGGGCCAGTGACTTTTCGATTGTCTATCGTATAACTGACCAGACATTGTTCACTGACGCTTTCGCACCACCTGGCTTCAAATTCCTGTCTGAAAATGTTGGCAATATCGGTACTGTGAATGATAAGGGTATTCTCATCATTGTGATTGTTGGCACGGTTGGTCCAATTGTGAGAACCAGTAATGACCTTTGGCTGAGTGGTGGCAGCATCTGCATCAATTATGGCGTATTTGTGATGGAGTTGCACCCCACTTACACCGTTTGGATGGACGTTGATGTTATTGCTTTTGAGTTTGGGGTACCTTGTTCCACTTGCGTCAATATCGTTGATGAGTCCTCGTACATTTAAGCCCTGAAAGTGTTTTTGGATGATGGTTTCAGCCAGTGGGTTGTGCGTAAATAGAAGCAGTGCAAAGGAGATGTTTTCCTCCGCTTCCTGCAGAGTAGCTGAGATATGGAATGCAGTATTATCTGAAGGAGAAAAGTATGACTGTACAGGCACATCGCCTACCATGAGCCAATGAGGAGTATTGTCTCTTTTGTTTGCCCCGAATCTTGATTGGGATGGGTTAGGAGTAGACGTATTGCTGCCCCACATCTCTTCGAACTCCATTTCATACACCACTGCCAGACTTTGGTCCTGGATGAAAAGCATGTGATTGTTGTCCGTGGCGATTTGCTGGGTAGTCAAATTGGTGGAACCTGCAATAACCCAGGAGTTTTCGGCATCTTCTACATCTATAACCAGAAACTTATGGTGCATGATGCCATCATCGTCGTTTCTCTCCAATACCTGAAAGGCAAGGGAGGTATTGAGTGCTGTATTGGCATTTTCCCCTTCAGCTACATACCTAACCCGGACTCCGCGATTAGCAGCATTATTCAGCGCCTGGACTATTTCAGAGCGATTGTTGTTGTACGCAGCTACATCTATGGAAGTAGAGGCTTGATCAATTTTCTCGATAATCGTATTCCGCAGCACGGTACCACTGGTTGAAACGGCCATAGCCCCATTGGAGAACTCTGTTTCCACAGAACTATTGAAATAAACCAGTATTTCACCGCTGGAGTTGGACCGAGTAATGACAGGAAGATGAAAACTAGTATCCCGGCTGCCATCAAGATGTTCCCACGCTAATGAAGTGCGATATACAGTGGCTGGTTCCAAATTGTCAATTTGGAATAGTGAGGACCTTTGATCCATCTCCTGCCACTCATCCATTTTACATACATGAATAGCCTTTAAAGCTCTGTTGTCATCAAGATTTCGGAAGTGGATCGACCCCGATTGGATGTTTTCCAACTGAAGCTGATTTCCTATCTTGAAGTTCCGCTCAGCCGGGCTTTGTTGGGTAAAACCTTCCGGGCATTCAAGTACTGCAAAAATTGGTAGTATCAAAAGCAACTTCAAAAGCAGTGACCTGCCCATTATTTTGTAAATAAAAAGCTCAACCATAGATTTTTCTGTTATCAAACTGTATTGAATTCCTGATCAAAGGTAAAAATATGATCTTTTTAATGTGATATCTAAGTCAAATTATGACTTAAAGTAAACCATATTGCCCGGTGCTTTAGTCTTAAATTAAGGGAATTTCAAGAAAGCTTAGCCTCTTTTCCGCTAAAAATCCGAGGTGCTTCACCATTCATTTACCCAGGTCTCGCACTTCTTTTTAAATGAAATAGGTCGAGTGTTTAAAGACAGTTCATTGAATACCGAAGTCAAACTTAAAGCGTGTAGATAAGGATAGATTGGGTGATGTAATGCAAAGAAGGTTTTTCCTTTAGATTTTTTCTGAACCAGGATACTAAAAATCATTGGCCCAGATCGCCTCCCTTCCCCTTTTATTTTTTCGCTTCAATTGATTCCGATCGCGTGGGACGCTGAAACTAATATCTCCTATAAGAATCATTCAGAAAAAATTTTATAAATTCGATTCTGACATAGAAAAAGAACATATATTTGTTAGTTGAATTTGATAAAATTCATTTCAAAGATGCAAGCCCACATAATTGGTCTGTTGTTTTTCTTTGTATCTGTCTCATTTGCTCTGACAGCGGATGCCCAAAATCCTTTTGACTTGCAACACCGATTGCAGCAAGATGTCGTGGAGGAATTGAATCAGCTCAAAGATACTTCAGGGGTGCAGGAAATTATCCCTAGAGAGGATGGGGTAGGGGAAGATGAGGCCATTATTCAAAAGGAGGATACCTATCCCATTAACGAGAGTGAGTTGCCCCGTGAAATTTTTGAGGGAGAAAAATTATCAGGTGAACATGAACAGCCAGTTGAGGAAATTCATGAAAGGCCTGATGTTGAAACAGAAGTTTTTAAGCCACCTTCTATTTCTGTTGATCCCAGTGAAAAATCCGACAATAACTTTTTGTTGTTCATATTTCTATTGGTGTCTATAATAATAGCACTGGTCGTTGCAGTAGATCGTTCAATTATGGATCGCATTTACCGCTCTTTGATCAATCACAATTTCCTCAATTATTTCCTTAGGGAACAAAAGGGAAGCACTTCTCTTCAGTTGCTGTTTCTCTTTATTGTTTTTTTGGTGAACATGGGATTGTTTGTGTTGTTTTTAGCACGGGAGGCCCTCAATTGGCCCGTCGATATTAAACTTTGGCAGACTACGGGATTAGTTACACTCATTTACCTGGGTAGATATATTTTTACCGGTTACTTGAGCTTGTTTGTAGGAGCGAGAAAAGAGCTGCGACAATTTTATTTCACCATTTATATTTTTAATATTTTTCTGGGTCTGGTCCTGTTCCCGCTCAATGCGTTCATAGCTTTTGCTCCGGATATCTTAGCTTCCAGCGCAATGTATCTTGCTCTTGCAATGGTAATCATGCTTTATTTTTTAAGACAGCTCCGCGGTCTTTTTATCGGCAGTAAATATTTAATAACCAACCAATTTCATTTTTTTATCTATCTTTGCACCGTCGAAATCGCCCCTTTGGTGTTATTGGGGAAGTTTTTTATATCCATTAGTATTTGATTATCAGGATAAAAAACCGTAAAAGTGCATGACAGCTAACGCTAAAACCAAAGAGTCCTACAAGAGAGTAGAGAGTATTCTGGTATCCCAACCTCAACCTGCCCGCTCACCTTACTTTGAGTTGGAAGAAAAATTTGGGATAAAAATTGACTTCAGACCCTTTATTCATGTAGAGGCAGTTCCTGAAAAAGAATTCCGAAGAACAAGGATAAGACCCGATGAATTCAATTGTGTTATTTTTACCAGTTTGAATTCAATAGAACACTTCTTCAGAATGTGTGAGGATATGAGAATCAAAATGCCCATGGAGACCAAGTATTTCTGTCTAACGGAGGCCATTGCAAATTACCTTCAGAAGTTTATACTTTACAGAAAGCGCAAAGTTTTTTTCGGCAAGCGAGTTATTCAGGATATGCACAATGCATTAATGAAACACCGAAAAACTAACAAGTTCATAGTCCCTTGCTCCAATCTCGGCAGTGTACCTGTTATCAACTACCTCAAAGAGAAGAAATTTAATTTTCAGGAGGCCATGATGTATCGGACTGTAAGCAGCGATCTTTCTGATTTGTCCAATATAACCTACGACGTTCTGGTATTTTTTAGTCCACTTGGTATCAAGTCGCTTTATGAAAACTTCCCGGATTTCAAGCAGAATGAAACCAGGATAGCTGTTTTTGGAAACAGTACCAGCAATGCCGTGCTGGAAAAAGGTCTTACTATAAATATAGAGGCTCCTTCGAAAGAGTTTCCCTCTATGACCATGGCTCTTAAGCACTACCTAAATCAGTCCAACAAATAAGGACACGCGCATGATTGTGTCATTATTGCGACGGTCTGTTGAATATTCTACCCGGTCTTCATCCTTGTTGGGCTTAATCACTGCTTTTTTCATCTCTTTACTGATTTCTGTGACGATTGTGAGCTCCCTTTCTGCTCAGCAAAACCTTGGCCTTGAGGAGTCCCAATATTTAAATATTTCGACTTGGGATTCTCTGGTACTCAAGCCGAAAATTTGGGACTGGTATGTGCCGGATGGTGAATCCTTTCCAGCAATTTTGGTGCTTGGAGGTTCAGAAGGGGGCAATGGGTATGGAAGAAATTGGGGAGAGTACCTTTCAGAAAGCCTTGACATGGCTGTTCTGGCCTTGTCTTATCATGGTGTTGATGGTTTGCCGGAGAACCTTGAGTCCATCCCGCTCGAGTATTTTATATTCGCCTGGGATTGGATGAAAAAACAAAATGGAGTGGACAGCTCCTCTCTGGGTATTATGGGTGTGTCAAAAGGGGGTGAACTCGCCTTACTGCTAGGTTCAGGCTTTGTACAAGCTTCTGCTATTGTCGCTGTCGTTCCCTCCAGTTTAATATGGCAGGGAATTAATTTTAGCAACTGGTGGGAAAAGAAGTCCAGTTGGTCTTATGGTGGTAAGGACCTGCCCTTTCAGCCATATGATCTCAGCAGAGGTTTCAATAAAATCCTCAATTTTTATTTGAACGGTCCGGAAAACCCTGTAAGTGATTCAGTAATTATTCCTGTGGAGAGAATCAATGCTCCGATATTGCTGTTTTCTGGAAGTGAGGATTTGATTTGGCCTTCAGAAAACATGTGCTCAAAAATTATCCACAGACTTCAAAAAAGCAATTACCAAAGTGCCGTTTACCATTTGAATTTTCCCGACGCTGGACATTATTTCCACCACCCAACCAGCATTGTTCCAACTGAAGAATGGCTACATCGCACCCTTTCAGACACCGGGGGTAGTCTAGAAGGTTATAAAGAGGCCAATCTCGCCTCGTTTGAAAAAACTATCCAATTTCTTAAAGAGTATCTGATACCCTAAGGGCACATTCTATCGCATTCAATTCAGATGTCCGGGAAATCCGGCTACCGAACTTTTAAGGACAATTAATTTCAGACTTTTAATTTCCATTAAATAGAGGTTTGCGCAAAGGGTACCCTGCCATACTTTCCTTAAACACCAACAGTCGGGAACAGTTTAATTGCACAAAAAATAAACCGTCATAAAGGGGCTTTTTTTAGATGGGAAAAGTTTTTGTAGGATGAAAATTTGCCAGGTTCACTCCTTTTGCTATTTTTACCAAAATAATTTTGGATATGGAAGACAACAATAGGCCCTGGTTGAATAATTACCCAAATGGTGTCCCTGCAAATATCAATGTGGATGAATATTCCTCTTTATTGGCCCTGCTGGAGCACTGTGTGAATAAATTCCGAGATAAACCGGCTTTTACTTGTATGGGAAAAACCATTACCTTCAAGGAATTGAGGGAAAGGGCTTCCAGATTAGCAGCCTATCTCCAATCAAGAGGACTTGAACCCGGTGACCGGGTTGCACTAATGATGCCAAATACGCTTCAATATCCCATTGCTCTGTATGGCTGCCTATTAGCCGGTCTTGTAGTAGTAAATACCAATCCGCTTTACACGCCACGAGAGATGAAGCATCAATTTACCGATTCAGGTGCCCGGGGAATTATAATTGCTGAAAATTTCGCCGCCAACCTGGAGAAGATTATTGATGACACTGACATCAGAGTGGTGATAAAAACCAGTATAGGAGAACTTTTGGGGCCAATTAAAGGTACTTTGGTCAATTTTGTAGTTCGGTCTGTAAAGAAAATGGTGCCCAAATTCAACCTTCCTAATGCGATCACCTTTAGCCATGCCATAAAAGAAGGAAAAAAGTTCAGTATAAAGCCTTCTCCTCAGGATCCAGACAGAACCATTTCACTACAATATACGGGTGGAACCACCGGTGTATCCAAGGGTACCATGCTCACAAACAGGAATCTGGTTTCAAATGCCCTTCAAATAAGATCCCTAATGGTTCCCTATCTGGAGGAGGGTGGAGAAGTGGCTTTGTGTCCATTGCCTCTTTATCATATTTTTGCATTCACAGCAAATTGCGTGGCGATGATGACCTTTGGGGCGCATTCAATATTAGTGACCAATGCACGAGACATTCCATCCGTAGTGAAGGAGTTTAAAAACAACAAAGTCTCGATGGTTACCGGGGTGAATACCTTGTTCAATGCTTTGCTAAATAATGAAAAGTTCCGAAAATTGGACTTTAGCAGCCTCAAGGTGACAGTTGGTGGTGGCATGGCTGTACAAAAGTCAGTTGCGGAGGAGTGGCTGAAAGTCACCGGGTGTTACTTGAATGAAGGCTACGGCATGACAGAATCATCTCCCCTGGCATCTGTCAATCCCCTCGATGGATCTGGCAAATTGGGTTCCATTGGCCTTCCAGCGCCCTCTACCCTTATGCGTATTGTCGATGAAGAGGGTAATCCATTGCCTCCCAATGAAGTGGGCGAAATCCAAATCAAGGGCCCTCAAGTGATGAAAGGGTATTACAATCGCCCGGATGAAACTGCAAAAGCCCTTGTTGAGGGATGGCTCAATACCGGAGATATTGGCCTGATGATGCCCGATGGGTATTTTAAAATTATTGATCGGAAAAAGGACATGATCAATGTATCAGGATTCAATGTGTACCCCAATGAAATTGAGGATGTAATCGCCTCTCACCCCAAAGTACTGGAGGTGGCAGCAGTGGGGGTGCCTAACGAGAAGTCAGGTGAGTGCGTAAAGCTATTTGTGGTAAAGAAAGATAAGTCATTGACCGATAAAGAGTTGATCGCATTTAGTAAAGAAAATCTCACGGGTTATAAAGTTCCCAAAGAAATCGAATTCAGAAAAGAACTGCCAAAGACCAATGTAGGGAAAATACTTCGAAGGGCTCTTCGAGAAGAAGAGGGTTGAGTTTAAAGATTCAAGTTTAATTTGTGGACGACATTTAGAGTAAATAGAATGTTTGAGCTGCCATCTTGGGTAGGTTGGGAAATTAACAGATCACAAGCAATGGTAGGACCTTGTACCATGACTGTATGGAGTTTATGCTGCTTTTTCTTTACCCACTTTGTTGAAAGGAAGACTTTTTCTGGCTTGCTACTGTGCTTGATTTTTTGCCGGTTTCCCTTGTCGGAAATCCCAGTTAGACGAATTAACCAAGTTGAGGCGTTATAAGACCTAAACCTTGAATTTTAAAAACCTCCATGTGAGTTTCGAAGCAATTAAACCGGTGGCCATTTTATTTTCTGCCCTCATTTTCATGTCAGCTCATTCTTCAGCTTTTCATTCAGACAACTGGGTTCGAGTGGTTGAAAGTGAGGGAAACTTTAGTATTAAAGTTCCGGGGGATTGGCGGAAGAGTGAAAGGAAAGTTGCTGATCCCGTTTTTGGTGACATCCTCCTGCATCAATACGTCTTGTTGGATACCTTTTCTTCAAGTGAACCAATGGTCTATACACTTTTATATACTGATTACCCGTCTGACCTTGTCCATCAGGATTCTATTGATCTAATGGAAGAGTTTTTTCTAGCAACTGCCGAATCTGCTGAGTACTCTGTGGCCGGAAAGTTGATTTATTCCGATGAACTCCACAACATGAAATGTCCTGGTTACACATGGAGGATTCACTACAATCAAGGCGAGGCAGTAATTCGCTCGAGAGCTTATCTCTGTTGTTCCCGGCTCTACATTATTTCAGTGGCCGGTCCTTCCGGTCAGACTCCAAATGAAAGGATTTTCCCATTTTTTGATTCATTCAGGCTGATTACTCCTTGCATATCTTAGTTGATCTCCGCAATAATCTGGTGCTAGGCATGACTATCCTGGTATTCTGGAAAATGCCGATTCATTAGGGCGCTTTGATTGCGCTTTCGACGGTTACAAGTAGCTTGGCAATGAGGGCATGCAGGGTTGCATGTTTTTTTTTACTAAATTTTCATTGGCGAAGTGAAAATAAATTTTGAGAAAGAACAATTACAATAAAAAATACTATCTTTGCACCGCTAAAACTGATCCCTGAGATCACTATTGGTAACTAAACATACAAAATTAAAATGGCAGAATATTTAACTAAAGAACAGAAAGAGAAGATTTTCAAGGACTTTGGAGGTTCTGAGAACAATACAGGTTCTACAGAGGCCCAGGTCGCCCTTTTTACCCATCGCATTAAAGGTTTGTCCGATCATCTGAAAACCAACAATAAGGACCACTCCAGCAGAAAAGCCCTTTTGACGCTTGTTGGTAAGAGGAGAAGACTTTTGAAGTACCTTGCAGGAAAGGACATCAATGCATATAGAGAGTTAATAGAAAAACTCAATATTCGTAAATAATCTAAATTTTAACGATGCTCCCTTTGATGCGAAGGGGGCATCTTTTTTATCGCACCAACGCGATCCCACACTTTTCAAATCAATTATATTATCATGGGAAAACAAACGCCGACAACCATCGAATTTCAACTGCCCGATGGTCAGAATGTAATTATAGAAACGGGTAAATTAGCCGCTTTGGCGCATGGCTCAGTCGTTGTGAGAATTGGCGACACCATGCTCTTCGCCTCAGTGGTCAGCAATAAAGAAGCAAAAGAGGACGCTCCCTTTTTTCCTCTGTTTGTGGACTATCAGGAAAAGTTTGCCTCGGCGGGTAAGATACCCGGTAACTTTTTTAGAAGGGAAACCAGGCTTTCAGATTATGAGGTTTTGATCTGTCGATTGGTGGACAGAGCGATACGACCTCTTTTCCCAGAAGGTTATATGAATGAAACTCAGGTGGTCATCAATCTAATTTCAGCAGATGGAGAAACCATGCCCGATGCATATGCAGCACTGGCTGCCTCGGCTGCCCTATCTGTCTCAGATATCCCCTGGGAGGGGCCTATATCTGAGGTTAGAGTGGCAAAGATTAACGGGGATTTTGTGGTAAACCCCGGGCGCTCTCTTTTGGAGAAAGCATCTCTGGATTTGATCGTTGCTGCTACTATGGACAATGTGATGATGGTGGAGGGTGAAGCGAACGAATGTCAGGAAAACGAGATCATTGAGGCAATCAAAGTGGCGCACGAGGCCATTAAAGTGCAGTGCCAGGCTCAACTTGACCTTGCAAAGAAAATCGGTGAGGCCGCAACTGTAAAAAGAGAATTGGAACCCATAGAAAGGGATGAGACCCTGTTTGAAGACATAAGTGCAAAACTCGGTCCTAAAATTCTCGAGATTGCATCATCTGCCCTCCCCAAACCTGATAGAAAGGAGGGGTTTGATAAGATAATAGCAGATTATCTTGAGGCCAGGGAAGAAGAATTGGGCGAGGAGTATATCGAGGACAAAGGCTCCATGATTCAGGAATATTATCAAGAATTAAAAAAGAAGGTCATCAGGAATTTGGTTCTCGATAAAGGACAGCGTCTGGATGGCAGAAAAACTGATGAGATAAGAGATATTTGGTGTGAAGTCGATTATTTGCCTGCAGCTCACGGTTCCGCTATTTTTACCCGTGGAGAAACACAGTCGTTGACAACTCTTACTCTCGGTAGTAAACAGGATTCTCAATTGGTTGACAATGCACTGGATCTTCACCATGAAAAGTTTATCCTTCATTACAACTTCCCACCTTATTGTACAGGAGAAGTGAAGTTCATGAGGGGACCCGGAAGAAGGGAGGTTGGTCATGCTAACCTCGCCGGACGTTCAATAAAAAAATTATTGCCGGATGATATCCCTTACACCATCAGACTTGTTTCTGATATAATGGAATCCAATGGGTCGAGTTCTATGGCTACGGTTTGTGCCAGTTCTCTAGCCTTAATGGATGCCGGTATAAAATTGACAAAACCAATCGCGGGAATTGCAATGGGAATGATTGCGGAAGGTGGCAAGTACGCTATTCTTTCTGATATCCTCGGCGATGAGGATGCCCTGGGAGATATGGATTTTAAGGTCACCGGAACCAGGGATGGTATTTGTGGTTGTCAAATGGACATTAAAGTAGACGGGCTTGCATTTGAAGTACTTGAGCAAGCACTTTTGCAAGCTAAAGAGGGCCGCAAACACATCCTGGATGAGATGGATAAGGTCATATCTGAAGCTCGTGAGGATTACAAGCCACACGCTCCCAGGGTAGTGGAGCTTATCATTGACAAGAGCTTTATCGGTGCCGTAATTGGACCAGGAGGAAAGATAATTCAAGAAATCCAGGCAGAGACCGATACTACTATCTCCATAGAGGAGGTCGACGATAAAGGTATAGTTCAAATTGTTAGCTCTAATAAGGAGGGCCTTGAAGCTGCCCGCGATAGAATTAAATCTATCACGCATGTACCTGAAGTAGGGGATGTTTACAACTCCAAAGTGGCCTCTGTAATGCCTTATGGTGTTTTTGTTGACTTTGCCGGAAAGAGCGGACTACTGCATGTATCAGAAATCAGCCACTCCAGAATTGATAAGGTTGAGGATGTATTCAGTGTTGGCGATGAAGTCAAGGTCAAGCTAATCGGCATTGATGCCAAAACCGGCAAATACAAACTCTCCAGAAAGGTTCTTCTCCCCAATCCAAGAGGAAGTGACGAAGGCGGTGATCAAGAAAGAAGAGGAGGAGATGATAGGCGCTCCGGTCACCGAAACGACAGAAATAGGGATAGAAGGGATCGGCGTTAAGGTTGACTTCGGTTTCATTGGTTACCATTGGTTTAGCTTCATGCCTGTGAACTCTTGTACCGTTTCATGGCTATTGTGACAGTTAGCCCAAGGTGATATTATACTTTTCAAGACAGGAAAACGCAGCTGTTGCAGAGCATCCAGTTGAAGCATTCTCCTGATTGCCTTACAAATCTCATATTGATATGAGACTTTTCGGTATTAGCTTCTCGCAGTTTGATTTAGGCCAGCGGTTAGCAAAAATTGTAATACACCTCATTCCCGAAATTCATTCTGCTTTCTCCGTAGATATGCCCTGCTACCACTCAAGTTGGAGCAATGAGCTAAATCTTGCTGAAAGTGGGGAATCGCAAATTCTAAAAGGGTGCCGTATCTTTATGAGGTGAAGCGGACCTTCCATTTTTTTATTTTCAAGTTTAAGGCACTTCTCTCTTCCACTTTGGGAACCTTAATTGCTGATATAGCGTATTACTAAGGTATCTTTCAATCAATTGGCCATTAGCTGAAAAATGAGACAATTAAAAATCACCAACAGTATTACTGCCAGGGAGAGTTTATCCCTGGACAAGTACCTCAATGAAATCAGCCGAATAGACCTTTTGACTCATGAAGAAGAAGTCGACCTCGCACGAAGAATTCGCCAGGGTGATCAGGAGGCCCTGAATCGCCTCACTCGAGCCAATTTGAGGTTTGTGGTCAGTGTAGCCAAGCAGTATCAAAACAATGGACTCTCTCTGCCGGATTTGATCAACGAAGGTAATGTCGGGCTAATCAAAGCCGCAAAGAGATTTGATGAAACCAAGGGATTTAAATTCATCTCCTATGCTGTATGGTGGATCAGACAGGCCATCATCGCCGCAATAGTTGAGTATTCCAGAATTGTTAGAATACCCGGGAACAAAAGCAATGCTTATAGCAAAGTTCAGGAAGCCATTCGATTCTTCTCGCAAGAATTTGAGCGAGAACCCACAAAGGAGGAGTTGGCTGACCTGCTGGATTTAACCGTGGAGAGTATAGAGCAAATTATTAAGGGTAGACAAAACGTCACCAGTTTTGACAGCCCGATTTCGGAAGAGGATGGCGATGCCACTCTTTTGGACCTCCTGCCGGATGACGGAGGTATCAGTCCGGATATGGAGTTGCTCAAAGAGTCTCTCAAGGACCAGGTTCACATTGAGCTATCGAAACTCTCCCCACGGGAATACTATATCCTGTCTGCTTTTTTTGGTCTTGATGACGGTCCTGCGCTCACTCTTGAAGAGATCAGCGAGGAAACAGGCTTGAGTCGAGAGAGAGTAAGACAAATCAGAGACAGGGGTATTACTCGCCTCAAGCGCACCATAAGCCGTTCAAGACTTAGGAAATTCCTGGGTTGAGGTACTACATTTTTTGCTCTTACTATCCATTCAAAACCTGTTTTAAAGTATAATTCCACTGAACAGATCATCCCTTTTATTATTTCTTATCTTTGAATCTCGTAATCCTTAGAAACAGTGTATAAATGTTTGGACTGGCTTTTTTAATTACGCTTATCTTCATGGCCATTGTCATCGGCGTGGGCAGCTATGCGCGCTTTGTAAATCCAGGCTTGAGCAGAATGAAAAAGGATGTACTTGCCCTGAGAACACAGCTAACCCCTCTGACCAAAAATCTGATACCTGTCGAAAGAGAAGAGCTGGATTTGCTCTCCTTTAATATTGTCGGAGCTGGAAGGAGCCGGAAGCTTTTTAGAAGAACAAGAAGAGGCTTTATTCATACCATTTACGAAGAACCGCTGATAGCATATGCCATAAAAAATTACCCGACCCCAAGTGGCAAAAGAATAATTTACGCTCGTACCAGAAATTCCGAATTCGTCTTTATAAGGGGGAAATCAAAAACGCAGCTTTATATTGACGGGAAGCCGGTTGGACATCTTGAGGGAAGTAGAATACTTGGTCTCGGAGGTGGACAAACTATCAGTAAAATCACCGAGGACAAAAAATTACCCGGAGAGGTCATGATTGGCAGCAAAAAGGTGGCTATGCTTAATCCACCATCTGAAGTCACCGGGAATCATCCAAGAGTCTTTCGTTACCTCGGAGAATTATCTGTTGATGAGAAAAAAATATTACTGGCCATGGTAGTTTATAAAATGCTGTCTAGCAATGAAAAATGATTCATATTGTAAAAAGATATCCATTTTTCTTTCTGTAAATTCCCCCAATTCAACAAACATTGCTTTATTTTGTCTTAACATTGCTTACTTAAGCCACATCAGATTGTTCAGACGACAATCCATTGAGTGCTTTTGAGCACTTTTTAAATACGGTAAAAAGTTATTTACCTCAACTGTAAAAGCATGAAGGTACTTGATAAAGTCAGATTGGTTGTTTACCGGGTGAGAGAAAAAGGCCTGGAAATATTTATGGTGGATGATGAGAGCAACAAACATCAGGAGTTGTTTTCCATACCAAAAGGTGAGGATGCCAATTTCTTTCTGGAGTCAATCAATAAATCGGGTTTAAAAACAATAGAGCTGGAGGCTGTTACCGGAAAGGATGGCTCCAGGGTTTCCGCTTTTGCAATTGAAGGAGATTGGCACGATATGCCTTCAATTAAAGCATTGATGAGAGAGGATGCCAAACTAGTAACTACCCGCCTCAAGAGTATGATTCCATCTACAGATTCAGGAGCTTTTGTATTGGTAAAAGATGCCTTTAAAAAGGTGCTTCCCTATGAATACGCCCTCTTGAAGGAATTAAAAGAAATTCTCACGGAGAAGAATTCCATCGAAAACATCTGATTTAAGATTTAGTGTCCACTCAGAAACTTGCTGCTCTATCTGAAACCAACTTTCAGCTGCCCCACCAAACTGGTTTTCACCGGGGCAAAGTGCGTGATGTCTATTTTTTTGAGAAGAAAATAGCTGCTGTCGCTACCGACAGAATTTCTGCCTTTGACTGCATACTTCCCGCTCCTATTCCCTCTAAAGGTCAGGTTTTGAATCAAATGGCTGCCTTTTTTCTGGAAAAGTGCAGGGATATCGTACCAGTTTGGCTAGAATCTCTTCCCGATCCCAATGTTTCTGTAGGCAGGAGATGCGAACCGATCAAGCTCGAAATGGTCATTCGCGGATACCTTGCAGGTCACGCCTGGAGGCTATATGAGGGAGGCTCGAGGAAAATCTGTGGCGAATTAATGCCCAATGGAATGAGTGAGTCTGAACCTTTTCCAGTTCCAATCATTACGCCGGCCACCAAAGCAGATGAAGGACACGATGAGGATATTTCGATAAATGAAATTCTCAGTCGAAAGCTTCTCGATAAAAATTTACTGGACCAATTACTGGAGACTACTCGTATGCTCTATCAATTTGGAACAAAAATGGCCGCTGAGCGGGGCTTGATCCTTGTGGATACAAAATATGAGTTTGGATTGGACGCGAATGGAACCCTAACTCTAATTGATGAAGTGCACACCCCCGACAGTTCTCGCTATTTTATTGCCGAGGATTATGAAAAGTGCCTGAGCGCAGGCAGGCCTCAGAATCACCTCTCAAAGGAATTCGTCCGCGAGTGGTTGATGTCGCAGGGCTTTCAAGGAAAAGACGGCCAGGCTATGCCCGCAATGAACGAAGAGGTAGTGAGTAGAATCAGAGACAAATACATCAGACTTTTTGAGATCATGACAGGGAAAAGTTTTATTCCTGATTCATCCGGGAATGTGCTCAAAAGGGTAGAGTCCAATCTACTTAAATGGTGCGAAAGTGTTCGTCCTTGAGAATGCCTCCGGAACACCATTTGTAAGTTTGTAACCTCTCAGGAAATGCCATGCCTTTAGCGGACTAGGATGTATTTGAGTTTATAATGCGATTTACCAGCATTTGATCAGTCAGTCTATAGGTAAAATATAATTAATCCGGTTCCATTGGATTTGAGTCAATTTCCATAGCCCAATTGTATCACAAAAAGAGCATTTAGGGAAGCGGTGGGAGTTGAATAGGTGATTATTGGCAGTTAAGATTTCAAGTTTTTAAAAGTGAGCTATTGCTACCTTCTCTTTTTTCTATAAAGAATAAGTCGAGGAGCACTTGCGAGAACACTAAGAGGGTGATCACCGATAAACGAAAGCTAATTTGAGCAGTAAATAATGATAAGAAAAACTAATTTTGGTTTAGAAGAACGAGTGATTGCTCATTTCTTATTATTGAAAGAACCACAGCAATGCCAGGCAGTTATGCGTCAAATCACCTTTTAAATCAGTTGCCTTTTTCAGGAACTTCAGTGTTCTATTCGAAAAATATCATTGAAGGTCAATCGGAAGTAGGATATTGATTCGGAAATCGGCGTCCTATGCTTCACCACAGCAACCATTTAGGAGCTTCTTTATTCAAAGCCGGGGAGCATAGTATTTCTCTGATTGTACAAAAAATCAATACTGTTCAACTACAGACCTGCGTAGCCCTTGAGGTATTGAAAGTATTTGCCTAATTTTCGATTCTCAGCTATTGTGGCCCTTTCCAGAATATCGCTTTGCTCCATGAAGAATTCGGGTAAGATATTTTCAATGAATTGTTGGCCAAAGGCTTTGGAGGCATCGCGAGGGAGTTCATTGGGGAGATTATCAACAGCCATAATGTCAATGTATTTTAGATCATAGGCCGGGAATTCTTTACCTGTAGAGGGATCGTAGCCGTAAACCGGATTCTCGATCGTACTCGGTCGTATGGTGGAAGGCACCGAAGATACCGGAGCTATATCGCAAGTGACATCTGCTATCACTTTAATTGCAAAATTGTTGGTACGCATTTCCTCCTTTGTGAAAAAAGCCGGCGCATTGTTGTCCCAGTAGATCCCGTTGATAAAGACATCGGAGCATTCGGTCCAGGGTTTAAAAGCTGACTCATAAAGACTGGGGCTGCTATAAAATTCCTCCTGTGCATAAGGCTTTCCCTCCCGATGTTTCACATATTCCGAGGGTCCAAGTTGACAGTAAACGGCTCGGCTAAACTTGTTTTTCAGATAATCCTGTGGAGAAATCTTTTCAAAGCCCATATCATCTAATACTTCTGCAGCTCCATTGGCCACTCTTCCCTTGCCCGTGAGTACTACTCTCATAGGTGGAAAATCAGTTTTTTTGTAAATGCTTTTTGCTTCAGCGTAGTCGTGCAAGTCCTTCATTCTGGGCAGCTCGAATTGCCCGGTCCTCCTTCCATATGCCATTATTCCATTGTGAGCTCCAACAATGCCTGCAAATCTGCCAAAGGCAATCAACCTTACTCCATTTTCATCCGTCAGCACCTCATAGTCGATTAGCCGTATATTTAACTCAAGAATTTTTCTGAGTAAATCTCTATTGTAGGGCTGCTGTTTGATGGTATGCGAAAAAAACAAGTAAGTCTTGTCAGGGATAAGCGAGTCAATCTTGACTTCTTTTACTCCCAATAGAATATCGCATTCTTCCACTGAATCCACAACTGGTACTCCCTCCGAAATAAATTCCTCATCCTTGAAAATTCTGACATCTGAACTCTCGACCCTAATATCAACGCCCCTTTCCCTTAACAGGCGACCTGCCTGGTGAGGACTCATCGGGCACCTTGAGTCACCGGGTACTTTCGTCTCTCTTATTATTCCTATTTTCATAGATGTTTTTTACTAGAATTCTAAGGGATATGTTTGCAGAAAATACGCAAGATCTAATTCGTTTGATCTATTGCAATTTCTCACTTATTTATTTGGAGGTTTCTTCCAGCTATTTGGCCCTGCCCCTCTCAACCATTCACAAATTTACATTTTTTGTCAAAAGGTTTTTAGAAAAACTCGCATCCGGATTCAATACCAGTTTCCACATCCTTGTATTGGCTTGATAATCAAATGTGGAAAAAGTAAATCACTTGTACAAAAAATAGCCAATCAAAATCTGATCAATTGTTTATCAATGTTGGTGCGATAAGGTAGTATTTTACCAACTTACCCGAACTTACAAGCTGATTGGGAAAAGAAGAGTATGGCAGCACACGACCATCTTTTTTAAGAATGATAATTTCATCCCGGTGGATTCTGTATGCGGTATTACTCTCTTCCCCTGTGAGTAGGAGAAATTGAGCTTCAGCCTCATTTATTGGAAACCTCTCCAATAAATGGCTTTTGTGTTTCTGAAAGTCATCTTCCTCAAAAGGGTGATCACTTAATTTTACTTTGAGGAGCTTTCTGTCCAGAAAACGGGTAGACAATTCACGACAAATGTAGTCTTCAGACATTCTGAGCTGCTTCAAAGAGAAAAGGATACTGACATCGTCCAAATCTCTAAAGAGCTTCAATTGCTTGTCATTAATCGAGTCATTATCTTCCAGAAGCAATATATCATTAAGAATCGGGCAAATAGGCAATGTATAACCTTCTCTTAGTAAACTTTTGATCCTGCTGACCAATGAGAGTAGCATCTTTTCTGCCGACAATGCGGTTTTGTGCAAATATACCTGCCAGTACATGAGTTTGCGTGCAGTCAGAAATTTTTCAAGGGAGTAAATCCCTTTTTCCTCTATGACTAATTGGTCGTCTACTGTGTTCAGCATATGGGTGATGCGATCATAGCTGATGACGCCCTCTGCTACACCGGTGTAGAAGCTGTCCCGGCTTAAGTAGTCCATACGGTCCATATCTAATTGACCTGCCACTAGTTGATTGAGAAAGTGCCGGTGGTATTGACCTGAAAATATTTTAGCGGCCAATTCCAGTCTACCGTCAAACTCTTCGTTCAATTGCTGGATTATCGCCAGGGTGATCTTTTCGTGTGAGTGAGGAAGTAAATGGGTTTCCAATGCATGAGAATATGGTCCGTGACCAAGATCGTGCAGCAGTATGGCCAGGCAAACTCCCTCCTTTTCTTCTTTTGTAAATTTAGTTCCTTTCACCTCAAGTACTTGAAGGGCTTTTTGCATGAGGTAAAAGGCACCCATCACATGATGAAACCTGCTGTGTACTGCCCCGGGATACACCATATGAGAACACCCCAATTGGCTGATTCTTCTCAACCTTTGCATCCAGGGATGATCCAAAAGCTTGAGAAAAATCCCATCTGGTATGGATATAAAACCATAAATAGGGTCATTGATGATCTTGTATGATCTAAAACTATTTTTTGCCATGAAGTCCGGATCACTTGCTGTAAAATTATCGTTCAATTAGTGTGCCACTGTTTGATTAACTAAGGTTTCGCATAACAATTTACAAACAAAAAAGTGGGTGTTAGGAGACTGTTTGGTAATGATAAAATAATGGGGCTGCGGGAAGTGCCAGTTGGGTAGAATAATATTGCTAAAAAAGATCATTTTTGACCACTCTTTATCTTGCAGTTTGAGTCGAACTGCTCAAACACTTTATTTCCCTCAATCAGTGTTTTATCGGTCCTCAAAGAATTGGGGTCAAGAAAAATGTCTTTCATGCCGATAAGAGGGATGTCATTTGTCTAAAGGGCCAACAGAAACTAAAAATAAATCAGTCCAGGGAAGGAATTAGGATAAGTCCTTTAGGATCGGTAAACTTACCTAAATGTGGCGTTCAGTTTTTAAACATTCCAATGAAAGGTTTTTCACCCTGCTTAAGGCTAGCTCTGTACATTCCTATTGTATTAAATGGCATCGCAATATTTCCAAAACCGTCCACTGCAATAAGGCCTCCACTTAGTCCCAGAGAATTTATAGTTTCATGTATTGCCAAATACGCTGCATTCTCAAGATTAAGTCCAGCAAATTTAATTCTGGCAGCGAGCTCATATGCAGTAGCTGAGCGTATAAATGCCTCACCCTGTCCGGTACAGGAAACGGCACAAACTTTGTTTTCGGCCCAGGTTCCAGCTCCTAAAAGAGGGCTGTCTCCAACTCTTCCAAATTTTTTATTGGTAAGACCACCGGTTGATGTAGCGGCTGCAAGATCGCCATTCATGTCCAGTGCAACCGCCCCAACTGTTCCATGCTTTTCATCGTGGCTGTGATCCAGTAGTATTTTGTCCCTCTTTCTGGCTGCCTTAAGTTGTTTCGCTCTCTCAAGGGTAAAGAAGTAGTCCGGTTCAACTCTTTCAAAGCCCATTTTTTCAGCAAATCTCCTTGCTCCCTTACCCGAAAGTAAAACGTGTTCGGAATGGGTCATTACCATCCTGGCGACTTTAATGGGATTTGGGATGTTTCTTATTCCACATACTGCTCCTGCCATCCTGTTTCTTCCATCCATTATGGAGGCATCCAGTTCGAATTCACCGTCATGGGTCATTACAGATCCTTTACCTGCATTGAAAAGGGGGTCATTCTCCATAATCTCTACAGCCAATTCAACGGCATCAATAGCTTTGCCCCCTTTATTTAATATATTTGAAGCTGCGACCAAAGAATTCTCCAGACTGTTTTTGTATTCTCCTTCTAAGGTGGGTCCCAAAGTTTCTTTTAAAATGGAACCTGCACCTCCGTGAATGGCAATTGCGAATTTTCTTTCCATGGAGTGATTTATGGACGGTAAAAATATCAAATAACTAAGTTGATTCTGATGGTAATATTTTGCAGTTAAAGATACGCCTTTTTTTGTGTTTGTTTAAAAAACTTCAACACCCTGGATTATCCACAATAAATCTACCGATTATTATTCTTTCCGGCTATAATTTCAACCATTTGGATCAATGTTCGTTATCGAAATTATTATCTTTGCATTACTATATCCGACAAAAGCGTCTGGATTTTTTCTAACATGTTAATTGAGTGCGGGGTGCCTGAGGTTTTCCAAAGGCTGAGATTATACCCATTGAACCTGGCCGGGTAATTCCGGTAAGGGAGGTCACTGGTAATTGCTGTCTACCTTGCAGCACCCTGTTCACTCTGTTTTTCTAAAAAATACTATTATGAACAGGTTTTATTGGTTACTAATCTATTTATTTTTTTTCTCTTCCCTGGGCCTAAGTGCTCAAAATCAACTGACTGTGACAGTTTTGGATTCTGAAGGAAATCCGCTTTCAGGGGCCGAGGTGCTTTTGAATCAAAGGGACCTAAGTGCAACTACAGCCAATGACGGTCAATTTACTTTTTTCAATCTCGAGAGTGGAGCTGAAGTCATTCTTGTGAGTTATGGGTTCTCTTTTGCTCGAAAATCGGTTCTAATCGAGGGGGATACTGAAGTGAGTCTGGTGGTTAAATCCAGAGTAGAACTGGACGAAATTCAGGTCCTTTCTTCCAGGGTAGGAGATGCGGGCCCCTTGAGCTTTACCAACTTAAGTGCCGATGAAATCAGCCGGAGGAATTACGGTCAGGATGTTCCGTACTTGCTAAAGCAAACACCCTCGGTTACTGTTACCTCTGATGCAGGAACGGGAATAGGATACACAGGTATACGCATCCGGGGGGTCGATCCCACCCGTATTAATGTACAGATGAATGGCATTCCTGTAAATGATTCAGAGTCTCAGGGTGTTTTCTGGGTCAATATGCCTGATTTGCTCAGTTCTGTAAATGATATACAGGTGCAAAGAGGGGTGGGGACCTCTGCTATGGGAGGAAATTCTTTTGGAGGCATCATTAATATCAATACCAATCGCGTGACTGCTGATCCATTTATGGAGTTAAACGGCTCTTATGGCTCATTTAACACCCGAAGAGCCATGCTCAGATTTGGTACCGGCTTGACTGAGAGTGGTTTCTTTGCAGAGGGACGTGTAAGCAGGATTTTTTCAGATGGATATATCGACAGGGCTACTGCCGATCTAAGAAGTGTTTTCTTCGCTGCAGGGTATGTGGGCGATAGGTCTTCTCTCAGAGTTAATCTCATTCACGGTGAAGAGATTACTTATCAGGCGTGGTATGGTGTTCCAGCGGAATTGCTGGGTGACAGAGATACTCGGACCTTTAATCCGGCCGGAATGGATCGTCCGGATAGACCACATCCCAATGAGGTGGACGATTATCGCCAGACCCATCTCCAACTCTTTTATAACTACACACACAACCACCGTTGGGAAAGCGGACTTACTCTTCACTATACAAGAGGTCTTGGTTTTTTTGAGCAATACAGGGCAAATCAGCGTTACAGCAGCTATGGTATTGAGCCGGTATCTATTGGAGGGGAGACCGTAGACAGGACTGACCTCATCAGGAGGCGTTGGCTGGACAATGATTTTTATGGGCTTATCATCAATAGCAACTATCAATTATCAGGAGAAACAGCATTGATTTTTGGTGCCGGGTGGAACCACTATATTGGGGATCATTTTGGTGAGGTAATTTGGGCCAGAACAGCCCCTTCAATTGAAAACGACTTTAGGTATTATGAAAATGATGCCGATAAATATGATTTTAATTTTTTCGGAAAAATGGAGCACCGAATGGGTGATTTTTTGGCCTGGCTTGATTTGCAGTACAGAAATGTGGAGTATCGATTCCTCGGGTTTGACAGTAGATTAGAGAACGTGGACCAAACACAGACTTACAATTTTTTTAACCCAAAGGCGGGTTTGACCTGGATGGTCAATGAAACAACCAATATCTACAGTTCAATTGGTATCAGCCATCGCGAACCTAACAGGCGCGACTTTACCGAGTCTTCACCTGAAAGCAGACCGGAGGCTGAGAGAATGTCGAATCTAGAACTGGGCTTGAGGACAAGCGGAGAAAATTGGAATCTCAACACCAATTTCTATTACATGGGGTACAGTGACCAGCTGGTGATTACTGGTAGAATCAATGATGTGGGAGCTCAAGTGAGAGAAAATGTGGACAACAGCTTTCGTGCGGGTATTGAGGTTGGGGCATCTTATCGTCCCTTTTCCAGCCTTGAAGTTTTTGCAAATGCCACATTTTCGAGAAACCGCATAAAGGACTATGAATTTTTTGTCGATAAATACGGAGAGGACTGGAGCTTTGATGGGCAGGATCGATTGTTTTTCAGTAGCACCCCCATTGCTCTATCACCGGAGCAGATCATAAGTGGTGGATTCAATCTCGACCTGTTCACTCTCAGAGGTTCTGCAACTGAAGTAAATGTTGATACCGATCTCTTCTCTAGTTATGTTTCCCGCCAGTACCTTGATAATACTGGAAATCGGGACAACTCTATCGATCCTTACTACTATGCCGATATGAACTTCAATATTCGCATCAACCGATCTAACTGGCCCGAGCTGCGATTAAATTTTATGATTCGCAACTTAACGGATCAATTGTACGAAACAGATGGTTGGAGCTACAGTTACTTTCTTGGAGACCAGAAGCTGATAGATCAGGGATTTTTTCCTCAGGCGGGAAGAAATTTTCTTGCCGGTCTGACGGTCAGTTTCTGAAAATAATTGATAGTGGATTGATTTTTAACTTATGGCCAGCATTTTGTCTATAGGTGCCCTGGCATCTTTGATAATTGATTCAGGCAGCTGAATTTCCGGCATTTCATATTTGAGTGTGAAATAGACTTTCTCCAAAGTGTTCCGCTTCATGTGGGGACACTCATTGCAGGCACAATTGTTTTGTGGAGGAGCAGGAATAAAGGTTTTTCCAGGGGATTCCTTTGCCATTTGGTGGATGATTCCAGGCTCAGTAGCTACGATGAAAGTTTTGCTGTTGGATTCCTTTGTAAATTTCAATAGCTGACTGGTTGATCCTATAAAGTCCGCTTTTTCAAGGAGACTCTCTTCACATTCAGGATGTGCAATTAGCTTTGCATAAGGATGGCGGTGGCGCAGTCTGGCTATTTTTTCCTCTGAAAATATTTCATGCACCATACAGGTCCCATTCCAGAGAATGAGATTTCTTTTTGTTTCTTTCATCAGAAAAAGCCCCAGATTTCTGTCAGGGGCAAAAATTATCTCCTGGTCTTCAGGTATGCTTTTTATTACATTGACTGCATTGGAGGAAGTACAACAAATATCCGTGAGTGTTTTAAGCTCAGCCGTGCAATTTACATAGGATACGACAACGGCTCCAGGATGTTGTTCCTTGAAAAGTTTGAAGACCTCAGCCGGGCAGGAGTCGGCCAGTGAACAACCTGCCTGTAAATCGGGCAAGAGGACCTTTTTGTTGGGTGAGAGAATTTTCGCAGTTTCGGCCATAAAATGAACACCGGCAAAGAGGATAATATCTGCATCTGTTTTGGCTGCTTCCTGCGAAAGTTGAAGGCTGTCCCCAATGAAGTCAGCCACATCTTGGATTTCGCTGTCTTGATAGTAATGTGCCAGCAATACAGCGTTTTTTTCAGTCTTTACACGTTTTATTTCACCTGCCAGATCAAGTGTGGGGTCAATTTCCAAATCGAGAAATCCCTTTTCCTCCAAATCCTTTAGATTGATATCTGCTCTGGTCATAATAAAAAATTTTTCCACTTTAACGATCGTATTTTAAGATTTGTTTCTCTTTGACCTGGGTCTCGATTCGCGAATAAATGGGATGAGATTTAGAGATTTTAGGATTGCAGAAGAAACACACAAGGCCGCTTGTGGAGGTCGGGAGAGGGTTGTTTTCTCCATTCCTCGATTCGGAGCGTTTTGGAAAATGTATCAGAAGTATTGAGTTCACATTGGACCGAGAATAGGGTAGTGGCCTGAAGATTGTCCAATGCTGCCTGAAAGACTTGCATATTTCGATAAGGTGCTTCTATGAAGAAATGACAGCTTCGGTCATTTTTGGAGGAGTTTTCTAATCGCCTCAAATCCTTACCGATAAGTTCCTTTTTCGGGGAGAGATAGCCGTGGAAGCTAAATTTTTGCCCATTGAGGCCTGAGGCCATGAGGGCTAAAAGCAGAGAAGAGGGACCTGTCAAGGGTATTACCTGAATTCCCCATTCGTGTGCTTTTCTCACAATTTCTGAACCGGGGTCTGCAATACCAGGACTTCCTGCTTCAGAAAGGAGACCAATGGATATTCCGTCTTTCAATGGGGCTAAATCAGTCACCAAATGCGTATATGCTTGTTTTTTCGGTATTTCACGAATAATGGCTTCACTGATAGGAAGTGGATATCCTGCTGATTGTAAAAACCGTCTTGCTGTTCTGGCCCGCTCGGCGATGAAGTAAGTAATAGAAGAAATTTGAGATAGGGTCTCTTTAGGCAATTGCTTAAGGGGATCGCCTCCAATAGGGGTGGGAATTAAAAATAATTTTCCCTTCATAGCTCAAATGAATTTGGTCAATTGATTTGGTCTAACAAGATAAATACACCGTTGATGATGTACTGAACTCCAATGGCCATGACGATAAAACCCATAATTCTCGATATTCCCTTAATTCCTCCTTCTCCCAGTATTTTGTATAGATAAGTAGCTGATTTTAGGCAAATCCACACTACCGCGCTAGTTGCAATGATTACGAGTGTTATAATGGCGCGTTCGTCCCAGGCTGTATGTTCGGATTGTAAGCTGATTAAGAGTGAAATGGAGCCTGGGCCTGCAAGCATGGGCATCGCCATGGGAGAGAAAGAAATGTCATCACTTTGCAAGGCCTCCTTTCTAACCTTACCATCGATGGCTCGTCCGGATGAAATTTTACCTTGTAGCAGGGAGAGGCCCGAAGTGAAAATCACCAGCCCCCCGGCTATCATTATAGATTGCAGACTTATGCCGAAGAAGCCTAAAATCCAGAATCCTCCAATAAAGAATGCAAACAGGATGAGGAAAAAGTAAAAGCTGGTCCACAGTGCAGTCTTATTTCTCTCCCACTGAGTGTATCCAGGTGTCAGGGATAGAAAAATGGAAATGCCACCCAAAGGATTGACAATTGAGATGAGGGAGGCAAAAACTGCAATAAAAAGTTCCATTTCTTACCTGCTTGCTTTAGAGAGTAAACAGTCCTTATTCAGCTGGATGAAATTAAAGTGCCTTAAGATATCTTCTACAACCCAAAGCAGCTGCTGCTCTCTACTGAGATTTGTGTTGTCGAGGACAATTGCATCTGCTGCTTTTCTCAAAGGGCTGTCTTTACGGCTGCTATCGATGCGGTCCCTCTCAATGAGATTTTTCCTGATGGAATCAATATCTACTTTCCCGTCGCTCTCCATGAGTTGCTCATATCTTCTATTGACTCTCGTTTCTGTCTCTGCTGTGAGGAATAATTTATACTCTGCCGATGGCAACACGACGGTTCCAATGTCTCGCCCCTCCATAATAACTCCTTTATTCCGGGCGATTCGCTTTTGCTTTTCGACCAAAAATCTCCTAATGACACTTACTCTTGCTATTTGACTAACTTCTTCATTGACGGTTTGACTTCGAATTTGCTTTTCCACATTCTCGCCATTCAGAAGCATTTGGGGCTGTTCTCCGGAATGGTCAAAAGTGATATTTATGTCCTTAAGACCCTGCTCTAATTCATCGGCCCGGAGGTAATCAAGATGGGAATGTTGAAAAAAAAGGGTAACTGCCCTGTACATGGCTCCGCTATCCAGGTAAATATAATTTAAGCAACGAGCGAGGTCTTTTGCCAGGGTGCTCTTGCCGCAACCTGAATAGCCGTCTATTGCAATATTAATTTTCTCTGTAGCTGTTGGATGCATGTTGTAAAAGTACAATGCCCTCCGGAATTAGTGTCGGATGAAAAGCCTTGATGATTTCGCTTGCTGAATATTGAAGATCAATACTCATCTTCATTGAAAAGAAAGTCGTCCTTTCTCGGATAATCGGGCCAGACGTCTTCTATACTTTCATATAACTCACCTTCGTCCTCCATCTGCTGTAGATTTTCTATGACTTCCAACGGAGCTCCTGATCGGATGGCATAGTCGATCAACTCATCCCGGGTGGCAGGCCAGGGGGCCTCTTCAAGGTGATAAGCCAATTCTAATGTCCAGTACATACTGTTCTTAGCTGTTTGATATTAAAAAAATCATTATATCATCAAATCGGCCCCAAAAGTAATAACTCGCGCCGAATATTTCAACCGCACTGAATTAATTCTGAAAAATTTTATCCTAAGCGGCCAATAAACTCTTTAATTTCAGAAATACTTTAAAAGTTCCCGACTGGAAAAAAAATTACAAGATCAACATGGCATCTCCGTAACTGTAAAAGCGGTATTTTTCTTTGATGGCCTCCTGATAAGCGTCTTCCATCAACTCTTTTCCTCCGAATGCGCAAACCATGATGTACAAACTGCTTTTTGGCAGGTGAAAATTGGTCACCATGGAATCGCCAATGAAGAATTCATATGGAGGGAAAATAAAAAGGTTGGTCCAACCGGAAGAACCTTTTAAAGTACCTGTCGCAGAAACCGCGGATTCAATTGCACGCATACAGGTAGTTCCAACTACACAGTTTTTCGCACCCTTCTCTCTGGCTTCGTTTACATTCCTGGCTGCTAATTCTGATATTTGATAGTACTCGGCATCCATTTTGTGCTTGGAAAGGTCTTCAACCTCTATGTTTCGAAAGGTACCCAGGCCCACATGAAGGGTGAGTTCAGCAAAATTTATACCTTTTAATTCTGCTTTTTTGAGCATTTCGCGACTAAAATGCAATCCTGCAGTTGGTGCGGCCACCGCTCCTACTTCTTTTGCAAAAATGGTTTGATACCTCTCCTCATCAATGGGTTGAAGGTCTCGCTTGATGTACTTTGGCAGAGGGGTTTTACCCAACCTCCAAATTTCTTCGTGAAATTCTTCATCCGTGCCATCAAAGAAGAACCTGATCGTTCTACCCCGACTGGTGGTATTGTCAATAACCTCTGCTACTAGTGATTGCTTCCCTTTTTCATCTCTGAAATAAAGCTTGTTGCCCACCCGAATTTTTCTGGCCGGATCGACCAATACATCCCATAAACGGGCTTTGGGGTTTAGCTCTCTAAGAAGGAAAACCTCAATATTGGCTCCTGTCTTTTCCTTGTTTCCAAAAAGACGTGCCGGAAAAACCTTGGTGTTGTTGACTACAAAGACATCGTTTTCTTCGTAGTAATCCAGTAGATCTTTGAACACCATATGCTCAATTTTTCCACTGTCTCTGTGAACGACCATAAGCCTCGACTCATCCCTGTAATCAGCAGGGAATTGAGCTATAAGGTCCTGGGGCAACTTGAAGTTAAACTGAGATAATTTAGTCCTCATTCTTTGTTTTGTTGATTATCCGATAAAAGGCTGCAAAGATAATCATTTAAACGATTTAAGAAACCCAGTGGTTCCTTTTTCAGAACTATGTGTTTTTTTGCAGTTCAAATACCTGCTTTTGTCTAAAATATGGAGAGCCTCGAGCGTATTACCTATATATTTGTATAAAAGATACTGACGGTGAATTTCTCCTTGTGATTTTTATTCATTTTTTCATCGGAGAATCAAATCAGCGATAATAAACTACAGATGAAATGAGGATTTTCCTTCGAATATTGAACGATAGCATCCATCAAGCCTGGGGGCAGATGGTTGGAAATAAGCTGAGGACTTTTCTCTCCCTTCTAGGAATCACTATTGGGATATTCTGTATCATAGCTGTTCTTTCATCGGTGGAATCCCTCGAGAGAAATATCAGGGGAAGTTTTGAGCGCCTGGGTGAAGATGTGGTGTACGTGAGTAAATTTCCATGGACGGAAGACCCGAATATGAATTTTTGGAAGTACAATCGAAGGCCCAATCTGGACTACGATGACTTCCGCGCAGTACAAACCAGAATGCAGGCGGGTTCAATGGCGAGCTTGTCTACTACAGTGGGAATGCGAACCCTAAAGTTTGATAATAATGATACCCGGGGATTTGTAATTGCTGTCACTGAGAATTATGAAACTATCCTCAATATTGAAATGGAGGAAGGGAGATTTTTCAATCAACTTGAGCACCAAACCGGTTCTCCTCGGGCAATCATTGGCCATACCATTGCAGAAAACTTATTTGGTACTGGAAGTGCAGTAGGTAGAACAGTAAAGATGAGCGGATTGAGGGTTCTGGTCATCGGGGTAATTGAGCAATCGGGTAATGACCTTATAAACCCGGTAAACTTCGACCGAGGAGTGCTGATAACCCATAATTTCGGCCGTAGAATAGCAAATCTTCGAGCCACTTCTTTTTTTGGTACCCAACTGATGGTGAAATCAGGAGAAGATGTTGCAATGGAGGACTTCAAGGACGAACTCACCTCTGTGTTGCGTGCTCACAGGAGGTTGCGACCTGCAGAAGATGACAATTTTTCACTGAATGAGCTATCCCTGCTCAGCAATATTTTGAATAACTTTTTTGGAGTACTCAACCTGGTGGGGATTGTGATCGGTGGGTTTGCTATTTTGGTGGGAATATTTAGCGTGGCCAACATTATGTTTGTCTCAGTAAAGGAGAGGACAAATATTATCGGAATCAAGAAAGCACTGGGAGCGCGGAGGTATATTTTACTGCTTGAGGTTTTGCTGGAATCCATCATTTTATGTCTTTTTGGCGGCGCTTGTGGATTGATTTTGGTTTACTTTACTCTTTTGGGTCTTGAAGCCGCCCTTGACTTTGAGATGGTACTTAGTTTTGGACTGATATTCTGGGGCCTTTTTCTCTCCGTAGTCATCGGTATTCTTGCCGGCATTATTCCTGCCTTTGTAGCTGCAAGAATGGATCCTGTTCTAGCGATCCGCTCCGGGATTTGATTTCATTTTGTAAAAGATACTGATGTTTCAGCTTTAAATACTTGAGTTTTCCTCGGGAAATATAGCCTACTTGAGCATTTTATGAAGTTTTATGGGCTATGTGAAGGACTGTCCTCAAATCAATTTGGTATACAAATATTGACTTGGTTCCTGACAGAACAAATAACCCTTTCTGGCTCTTTTCACGTCCATTTTTGCGGTGCTGAAGCAATGTGTTTGTTCGGTTTAGAGGCCTCTTTGATTCTCTGCTTCTAATTTTGCCAATAAAAAAGCTCTGCCATTTTTCAATGACAGAGCTAATGTATTTATTCTGTAACCGGAGCAGCCCTAATTATTGGACTTCAGCAACAATCTTTTTGAATGCATCCGGATGGTTCATTGCCAAATCAGCAAGAACCTTTCTGTTGAGTTCGATATTGTTGTTTTTGAGGCTACCAATGAAAGTGCTGTAGTTCATACCCTCTTCTCTTACAGCTGCATTGATTCTGCTAATCCAGAGGTTTCTGAAGGTACGCTTCTTATTTTTTCTGTCTCTATAGGCGTACAGCAGGCCTTTTTCAACTGCATTTTTGGCAACAGTGTAGACATTTTTTCTAGCTCCAAAGTAACCTTTGGCTTGCTTGAGTATTTTCTTTCTCCTTCTTCTGGAGGCTACTGAATTAACTGACCGTGGCATTTCTCCTTATTTATAAAATGAATCAAATAGTCTAAATCAACCTATGCTTAGCATTCTTTTTACGCGTTTTTCCTGCGTCTTGTCAACAAGAACGGCATCTCTCAAGCGCAGTTTGCGCTTATTGGACTTGTGGCCCAAAAGGTGAGAGGTATTGGACTGGAAACGCTTGATCTTACCGGAGCCGGTGACCTTGAAGCGCTTTTTTGCGCCTGAATGTGTTTTTAACTTTGGCATAACTTACTAGGTTTATAATTAAGCGAGTGCAAAGGTAAGTATTCTTTGCACTTCAAGAGCAAAAAATTTAGAAAAAAAATGATAATTTTTATTCCGGCTTGTGATCTTTGAAGGAAGGTAATTGATTTACAACACCATTCTATCTTAAGCGGTCAACCAGAGGGGGCATAGGTACGAAGCTAGAGCTCCGGATGCTTAAAATTTTATTGTATTAGGCTATTAAATAATAAAGCTCATTTAGTCCTTGTTAATTTCACTCGAGACAAGTCAATGAGGGCTAATCTTAAATAGTCAACACAGATTAGCGGATGCCCCTTTCAGAATTTTTTACTAAAGATTCCTCCCTACTTAAATACTTTAAAGTCAGTTGTTTAAATAGTAATAAAATGCATGATTTAATTACCCTATCCATATGTGCATCAATGACTTGTACACAATTTTTGCTTCTCATCAATCAAGT
>REEI01000056.1 GCA_007695145.1 Saprospirales bacterium | reverse complement strand
AGATAAGGCTAGATGCGAACGACACAGAACAAAGGGTGTACAACTGGAAAGCAATCAAGAAGGGTGATGTAAATCACTCGCACCGATTGAGTGGGTCAAGTGAAAGGAAGAAGTATGAGCAGATAGCAATAGATATACTGGAGAGGAAAGGGGAAACAAGTGGTCTGATGGAAATTTGGTTTGAAATAATTAAAGTAGTTGAATTAGAGGGCCTGCAGAAGACCATTTCCTTTGACCCTTCCCATCTAAAGTTTGTGGGCTTTGAAAGTGGAAAAATAAAATTAACAGAAGGCAATTTTGGCATGTCGCAACTATCAGAAGGCCTCCTTGGCCTGAGTTGGAGTGCACCGAAGGGAATCAAAACAGGTGAAGGGACAGCGCTGTTTGCACTGAAGTTTGAAAAAGCAGAAAAAGCAGAAAAAGTGGGTCGTGGTGTCGACCTTTATATAGTGGAGAGGGGATTGAAACCGGAGGTATACATAGCCGGGGAGTCCAATCCGTTAAATCCGAATTTTGTGTCGACTAAAGTGGAAAGTGAGGGAGCCCTGATAAGCTATATTCGCCCCAATCCCTTCAATCGAAGCACAGCAATCGGATTAAATTTAACTGAGGCATCAGAGGTTAAATTCAGATTGTACAATCCGAGCGGCATGGAGATATTGTCAAAGGCCGGCTGGTACGAGTCAGGGCAGTATGAAATATCTATCTACTCCGAGGACTTACCCAATCCCGGCCTGTACTTGTACAGTCTATCCACTGGAGTCGACCGTGAGTTTGGAAGACTGGTGCATGTGAAGTGATACTGCAGTGTATGCAAGCCAAGGGTTAGATGTCGATTGTTGGAGAGGTCTTAATTATTCCTAAGTAGCAGGGTCACTTTATTGAAATCAGCTGCAGCATTGATTACTTTTCTAAAACCTTCAAAGTCCTCTGGACCAATTTCTATTGTATTGTAGTATTCGTAAATGCTGACCTCGAGTACATTGTCCTGAAAGGAGTAAGAAGATTCAAAAGAGAAGACCCTTTCTCCCAGGTAGTCGAAGTACTCTTTGATGGCAATGTCCTCAAGATTGGCGATTTGCATATTTTCTGGAATATGAACTGTAATTTTTCTCTCATAGCCCCTTAGGAAATCGTTCTCAACAGGAAGGTGCCTTTCTCGCTCGACATACAATTCTAACTGTTGTCCTATAAGATTGCCGAGTTTGAATAGGTAGTTGTTTCCGGCCCTTTGAATATAAGAAGCTGAACTGTAATTCACATTGATTTGCAGCGGTTCCCAATTCACCCACTTTACCCCTTTGTTGAGCACTTCCCACTCGCCGATTTCCGCATCGACTGCTGTGCTTTGAGTCAGCTCCTCTACAATTTCAAATAATTCACTTTCTGATAAAAGGTCTGCGAAAGGCTGGATCCATAGGGAGTTGTATCCACTAAAGGATCTTTTCTCTTTAACGATAGCTTTACTCAAATTTTCTTCGAGCTGGACTTCAATGTGCAGAATGTCTTTTGAGGTTCGATACTCAAAGGGTGGAATCCAATTTGTGTAAGCAATTCCCGTTTCCTTGGCCGGGGTCTTAAATCTTCTAATAAACAACCCATAAGTATGAGTATATCCATATGGAATCAGAAAATTTCGAAATGCAAAATAATCAGGCGCTATAAATTTTTCCAATTCCGGCAGGTAGATTAAGTATTCTCTAAGAGAGTGCCAGGTTTCAAAGTAGGGATCAAATTGGTGTTCAAAGCGATCCGAGCTAATTACTATTTCGTGTCGAATACCAAAGTGGTCCAGCGTTGCAGCAAAAAGTCTAATCATGCCACCTGACCCCGCCGTCTTATTTTCGAGTACCCAGTCCAGTTCATTTATTCCCATTGCCTGTACCCGCATATCGAATGTTATGTTATCTTTGAGATAATGCTCAATTTTTGATACTTTGTCCTCAAGTGATCCCTCTGGATTAAAGCTTCTCAGGAACCTCCTTAACGCTCTTCTCTCTCTTCCGCTTTTTTCGTAAACCAACTTGTAGAAATGTCTTCCGGCTTCATCCCAGTTAAATTTAAATAGATCTGGGAAGAGGATGGTCTCAACAAACCGATAATGAACGGATATCAGCTGTGCTAAGGGATTGGAAAATGGTTCGATCCTCAATTCCGGCAGGTCAGTTGCAATAAGCCTGAATTTATGAGAGATGGAGTCCGGCGCACTCAGGGTATCCACTTTTAGGTCTGCATTGTAGGGTTTGAGGTCGAATCGCATATAAAAAGGGGCAGTCAATGTAAATTCCGACTTTAAGCATGGTGCTAGAAATTGGAGCCCATGGCTTCCAAATAAAGTCAATGCTGATTTCACTGTGAAGAAAAACTCAATTTCAGAACCTATATCAATGCCTTCAATGGCAAATAGTCTTGAAAAGTGGACGTCTTCATCATTAATCTCTCTCACGCTTTCCTGATCCAGTTCCAATATCCTGCCATCACTGGTAAAGGTCCGGGCCCGGATGTCGACAATATCAATTAAGTTTTCCATACCGATCTCGATGCGATTATTGCGTTGTATGGCTTCCTCACTGTTCAGATAGATCTTATAGTGAGTGGTAATGTACTGAAAAGCCCCCTGGTCTCCCATTACATAATGAAGATGTTGGCCAGAATACAGAATCAGTTCCGGCAATGCTCTTTGCTCTTCGGTCAATGTGGTTCTCTCCCTTTCCTCCTCCCAGGTGTAAGGTTCAAATTCATTGAAGGGAATCGAGGCTAAGCCTCCGTTTGAAAATACCATTAGCAATACGGCAATGGTCAAATATTGGATATTCATAGTTAGAATTTTTAACTATTTGAGAGATTGGATTTATGGGCAAAAAGACTTGCCAGTTTTGCAATTCTCTGGAAAGTAACAGCCAACAATTTAGTATGTATATGAATTTTAGTGAATGAATTCATCCATTTTTTATAATAGAGGGCTTGCATGTCCACAGTCCTTAGTGGTTAATTTCCTTCAGCACAACAATTTCATTAAATTCCTGCCGGAGAACTTGTAAATGCTTGTTCCAGGTTTCAAAATCCTCTGGCATAATGCGATGCTGCTTCTGGCAAACTGATTTTCGGTATTTGATCGCATTGTCTTCGAGTTTATAGTTTACTTCCGCCTTTATAAGATGGTCGTCAATCTCTACACCATTTGGCAAAAACTCCACTTCAAAACCTTCCGGTACATTTAAATCAACAACGAGGGATCTACATTCAGGAAATGAAAATTCCACCGGGAATACACGACTTCCTGGAATACTTCTTTCAGTGAATCGCCTGTCCAGGTTTAGGTTGATAAATATTTGATCGGCAAAACTTTGTGCATAATCTCTCAATTCAAAGTGGTATGCCAATTCAAGTGGTAAATCTCTATTCCTCAAGTTCTCTGTGGACAGATTTGATAATAAAAACCTATTGGACCCCTTTTGGAGTAT
Source organism: Saprospirales bacterium (assembly GCA_007695145.1). Classification (GTDB taxonomy): domain Bacteria; phylum Bacteroidota; class Bacteroidia; order Chitinophagales; family Saprospiraceae; genus PWJY01. Next base: position 52,382 of record REEI01000056.1, on the reverse strand, counting down.
TGCGCGTGCATAATCTTCCATGGTTGCTCTGTCAGATCTGTCCAATAAGTAGGAGGTATTCACCTTTGGGTATCCCTTGAAACTAACCCTTCCTACACCTTCAAGGGTTCTTCCATTCAAACTGGCAGTAATCGATCCCTTTCGACTGTTTTGAGTATAGCTAATGAAGGGAACTTGCACCACTTTAAAATTCCCAGAAGCTGTTCTGATAAGCGCTTCCTTTCCCTGTATCATGGCAGATGGCAGACCAAAGGAAGTGTAGTTTGAGGTGGGATCGAGAAATATCCACTCGCCATTTTGATCTTTATACACCGCAATCATGTGGTTGTCTACAACAGGGGTGGGTAGGTCTGAATAGTTTTGTGGAATGTCCCGTGTGCCTATCCAGGCAGGATATGCCTGAATATCTGCCGCTTTGAGCAAAGAAATAAGTAAAATGGTCATATCCTTGCAATCGCCGTATCTTTGTTCACAGACAGCTGAAGCATCAAAAGGAATGAGTCCTCTTAGACCATCCTCAAATGCAATGTAGCGGATGTTGTCCTGCACCCAGTAAAAGGCAAGGCTTACTAACTCGTCCGGTTCTGAGGTTATTTTTTTTAATCTATCGGCGATTTGCATAATTTCTGGCGATGGAGAGGCCTCCGCCCGACTGTAAAAATCTTCGTACATCTTCCCCAGTGCTTCGGCACTTCCCATATACTGCTCGACAGCACCATCGGTTTTTTTATAAGATCTAATAAATGCCCCTACAAATGGAAACAACTCTCTCAAGGGAGGGGATTGATACTCCAGTAACGGGACTTCAATGTCCCTAGCTGTCCATTCATAGACTTTTTTACCATTGTGATGGTACTCCCGGTACTCCAAATTGTCATTGGGGTCATTGAACACTCTAAATTCCATCTCAATATCGGGATGTACAATCCATCTGAAAACGGAGCGACGACAAGGGCGATGGTGAACAAAAAGTTTGCCTGGCAAGAAAGCAGGATGAAAGAAGTCTCTTCGATATTCCAACTGCATTCGCCCTTTTTTTTGGACATCCTCAAACTCCATGGAAATGAAATAGGAGTCGTCGTAAAAAATGTGCTCATCTCGTTGAAATCTTTTATCCTTCCTGCTTACCTGTACCCTGCGGTAATTGTTTCGTCTGGGGACCAAAGTATAAGCTTGTATTTGGCTGACTTCGTTGAGGCTTGACCCATAGATGCTTTGAGTAAAAAATGAGGTCCTGGGCTCCTTCAATAACAGGATATCAGTTTTTTCTACTGCCCAGGCAATGGGTTCATCATCTTTTAGGTCGATGTGGACTGTGAGTTTATTTTCCAGCATGATGGATTGCTCATCAGGGTAATGCTCTTTATTGGCCTCCCAAATTTCAAGGGGTTGCCCCACAATGATTGAATATTGAAGTAGATAAAGGCCAGTGGCGCAGACAAAATATCTCAATAGATTCAAGTTCATTCTCAAAAATACTATTTATTTTAATTTACAGAAGCAAAATCCTTTACAAGGCAAAAAAATGTCCAATGTGGCCTACTTTTTTCCCTGGTAAATGAACAGCTGCAACAACATAAATAGGGGGTAAATGTAGCCAATTCCCATTTTTTCAGGAAAAGGGCTTAAATCTCTATGAATGAATTTCCACTTATCTTTGTTAGTATTGTTAATTGCAAATGGTTCATTGCCATGGAAAGAACGTACATCAGTTTTGACTGGGCCGCGAAAAGAATACTGAGGCAGAAAGCCAATTTTGGTATTCTGGAGGGCTTCCTTTCTGAACTATTGAAAAAGGAGATCACCATAACATCAATACTTGAATCCGAAAGCAACAAAGAGCACAAGGAGGACAAGAGCAATCAGGTTGATTTGCTCTGTGAGGAAGAGAATGGCGATTTAATTATCATCGAGATCCAATTTTACGATGAATTGGATTACTTTCAAAGGGTCTTGTATGGCATCTCAAAGGTGATTTCCGAGCACATTTCTACCGGCCAACCTTATGAAAATGTAAAAAAGGTTTACTCTGTAAATATCCTATACTTTGACATTGGAAGTGGTACAGATTATGTCTATCATGGCACCATGAACTTTTTTGGCATTCACCACAAAGATCAATTGACCCTGAGCAAACTCCAGCAAGAAAAGTTCTCAGTGGAAAGTCCATCCGGGATATTTCCGGAAATTTTTCTGATCAAAGTCAACAACTTTGACGACATTGCCAGGACACCTTTAGACGAGTGGATTTATTTTTTAAAGAACACCAAATTACCTGAAAAATACAGTGCAAAAGGGCTAAAGCAATTAAATCAGAAGTTAAATTACGACAAAATGGATACAACAAGTAAACAAGAGTACGATGATTATATGACCAGAGTTCAAGTATCAAGAAGCGTTTTGGAAACAGCAAAATACAAAGGTCGTGAAGAAGGTCGCATTGAAGAAAATACTAAAATTATTTTGAAAATGCATGATCTTGGCCAAGAGATAGCCTTTATAGCGGAAGTGGTTGAAATATCAGAAGAAGAAGTCTTAAAGATATTGGAAGAGCATGGGCGTGGAAGGTAAATGCCGAAATTGATCTTATGTCCCAAAGTCATCGTATTTGCAAGATTGGAGTACTTCCTGAACTTCTATGAAACATTTGGTCATTAAAACTGCCTGGTACTGACTATTTTGCCCGAGGAATTTTTGATTGATAGTCTTATTCAGAAAGTGATTGAAAAGGATAATGGATGTTAATTCCCCCTATCCAAAATATTTTTTGAGTTGCTCCCATTGTAATCGATTTCGATCTTTTTTTACATTGACCTTATTGAGGGCAATTGATTGCGACCCGATTATAGTGAGTGGCTTTATGGCTGGTTTAATACTGGTGCGAACATTAGTTCCGTTAAGTTTAGCCATCATTTTAAACCATAAGTCGTCTGCCTGGGGAGCAAGAATGAGAAACAGGTTTTGATCAGTCACTCTTTGGTCGAGAGAGTTTATTGGATACAGCACGCCGGCATAGCCTACCTGAACATAGTTTGGGTGGGTTTTTTCTGGAATGACTACTTCCCTCCAACTTTTATAGGGTTCAGGGCTTCCTGAATTTCCGTAATTGATTTCTCTTACCATATTTGCAATGATTTCTCCCGGATATTTGCAATGGCTTTCGTACAAATTTTCCAACCAGGTTCTGTGATAGAGGCAATCATCGTCAGCAGTAACAACCGGGGCCGTCGGGTTCTTTTTGATGCTGTGAATCAACTTCCTGTGAGAGCAATTGAGTGGAGAAAAACAGATTTCAAAATAGGGAGACTCTAAGCACTTTATGGATTTAGGTAGGCTATTTCTCAGATCTTCATTTAGCCAAAGTACAATCTTTTTGGGAGGGGTAGATTGAATTAGGAGACTTCTTATAGTCAGGTGGATTTTTGATATCCTTGATGGAATTGAGGTAAGAGAAACAATTACCGGAATTTCTTTATGCTGATTGTTCTCCCTTATATTTCTCGCCTTTTTCAATCGAAGTTCAGCGGAAAAAACTAAGGAGGGTATAATTTCTTTTAATTTCATGAAAACGTTGAGTTGATCTAAAACTTTTTAGTTTCCGAACCTTTGACCAGAAAGTGTTGGGCTTAAAAACTATACCTTTTATAAATGGACGACAAGGAAAGTCTGCATATATCACTACCAGCTGCTACCTCCTCCACCACCAAAACCACCTCCGGAAGAAAATCCTCCGCCAAAACTGCTTCCTCCACCCCCAGACCATGAAGAAACCCCTCCACCTGAACTGGAACTTACCGGTGGAACGCTAAGATCGTAGTTCATTCGATGCATACTCCGAATAAGGGCATTGGTAAAGTAAATGGTAGTAAAGGGCCTGCCGGAGTCATGTCCTTTGTACCAGTCAGGGGGCTCAATCATTAGCCCGTCAAACTTTTCTGCCCACTGCTTGCCCAGACCAAAAACGATGGCATATGCAATGGTTTTATCAAAATAGCCGGGATTTTCTTTGTAAAGTGCTTTGATTCGGTCAATCTCAGCTGTGCGTACAAACTCTCTAAATCCCAACAGCTTTTGATGTTTTTTAAACCCAAATGGTCCCTTTTTGGGCATTATCCTTCCAAATAGAATCATGGCCATTCCTGCGACCAGGGGAGCTATTGCGTAGGAGTAATGTCCTGTGAAAAATGCGACAATCATTCCACCTAAACCCAATAAGAGTAAAAAAATACCCAAAATGGTCAATGCGCAACCAAAGCCTCTGGAGCCTGGAACATAGAAGTCATTTTGCTTGCCGTAGGCCATCAGTTCTTTGTAGGAGCGACTCATGGTCTTCGAGAAGCGGGACTTTAATTCGCTTAGTTTCACTTCTTCTTTGAAAAACAATCCCTTAAAGAAGGTTTTCTCAAAAGGTTTTGCCTGGGCCGGCAATTCTTTCTTCTTTCTCAAAATATAGTCCGGCTTTTTTTCAGAGCCTACTTCCTCCACCTCAAGGTACCCCCTTCCTGCCCAGTAATAAATTAGAGAAATGAGGTCTTTTTTATGCAATCGATCGTCCCACAACAATCCAGCTTCTGCTGAAGTAATTTTTTCTGGAGGATAAAACTGCACTACCACAGCTTTCCTGGGGTTTCTGCCAAATCGGTTCCAAAGTAGATAAAGGACAAAAATGATTGCAGCCATCCACCAAATAGGCATATTGTTGCGGAGCAGTAGGTATAGTTGAGTGGTCATGGAAGGGCTTCCTGCAAAATCCCTATGTCCATCGACAAAGAGGACAACCGACTCCCCCGAAGGTATGTCCAAACTACCTCCCGGATAGGAGAAAACTCCATCAGTATGAGCCAATGAAAAGGGCTTCTGCCCACTGATAACCAAATCCATGTATAGGTCATTAGGGTCTGCCCCTTCCGGTATTGTTACCTTCAAGTCCAGGTTTCTCTTTTGCTCGTTGTCAAATGTGAGCAGTGGGATTGCAACTTGATCTCTACCACTGTTTTTCCGAAATAAACCCCTGTAAGTTACTTTGGCGGAAGTTGAATAAGAGTCTTTATCTTTAACTTCTGAATCCGGCCTAAGAATTCTTCGACTTCCCCAGGAGGCACTTATTATTTCAAAGGGGCTATCGATCTCAAATGCTGGTACTATTCGGTTGTCAAGTAAATTGTAATTTGGGATGCCTATCCGCCCGTTGATGCCATTCGGTCGGTGACTGAATCTCCGCAAAAAGATCGGTTCAAAGGTAGCGTTAGGGGAGGGAAGTGGGTGTACAACCGTCCATGAGTAGTCTATTTCTACCCCTTGTCGCTGGTCAATCTTTACCTCAATTCCCATTTCATCTACCAGATAGTGCTTGCCAAAAATACCGGCTGGCTGCTGGTCGTGGATTAATGCTCCGGATTGCAGACCTGCATCCAATTGCAGTTGATGAATCCGATATTGGGGATAGGACAATGCTGTGCCCCATTGGCCATTATCTGAATTGCTCCTCAACTGAGGTAATCGCACATTTCCGGAACGCCATTGGGGTGGCCCCTGGAATGGTGCTTCAAATTGCAGTTCAAGGTTGGCTACCGGTTCCGAGGGTTTAAATCCATAGGCCTGGATATGCATCTGATCTCCAGTTCCTGCCTCGGTTGCAATGCCCCACAAGTGGTAAACCAGCTTAAAATCAAGTGTACCATCAAAAGCACTGTTGTCTTTTTTGAAAAATTCAAAGACCGTTTCTTGTCCAATCCTTCGAATTTTCAATCCGATATTGTCGCCCGTTGTAATTAGTTCTATATTTTTTGGCAATGGGAAAACAGTGATGGCTTGGAGTTCACTGATAGTAGCACTGCCCACCACTCGTGAGAAAGTCTTAACAGGCTTTTTGAATTTCACCTTGAAATGCTCCTCAATATTCATGTAGCCAGGTCTTACCCACTTTCCAATGTAGCGGTGATTTTCCACAAGAAAGTTTTCGGCATACAATTCAAGTGGGGGATGTATTGTGCTGAAATGTGACTTTGGATGACGTGTAGCGATGGATATCCCCTCAAAACGATTTAAGGGTTGGGTAGAAAACCCAGTGATTTGATTCCCATTTACGTTTATGCTGGCATTTTGCTGTCTGCCCCCTGCTCTTCCGGTGGCCCACACCACATCATTTGCACTGAAAGAAACCCCGGCCTCCCCCTGAATGGAAAAACTCACTTTTTCTATGCGTGTATCCCATTGATGACCAATGATGTTCCAAGAAAATTCCACATGATCGGTGAACTCATTCAAAGCCCCCCATACAGTGTATGATATTACGTATTGCTGATTGCCTCTCAGTCTTTTGTCGGGATCGCCAATTCTGATGCGCAGAAAGTCACCCTCTCTATAGTGCTGATAGGGATGTCCTTTTACCTGAATTTTATCGATGATGATTTCGTAGGTTTCCTGGCCCATTGGCCTAATTGCCCGCTCACCTGGTCCACCACTATCCTCGCGAAATCTAACGGGAATGTCTCTTATAATTCCCCTTCTCGCTTCTGTGAATCTAAGGTCGATGGTCTCCGTTACATTAAAGGAGCCATTTGCATTCAGATAGATTTTTACATCGTATTGATTGATTACAAATGCCTCGGCAGAAAGCAAAGCCGGGCATAGGATAAGGCACCAAAGAAGCAGAAGCAATCTTCCCATTCGGGTGGTCATATTAAAGTCATTTTAAAGAGATATAAGCACTGAAATAGGGTTCTTGAAATGTTTCAACAGTAATCATCATACTCATATCAGAAGAATAAAACCTATTTAATTTCTTTTGCTTTTGTACGGCTAAGCTTAGAATTTAACTTGCGGTGCATTGCGTTGACTGTGGTCTTCAAGTTCAAAAAACTGAAAAGGTGTGAAATTGAAGGCAGAAGCAATCACATTTGCCGGAAAAACTGCTATGCCGGTATTGAATTCCCTGACAGTTGCATTGTAGTATCTTCTTGACATTTGGATCTCGTCCTCAATTTTTGTTAGTTGCTGCTGAAACTGCTGAAAATTTGAGTTGGCCTTGAGGTCAGGATAATTTTCAACAATTGCAAAAAGAGATCTAAGTGCTCCTGTGAGTTGATTCTCAGCTGCAATTTTTTCTCCCTTTCCTCCGGCACCAAGTGCGCGTGCCCTCGCGTTAGCTACATTCTCAAATATTTCCCGTTCGTGGGTGGCATATCCTTTGACTGTCTCCAATAGGTTGGGAATGAGATCATATCTTCTTTTGAGCTGAACATCGATACCACTCCAGGAATCCTCAACTTTATTTTTTAGACGCACAAAGCGATTGTAATAGGAAATGCCCATGAAAACAAGCAGCAACCCAATGGCCCCAATTATTATAAATGTAATAAGCATAATGAGAATGAATTAAATTTAAATAAAGCAGTTTGGCCATTCCTGAAAAGGTGAGGCCAAACTGCTGATACTATTCTTAAAAAATTAGTGTCTTGCAAGGAACATTTAAATGGCCCTGGTTTTGGTCTTTCTTCATTGTTTTTGCTGATGAAGGACTCAAAAAATCAATGGACCAGGTGATATCGGCTAAAATTTCAAATAAGTGTATTGAGCCTTTATCTGAATACCACCTTCGCATCTTAACCGGCATCGAAAACTTATCAATACGCAGCAATTACTCCACTGAAAATATTCCTGCCTCTAATCCGGAATTGATTTCAATGTTAGTAGCCTTCATTTCCAGAGGCATTGGCATCACCCCGGATAGAATAATTTTAGTCGGGATTTTTACACCATCAAATTCCTCATACTCTGAAAAGTCATTGATGATAGTTTGGCTTTGACCCATTTGCTCAACAGTAACTGTTTCCCTCACTTTGAGGTGGGTTTCCATATCGTAGAATTCATCTACAACGGTCCCATCCGGAGATACCACGCGAATCCTGAAAGCGTCCCTGCCATTGATCCTCTCCACTCCTCTCAGTTCAATCTCCGCCCCTTCTTCCAGATAGGCCAGCTCCTTAATGATCATTGCCTGAACTCTGCGGCCCTCTATGTCATCCTCTTCAAAGGGAATCCGCTGACCCATTTGAAGGGAGTAGCCGGTTTCTCCGTCAAAAACTTCTTTCTGAATAACGTTACCAGCCATGGAAACTTCCATCAACATTTTTGAAGGTGCTTTTTTTCGGGTCTTTATACCCATTGGATTGCCCATTACATCTCCTTCCATTAAAGTGGTCATATCCTTTATGGCTTGAAGCCTTTCAACTCCACCGATGGCCTCAAGGTATTGAGAGATGACCCATTCAGCAGTTATGCTTTCATCCAGTTCCACATCGCTTTCCTCAATTGGGCGGGCGAATGGATCGAAAAAGTGGACCACCCCATCATGAGCAAATTTTTCCAGTCTCTCCGCTACCTCATCTTTATTTCCAGCCACTAGTATATACGATCTGTCGGGCTTGATGTACTTTCTCGCCATTCTTTGAACATCTTCAGCGGTTACAGCTTCCAGGCGTTCGAGATAGGTGGCATAGTAATCCTGAGGAAGATCATATCTTTCAATATTAAGTGCGAATCGGGCAATGGTCTGGGGGCTTTCAAGCGATCGTGCAAAGCTTCCGTTCATAAAACTCTTTACCAGTTCAAGGGTTTCCTCATCTACCTTCTCATTAACCATTCGTTCCATCTCAAAAAGAACCTGATAAATGGCACTATCTGTAACATTGTTACCCACTTCAGCACCGGCTGAGAAACTACCGATAATTCTGTCACTACTGAGATTTGATCTGGCTCCATATGTGTAGCCTTTATCTTCTCGGAGGTTTTGCATTAGACGTCCTGAAAATACTCCACCACCCAATATGCCATTCATGACACTGGCCCTTATCTGGTCCGGGTGCCCGGGCGTCAGTTCTACCGGATAGGCCACTCTGAAAACCGATTGAACAGCACCGGGTCTGCTCGCAAAGGCAACAGTTCGCCCTTCCGGTGGCTGTGGTGTTGCAAATTCGTGTCTTGGAACTTCTCCTCTTTCCCAACTTCCAAAATATTGGTTGGTTAACTCCCTTGCCCTTTCAACATTGATGTTGCCAACAATAACCAAATAGGCAACATTTGGCTTGAAATAAGTATTGTAGTAATTTACCAAATGGTCCCGAGTGATATTTTTTACAGACTCTTCAGTTTCTACCTCTCCATAGGGATGGTCAGCGCCATACAATAGTGCTGTTGAAAGGTTTCGCACCATTTGTTGAGCATCTGTATTAGTAGCGGAAAGCCCCGTCAACATCTGAGTAATGGCCCTGTCTAATTCCTGCTGTGGAAAGGTTGGATTTAAAAGAACATCTGACATCAGTTCGAGCAAATCTTCTTTGTGTCGAGTTAAAGCACTTGCGAACATACCAGTGGATGAAGTAGAAAGGTTGGCTCCGATAAAATCTATTTCTTCATCTAGTGTAGCCTTATCCCGATTGATGGTGCCTGACCTCATTTCTGAGCCCGCCATACTCACATATCCCGCTGCATCACCCTCCAGGACTGGATCGATATCTAAGGTCAATTGAAAACTCACCGATGGGCTTCGTTCATTTTCAACCACAATTACCCTCAGCCCATTGTCGAGAGTGAAGGTTTCATATGCTCCAATTTGGATAGTGGGGGCAGGTCCCGGAGGGGGTGGTGTTGATCGATCTATCTGAGCATTTGCAACAAATCCCAGTGTTGTGATCAATCCAATTATAAAAATTATATTTTTCATTATTGTATTTTTTTAAAATTAACTAATTTAGTTCATAACAATTGCCGTTTCATTTAAGATAAGCAGGCAAGTTTACATGTTCTTTGGCAAATAGAACAGCACCACTCGTCGATCAGGATTGAAATAGGTGTTTGCTGCATTTTTTATGTCCTCTCTACTTACATCCATATACCTATTGATGTGTGTATTGATTAGGCCTGCGTTTCCGTGAATAATGTGGTAATTTGCCAGGGTAGAAGCCAGGCGTGCCATCGTTGTATTTCCTCCTACCAATCGACTTTCAAACTGATTCTGCAGTTTTTGAAGTTCGCGCTCAGAAATCAATTCATTTCTAACCTTATCAAATTCTGCATCGATAGCGGCTTCCAAATCACTGAGTTCAACCCCCATATTGGGTAAGGCAAAGACAATAAACAATCCTGGATCTTCCAGCCCAAGAGGAATAGCCTGCACTGTTAAAGCCAGTTCTTGTTCATCTACCAATGAGCGATACAATCGACTACTCTGACCTCCTGATAACAAGTTGCCAAGCATATCTACTGCGTAGTAATCTGCCTCTCCCAAGGCCGGAATGTGATAAGCATGAATAATGCCGGGGAGTTGGATGTTATCATAAAAGGTGTCTCTGATTTCATGTGTAAGTGCTGGCTCCGCGATATTTGGCCGGTAAATGTCGGCCGTTCCAGCAGGTATGTCACCAAAATAAGCCTCAACCAATTTCTTGGTCTCATTGATGTCAATATCGCCTGTCACAACCAGTACAGCATTGTTGGGTACGTAAAACATGCCGTGAAATTCTTCGAATTCATGATCTTCGGCAGCCCAAATGTGTTCATCCTTACCCAATACATCCCAACGATAAGGATGTTCTGTGAAAGCTCTTTTTATGGTTTCGGTCAAAAGACGACCATAGGGTCTATTGTCTCTGGTTTGCTTCATCTCTTCGGTCACTACGCTTTTCTGGGTTGCAATCCCAATGGAATCTACCCTCGCATGCATTAGACGCTCCGATTCAAGCCACAGACCCAGCTCAAGTTGATTGGATGGCAAGAGTACAAAATAGTTAGTGATGTCAAAACTCGTCCAGGCATTTAAAGATCCACCTGCCCTTTCGACAATTTCTGAAAATTCACCCCGGGCAATATTTTCTGAACCCTCAAACATCAAATGCTCAAAAAAGTGAGCAAATCCCGTGCGATCAGGCCGCTCGTTTTTCGAGCCGACGTGATACATTATATTCACTGTGACAACCGGTGTGGTGTTGTCCTGATGAAGAATTACATGCAATCCGTTATCAAGTTTATACTCCTCAAATTCGATGGTGGATCTCTGAGCAAACGCAAAAGATGCCATAGTAAACACTACAGCAAATATGACCAACAGTTTTTTCATATTAGAATAAGTTTTAATTTATTGAAACACAATTATTTCAATGCAAATTAACGAAGATAATGCGGGATGGAGGTACTTATTTAGACCAATTTAAAGATGTGGTCTACAAAAATCACAAAAGAGCGGTATTTGGACGTGGAACTGACTTAAACTACTTTATCTGCACAGCAACTGCTGGCGAAGGCATCCGGTTTGGCTTTGAAAACAAAACCCATGCTCATCACATAACCCATGGCATCCCTTAAAGCTGAGTTAGACTGGAAACCGGGATCGGTATTGATGTCTGCATGTATTTCTAGTTCTACATTGTAGCGATCAAAGAGATCGCAGAGATTGTAGGCGACTTCTACTGATTTGGCCACCTCGTTGATCATGCGCTCTTTCAGCGACATCACACGCCTTTGCTTAAAGTTGCTGATAAACATAAATCCTCCCCGGTGCTCGCGCAAAAAAACAATCACTGTCGCAAATTCAACCACATCTGACTTAACACGACTGTCAGTTCCTATGCAAACTTTAAGACGGTAACCCTTGTTGGTTTCTTCCCTGAGAGTGTTCTCAACTGCTTGCTTAAGGGGTAACTCTATTTTGTTTCCATTGAGTCTTCGCCATTTCATAAGCGTCAAATTTTGCCATAAAGTTATGAAAACAATTGACTTATGTATTTAAAAGTCATTAAATTAATCATAACCTAATAGGATTTTAACAATAATCTGACAGGACAATGCTTTCTTTTCATTCTGTAATCATTGGAGAGTAATGAGTGTATCCTGATTTATTTTATTGGTAATCAGGTATGTAGGCCCCTAAGGTGATTCAAATTTTATTCGTCAATTGTTATAATGAACGAGGCCCAATCATGGGTGAAAGGTACACCAGACTATTTTGAACCAAACTACATTTTAGACCCTGGTTACTCTCTACCACAGATGGCCTTGTTGACTTTTAGCGCTGAGTTTGTGTTGGTTTCCTGAAATCTTTATGATTGGCTGATGCTTTGACCACACTATGACATTTTTTGTCAATAAGTCTATTGGCTTTTAGCTAGGTGGAGCAGGACTAGCTTTGGGAGACTTGATTTACCTGGGATTCCTTTTGTAGCTTTAGGGAATTAAAGCTAGTGATTATTTCTATTGGACCTCTGATCCACTTTATGTCTATTTCTTTGACTAGTTTCAAGTTAATCCAAGCCACTAATACTCATTTTTCAATACTCCTCCCTCGAGTTTTACCACTCGGGCAGGAAACTTGTCCAGTACCCTGTAGTCATGGGTCGCAAGCAATATGGCAGTTCCTTTCTCCTTGTTTAGCCTGCTAAATAAGTACATTATTTCATCAGTCATAAATGGGTCGAGGTTCCCGGTGGGTTCATCGGCAATGATCAGAGCGGGGTCATTTAAAATAGCCCGGGCGATTGCCAGTCTTTGCTGCTCTCCTCCTGACATTAATGAAGGATAGGAGTTTTCCTTATGTTCCAGTCCGACCCATTGGAGTACCTCTTTTATTCTGCTTTTTCTCTGTTTTTTGGGATAGGCTGTTGCTCGAAGCACGAATTCCAGATTTTGAGCAGAGGTCATATCGGGGAGTAACTTGAAATCCTGGAAGACCATTCCTATTTTTCGCCGATACAAATGCAGTTCTGAAGATTTTAAGCGCTTGAGATCAATACCCGTAACTATGGCGCTTCCTCTTTTGATGGGCTGTGCCCCGTACAGGCACCTGAGGAAGGTAGACTTTCCGCTTCCTGTAAAGCCAACTAGATAAGCAAACTCTGATTTAGCCAGTTTGAAATTAATCTCTGTTAACACCGGTTGGTCGCCATAGTATAAATCCAATCCGTGGAGGTCGATGACATAAGGTGATTTGTCGTCCATTTGTAAAATTTTGATAGAAGATTGATAAGCAGCCATTCGAAACCAAAATACCAAAAATGCTGATATTGTAGATTTATATTACAAAACTCAACTTCCCGTTTTATCTGCAGTAAATGTTGACAACAAATGTACAAATTTTTATCGCATCCAGCTTTTGAGATAATTTTCAATCGGGCCCGGTTTTGAATTGATCTTAAGGTTTGTTCCGCTTAAATAACGTACATTTGCAATGTTTTAGATACATCTTTATTGAATGTACTATGGGTAGTTAACTTTAGCCGTGGTCCAAAGCCAATGGAGATTGGATTCGAAAGGGAGTTATATTATTCCTATGGTTAATATTAACTGTGCCCTGGTCATTTTCAATAGGAGGAAAAAAGTGCGATAGGTTACAGGGACTGGGGTGGTATCTTGAGTAACTTAAGGATTTTGAAAACTTAGTTTGATGAAAAAAATACATTTGGTTGCGGGTTTACTTCTGGCGGGTGCAGTCGTTTTGCTGGTAATATCTAGTAGTGACTTAGGTACTTATTACACATTCGCGGAAGCTGAGCTGCTTGAGGACGATAGAAATGTTAAAATCATTGGCTTGCTGTCAAAAGATAAGGAGATGATCTACAGGCCGGAGATTGACCCAAATAGGTTTACTTTTTACATGACCGATGAAGCCGGAGAAGAGAGAATGGTTGTCTTACTCAGTGAAAAACCACAAGATTTTGAAATGTCGGAACAACTGGTACTCACCGGTCGATTTAGGGATGGTGTTTTTGTAGCTCGTGAGATGCTCATGAAATGTCCTTCCAAATATCAGGATGAGGAGATATTCGTGAGGTCTGAAATCTAAAGTTTCCTGTAAATGAATGAAATTCAGTACATTGGAGAAACCCTCTGGCCTGGCCGGTTGGGTCACTTTCTTATAATTACGGGCTTTGTTGCTGCCCTGGGTTCAACCGTAGCTTACTATCTAGCAGAGAAAGAAAGAGATAAAACCAATTCCAATTGGTTGAATACTGCAAATTGGACTTTTACAATCCATGGTATATCCATCATAGGATTAATGGGTATAATTTTTTACGTCATGCTCAACCGCATGTATGAATACGCCTACGCCTTTAATCATGTTTCAGATGATTTGCCTTTCAAGTATATGTTTTCGGCCTTTTGGGAGGGTCAGGAAGGTAGTTTTTTACTCTGGATATTCTGGCATATCATTCTGGGGTGGATATTGATTTGGAAGGCCGGAGAGTGGAAACCGGCGGTGATGACTTTCTTATCCCTAATCCAGGTTTGGTTGACTTCCATGATCCTCGGCACCTACCTGCCCTTTGGAAATGGCGAGTCCAGAATCGGTATCAATCCTACCGTTTTGCTTAGAGAGGTGCAAGACGCGCCTATATTCGCCAATGCTGAGTATCTGGAACTGATCTCCGGAAGTGGATTGAATATTCTCCTTCAGAATTATTGGATGACCATTCATCCTCCTACCACTTTTCTTGGCTTTGCAGCCTGTGCTATTCCTTTCTGCTATGCTTTAGCAGCCCTTTGGAGGCAGGATTACAGAGGTTGGTTGAAGCCTGGATTGAAGTGGGGCTTGTTTGCCTCCTTTACCCTTGGAACCGGTATTCTGATGGGTTCAGCCTGGGCCTATGAAGCCCTGACTTTTGGGGGATACTGGGCATGGGATCCTGTTGAAAACATGTCCCTGGTTCCATGGCTAATCATGGTAGCAGGAGTCCACACCAATCTCATTGCTAGAAGCACAGGACACTCCATCAGAGCCACCATGATTTTTTACATTCTCACCTTCTGTTTGGTTGTTTACTCCACTTACCTCGTCCGTTCAGGTATTCTTGAAGATACTTCAGTTCACGCTTTCACCGAAATGGGACTTGAAAATCAATTGGTGTTTTTTATACTGTTTTTCCTCATCCTTGGACTTGTTATGTTTTTCAGAAGGTACAACAGTATACCTACCCCTCAGAAGGAGGAAGATTGGAATTCCAGAGAGTTTTGGATGTTTGTAGGTGCCATGGTAATTGTAATTGGTTCGGCTCTCATTACATGGTCTACTTCTCTACCGGTGACCAATGCGATCATGCAGTTTTTTGATCCCTTTTATGCTTCCAGAGTTATTGAAGACCCCATTTCCCACTACAATCGCCATCAGCTTTGGGTAGGTATGCTCATGGCTTTTCTCACTGGCATCAGCATCTACATGAGGTACAGAGGAGCCAACTGGGAACATTACAAAAAGAAGTTTTTTAGCCAAACAGGCGTAGCGCTTCTGCTTACAGCTGTCCTGACCTGGGCCACGATCCAATGGATACAAGTAGTGGCCTGGCAATACATTTTGTTGATTTTTGCGGCTCTTTTTGCCTTTATAGTCAATTTAGATCATGTTTTATTTCGGATCAAGGGTAATTTAAAGGCATCCGGATCAGCTATGGCACACATCGGATTTGCAATGATGATAATTGGGATCATGGCCTCAGGAATCAATAAAACCTACATCTCTTCAAATGTATTTGCTCAGAGTGGTCTGCTTGAAGGAATGGAGGATGAAGACCTATTGAGTAATATCGTATTGATAAAAGGAGAGCCTATCTTTATGAGGGGCTATATTGCCACTTATGTTGGTGACCGATTTGACGGGCCGGAGCGTTCCTTTGATATTGAATTTACCAGAATCGATGAGGACGGCAGGGAGGTGGAAACCTTTATGTTGAGTCCAAATGTAATCTACGACAAGCAGTTTACAAAAATTGAAGCAGCCAATCCCGATATTAGACGTCAACCGGTGATTGATATATTTACGAGAATTGCCAGACTGCCTGCTCAGCAGATTGATTTGGAGTCTGCACGAGAAGTGGAGGACTCCCTAAAGTTTGAGACTTATTACATGAGTCTTGGTGACACGACTTTTACCAGTAAGCACTTTGTTGTACTGGAAGAAATTCACCACAGTATACTTCACCCGGAAAGGGAACAGGGTTCCCAGGAGGATTTGGCCTTAAGTCTCAAACTAAAAGTTCACAGTCTAGATTCCGATAGTGCTTATACCATTGTGCCGGGCATCTCACTGCGAGGATCGTTTGTTTTTAGATATCCTGAGCAAATTGATCCTTTTAATTTGAGGGTTCAGTTGTCAGATACCCTTATTGAAGATTTGTTTCACTCTGAAATCGCACTTGATTATTCGACCTTTCTTGTTGAACGAGGAGAGACATTTGAATTTGGGGGATATGATATCAAATTCGTGGATGTAAATCAGGATCCATGGCATCCGTCTTATGAACCTCAAACTGATGATATTGCTTTGAGTGCCATACTTGAGGTGACCAATAGATTGAGCAGTGCTCAGTATAGGACAGAACCATTATATTTGATTAGGGATACAAGGCAAACCAACTACAAAACAATGATACCGGAGGCCGGATTGCATTTCCGCTTCACAAGAATAGATCCCAATACAGGGCAAATGACGTTCAAAGTAGCCGAACAACCTATGAAGGTTGAAAATCTTCCCGTCCAAATAGCTGAGAATGTACCCCGGACTGACTTTATCGTGCTGGAGGCCATTCGGTTTGAAGGTCTCAATTTCTTCTGGGTTGGAAGTTCCTTGATGATGCTTGGGCTCCTTTTTGCAATGATAGTTAGGATAAGAAGTAAAATGTAATGAGAGGAAAGGTCATTCTGGTGGGATTCGGCAATGTGGGCTATCACCTCAGTTTGGCTTTGAAAGAATTGGGGTTGCAAGTTACAGTGATGGTTCGTCCCCAGGCATTTGATTCCCTGGCAGAGCAATCCAGAAATCACAGCCCCAACATCAAACTGGTCTGTGATCCCTCAAATTTACCTGAAGATGCTGAATTTGTCTTTCTAACTGTGAAGGATGATCAAATTCAGACTGCTGCATCCAGGCTTTCTACCGAAATCAAGAATAATGCCTGCTTTCTACACAGTTCGGGAATTAAACCCTGGAATCAGCTCGAGGGAATTTGTCAAAATTATGGGATTTTTTATCCACTCAATAGTTTCTCGAAAGAGCTGGCATTCAATTGGGAAGGTGTTCCGGTATTTATTAAGACCAGCAACAATGAATCAGAGTCAAAGCTATTTGAAATAGCCGGTAAATTGGAATCCAGGGCTGTTGCTGACGATCCGAAAATAAGAGAATACTTACACCTGGCTGCTGTTTTTCTCAACAACTTTACCAACCATATGCTGGTAAAGGCAGACGAAATTCTTACAGAGGAAAATATTCCTTTTGATTTCCTTCATCCCCTTTTGAAAACTACCGTTGAGAAAGCCCTTGAGAGCGCGCCCAGGAACGTCCAAACGGGACCCGCCATAAGGGGTGACTTCCAAACCATCGCGAGGCACCTAAAGATGTTATCTGAGTTTTCTGACAGAAAGCTATACCAACTGATTTCAGAGTCTATCAATCCCCAATTAAAAAGTAAATTGTAGTATGAGAATTGTGAAGTCTTTTAAACATCCTTTTCTAGTGGTTGAGATTTTTCACTACGCAGAAAAATATACACTGAAAATTAAGGACAGAGGTCTGGAGCAGAGCTTTCCTATACCAGAGGAGCAACTAGAAGGCATTAGCCGATTGCTATCAGATACTGAAAGTGAACTCTACCAACAATTACATGAGGTCTTTCGGACTATGCACCACAATTGGGGAGATACCTTGAACAAGCTCAAGCTCCATGAGCAATATCCGGATGAGGACGAGATTATCTGATGGGTTTACCCCAACCCGGCATATGGATAGAGAACTGTATTTTGCAAAACTACTCAAGGCTCATCACTTCGAAGGCTTTAACAGCGGCTAGAATTCTACTTTTTCTTTGCCCGGCTTTACGGTAGTTTCCCGGACTTTAGTGTGGATAAACCCCTCAAGTACCTCCAACCCCCTGTCAAAACTCTCGTTGTTGTTTATGACGATATCTGACTTTTCCATAAAAGGGTAGATGTGTTTCTCGTAAGCAGGAAGTACATGGTGTTGATATCGGTATAGCACGTCCTCCAGGGGATAATTTCGCTCAATTTGGTCCCGTTTTATCCTCCTGATGACTTTTAGGTTTTCCTTCGCGTGGATAAAAACTTTGAGGTCTAGCTTATTGAATATGGATTCAATATAAAAGACGAACAAACCTTCTAATACCAGTGTAGGGGCTGGTGTGAATTCGAGGATTCTGGGGGTTTTTCTCGGATTATTGAAGGTGTATTCCTCTTTTCTAACCACTTCTCCCTTGCACAATCTCATGACATCCTTTTCCAGTCGGATAGAATCTATGGAATCGGGCAGATCAAAGTTTCTGATTCCCTTAGGATCGGGCATTTGAAGTTCCCTCGGTTTGTAATAATCGTCTTGAGAAAGTATACAGAGTTCTTTTTCGGGAAATCTCTTCCGGAGTTCTTTAATAAAGGTAGTCTTTCCGGAACCACTGCCACCCGTGATTCCAATGATATAAGGTTTGTTGCTGTAGCCGGACATAATTCGATGATGAACCAGTTGCGAAAGTACGACTAAATAATCACTTTTAGAAATTTTTTGTGCCAACTTTTTACTGTCAGCTGTTCACGATGCCCGGATACCTGGCTTTTCCTGAGGTGGAAGTTTCAGATGCAATTAGTAGCGACCAATTTTTTACTCCCTACCAATTTCCCACATTTTCCTATCTTGCCGAAAATTTGAGTAAGGCTCAAGTTAATTTTTACTGGTGTTAAAGTGAATCTTAGAAAATGGATATTTTACGGGGGCTTATTGGAATGATCCTGATAATAGGGGTTGCTGTTCTTTTTAGTAATAACAGAAAAAAGATCAATTGGAGACTGGTAGCTATTGGTCTTGGGATTCAGTTTATACTGGCAATATTCATCCTCAAGGGTTCTGTAATGGAACAGTGGTGGGGTCCCCTGGGTTGGCCAAAAGCAATGTTTAGTTGGATTTCCTCCTTCTTTGTTATTGTGCTTGATTTTACCACCGCCGGAGCTGAATTTATCTTTGGTGATTTGGCAAAAAGTCCCGGAATGGAAGGGAGTTTAGGCCACTTTTTTGCCTTTCAGGTATTGCCGACCATCGTCTTCTTCGCCTCTCTGACTTCTATTATGTACCATTATGGCATACTTCAAAAGATTGTTAGCTTTATGTCCCGGGGTATGCAAAAGTTAATGGGTATTTCCGGTGCGGAGTCTCTCTCTGTAGTAGCTAATATTTTCGTGGGCCAAACGGAGTCCCCCCTGGTCATTAAACCCTACATTGAGAAAATGACCAAATCTGAGTTGCTGGCCATTATGACCGGGGGAATGGCAACCATTGCAGGCGGTGTGATGGCTGCCTATGTTCAGATGCTTGGAAATTCATATGCAATTGCCAATGATGTTCCTCTCGATGTAGGTCGACTGATGTTTGCTGAGCAACTACTTGGGGCTTCGCTCATGGCAGCTCCGGCAGCTCTTGTCATTGCAAAAATTATTCGCCCTGAACTGGGTCAACCCGTAACAAGGGGTGAGGTAAAAATGACCGTCCAAAAAACGGATGCGAACGGTATCGACGCAGCAGCATCCGGTGCAGGACTAGGTTTGAAGCTAGCCCTCAATGTAGGTGCTATGCTTTTGGCATTTATCGCGCTTCTTGCAATGGGAAATCATTTTTTGTACCACTTTGGTGAAATTACGACTATCAATCAAATGCTTCCTGAGGGCACAGAACTCACCATTGAGACCTTGCTTGGATGGGTGCTGGCGCCTCTTGCCTTTGGAGTTGGAGTGCCCTGGGAAGATGCCGTTAATATGGGCTCGCTTTTGGGGACCAAAGTAGTTTTGAATGAATTTGTCGCTTACTTGCAATTGGCAGATATGGTATCAGAAGGAACCCTCAGTCCCAAAACTATTACTATGGCCACTTTTGCACTCTGTGGATTTGCAAATTTTGCTTCCATTGCCATTCAAATTGGAGGCATTGGGGGACTGGCGCCCAGTCGAAAATCCGAGTTGGCTCAGTTTGGCCTATTGGCTGTTTTGGCTGGTTCTTTAGCCAATCTCATGACAGCAACCATTGCAGGCATCTTACTTTAAGTTAAAGTGAAATCGCTATCTAAGTGCGTAAAGGTGCAATTTCCCATTTCCCTGATTGCTTAAATCCTTATAAATCCAGCAATCCTTCGGGGAGATCCATAGTGATCTTTTTTTCGTCCTCATCCATATTTACTACCAAATCAGGATGAATCGGCACAAATATTTCACTGTTGATATCCTCCCTGTAAACTGTTGCCAGGAGTTGGCCTCCGGCGTCGTTGAGAGCTGTTATTTTTCCAATATTTCTGCCGGTAGCATGTTCAATTAACTGATAGTCATCGAGGTACTTAAGGGGATCACCAGGCCGGTATTTCCCAGCTTTTTCTGCGTCTGACTGCAGGTAATATACCTTTGCTCCATTCATTTTTCTCGCTTGTTCCGGATTGTCGATATCCTTTAGATAGACGATTGGTGGGTTGCCTTCCCTGATTGACTTTACACGGTGCGGCACATTGCTCCCAAATATTGATAGAAACAGAAACTCCACTTCGGGCAAAACAAGTTCCCACACCTCCGAATCCAATCCAAGTTTAATCCCGCCTTCTTTTCCATAGGGTTTGAGGGCTCTACCAACGCATATCAATTTTTCAATCTTTCTCATGCCGATTATAAATTGATTTTATGTTCTCTTTTTGATTGCTCTTTATCAGAAATGTTTTATCTGGAGAAGCAAATACTTTACGAGATGTTCGAACATGTCAATAGTTAAAGGAATGAATGACAATGCCCAAACTATTTAAAGTGATCACTTGAAGCTGGATTTTATGATTCCACCGCCAACTATGTCATCACCCTCGTACATTACTGCCGACTGACCGGGGGCTATTCCCCGCACATTGGCCATGAATTCTACCCGAACATCGTTTTCCCTCATTGATATGGTGCTCAGGGTGCCATTGTCACGGTAGCGCACTTTGGTAACCACTTCAAGGGGATTTTCTATAAATGGGTATTTTTGAAAATTAAATTGGCCTACCGTCATGCCGTTCCGGATCATATCTTCTTGTCTTCCGAGCACCACGGTATTATTTTCCGGTTGTATTTCGGTCACGTACATTGGTTCTCCCAGAGCTATTCCCAAGCCCTTTCTCTGACCTACTGTGAAAAAGGGATACCCCTGATGGCTACCTAGAAGATTGCCCTCCTGGTCAACAAATATCCCACCTTCTACTTCGTGCTCCAGTCCCGGTACTTGCCTTTTTAAAAAACCTCTATAGTCGTTGTCCGGAACAAAGCATATCTCATAACTCTCCGGTTTTCCGGCAAGTTCTTTATAACCCCGGTCCATGGCCATTTGCCGAACTTCTGATTTTAGCATATTTCCCAATGGGAAGGCAGAGCGCTGAAGGCAAGCCTGACTTAATCCCCACAGCACATAACTTTGGTCCTTGGAGAGGTCTTTGGCTTTTTGAATGAAATAGCGCTCATTCTCGCTTTGGATTCGAGCATAATGGCCGGTTGCAATAAACTCACAGTCCAGTAAGTCCGCCCGACGAAGCAGGGCCTCCCATTTGATATGGGTATTGCAAAGAACACAGGGATTGGGAGTCCTACCGGCAATGTATTCATCAATAAAGTTCTCAATTACAAAGTTTCCAAATTCCTCCCTAATGTCTATAATAAAGTGATGAAATCCGTGATCTACAGCTACCTGGCGCGCATCATTGATTGAATCCAGGCTGCAACAACCGGTTTCCTTGGCATTTCCACCTGAGGTTGCATAATCCCAGGTTTTCATAGTGATACCAATGACTTCATAGCCTTGCTCATGCAGGAGCAGTGCGGTCATCGTGCTGTCAATCCCGCCACTCATAGCCACCAGTACCTTGCCTTTTTTGCTCATTTTGCGAATAGTATTTTAAACTTAGCCCAAGCCCAATAATTTTATAAAAGCTTTTTCCTCTCCTTTTCACCTGGCCATTTGTGAATTTATTGATCAAGTTCGAAAGAACCCCGGCACACAGCCTATTTTTACATCCGGGTAAAAACTTCAGAAGTCTGATTCAGTTTCCATTCCATTCGACCCATTTCTATTGACATTAAAACCTTAATGACTGGGCTCACCTGAATATCTGGTCAATTTACCGGGACGCAAAATTACATGAAAATTTATTTAAATCCCTTCACTTTATACCCCGGTAAAGCCTTTAATTTTTTGAATGGATGATTTGTAACGCGAGTTGCCTGGGAATAGTTCATACTAAGAGATTGCAATTCAAAGAGTAGTGAGATCAATGAAAAAATTTTCAATAAAATTTGCCTCAGATTGGATTTACTGCCTTATATTTGCAGTCGCTTAATAAAAGCGAGAGTAGCTCAGCTGGTAGAGCACGACCTTGCCAAGGTCGGGGTCGCGGGTTCGAATCCCGTCTCTCGCTCTATTTTTTTTGGCTTTCCACCAACTTCCTTTTTTCTAAAGTGATGAAGCCTTAAAAGTTTGCTGCCCGGGTGGTGGAATTGGTAGACACGCAGGACTTAAAATCCTGTGGCCTTTAGGCCGTGCGGGTTCAAGTCCCGCTCCGGGCACTTCCGAATCAACCTTTTTTCTGGTTTTTCACTGACTTGATCCCACCGCGCTTCCCTATACTGCAATTAAAAGCACTTGTTGTAGTATTTCCCATTCAGTTGAGGTTATGAATAAGGATTTCATGACCCCAGGATGCTATCTGATACCCTAAGCGAGGATAAATCCGAACCTGGTCTGTCAATGATGTCGAAACGGGCCTATTGATTACCTGCGTTTAAAGGATTGATTGGAGGTTTGGTTTACTTAGAAGAATGAATGGGTTGATAAGAATAAACCCCCCATAAAATAAATTATGGAGGGTCAATTAAATAATTAATCATGAACACTTTCCGATTAAGAATCGGCTAATTTACCAATACTTTCCTTTAATTCTTCTTCTCTCTCAATTCCGAGATAAACATTTTCTCCTGTTTTTAGCTTTATGTAGAGGCCTGAGCGCTCTCCAAACCCAAAGTTGTGTTGATCGGAATGAAAATTGACATTCCAGCCACTCCAAATAGCTTTTCCAGGCATGTTGACCACCTTGTATTCCTCCACATCTTCCCATTTGATTTTCTTTCGCTCATATTGAAAGGGGAAAAGCTGATACTTGATTCCTTTCTTTGAGACAATGGTGAGCAACTTAACAGAACTCAGTAAATAGATTAGTCCGAGTGAAATAAGGACAATGCCGGAATAGATAGCGACAGAAGCCCAATTGACTGCTGACAAAACCACAAACTGCTCAAATATCCTGTAAAGTGAACCGATGATGATCAGCCCAAAAATCGCATAGAATTCGTTGAACCTTAGCTTTCTCTCCTCTTTAAATTTCGTCTTTGCCATAACCCCTCAGTTTTTCGAGTTAACATTAAATTAATATTGAATTTACGCTAAGGTAACATGAATAATCGTGGATTGGGTTCCTTCACACTCACTTTTTTTTAAAACTTAACATTGGAAAAAAAGTAAAATAGGTTCAAAAAACTGATAAACAGTGTTTTATATATTATGACTTCCAGGATTAAATTTTATTTGATGTAAGTTGACACATGTAGCTTTCAAAACAATAGGAAAAACGACTTCAGCGCTATTCTATGTTAGAAATGTATGTTATTGAAGTCGAGAACTCCAATTTTTGTGGCAAATTTAACTGAAGGCTAAAACAATGGGAATGCCAGGGGATTGAGAATGGATTGATGTCCAGAGGGAGCAAATTTCAATACGCAATCACCTGTTCCCCTTTCTCTTGAATGGAAACTTTTTGGCCTTACCTTTCCCTGAATTTCCAAAAGGCCTTTTTTCTCTGAATTTTCTTTTGGAAGGACGACCATCTCTTGAGGATTTGCCGCCTGGTTTTCTCGTAGGGATTTCATCTCCCTTATCTGGTTCAGGTAAAATTACTGAAAGGAGGGCGGCATTCAGCTGTCTGGAAGAGATACCCTTTTCTATGAACTCGTCCATTATTCTGAAGTAGATTTCAGGAATATTTTCATCTCTCAGTTTTTCCAGCTTGAAGAACAGATTTTGCTTTCGCTGATCGTAAATTTCTTGGAGTGAGGGTGCATCAATTCGCTCAATGGCGACTTTGGCGTAGGCTTCGATTCGCTTGAGCTTTCTGTAATCGTTGGAGCCACTTACAAAACTGAATGACTGACCGGTTTTACCTGCTCTACCTGTTCGACCTATTCTGTGGACATAATATTCAGGATCGTGGGGAATGTCATAATTGAAAACAGCATCTACATTGTTGACATCCAATCCCCTAGCAGCTACATCAGTGGCTACCAGGACACTGACAGGCCCTGATTTAAAACTACTGAGAACTTTATTTCTCTGGGATTGATTGAGGTCGCCGTGTATGGCTGCCGCCTGTATACCCATTTGTGTAAGTGCTGCTGCTACATTGTCGACCTGCACTCTTGTGTTGCAAAAAACTATGGCCAGTTGATGTCCGTAGGCCTTCATTGTTCGGTCAATAAGTCGGACTTTGTCACCGGCGTTGATGTCGTAAAAATACTGACTGATATTGGATCCGGTCAATTCTTCCTTGGTGACCTTTATCAATTCGGGAGAATCTTGAAACCGCTCGGCTATTTTTAATATAGGAGATGGCATAGTTGCAGAGAACAAAACCGTTTGGCGGTGTTCCGGCATGGAAGAAAGTATATGTTCTATGTCTTCCAGAAAGCCCATATTCAGCATCTCATCCGCCTCATCGAGTACAACTATGCGCACCTTATCAAATTTTATGGTGCCCCTTTTCATGTGGTCCATTACCCTTCCTGGTGTGCCGACCACGACATGAACTCCCCTCTTTAGAGCTTTTAATTGAATTTGAATACTCTCACCCCCGTATACCGGTAAAATTCTTATACCTTTTTTTCCCGAAGCGAGTTTTTTTAGCTCTTCTGAAACCTGAATTGCCAACTCACGGGTAGGGCAAAGTACCACAGACTGAATGGAGCGTTCATCAGCTTCTGCAGCCTGAATCATTGGTATGCCAAAAGCAGCTGTTTTGCCGGTCCCTGTCTGGGCTTGTCCGATGACGTCCCTGCCATCAAGTAGCAGGGGAATGGTTCCACTTTGAATGGGTGAGGGTTTTTCGAAACCCATTTTTTTGATGGCCTCTTTCAACTCAGGGCTGAGGTCCATTTCTGAAAAACTGATCGATTGCATTTACTGTGAGCATTGTGGAGGGGAAAGCGGGCTTCCGTTATGTTCTATTACTATTCCTCCGTAAAAAAGTGCAAAGGTAGCTGCATTTTTTGTCCTTGACTAATTTTAGAAGCGCTATTTCATAATCTTTTTAGAAAAATGGTTCTCAATGGGATGAGTCCGGATGCATTCATCCAAAATTATCCTAATATGAAAATTTCAAGTTTCGCATTTTTTTATGAATCAATTAGATTATGCCATACCAGACAGTTTATTGAATCTTACAAGCAAGGAAAAGGATATATTTCCTTTAACAGTGAACTTCTATCGACTGAGGTTGCCAAATTTTAGGTAGGAAACCCATTTTTAACCAAGTGCTTGACAGCCTTGATTTGTTTGTTACTTTTTGTACTTGTGCTGAGGTTTTATCGAAGCACTTGTGTTGACCATTCTAAAGAGAAAGTTTGGTAAAGATTTGAGATACTAAATCTATCCCCGACAGACCGTTCAAATTGTTCCTTATGTTACCTTTGGGTTTTGTTTGTCAAAAATTTGAAGGATATGAATTTAAAAGTTTACCTTTCATTGTTTTTAGTATTGTCGTTCAGTATTGGCATTAATGCACAGTACAACAGATTGCCCAAGGTGATGACTGAGGAAGAGGAAAAGATATGGCCACGTTATCTGGATTCCCTCATGGCATTGAGGCAGGCAGGGCAGTTACCGGACCAACCCGTACGGGTAATGGGGAAGTGGGAAGAGATTCAGGCATTATTCATAACCTGGAGGTCTTTTCCGGGGATTCTCACTGAGATTGTTCGACATGCGGTAGAAGAGGTTGCTGTTTATATTATTACCCAGAATGAATCCTCTGTAGCCTCCACACTTACCAATGCCGGCATATCACTAGACAATGTTGTATTTGTCAGCTGGCCCAGCAACTCCGTATGGATAAGGGACTACGGTCCGTGGGCAGTTTATGAAAATGATGTTGAACAGCTCGCCATATCGGATTATATATACAATAGACCCAGGCCAAATGACAATCTGGTTCCCCGCAGGGTAGCTGAAGAACTTGGGGTCCCCTGGTATGCTGCTATAGAGCCACCTTTTGATCTTGTGCATACAGGAGGGAATAATCTGGTGGACGGGTTTAAGACAGGCTATTCATCTAAAATTATATTTAGGGAAAACCCCGGTAAAACAGAGCAGGAGATTAACTTCATCGGGAATGCCTTATTCGGGTATGAAAACTATATTAAGTTTGATGAACTCCCTTTTGATGGCATCAGTCATCTTGATATGCATATGAGATTTATTGATGAAGAGACGGTGATTATAGGTGAATACCCTGAAGGAGTGGCTGATGGTCCATTTATAGAGGCAAATATTGAATACTTTTTGAACAACCACTCCACTTCTTTTGGCAACCCCTATGAAATTATCCGTATCCCCATGCCACCCGGACCCAATGGTAATTATCCGGATGAAGGAGGTCCATACAGGACTTTTACCAATTCCATTTTCCTCAATGGAACCATACTTGTCCCGATTTATGAGGAGAAATACGATACAATTGGTCTGAGAATATACAGAGAAAGCCTCCCTGGATATAATGTGGTGGGCATTGATTGCAATGCCATGATCAACTCTTTAGGCGCATTGCACTGTATTACAAAAACAGTGGGTGTGGAAGACCCACTCTGGATAGCACACCCCAGAGTCAGGGACCTTTACAAAGAAAGTGTTAGTCCAGAGGTGACTGCCTTGATCAAACACAGGGATGGAATCGAGAGCGCTTCGCTCTTTTACCGGCTTGCTGGTGACAGCATCTACCATCAACTCGAAATGGCGGGCATACCCGGCATGGCAGATTGGTATTCTGCTCAAATACCAGCATTTGGATTTGGTTCAGAGGTACAATATTATATTCAGGCGGTGGCTGGAAACGGGAAGATACAAAACAGGCCAATAGTCGCCCCCGAAGGGTACTTTCAATATCGGATTTTGCAACCTGGCAGTAGTCCGTTTGCTGAATTCAGCAGTAATTTTGAAGGGATTTGTTCAGGGGGGGCAGTTCGATTTCTGGACAGGACCGAGGGCGGAGTGGTGGCCAGACAGTGGTTTTTTGAGGGTGGGATTCCCTCTGTTTCCTCAGAGGTAAACCCCGTTGTAATCTACCCCGAAGCCGGTTCTTTCGATGTGGTTCTCGTGGTAGAGAATCATCTGGGTGCAGACACATTGATTATGGAGGACTATGTAGTGGTGACTGGAGGAATGGAGCCGTACGCTGAGGATTTTTCGGCCGGTCTACCGGATTTTTGGAATAACTTTGACAATGGAAATAATGTTTTTCTCTGGGAGCATCTTGTGGGTACTAATTGCTCAAATGGTAATGCGATAGTTGTGGATAATTTTCAGCTCGATAGCCGAGATGCTATTTCTACTTTTAGCAATACCTTCGACTTGACAGATATGGAAGAGCCTGTTCTGTTTTTTAGTGTGGCTTATGCACCTTATGACTCCGACTTTTTCGATGGTCTTGAAGTTGTTATCGAGACCTGCGATGGGATTACAGAAACAGTTTTTCGCAAGATGGGTGAAGATCTTGCCACAGCACCTGCAATTACAGCTGTCTTCTTTCCTGAAGATTGCAGTCATTGGCGTCAGGAACAGATAGCTCTTAGGGATTATTCCGGTGGTATTGTTACCGTTTCCTTTAGGAATATTGGTGGATGGGGTAATCTATTGTACCTCGATAATATTTTGATCAAGGATGGAGCAATTCCCAATTTGTCCCCCCTCGTTGAGTTTATCTCCCCACAAGCTGATACATTGATCAGAGATGATTTGCCGGTTGTTTTGGACCTTCAATTAATGGCGTTTGATGAGGACGGATTTATCTCTGAGGTAGCCTTAAGCCTCGATGGATTAATCTGGAGACATTTGACCTTGAGCCTTATCAGTACTTGCTCGAAATAGAGGAATATGGAACCTACTATCTACGTGCCATAGCCACTGACAATGAGGAGGCAGTTAGCGATTCCGCCCTTCTGGTGATTACGGTTGAGGATATTGGTACAGCTGTTGACCAGATTTCCAAAACCCGGGTGAGTCTCTTTCCTAATCCGGCCAAAGATCGTGTCGTCTTTTCGGTGGATGGCCTTAAATATTGCGAGAGAATGCATGTTGAGATAAGGGATGTCAGTGGGAAATTGGTTTTTAAAAGCGAGTATGAAACTAGCTCCAGGGCAATTATTCCTCTGAGCAATTTAGTTTCAGGTGCCTATAGTTTCAGCGCTGAAATTTGCAATGCAATGATTAGTGAGACCCTCATAATTAACAGGTAGATTTTGTAGAGAAAAAGAATAGAATGTCTGTATATAAAAGAGATGATTTTTGGGTTCAGGTGTTTGTTACCGGAGGAACTTTTGATAAGGACTACAATTACATAAGTGGAGAGCTTTACTTTAAGGATACTCATTTGCCGGGAATGTTCAAAAGGGGGCGCTCCACCTTGTTGACCGACGTGAAGACCTTGATGATGGTCGACAGTCTGGAGATGACGGATGCAGACAGACAGATCATCGCGTACAATTGTGATAGGAGCAAGTCCAGACATATCCTCATTACTCATGGTACGGATAGAATGGTCCAGACCGCAAAATTTCTGGCTCAGCGAAAGTTTGCTGATAAGACCATAGTTTTGACTGGAGCAATGATTCCATATGCATTTGGTAATTCCTCGGATGGGTTTTTTAATCTGGGCTCTGCTATTGCTTTCACTCAATGTAAGCCACCGGGCGTTTATATCTCCATGAACGGGAGATGCTTTGATTGGGACAATGTGCGCAAAAATAAAAGCACCGGCTTTTTTGAGGAGTTGGATTCTGACCCGAAATAAGGGGCTCTCTGATGGAACTTTAAATTTTTTG
Organism: Saprospirales bacterium; assembly: GCA_007695145.1. Taxonomy (GTDB): domain Bacteria; phylum Bacteroidota; class Bacteroidia; order Chitinophagales; family Saprospiraceae; genus PWJY01. The sequence continues at coordinate 23,204 of REEI01000056.1, read as the reverse complement.
TACCATTTTTATTCTTGTCTTCACACATTGTGGACCTGGCCAAAGGAAGTTGATCACACAATTAAGGGGCAGCATTTCCTACACTATAGTTTAAAATTTTTTGTCATGTGCTCAGGAAAAAATTATATATTTACACGTTGATTGTAAAAGTTTTTGAATGCTTCAAATGACAAAACCGGAAGACATGAAAAATTTGATACCGTTGTTACTCATTACCCTTTTAAGTGCTTGTCCACAATTTATCACAGCTCAAAACGAGGCAACCGATGAAACTGATGGGGTCGAAAACCTTGAATCTCATCAAGAGCGAAACATTGGAATTATGGCGCGCAAGTTACTAACTGATTTCAGTGGCCCACTCGATAAGGAGCCATTTGATTTTCAGAAATGGAATGGGGGATTTGAGTTGGGCTTACGGGTCCCAATAAATCATTTTTTTGATGTGGCGATTCCATTTAAAGCATCTTCAATTACTCTGCCTGAAATTGAAAGGAACGTGAATATCTTTTCTGTAGACCTCCAGGGGCATTTAAGTCCCCTTTCAACCAGTGGTTACTTTCATCCCTATTTGGTTACTGGTCTTGGATTTGTTTTGATGGATGGCGACGACTTCAGCCTGGCCCTGCCGGCCGGTTTAGGTACAAATATAAGGATCAATCATCGGGTGGACCTCAATTTGGAACTTTCTTACAGAATTGGTCTGGGCAGTGGTCTTCCCGGAGACAGCTACCAGATGGCGGTGGGATTTATTTACAATCTTTCAGATAGGCCGGTAGAAAAGCCCAAAACGCTGCCTGAACTAGAAGCTCCGGCTACACCAAAGCTTTTGGACTCAGATGGTGACGGAATTCCGGATATCTATGATTTGGCACCCGGGACCACCGGCAAGCCTGAATTTCTCGGTGGGCTTGACAGAGATGGTGATGGAATTCCCGACCACCTTGACAAATGCCCGGATCAGCCCGGAACTGCTGAAAACAAAGGTTGTCCGGATGAAGAAAAAGAAACGGAAGTAATAGCCATTGATGACCGCAGAGTGGAAGCAGATGATGAACCGGCTGAAGAGGTGATTGAGGAACAAGAGGAGGAAGTGTCTGATATTCCCCTGGAAGTTCAGGAAGTTTTGAATGTAGCTATGCGTGCCGTTCAATTTGATTTGGGAAGGGCAACGCTTAGACCGGAATCCTTTGGAATACTCAATCAGATTGCAGATATAATGAGCGAGTATCCGCAATACAATTTAAGGATATCCGGCCACACAGATAATATCGGTTCTGCTTCCAACAATCAGCGATTGAGTGAACAGCGAGCGCGATCCTGCTTTGAGTATCTGGCCTCACGCGGAGTTTCCACATCCAGAATGTCTTTCGTTGGATACGGGGAGTCCAGACCCATTGACACCAATGAAACTCCTCAGGGTAGAGCCAATAACCGAAGGGTTGAGTTTAATTTGTACCTCAGATAATTTTTATGAAAATAGATGCCTCCGAGCTTATCAACGAGCTTGTTAATGACACCAGAAGTATCGTCACCACTGTAGAGCGGGAGTTTTCCAACCTCAGTGAGGAAGACTTGCTGATGAAGCCCGATGGTAAAAGTTGGAGTGTAGGGGAGTGCCTGGAGCACCTAAGTCTCTACTCTGATTACTACCATCCTGCCATCCTCAGGGCAATGAAGGATACGGGACCGGGAAAGACAAAGGTCGTCTTTGAAAGTGGCAGAGTGGGCAATTTTTTTGCAAAATCGATGCTGCCAAAGGAAAAAGGATTTAAAATGGGGTCTCCCTCGGATAAAAACCCCTCTAAAGTTGGAGTCCCGGATCAAGTGGTCAAGCGCTTTCTCAACCACCAAAAGGAAATGCTTCGGCTGCTAGCTATGGCCAGAGACCACGATCTGAATAAAATCAAAGTGCCCATTTCTATCAGCAAATGGATAAAATTTCGACTGGGCGACACCTTTAGGTTTGTCATCAATCACAATCAGAGGCACATTATCCAGGCTGTAAAAGCATCAGAGAGTAATAGACAAGGCCGGTGAAATAGTGTTATTAGTTGAGTTTGTTTCCCTTTTCCATTACAGTAGCTTTCATTTTTTCCTTATACGCGATCACTTTGTTTCGAATTTCAATCTCCGAACTGCCAATGATCTGTACTGCGAGTAGACCGGCATTTTTAGCCCCGTCCAGAGCTACGGTGGCCACGGGCACTCCACCCGGCATTTGTAGTATGCTGAGTATAGAATCCCATCCGTCAATGGAATTGCGGGATTTTACCGGTACGCCTATCACCGGCAGTGGACTGATGGAGGCCACCATTCCCGGCAGATGGGCAGCACCACCTGCTCCTGCTATGATTACTTTAATGCCGCGCAGATGAGCATTTTTGGCATATTCCATCATTTTCTCAGGAGTTCTGTGAGCTGAAACGATGTCTAATTCAAAAGGTAGTTCGAATTCTTTTAGAATGTCAATAGCTTGTTGCATTATAGGGAGATCAGAGTCGGACCCCATGATTACACCGATGATTGGATTGCTCATGTTGTAACTTTTATTGTTTTTTTCAAAAATTCTGCCTTTTCCAACAATTCATTCCGATCCCTTCCTGCAATGACCACATGCCCCATTTTTCTAAAGGGCCTCGTTTCCTTTTTACCGTACCAGTGAAGGTGGGCATTTGGTGTTTCATGCAGCAGATCTACTCCCCTGATTACTGCCGGACCAGAATGGGCAGGATGTCCCAGAAGATTGAACATTAAACCTTGCTGAATGCGGCTGCAATCTCCAGGAGGCAGACTCAACATCGCTCTTAATAATTGCTCGTACTGACTGCAAGGGCAGCACTCTATGGTGTGATGGCCACTATTGTGGGGTCGGGGCGCCATTTCATTTGCCAATAGTCGACCCTTTTTATCGAGAAAAAACTCAATGGCCAATATCCCTCTGTAATCAGTTTTACTAACAATTTTCATTGCTGTTTGACGCATATCCAGGCTAACTCCCTCCTCGGTTTTAGCTGGGTAGATGAGTATATCCAGCAAATTGGCCCTTGATTCAAAGATCATCTCCACAGGATCATAAACAGCAATACGGCCTTCCGCATTTCTGGAGATGATGATGGCGAGCTCTTTCTCTATTTCGACCAGTTCCTCTGCAAGGCAGGGAGAATCCGGGAGAGACTCTAAATCCTCCATTTTGGATACCAGCCTAACACCTTTGCCGTCATAACCTTCAAATCTTGACTTCCATACAAATGGCAGCTCCAGCTCCGATCTCATCAGACTTGACTCAAGTTCAGCGAGCGATTCAAAGGAAGAAAAACTCGGGGTAGGTATTTGAAGATCTCGAAAAAAATTGTTCTGTTTTCCTTTGTCCTTCACCATCTCAAGGAATTCAGGATCTGGGAAAATTTCCTTTCCCATTTTTTTTAGCGCTTTAAGTGCGCTTAGATTGACATTCTCGATTTCAATGGTGAGAAGGTCGAGATTTTTTCCAAAGTTGATCACATCTTCATAGGAGGAAAAATCTCCCTCTGTGAAATGATGGCAATATGGAGCGGCTGGAAAATCCCGACTTTTATCCAATATATGGAGTTCCAGATGCCAGGGAGCTGCTGCCATACAGAGCATTTTGCCGAGTTGACCCCCACCAAGAATTCCTATTTTTTTTGGCGAAATATTCATATAGATATTCGAAAAATTATTTTTCAGGGCCGAATATCGCTATTTTTGAGCCAACTATTTAATTTTTTCAACAGAGGAATTATAAATATATGTTTGACCTGCTAATAAAGAATGGACAAGTCATCAACAAGGGCGAAACCAAAGTGATGGATATTGCGGTAAAAAATGGGCGAATCGAAAGAGTGGGGCCGGAGTTGATTGGGGATTCAAAAGAAGAAATTGACGCTACAGGATTTTTCGTCCTTCCCGGGCTTATTGACGATCAGGTCCATTTTAGAGAACCCGGCCTAACCCACAAGGCCGACATTGGTACTGAGTCTGCTGCTGCGGCTGCGGGTGGAGTAACCTCTTTTATGGAAATGCCCAATACTCATCCTGCGGCTACAACCAGGGCTCTACTGGAGGAAAAATATGCCATTGCCGGTGAAAGCTCCATAGTCAATTACTCCTTTTATATGGGCACTTCAAACGACAACTATGAGGAGGTAATTCGCACCAATCCTCACGATGTTTGCGGTGTAAAGATTTTTATGGGTTCCAGCACCGGCAACATGCTTGTGGACGACAGGAAAACATTGGAGAGACTATTCTCCAATTTGGAGATACTGATTGCAACGCATTGTGAGGATGAGGCTACTATAGATCGAAATATGCGAGCCTTTGCAGAAAAGTTCGGTCTGGAAAATTTACGTGCCGATCACCATCCATTGATACGAAGCAGGGAGGGCTGTCTGCTCTCATCCTCCATGGCAGTAGAACTGGCTCGTAAGCACGGTACGCAACTGCATGTTTTGCATATTAGTACAGCAGAAGAGACCAGGCTTTTTGAGAGCAGCCGAAACAATTCAAATAAACACATTACCGCCGAGGCCTGTGTACACCATTTGTTTTTTTGCGATGAGGATTATGAACTTTTGGGAAATAGGATAAAGTGCAATCCGGCTATCAAGTCAAAGTCCGACCGGGAAGAAATCCTCAGAGCAGTGTTGGATGACCGCATTGACGTAATTGCCACTGACCATGCACCCCATACTCTGGAGGAAAAGAATAGATTGTACAGCGACAGTCCATCCGGCCTTCCACTTGTTCAGCATACTCTGGATATGATGTGGCAGCTGCATCTGAATGGGAAAATCAGTAAGGAGGAGATTGTTCGGAAAATGTGTCATGCCCCGGCTGAGCTCTTTAAGGTTGTGGATAGGGGGTTTTTAGACGAGGGCTTTAAGGCAGATATAGTATTGTTTGATCCACTTGAAAAATGGGAGGTCAAACCGGAAAATTGCCTTTATAAGTGCGGCTGGTCACCACTTGAGGGAAGGGAATTTACAGGCAGGGTAAAAAGAACCATAGTTAATGGAAATACCGTATACAAGGACGGGAAAATAAAAAGAGCAGGTTCAGGAGAGAGATTGCTATTTGCCAGAGGATAATTACAACGCTCGAAGAATTCCAGTGAAGTCATCGGCATTGAGACTTGCGCCTCCTACCAGTGCGCCATCGATATCATTGCATTCGAGTAATTCAGCAGCATTTTGTGGCTTCACACTTCCTCCGTATAGAATTCTTGTGCCACTAGCGAGTGGACCCGGGTGAAATCTTTCTAATTTGGACCTTATGAAGGCATGCATTTCTTGTGCCTGTTCAGGTCTGGCGGTCAGACCGGTACCGATAGCCCATACAGGCTCATAGGCAATGACAAGCTTTTGCAACTTATCAGCAGAAATTCCTGAAAGGCATCGCTCCAGTTGTTGACCTACCACCTCTCGATGGCGATTGCTGTTTCTTTGTTCAAGGTCTTCACCGCAACATAAAATAGGGATGAGCTCGTGATCGATAGCAGCTATCAGTTTTTTATTGATCCACTCATCGGATTCATTGAAAATACTTCTCCTCTCTGAGTGTCCAAGTATGACCATTGATACTTTGCAGTCGCTGAGCATTGCAGCTGCCACTTCGCCGGTATAGGCTCCGAAATTGTGATTGCTGCAGTTTTGAGCTGCGAGGAAAAATCCGGAATTGGATTCTATGATTTCACCTACCCTTGGAATATAGAGAAATGGAGGAGCGAAGGCAACTTCTGCATTATAGGGGCCATTATTTACTATGGAAGCCACCAGCTGTTCCGCTTCGGTCCGAAGTAGATTCATTTTCCAGTTGGCTGCAATCAGGGGAAAACGCTGTTTAGACATCGTCTCTGTGAATGTATTCCTGGTTTCCGTAGAATTTTGGCTGACGATTGGTCAGGATGTCCATAACTGCAACAATCCGGGCCATCCATTCGCGAGCAATTATGTTATTTGAAATGCCCTGAGGTGGATCATTTGCGACATAAGCGCTGGCCCTAATGCCAGTTTTCTCGGCTATGTACAGTGCCCTGGGTGCGTGAAAAGACTGGGTGACAATGATAAATTCATCCAGTCCGAAAATTTCTTTGCTTCGGAGGATGCTGTCATAAGTTCTAAAACCTGCATAGTCCAAAGTGATATGCTGAGCTGGTATGCCGCGGTTTACCAAATAGTTTCTCATGTCCCGGGGCTCGTTGTAATGGATGCTGCTATTATCTCCACTCACCAGCAGGTGTTTAACCTTGCCACTTTCATATAGTCTGATTGCAGCTTCCATGCGCTCTTCAAAGTAGGTGTTGATATTTACTCCGTCAGGAGAACTGGAGGTTCCAAGAACAAGGCCTACAAAGGCTGGTTCAACCTGATCCAGGTCAGCGGTCATTTTGCAATTGTTGGTACCCACTAACCACAAGTTAGTAACAATGCCAATAAGCAGTATTGCACCAATTACAACCAACATATATTTTATAGCAAATTTCATCTTCCCTTCAAAGCACTGATACAATTAATTAATGTGATTTGGCAACAAAAGTTTAACAGTCGCCAAAGTTCCCTGAAATAATATACCCTGGAGCCTTTTGGATTCGGAGCGTATTAATTCTGGGAACAAATATCTTAAAAATTCCCAAACTAACCCAAATTTTATGAAATTTGAGCAAAATTTTCTTAGAACGTCAAGTCAGTTAAAGGTTTCAAGAATGACATTTTCTAAAATTAGCAGCAACAAAGACAATACCAAATCCATCCCCTATATTCACCGTGATATCAGTTGGCTTGATTTTAACTACAGGGTGCTTCAAGAAGCAATGGACCCCTCGGTACCTCTGTTTGAAAGGATTAAGTTCCTGGCAATATATTCCAGCAATTTGGATGAGTTCTTCAGAGTGAGGGTGGCGAACAATCGCAATCTTTTTAGGATCGGAAAAAAAACGAGGAAGCGCCTTGAGTTTGATCCAAAAAATTTGCTGAAGGAAGTAGTAGAGATAGTTAACAAGCAGCAGGTCGAATTCAATCGCATTTTTAAAGATCAGATTATTCCGGAATTGCGGGAGCATGGAATTTTTTTACTGGAACAGACAGATTTATCTGATATCCAGTTGGAGTTTATTGACGGTTACTTTAAAGACCACTTGTTGCCATTTGTTCAGCCGGTTTTGTTGGTAAAAAATAAGATTCGACCTTTTTTGAACAACGGGGCTCTTTACCTGGCGATTTTACTTGAACACAAGCAGCGAAGTGATGTCATTCATCCTCCGAGAAAGGATTATGCCATAGTTAAAATTCCATCTGATCACATGCCCCGCTTCATTAAGTTGCCGTCAGTGGGAAGTAGAAAGGATATTATTATGCTGGACGATGTGGTGCGCCACAGTATTGAAAAGTATCTTTTTCCCGGATTTAATATTCTTGGTTCTTATTCCATTAAACTCACACGAGATGCTGAGTTGTACATAGATGATGAGTACTCCGGTGACTTGATTGAAAAGATTAAAAACAGTCTGTCAAAGCGCAATGTGGGCCCTGCTTCTCGCTTCGTATTTGACCGGGCAATGCCTGCTGAAATGCTTCAGTTTTTAATGAAGCTGCTGGAGTTGGAGAATTTTGACTTATTAGAAGAGGGGCGATATCACAACAACTCTGACTTTTTTACCTTTCCTGATTTTGGGATGGACCACCTGAAAAATACTGCATTGCCACCCCTGACTTATCCACCGCTTGAGCAGGCCGCAAATATTTTTGACGCCATAGTGGAAAAAGACCACATCAATCACCCTCCCTACCATTCATATGAAAGTGTGATTCGCTTTTTTGAAGATGCTGCTGATGACCCTGATGTGACTCACATTAAAATTATTCAATACCGCGTAGCCCGCAAGTCCCGAATTATGGAAGCCCTTATTAGAGCGGTGCGAAACGGAAAGCAAGTTACTGTTTTTATCGAAGTAAAAGCCAGATTTGATGAGGAGATGAACTTAAAATGGGGCGAAACACTTCAGCGTGCCGGAATTAATGTACACTACAGCTTCCCAGGCCTAAAAGTCCACTCCAAAATTGCTTTGATAAGGAGAATGGAGGAAGGTGAAGCGAGACTTTATACCTATCTGAGTACCGGCAACTTCCATGAAGACACCGTGAAAGTGTACTCCGATATCGGCCTGTTTACTGCTCACCCTGAGATTAATTCTGAAGCTGCGAGATTGTTTGGATTCCTTGAGACGGTAAAGCTGCCTCAGGAGTCGTTTGAACATCTGCTGGTCGGACAGTTTAACCTGCGGTCAGAACTTGTAAAAATGATTCAACAGGAAATCACCAACGCAAAGGCGGGAAAAGAAGCGAGAATCATCCTAAAGATGAACAGCCTTCAGGACCCCTCCATGATTGAGTGGCTATATGAAGCCAGTAAGGCCGGAGTGAAGGTAGATTTGATCATTCGGGGAATTTGCTCACTGGTTCCGGGTGTTCCTGGCATTAGTGACAACATTACTGCTGTGAGCATCGTAGACCGTTATTTGGAGCACGCCCGTATTTTTGTTTTTCAGAATGGAGGAGATGAAAAAATATACATCTCCTCTGCCGACTGGATGGTTCGGAACCTGAGCTACCGTATAGAAGCTGTTTTGCCGGTTTATGACCCGGATTTGAGGAATGAAATTATGGACTTACTGGATATTCAGTTATCGGATAATGTTAAAGCCAGAAACATTCATCCAAAGTTGGGAAACCAGTATCGCTCGGGAACGGGTGACCTGAATATAAGGGCTCAATATGAAACCTACTTTTACTACAAGCGAAAAATTGAGGAAATTTTGCGGAGCGACACTGATGAGAATGATAACGACCACTCCAGGGAGTTCTTGTAGTTTTTTTTCTCACCTGCTGAGTTTGATGGGCTCTCGCCTGGTTGTCCTTATCTTTTTATAGTCACCAAAAATGGTCCATTTACTCTTCTCAATTGTCCAGTTTGGATGTGGGTCGTCATGTGTGGCACCTACTGATTCTGCTCGGTACAAGTCTGTTATTAGGTATTCCTGAAGTTGCTCCATGGTCATTTCACGCCCATCAATTGGCGGCCCAATTTTTACCCCTCTTCCATCAATTTTCTGAAAGGACTTGAAGTAATAAGACACTCTTTCATCTCGTGAAAATGCCTCAAGGATTAGCCCGGGTAGCCCATTTAGTTTGTAGGGGCCAAAGGGGACAGGAATTTCCTCGGTAAACCAGGCTTCATAGATTCGCCCTCCAAACTCTCCCACTGCAAGCCGTGTTTGGAAGCCGGCTACCTCTCGTTGAAGATCGTGAATCACCCATTCTATCTTTGGTATCTCCGTAGATAAAATAAAGTTTTGGTTGGAGAGAATAAAATAATCGGTCTTATAGATCATAGTATCCAAATTAAAATCCATGTAAACAGGGAGCCCTTCCCTGTCACCTTTAATAATTCCTGGAGGGTACCTAGAGTCCCTAAATGATCCCAAAAATTGGGTTTCTTTTGGAAAATCATTGTGGATAAATAGGCTTCTTCCCTCGGAAAAATACAGGGTATTTAATCCGTCGTATCGGTTCTTTTTTATTAGGTTGGTTTCACAAATGTATTCTATCCGGTACGTGGCTTTGTCTTGAGCTGTTAAACCAAAGGCTACAAGGATGAAAATGACAAGTCCCGGAATTTTAAGTGCCATGATAAAGTTTACTTGATTAATGAATTTTCCCAATGCCTCGATCTGGAATTTGCAAGCCAATCCCCCCAAAGCTTTGGTCGGTTCACTCACTTGAAGGTCCACTGGATAGCCTTCCCGTCCGCTTCGCGGTTCACTCACTTGAAGGTCCACTGGACAGCCTTCCCGTCCGCTTCGCGGTTCACTCACTTGAAGGTCCACTGGACCTTCACCCTACGGGATCGTTCGTTCACCTACGGGATCGTTCGTTCATTCTCATAACGAAAGAGTTTTTGGAGGGGACCTATACATTTTCTAAATCTTCCCATGTAATTGTGTGCTGAATTTGCAATCCCCCCGTCTCAATCTGGACAACTCCCGGCTGTATCCTCTTCAGCATTGCCGGTAAAATTTCCGGTATACATCATATTTCCCTCAAGAGAACTGTAGGGAATTTCCAGTAAGAACCGAGACGAGTCAATTGCAATAGCAACGCTCACCGTTAAATCTCCCTCCGTATAGCGGTCAAATGTGTAGTCCAAAATTTCAGATAACAGTTGTTCATTATTTTGGAAAACATCATTATCGGCCCAATCTAGTTGATTCCATAAATGAAGATCGTCTATAAAGAAAATCTCCGAGGTAAAACCAGGTATAAAGGTGGTCGGTGTAAAAATATAATACTCCTCAAAGACAATCTCCGGTGTTTCGTCGGTTCCAACAGCTAAAACCCTCATTGCACAGCTATTGCAAGGTTTGGTTTTATCTGAAGCACAACCGGGCTGTTGATGGGTTGCAAACGGTGCACACGATCCGTAGGAAGTATCCCTACAATCGCAGATAAAAGTTATGGGTCCAGAAGAAATCATGTGAATATTGTTTTGCATATCTCTTCCCCCAAAACGGTAACCTGGTGGCAATTGAATGTCTATGCCCTGTGCGGTTACTATTTTTTGTGTTCCAATGGGAAATGGTATACCCAGGATGGTGTCCACTCCGTGGTAAGTTTTAAGATTAGAACTTTCTCCGGTTGCCGGAAAAATTTTCGATCGAGCATCTGGTTGGGACGATGCTAAAAAAAGGAAAAGAAATACAGCCGCAATTGAAATATTCTTGTACATAACGATAATAATTTAAACTTTCCCTAATTCTTTTTGGGTGGTTTTGGGATGGCCCACAAAAGAGTGTTTGGGCAAAAAAACTTTCATTGCAAAAGTAATGAGAATTTTCAAAATCCCCCATTGGGTTTTTGAAAGTTCTGAACAATCAAAAATGGTTTGAACAAAGATAAGGAGAATACTTTATTGGAGCCCGTTGTGGGTTGCCTATCCGGTAGCAAAATGGATTAATTCCAGCGCATTAAGCGGGCACCCTATACCTTCAATCGTCCAACCGACCAAGGACTTTTACTGAAACCCTCCTGTTTAATCTATGTTGAGTTCTGGTTTCTGCTTCTGGAAAAGTCATATACCAGTTTCCATACCCCTTCCATTCTAGCCTATTGGAGTCAATTCCATTCTCGATTAGATAGTAATAGACTGATTTTGCTCTGGCATCTGCTAATGGATCTTCCTTGAACCTCCCTGCAGCCCTTGTAGAAACAGTTATATGCCCTTGTATTTCAAAACGGTAATTTTCTAAATAACTTACCAGGTTTAGCAATCTGTTAAATCCATGTTTATGTTGTGATAAAATAGTTGATCTTCCTCCCTCAAATACAATATCTTCAAAAGAAAAACTGTCTCCTGCTTGAAGGGCTTTCAAGGAAATAGTAGTAAATGTTGGGTTAATTTCATTGAGGTTGTAGTAAGTTTTTCTCATGATTCGATCTTCCTTCGAAAAAAACTCCATAAAGAATATTGTATCAAAAACAGGAACCGGAAAAGAAAACTCCCCGGTACTGTCAAGGTGAAAGGAATCCCTGTGATGTCTGCTTCCTGTGTAGAGAATTCCTCCAATCCCCTTGCCATCTTCCTCGGACACAAACCTTCCTGTGATCATTCGAATGGGAGCATAAAGCCCAGCCACCACTCTGACCGAGCGGTTGGCCTGTCTTCCTTCAGGGCTTTGATTGTCGGCCAGGGGCTCGTCCTCGCCAAATACGAACTCTATAAACCGGTTTTCTTCAATTCCTCTTTTGGTAAGTTCATTGCGAACGAAGTCCAATCTTTTATTGGCAAGAGCGAGATTGTATTGCGGGCTTCCAACACTATCGGTTCGTGCCTCCAGGCGAATACTGAATGCAGGATATCGATCTAAAGTACTTTTTAGTTCTTCAATTTTTTGCTTTGGGAAAGTATCCGTGGTATACCTGTTGGTTTCAAACAGTATCATGAATGACCGATTTTCGATTAAAATTGAGTCGGTCTGTGGCTTCAGGTAAGGTGGATAAATTCCTTCATGAGAAGAGAACGGAGTCGGTAAATTAGCAAAAAGAAAAGAGGCACCATAAAATAGCAGGAGACATTCAAATAACATTACTACATTGATTACTCTCATTGGCATAATTAAGTTAAATTCATTTAATTGAGTTTTTAATGGATTTCAAATATTTCCAAAATAAAATCAAACCTATCCCAAGTAGTTAGTGCAAAGGATAGGTTTGATATGGTAGTTTGTTTTGATTGTTTAATGAATTTATTCCACCGTCTTTGACGGTAAACAATAGGCAAATTATTGTGGTTAAATTTTCATTCCAGTCGACCACAAACTCTGTGTTAATCAATCAACAACTCCAAGAATCTGGAATCTCAAAATTTGGACTAGCATCAGCGCACTGACAAAATTCTACAAATGCTCCAGCACAGGTAGGATAAGGGCCTGTGCTGCATTCCGACGTACCGGCAAACGAATAAGAACAAGTGGTAAATGACGCTGTACCAGGGTCAGAGTTGATATGGTCAATCAAAGCCTGCAATTGGGACATTGGTACCGTATAAACCTGAGGTTCAGCAATATCTGAGTATGTCAAGGTGAGCTGAACATCAGGATCATTGGCGGTTGGAGATTGCTTCGCAATGGAATCTCCCATTAGGAAAAACAATCCAAAAACAACAAAAACTGAAATTAATAAAGCTTTCATAAGAAAGTAGTTTTAAGTAATCCCTACTTCTTTTTGGGTGGTTTCGGGATGGCCCACAAAAGTGTGTTTACGCAAAATAACTTTCAGAGCAAAAGTTATATGAATTTTCAAAAAAAAACAAACATACTTAGGGTTAAAAAACAGATAGATTTATTCTATATTTTTAAAATAATAAAAATTAGCAACTTGTAATGCATTGATTTTAATTGTCAAACGAATGTTAAAGTTTGTCGAGAACTCCTTAAGTTCCCTTTACAGGTACTCCAATACCCCAAAGTGGCTTTTGATCGTAAGTGATTTATCGCGGTATTTTTCCACTTTTCCTATTTTGTCAGCCTGTATGCCAAGTGAGCGTGCGTCTGTGATGAGGTCTTTGACTATTTCCGGTCGGCAGTATATTTCAAGTCTTGTTCCTAGATTGAACACCTGAGCCATTTCGCGCCAGGGGGTTTCAGTGGCGGCCTGAATGATCTTAAATATTGGGGCCACGGGCAGTAGTTGATCCTTTACTACGTGGTAGCCTTTGGTAAATTTAGAAGACTTGGTGAGGCCTCCTCCGGTGCAGTGGATGATCCCCTTGATCTGTTTTTGGTATTTTTGGAAGTATTTTCCAAAGAATGGCAGATACGTGCGGGTGGGAGAGAGGAGTAACTTTCCAATTTGATGACTATTGCCCTCGATTTTCACTTCGTCGGTCAGGCGGTAGGGTCCGGTAAACCGATACTCCTCGGGAACCAGAGGATCATAGGCTTCTTTGAATTTTTCGTCGTAATATTTACTGAGCATGTCGTGTCTCGCCGAGGTGAGGCCATTGGAGCCGATTCCGGAATTGTAACCAGTTTCATAAGTGGTTTGGCCGTAGGAAGGAAATCCGACGATATCCAATCCCTCCTCCATTTGATTTAGGATGAGCGCATCTCGTTTGATCCTGCCAAAAGCGGTATATCCCACATCTATGGTTCGCACTATGTCTCCCACATCGGCTGTTTCGCCACCTGCGAGGTGAATCTCTAGTTCGTATTCAGCCATCTGATCCCGGAATTCTACCGCTGCATTGATTATCTGCTCTATGACTTCTCCGGTTATCAGGTTTTTATTTCTTCCAATGGTAGAGGAGAGTAGGATATTGTCAAAGCAACCCACACAAGCCATGTCATCTACATTCATGACAATGGCATCTATGGCTATGCCTTTCCAGACAGAGAGGTCACCGGTTTCTTTCCAGTAAAGGTAGGCCAGGCCTGCTTTGGTCCCGGCCGTGTCAGCATGCATCAAATTGCAGTATTCCTCATCTCCTGCAGCATAATCAGGCAATATTTTACAGAAGGCATTGGGGAAAAGACCCTTATCCAGATCCTTGATGGCCTTGTGGACTTCGGATTTTGAGGCGCTTACACCTCTTTTGTCATATTTTAGTTTGTCTGACATCTTTCAAAACCATTTTTATTGGCCGCCTAATTTGGCAGCTTTATTTAAAAAAGTTAAAATTCCCTCTCCTGTACATCGGTGAGGAAATCCACATTTTTCAAAGCTCTAAAATCCACAGCACTCACTCCCGACACTCCACTCTCCTCCATGTACACCCCGTAAATAATGTCGAGGTGGCTCATGGTTTGCTTGTTGTGGGTAACAATTATGAATTGGGATTCGTTAGAAAACCTTTTTATGATGCGGTTGAATTTTTCGATATTGGCATCGTCAAGCGGGGCATCTACCTCATCAAAAATACAGAAGGGAGCCGGCTTTAGAAGATAAAGTGCAAAGAGAAGAGAGATGGCAGTCAATGTTTTTTCGCCTCCGGAGAGTTGTGAAATGGATTGTGGCCTTTTCCCCTTTGGCTTGGCGATGATCTCAATGTCTGACTCAAGAGGTAAATCGGGATTAGTCATGACGAGATCGCAGTTGTCATCTTCTGTGAAAAGGCTGCGGAATACATTGATGAAATTAAATCGAATCCTCTCATATGCTTCCACATATCTCTCCTTTGCTGTCGTTTCAATTTCTCTAATAGTTTCCCTCAGCGAGTCACGCGCATTTTCAATATCCTGTCTCTGTTCGACAATGTCGTCGTGCCGGAGCTTCATTTCCTCAAATGCCTCAAGGGCCAATGGATTGACTTCACCAAAGTTGCTTAGACGGGCTTTTAATCGCTCGATTTTTTGTTGCAAGTCTGTCCTGTCAGTATTCAATTCCTCCTCGGAGAAATCTTCAGCATTGGAAGGTAGGTCCGTGTCGAATTCAACCGATATTCGCTCTTTAATGGCGCGAATACCAAATTCCACCTCCCGGTTTTTCTCCTTCATATTCTCAAGTACAAATTGAAGATCGGAGGCATTTTTAGAGAGGGTATTCAACTCCTTTTCTCGTTCAAAAATGCTATTTTTAGATTTGAAATACTGTTGCTCGCGCTCGTTTAAAGTCCCTTCTGCTGCTTTCTTTTTTGTGTATAAGTCAATGAGTTGTTCCTCAATGGCCCTGAACTCTTCTTTTAAATTATCGGTTTGATGACGTGCCTCATCATTGTATTTTTTTAGATTTTGACTTTCAGATTGTATGTCGTTTATTCTACCTGACTGAAATTCCATCTCATTCTTGAACCCGCTCAATTTATTTTGTTGCCGTATAAATTCGATGTTCATTCGGTTGAATTCGTCAGACCTGGATCCCTTTAATTCAAGCGCTTCTTCAAGTTTTTTGCGGTTGCTCTCTACCAATGTACTCTTCTCTTTGATCTCCTCTTCGAGAGTCATTTTTTGCAATTTGAGTTCTCTAGATTCTTTCTGCAGCAAGTCCTGCTCTGCTCCAATCTCCTTCAATCTTTGCTGTCGTTTCCTGATTATGTCCTCACCAGAGCTTCTGGTCGCAATAAGAGCCGCCTTTAGGGAGCTGACTTCGGCTATTTCCTTATCTGTGAGGGCTATTTCTTTATCTCGGGTCTCTGATTCCAGTTTTGAGAGTAGGGCAGCGACCTTTTGAATGGCCGACTTGTTTTTTTCCACTTCGGTCTTTAGAGATTTTATTTTATCTTGGAGCAGATCAAGAGCTTTTTGTCGGCCTATTTTCTTTCCTGAAAAAAGGTCGCCACTTCCGCCCTCGGCTGAATATTTCCTTCGGATAACCCGACCATCTGATGAAATGGCCGCTTCCACATTCTCGGGTAAGATATCGGGAAGTCGGTCCATTTTAAAGATATAAACTCCTTGCAGCAGCCTCGCAAATAATGGCAAGTAGGTGTCCTCAACCTGAACGATAGACAATGCGGGAATGAAGTCTGTGATTTGCTCTAATGCCATATCTTCCTCCCGAAATCCATCTAACAAAAGAAAACGCGCTTTACCCTTCTGGCCCTTTTGAAGAATGGCTATGCCCTCCATTGCATCCTTCCATCCCGGAACGACATAATTGTCTAGCCACGGCTCCAATATTGCCTCTACCGCCGGTCTGTATTGTTCGGGACAGAATATGAGTTCAGATAAGAGGGCTGCATGTTGTTTCCAGTGTTTTTGGTTGCTTAGGTGTTTGATGGACTCAGGATACCCCTCCATTTTTTCCAGCATGGACTTAAGTAGTCGATGCTCATTGTTGAGTGCATCCAATTTCCGCTCGGCACCTCTCTGCTTTTCCTCCAATTCGGACTTCTCTTTTAGGAGTGCAGATATTTTGTTCTTTCTCTCCTCCTCTTTGGCCAAAAGTACTTCTCGCTTTTTAGTGAGACTCTCCAATTTTTTATTGGACTGCTGTAGTTCAGTACTAAGTTCTCGCTCTTTGTCTTTTTCTACTTTCTCTTCAATTAGCAATCGGTTGATTTCAGCCTCTATGCCTTCGAGTTTATTTGACTTTATGAGTATGGACCGGTCCAATTCATTTAATTTTCCTTCCAGAGATTGCAAGTCCTGGGTGGATTGGTGATAAATGGACTTCACTTTTTCGGCTGCATCAGCGGAATTCGATTTTTCCAGTTTGATCAGATCGAGTTTGTTATCCAGGAGCCCAAGTGTAGCTGTTTCCTGAGACATCTGATTGCGGAGGTACTCTAATCGTGTGGCCACCTTTCTAGCCTCTTCATTTAGGGCAGTTATGCGATTTTCTCTATCAGCTATACCCTCCGAGAGATTTGCGGACGATTGTTTGTTCAGTTGCTTTTGGTTTTCGAGTTTGTTGAGAGATTGTATGATCTCCGCTAGTTTTTTTTGTTGAGTGTTGAGTTTTTCCTCTTCCAGTAAGTTGTCCTTCCTCGCCTTTTGGATTTCAGCCTCAATTACCGACATTTTCGCCCTAATGCCCGATACCTCTTCGGTTTTTGTTCTGAGGTCGAGCTTGATATTTTTATGGGATTGCAAATAGTCCTGGATTTTTAATCCTGCGAGAAGCATGGACTGGTGTCGGTATTTTGCCTTTACTTTGTTGTAGGACCGGGCTTTTTTGGCCTGTTTCTCCAATTCATTTAGATTGGCGCTGATCTCAAATAGTAAGTCTTGAACCCTTTCAAGATCAGATTCAGAGGCCCTCAACTTATTCTCCACCTCCTTTTTTCGCTGTTTGAACTTCGAGATTCCAGCAGCCTGCTCAAACATTCTCCTTCTAGCATGGTCTTTGTCCGAGAGGATGTCATCTACCATGTCCAGTGCAATTATAGCATAGGAATTGGAAGCTATTCCTGTGTCCGAAAGAAGTGTAGTAATGTCCTTTAGTCTGCAGCTCACTCCATTGAGTCGGTATTCACTATTGCCACTGCGGTACAGATGCCTTGAAATGGCTATTTCGTTGTACTCACTGGGCAGAATACCCTTGTTGTTGTCAAAGGTCAGGGTGACACTACAGGTATTTGCAGGTTTTCTGGTTTTGGTTCCATTAAAAAGTACATCGGCCATTTTCTCCAGACGCAATCCGGTGGTTTTCTGTTCGCCAAGCACCCAGCGGAAAGCATCCACTATGTTGCTTTTTCCAGAACCATTGGGGCCCACCACACCCACCACATCTTCATTGAAATGCAGGACAGTCGAGTTGCCAAAGCTCTTGAAACCTTTTAGTTCTATATTCTTTAACCTCATTGGGCCGCAAAAATAGGGAATATTTTTGGGAGGTGGGTACAGGGATTGAAAGTCTGGAAAAAGATTGGGGAGTTATAGCAATTTAGGATTTTGTTGACACCTGAGTAACTGGACCTTCGAATTTGAGGACTATCGAGTTGATCTTTAAGGAAAATTTGAATTGCTATTGAGAATCAGTTCCCTCAAAGCTGATGCTTCAACCAGAAATGGGAATCTTCGGTCGCTTTTCAGAAATGCAATTTGATGGATAGGCCGTTGGAATTTTGGTCTGAATAAAAGCTTGGTCGAATTTCAATTCCATTTTGGCCTCCTGAATAAGGAGACCAGTAAATGGTTTCCCAATCTTTGATTAATAAACCAACTAAGGTTCCAAGAAGAGTAGAGGCCCCAGTTATAAGAAGATATCTTTCCAGGGCATTTGGTGGAAAGTCTTCATAGCGCCTTAATTCAATGACCAATGCATCTCCAAGGCAATAACCTATCCCAAACCCAAGACCAAATGAAGCACCTTTTCCTGCATTATGTCCTACCCGATTTCTAATTCTGTTAACTTTGCTCAAAGAGATACTTACAGTTTTTTTTGTCAACATATACCGGAAATACAAGCTGTCTGAGGTTATTGTGGCATCCTTAACCGTCATGGGCCGGGGCTTGCCTGCAAAATCAACTCTTAATGCATGAAAAAATTTTCCATTTGATGATTCAATATTTTGCGCCCCGGAGCATGGACTGAAGGCAAGAAATGAGGCCACAATCAAAGCTTTTGAAAAATACCAGTAGAATGTGCCTTTTGTGATTCGCATTGTAGAACTGGTATGGATTTTTGCTAAAAGGTAACTCGCTGAGGTTGCGAAAAATGCATACAATTTTGTAAGACAATTGAAGACTTTCATCGATGTAGAAGATTGTTCAAAGTGAAAAAATTGACTCCGGCAAAATTATAATTTTTTTAAGACAATCTTGAGTTTATATTCATTTTGATCAGTCCAATATAGTCAAAGTCTCTTTTGAATGTCTTTGATAAATCCTTGACGGCCTGCATTAATTTATGACAGGTAAACCAGGAATCAGCAAACACGTACCCACACTCCACATGAAGTTTCAGAAAACGAAGCAACATTTTTATGCCGACTTCTATCTTACTGACGTTCAATTCTTTTAATCGACCATACGAAGAACTATGTGCACTTGTGCTTTTTGAGTAATGCTTCTCAATATCCTTTTTTCTCATGCCCCTGGATTGACCTTTCCGGGGTTCATGATGGAGTGAAAAATCGATGGGCAGGAACATTGAACTATCCCACAATCCGGAAACCAATTCCTTTATCCCAAGTTTATTCGTGGAGGAAATGTGACCATAAACCATCCCTATTTTTTCAATCGCCTTCCCTGTTTTGGGAAGTAGGGTATCGTCGAGAATGAAGCAAGCTGGTGTGGTTGGATTTGTAGAACTATCCATTGTCCTACGGTAATTGTTTACTAACTTTATAACCTGGACAAAAGAGGATTGGTGTATTTTTCTCCCGGGAATGGCCAAGTTATTTAAAAACCGGTAGATAGTATCTTTCCCGCACTTTACATTCTGATTAAGACCACTGCGCATAAGCTGATGAACATTGTCAAGGTCTACAAAGGGCTGGATAAAAACAATCCGAAAAAGGTCAAGCGGTTTCACACCCTTAGTCTTGGCCTTATTCAACATTCTTGAAAACTCTTGTAGGTTGATATTGGACATCAAGTATTGAAAGGCACTAAAAATCCGACAATCATTTTGTGAAAATTCATCGATTTCCGAGAGAGAATCATTATCTTTGAACTGTTGCATAATGTCCTTTTTTAAGTTGTTAGGAATTTTGTTATAATCAACTCAAAGATAACAACTTATGGGATGTTATGCAACATTTTTACATATATTTTCTGCTGATTTAGAATTATTTAACAAGTGCGAAACTTGAGTAAATAATCTAGCTGTCCATCCGGACAGCTTGAAAAACTATGTGCGTATCTCAAATCTTTCCACATTATTTTGCAAAAATCCAACCCAATTAATTGTGAGCAGCTAAAAAATCCCTGAAAGTGATCAAAAATTCACTCATTTTCCCAAAAATCTTCCAGCCGACCCATCCGTTGGGGATAAAATCAACTCAATTTAATTAGACTTGCGAATTTGAGGTTTGGTACTAAATCGAATCAAACCAGAGGCGTTGAAGTAATGTTAAATGGCCACAGCCCCTCTTTTGCCTGTATTCAGCAGATTTTCACTTCTCTGACCCACGATTCAGAAAAAATCAGGAAAAACCCTTTGCTGCGATTTAAAGTAGGATTACTTTTACCGAAAATTTACTGTCAATGAAAACTATTGGTTTATTAGTACCGGCAGGATTGCTTATTTTTGCAGTCCTTTTTACCATGGGCGCTTGTACAGAGCCCGAAAAAGAAGAAGTAATGACCATGAAGGAACAAGTCCTGAATATCGAAGCCCCAGTGGCTAATAAGAAACCAGTCGAACTCGAAAAGCACGGAGATGTCCGCATGGACAATTACTATTGGCTCAACGACCGGGAAGATGAAGAAGTCATTGATTACCTGAAACTGGAGAACGAATACCTGGATAAGGTAATGGCGCATACAGCCGACCTGCAGGAAAACCTCTTTCAGGAGATTGTGGGCAGGATCAAACAGGACGATGAGAGTGTCCCTTATCTCGACAATGGTTACTACTATTATACCAGATACGAGTCCGGAAAGGAGCATCCCATTTACTGCAGGAAAAAGGGTTCGCTGGATGCTGCTGAAGAGGTGGTACTGAATGTCAACGAACTGGCAGAAAAGTACGAATACTACAATGTGACCGGTCTTTCTGTCAGCCCCGACAATCGTTTTCTCGCTTTTGGAGAAGATACCTTGAGTAGGAGGATTTTCAACATTCGGATAAAGGATCTGGAAACGGGCGAGTTCCTACCTGATTATATCCCTGCTACCACCGGCAGTTCTGTGTGGTCTGCTGACGGGAGCCAGTTATTTTACAACATCAGAGAACCGGAAACCCTCAGAGCCTATAAAGTGTTTAGGCACGAGCTGGGAACAAATACTGATGAAGACGTGCTTGTTTTTCATGAGGAGGACAATACTTTTTTGACTTTCCTATACAAGACCAAGTCTAGAAAATACATAGTAGTAGGTTCATATGCCACTTTGACCCAGGAGTACAGATTGATACCTGCAGCTGATCCAACCGCCGAGCCCAGGGTATTTCAACCCAGGGACCGCGAAGGAAATCTTGAATATTCCATAGCTCACATCGATGATAAGTTTTACATTCGCACCAATTTGAATGCCCGAAATTTCAAAATCATGGTCACAGTTGAGAATGCGACCGGAAAGGAAAATTGGAGGGATTTCATTCCCCACAGAGAGGATGTGTTGGTGGAGAATATGGAACTTTTCAATGACTACCTGGTAGTTCAGGAGCGGATTCAGGGTCTGACCCAAATGCGGGTAATGGAATGGGAAGGCGAAGAGCACTACATTGAATTTGACGATGAGGCTTATGTGGTCTATCCGGCTGTAAATCGCGAATTGGATACTGATTTACTGAGAATTGGATATTCCAGCCTGACTACGCCAAATTCTACCTATGACTACAACATGCGCACCCGGGAGCTCACACTACTCAAACAACAGGAGGTGATTGGCGACTTTGACCCAGAGAATTATGTCTCCAGAAGGAAGATGGTCAAAGTAAGGGATGGTGTAGAGGTGCCGGTCTCAATGGTTTTTCACAAGAATACCCCTCTGGATGGAAGCAGTCCACTTCTTCTTTACGGTTACGGTTCTTACGGGTACAGCATGGAGCCCTTTTTTAGCTCTATTAGATTGAGCCTTTTGGATAGGGGATTCATCTATGTCATTGCCCACATCAGAGGAGGTGAAGAGATGGGCCGCCACTGGTACGAAGACGGGAAGTTGCTCAATAAAAAGAATACCTTTTACGATTTTATCGATTGCGGAAAATACCTGGTGAAAAACAAATATGCAGATCCTAATCGCCTCTACGCGATGGGTGGGAGTGCAGGAGGTCTGTTGATGGGGGCCGTAGTGAATATGGAACCCGATCTTTGGTCGGGAATTATTGCTGCTGTACCATTTGTAGATGTGGTGACCACGATGCTGGATGAATCAATTCCACTCACTACCGGAGAGTACGATGAATGGGGAAATCCCAATGTAGAGGAGTATTATCACTACATTAAGTCTTATTCCCCATACGACAATGTCGAAGCCAAGGATTATCCACCAATGTTGGTTACCACTGGTTTGCACGATTCTCAGGTTCAGTACTGGGAGCCTGCCAAATGGGTGGCCAGAATGCGGGAATTAAAAACCGACGACAATCCCCTTTTGCTGTATACCAATTTGTCCACAGGCCATTCCGGTGCTGCCGGTCGCTTTGAAAGGCACCGTGAAACAGCAAGGAATTACGCCTTTTTGTTGGACCTGGCCGGGATTACAGAATAAGTGTCTTTAGCTTTCAGCTTGAAGAGGGTTGATTGAATTGGATTGTTTGATCAAATCTGATGAGATTTCAGGAATAGTTTTTTTGTTTCCTCAAGCAAGTTCAATGGGAGTCTCACGACCGGTATAAAAATTAAGTGAACATATTAAACACCAATGAACAAAGACCAGTTGGGGCAGTTTTACATGTCTTCCCACTTCTACTGTGCTATTGGGAGGTCGAGGTGCTTGCAAAAGAATTGAGTTTTTCTTCTCTGGTCAAACATTAATTGTGTCAAGTTATTTGAGAAATGCGGATAATTTAAACAAATATAAAGTTATACGCATTATAGAAAACAATCAAATAAAATTTACATCCACTTTTTATTGATGAAACAAAAACAATTACGTAACTTTACTGGTGTAAAATTTTCTTAAACCAGAATAATGTTTTCCAACACGCAATACAAACACCAAACCGGAAAATCCCAAGGTACAGGACACCCTTTCACCTTCTGTCCCTCCGGCTTGTATGGACGTGCTGGGTTTTATAAACAGTTTCCCTGATATCTTAGCCGGTTTTCCTCGAGCACGTATTTGTCTTTAGTGGTTCGACTGCGGTTTAAATGCCGGCATGTCATCACATGAGTAATGCCAATGCTAAAGGGCATAGCTGGTTTCTACTTTGAGAAGGTATTGATTAAATACTATAATCCAACAACTTTAGAAACCCTGATTTTAGCCAAAAAATCGGTAAGGAATGGACGAAATCAAGATTGACATTCCAGGTTTATATAATGAAGGCAAGTAAAAAGTGTGGAGTATAATATTTGGTTATATTAAGTATATTTTTTAATTACACAAAAAGCTGTATCTTGTGGTCAAAAACAAGCCATGG
>REEI01000086.1 GCA_007695145.1 Saprospirales bacterium | reverse complement strand
ATCTGATCTGAAGCTGCTCGTCAGGAGTACATCCGTCAAAGAATTCAACTTCAAAATCAACAAATCCAGCACAATCAACACCATTAGTGATCTCAAAGTCTCTTTCACCACAACCGTCACATTCGGGGCCTGCAGTATCCATTACTTTAATCTGCTGAATGTAGGTCCACTCACCTGTACCGGAATTGGGGTCGTGCTGGCACCAGTCAATCACTTTCCACTGTCTCAACACTTTGAAACATGCGTCATTTACAATTTGGAATTCCATATCGGTATATCCAACCAAAATGTTAGCACAAGCAGCATCTGCTCTATTGTTGATGTAGTTAAGGATTCTGGCCTTATCAATTTCACCAACTTCATGAAGATCTGGGTCATCACCACCACACTCAGCAATAGTTCTGATTATATTAGCCTGACCAAGAGCATTGTTTTCCCACTGCATACGAGTAAGACCCTGGAAAGGATTGCTATTTGTAACATAAATTCGCTGAGTACAAGTAGCAGTATTGGGGTTGCCAAATCCAGCATTAGGAGCGGCATTGCCATTACCCTGTCCATCGACTACATAGAAATTACGCTCAATTGCGAGATTACCTTTGAATGGGTTCAATTGAGATACACTGGTACCTACATTGCCACACATCGGATCTACAGTAATTCTATAAGTTTCAAATACTCTCAGACCATCACCAGAAGTAGGACAGTTATCAATTGCGTAACCATCGTTGATTTGGATTCGCTGCGAACTGTTAGGATTGCCAGTAGGATTGATTTCAAAACTTCTGAAGACTTCATTGAAAGGATTCTGAGTTCTGGCAATTCTACCAAACTGCTCTCCAAACAAAGCAATATTATTCAAAGCATCACCTGATACGTTAGCGGCATTATCATTACCAATGGCTTCTCCCCAGGCAATTTCACCAAAGTTATACAAACAGTTAAGATCTACTTCAATTGGATCAGGACACGAAACCACAGGAGCTAAACGGTCTTCAACATATACTTCGACCTGGCAAACATTGGTATTGCCATTTACGTCAACAACTCTAACATTAACCAAAATCGGGCTTCTATTCAGGTCATCGCAACAGAAGTTCAATTGAGGGACCCAAACGTTAGCTCCGGGAGAATTGCCACATCCAGCTCTACCACCTGGGTTAGATATGTCTCTTTGTAGACCTATTTCAGCGATTCCACAATTGTCATAAGAACCATCGTCAAAGGCAGTCCAGTGAACAAGAGCATTGCCATCACTTCCAAGAGAAACTCGTGTGTCAATATCACATATAGCCACAGGCGCTACATTATCGACTACAGTCAGTTCAAATGAACAAGTAGTAATATTATCACATCCATCATTAGCAGTGTATGTTACGACATGAGTTCCAACAGGCAGATTTTCAATAATCCAACGACCTTGATTATCCAAACTAACATTTCCTGCAGTACTGCTAACTGTATAGCTTACAACATCTGAACACTCATCAGTAATTTCAGGAACAGGAACGAAGTAAAGTAATCTTTGACAAGAATTCACATCGGTATTGATGGAGCGTGGAGCTTCACATGCAAGGTCGAATTCAGGACCATCACCATCTTTAATTTTAATAATCTGATCTCCCTCGAAAATATCTCCAGTACACCAATCAATAATTGTCCATGTACGAAGAATTTTACGTGCGCCACCGCAATCGGGAATTATAATATCTGTGTATGCTGTTACGAAGTCACCACACAAAAGGTCACTAGGCCCACCAGTAAAATCAGGCCCGGGAACGGTTCCCACAGGAAAATCAGCACAATCCAACTCCACAGTACCGGGGAATTCAAACTCTTCAAGGTCACTGCGATTAATCGTTATCACTTGCTGACAATCGGCTGAATTACCACTAGCGTCCACAACAACCCAGGAGCGAATAATTCGAGTAGCGAAGTCATCACTACAAGTTCCAGGGGTAACAACCTCAGTAAAGGAAACATCAACATCTCCACAATTATCAGAAGGATCTATAGGATCAGCATCAACTTCAAGTATCAAACCTGCAGTATTAACAAATCCATTTTCAAAGAAGATAATATGTTCTAATTCAACAGTCCAGGTTCCTTGAGCCAATTCACCATTGAAGTTAGCCAAAGTACCACCAAAGGGCTGCAATGGATCACCACCGACATTCACCGCACACCCAACAATTGGGTTGCCATCATCGTCAAAAACAGCGTCTAATGTCCATCCTCCACCAGCACAACCAAGTCCGGCAAGAACATTAACTGTAGTACCCTGAGGGCTGGTAACACGAATGGAGATATCAGATAACCATGCCGTACCACTGGTAACCAACATAGGAACATCAACATCTTGAATTGTGGCATCAGCAGGCAGGTAACCAAAATCAAATTCATAAGTCAACAGACCCATACCTGCGCCAGCATTGAATTCATCATTGAGGCCATCAAAAATAATAGATTGTGGACCTTCGACTCCGGGAGCAGGCTCATTCGGAATTTCTTCGCCGCATTCAAGTACAAGGTCTCTACATTCAATAGTAGGCTTGATTTTATCTTCGATAAAAATATTGCTCCAACAGCTATTACCAGTAACAGGATCAATTACCGTAACCATTAATAATTGACCAATGAAATCACCGGTAATAGGATTAGGGACAGAAACACCACCCTGAGTTTCAATTACTAACTCGTAGTCATCGTAGCAAGCGTAAGGTCCACCTTCCAAAATCATATCCGCATTGATAAGAGCTTCACAATTTTGGTCAAGAGAAACATTTACCAAATTGTTACAAGCAAGAGCTGATACTGGGTTCGGGAAAGGATTTACAGTTACGTCAAAGCAACATTCTCCAACATTTCCGGCTCCATCTTCAACCTCGAAGCAATTGGTAATAGTACCTACGGAAAAAATACTTCCCGATGGTAAACCCTCAGTTTGTATTATGTCTCCACCGCCACCAAGACTGTATGAAACAGTCATCTCAGGTCTTGGCTGTTCACCTGGGAAAATAACACCACCAAAAGAGCCAGATATCCAATTTCCGGGGTTATTGATAGTAAGATTACCATCAGAGGTAGGAGCAGCACCTAGTTCGGCCATAACCCTGGCTCCTCCACCGGCACCACCAAGAACCACAACATATACACCGGCTACTTCACCGGCAGGAATTTCAAAAGGCGTAGTAAGTGGTAGTACGGCTTCCGCCGTACCTGGGAAACCAGGCAAGTTCGGAACAACCTCACTCACCAGAGTCCAGGCTCCTGCATTCGCTTCAAACCCGACATATGTACCAGATTTCATATATAGTTGAAAAGTGTATGGTCCAGGAGGAGAAAAAATAGTTGCACCAGTAAAAATCATCTCGTCGATAACCATTGGTGAAGGGCTAATATTCTCAATATTAATCATAATTCCATCCCATCCATTTGGTGGTGGTTGCTGAACAGTCTGCACCAGAGGATCACCACCCTGAATAAAAGGGCAATTGTCAGAAGCCGTTACCGTGTAATCTACAATTCTTTCACATTCACCTGGAGACAAAGTAATAAGAATATCACTTGGGCAATTTAGAACAGGAGCTTCAGCATCGATAACCTCGACAGTAAAGGAACAGGGTTGAGCTGAAGTACCTGGAATTGAAAAGGTAACATTGGTTTCACCTACAGGATAAAAACCACTAGCATTGGTTGAACCATTGAAATTATTAATCGGTGCATCAAGATCGTCACATTCTGTTCCTTCTAAAGTAGGAAGAGGCACAGTTACATTAGCACCGCATTGACCTGGAGAATTATTGACAACAATATCGTCAGGACAAACAACAGAACAATCCACAGCTGGTGCAATAACTACAGTATAATCATGTGTCTCGCCGAAGGTAATTCCAACAGGACAAGGACTGCCCGGAATTGCCACAAACTGGCAAAGTATACGCATTCTGGTAGTTCCAGGTGTAGCATCAATGGGAACGGTAAAGGTACCGGTATGCGACAAAGCGGATGGGCTAGTCGCTACAAGATTTCCCGGATCAAAGAAACTTTGATTTCCCTCAAAGTCGATGTAAATGGCAATACCCTGACTCCAGGTTGGTCCGTTATTGATGGTAAAAGTGTAAGTCTCACCAGGGATCAATAGGCCCTCTAAACTTGGGTCCGCAGTAAAATCGCCATACCCGGCAGGAGAACAACCAGTAGCAAGGTGTTCAATGCCAACATCAGGCATGATCACATCCTGAATCTGATCACCAGAAGTACATCCAATCCCATAATTAGGAATGCAGTACTGTGCAAAGAGCGAACTCTTCCCCGGTGCCAAAGTGAAAGCCACTGCAAGCACCAGTATAAAAAAGCTTTTAATTGAATAAATTTTTTTCATGAGATATATTGGTTTTAATTATTATCTAAAATTCCAGTCTGAAATTAAGGTCAAACTCGCAATTCCAAAATTATTATTTGTTTGTCTGTATGAAATTAACAAGTGCTGAAATAGTAGCCATGCTCCCAGAAGAAACATCAATATTGGCAATGATTGACCTTGCCTCAGGATTTGCTAACCTAAAAATATTCAGCTCAAGCAATTCAGCGGGATACTGGGCAGGATCATCCATCTGCTGAGATGGAGTAAAGAAGAAATCGATTCCGCCGGGCGAAAAATTACTGGTTGAAGAAACAGAACCCAATGCACTGGCAAATGCAAAGTTTAGATTCACATCCTGGGACATCCAAATCCGCATAGATGATTGATAGTAGTTGATAATCCCTTCATTTACCTGCACGTCGATACCGGGAACACCGTTATCGATCTCATCCTGCAGAAGTTTAATGTGGTTGTCAACAGTTACTCTGACATCCTCAATTACGGATTGATCCAGTTCTGAAGCTTTTTGAGCAAAAGCCTGAGAACTAAATCCACCAAAGAGCAAAGAAATACAAATTAAGTAAGCCGGGAATTTCATCCTGAAGGAACCCAGATTACAAGTCTTGAAAATTTTCATGGGAATTTAATTTTAATTATTAATAAATTTATCGATTTGCGCTGATTGCATTTTAGAGGCTAATTAAAGCAAGCCCCTCATATGAAAAAAGAAGGTGGAAAGACTTGTAAAGCTTCCACTTGAAATATCTACATTATTCATTTTGGTTCCATGCTCTTTCTTCAAAAGCATATGATTAACAGGACCAGTAGTCAGGGTTGGAGAGGAAGTAAGTGCATTGACATCAACTCCATCCTCGTGCGCCTCTCTTAGAGAGGAATAAAACAAGTTATCCCTTAAATCCTGTGTATTGTCTAAAGTTACGAAGTAGTTGGTCTCATTGATCAATACCTCAGACAAATCCAAATCAGAGGTGCTGTAAACACTCCAAACTCTCGAGTAATAGGCCGCCATGTTCGAAGAATTGGAGGCATCGTAGCTCGATTGAGGATTGCTAGCTTGCTCTTTAAGAAAACCAATCTCAATAAGAATCCGCTCTTCAAGTTGCTCCATAATTTGGGGCGAAATCTGAGAGGGTCTTTGAGCATTGAGATCATTAGCCTGAAAGGAGGCGAGCAAGAAAAGGCAGACTGCTGCAAATGGGAGACATTTTAGTCCATTCCCAAAGATAGTCTTGAAACATTGTAGTGTGGCTTTTTTCATGAAACTTGGTTTTCAATAAAGGTTATCAAATTAATTATAATGTAACACAGAGCAACTTACAGCGCCCATGCAGTACAATTTTATTTACGTCTTTTTACTCAAAGGAAAGGTGACCAGACCAATCCTTAGAAACCATAAAGGTATACAAGATTATAAATGAGCGGATAATTCATATAAGGTAATTTTTAAATTATGATTATCCACAATATTTAAAATCCTCTTCTTAAGAGGTTACATCGCTTAGCTTAGTTCCAATTAACAAACCGGATGACGAAATGATTGGGATCAATATTTCACCTAACTTTACAAAGCAATTCACCTCCTTATAATCCTAAAACTAAATGCAACAATGCATTTTAAACAGTAAGTAGCTAATTTACCTGTTTCGAAAAGATTAGCTGGACCTTGTCCCGAACTTTCCAT
This sequence comes from Saprospirales bacterium, assembly GCA_007695145.1. Classification (GTDB taxonomy): domain Bacteria; phylum Bacteroidota; class Bacteroidia; order Chitinophagales; family Saprospiraceae; genus PWJY01. The sequence continues at coordinate 50,020 of REEI01000086.1, read as the reverse complement.
TCAAGTTTTTCAATCTACTTATTAGCAACTTTCGCTTTAAAGCTAGCTATTTCCCATTATTCAACAAAATGGACAAACTAAATTCATGCGATCCATTGGAGTAATCCTGAAGAGGCTGAAAAGAAAGGTCGTATGAATAGTACAATCTCACACTATTTATTCTCGTCCCTATCAGGAAACCCAGCCGGTCACCTTCGCCGGTCGAATAAGATACTCCTGTCATTAACTGATCCTCCAAAAATCGGGCCAAAATATTAAAATCGACCTGAAATGGAATATTTCTTAGTCTTTTCACAAAAACTGAAGGCTCAACTACCATGCCATATTCTGGAACAGATAATTTATAACCTAGCAATAAATTGAAATACTGAAAGGCATCAAGGCTGGAATCATCATCAAAGTCTAGTTGATCCAACCTGGCCCTAATCATTTCAGGAGCAGCAAGCCCAAAGAAAAAACTCTCCCTAAAGGTTCCAAACAATCCGGCACTCAAGCCAAAATAGTTGATCCCATTGGCTGCAGCATTTATAAGGGGGTCGCCTGGATCCTGCAGTGGGTTTGTCAAGGCCTCATTGCTAAGGCTAAATCTTTCCAAACCCGTCGAAAGACCTGCACTCCAGCTCCAGTCATCACTCCCAAATCGATAGCTGTATGAAGCCCTAACTCTGAACTGGCGCTCAACTCCAAACTCCCTGCCAGATACAATCAATCCAAGGCCAACCCGGTCATCCATAAAACTGCCGTCATAACTCAGGGTATATGCCCTCGGCGCACCATTGAAGGAGCTCCAGTTATTCCTGTAATTCAGCATCATATGATGCCCGTTGTGCAAGCCTGCAGCAGCAGGGTTGATCAATACCGGATTCAAATGATACTGTGTATAATCTACCTGTTCCTGCGCATTGAGTGGCACGAAACAGATTATCATCATTATGCAACTTATTATAATATTACGCATAGGTAAGTTGGTTTCGCTGTGTGATTAATTATCTAAGATTTCTCAATATGGTAATTGCTCCGCGGTGAACTTCTCTCCGTCCTGAAGGATGGATCACCTCAAATACCCATAAATAGGTACCTTCGTCCAGATCGCTGCCTCCTGTTGTAGTGCCTTCCCAATCATTTCTGTAATTTGCCCGTTGGAACAGGAGTTGGCCTCCTCTATTGAATACCTGGAGGACATTATTGACAGTTTCTGCGCATTTAATGACAAACTGGTCGTTAAATCCATCTCCATCAGGGGTGATTACTTGCATTGCTGTAAAGCAATCTTCGTCAATACAATTGGGCACATCAAACTCAAATGACCTTACGCAACCTGCATCATCGCGAACAAAAGCCTCTCTACTACCCCCCGGCAATCCGGAATAGGAATTGGAAGACTGGAAATTGGTCCCGTTGAGACTAAATTGATAGGGGGCGACTCCACCGCTCGCAATCAGATTTAATTCAGCAAGATTAGTAAATTCATTGCACTCTAAGGAGAGTATATCAAAATTAAGGTCCATCCCGGGCTCACTTACTTCAAATTCCCGAATAACTTCTACTCCGGAGTCATTGTCTGTAATTGTTACGATGCATGTGCCTGCACTAATATTTTGAATGGTCGATGCAGTAGAGGACTGTCCACCCGTGCAAATCCACTGATAAGAATAGTCTCCCGAACCTCCTGCAACCATGATGGTAATGCTTCCGGTTTCTTCACCACGACAGGCTACATTTTGAATATTGGCCCCTACCTCAAGAGCACCGGGAACATTTATCTGTCCGGCGTCCACCGTACAACCATTGGCATCAGTTACAATTAGAGAGTAGTTGCCTCCGGCAATATTTTCCAATAAGGGAGAGTTCGGAAGGTCACCTGGCCCCCAGTTATAGATATAGGGTGCAACTCCTCCACTTACAACTACTTCAATAGAGCCGATATCAGAACCATCGTCATCTACAATAATTATTTCCTCGATTACCAAAGGCTCAGGTTCGTTGACTTCCAGGGTGAGTTCTGTAACACAAGAGGTCGCTATTTCAATTATCGTTATTTCACAAACAACTGGACCGAGATTACTGAGCTCCAGAAGGTTCTCCACCTCAGTACAGGACCAAGTAATCTGATAGTCCTCAGGATCCCCTGCTAAAATAAGTTCAATACTTCCATCTGCCTCACCGTGACAGGAAACATTATTGACTTCTGAAACCACAGGAGCAGGAGCACATAAATTGATAATATCAGAAACAAAGTTACAGCCCAGTTCATCGGTAATGGTCACTTGGTATGATCCACCTACCAGACCTGAGATTTCAGGGCTGTCATCAAAACCGGGACCCCAATCAAAACTGAGTTGTCCGGTTCCTCCCGAAGCCTCTATGCTGATAGTACCATTGTCAAAATCCGGAGCTGTGGGAAAAGAAATGTTTACATCGTCTATTGTAATCTCAGGGCCTTCACCTACTATTATATCATCCAAAACAGACTCATCGCCTCCACCATTGTAAGTAACTGTCACTGAATAGCTCCCCGCAGATAAGCCATCTGGATTCAATTCTCCATCGGGTATATTGGTGGGTCCTGACCATTGTACATTATCAAAAGGCAGGCAAACCGAGCTAAGCGTCAACTCGATAGATCCATTATTGCCGCCGAAACAATCTGCATCGGAAACGACAGCACTGATATTGCACTCACATTCTATAATAAAACTACCTGAAGAGCCAATAGCGGGAACCATCTCATCATTTCCGTCAAAAGCTTGTATAGGTTGATTGCCCACTCCGGAAATATTGAAGAAACTTTCAGTATCACATTCACCTATAACTTCAAAACACAAGCTTAGAATGGTAGTATTGTCAGCCAGGGTTACACCCTGAACTTGATTGTCTACCCAAAGAGCGGCAATTCGGCCCTGGTCTGTATTATTGGTGTTGGCATCAAAACCCTGAGGCAATCCAACTGTAGATATCTCTTCAAATCTCAAAACCGAAGGGTCCCATTCAAAGAGCAAGTCCTGAAAAGCAAGAATGTTATCAAAACCGGTAACATCAACATCAAGGCAAATGATGTCTCCGGGACTTCCGACACCGCTGCCAGCCAAAAAGGTAAGGCCATCAAAATCGCCTATGATGTCCACACGAGCCGGGGTGAGAATTGGCGACAACTCCACATCAGAACCATCCACTTCACCAATAAACTCAATGGGAATGGGATTGGAGGAAAAAGTCACATTTGCAGATGTTCCAGGACTTCCAAGTATTTCGTAACAAATTTCGTATATTACGGTATTATCGGGTACTGATATGGGTTGCCCACCGGGAGCATCATAAGAGAGTGATAATCTACCATTTGGAGCTTGCCCTGCTTCAAAGTTACCCATATTCAGGTTAGACAGGTTCAAATTTTGAACACGGCTGAATTCAAGAAGCGCTGGGTCCCAATTGTGGGAATACTGCATGGTAATAATATCATTGAAACCCCTGACTCCAATCTGCACACATACTTCATCTCCCCTTTCACCATTTACAATATTTCCAAATAGCTCGAATTCGGTGAATTCCGGGCAATCTTCCCCGGGAACTTCAATCAGACCATCATTAAAAGTAACCTGATCTGTTACCACCATTTCATTTTGTACCACATCAATAATAAATGGAACAGGAATATCATCTCCATCAAAACGAACTGATGACTCACTGCATTCAGGGCCAATTACCAAAAATTCAATACTGAACAAGCGAGTTCCATTAGGCAGTGTTATGCCTCCAAACTCCGGCCACAATTCATTGAATCGAGCTCTTGGAGGATTTCCCAGGTCTGCGGGGGTAGAAAAGGAGTTCATGGAAATCTGCGCATCTGAATTTAGATTGGTAAATTGTTGAAACTCCAAAACAGATGAATTCCATTTGATTGCAAACTGCACCGAGATAATCGCTTCAAAGTCATCAACCGTAAAGTCTACCGTTACGGTTTCTCCTGGTTGAGCAGTGTGAGATGAAAAGGTAAATGTGGGCTGAGCATTTATCTTTGTAAGGGCAAGCAGCATGATGACGCCTGCAAGTGTAATAAAAATCCTCATGAGTAAATATTTAGTTATACGCTGTTAATTTTGCAGCAAAGATAACAAATTTAATAAGCAGGCGATTTCCGCAATAAAATTTCACCGACAGTCCAATGCTGCATATTCTTTCCCAAACTAATCCACATCCAATTTCGTTCCAAAAACTATTTTAGAATGCTTAACTTCTGGATGGCAGTTAACCTTCTATTGTAAATTATCGATTTGAGCGCAAATCGAATTGACGAAGGACTTAAGTCACACAATCCTGAAACACTGCAAAGTCATAAATGAGCACATCAAACATCGGGCTCAATTGGACAAAAACGAAGGACTTCAATTTATTTTTTACAGTCGTAAGATTTTAACAGTTTCTGATTGTCCTGTAACTCTGTGGATGAACCTCAAATACAAAAATCCGGAATGCGGAAGAACTGTATTGTCAAATTGTAATTCATAATTTCCCGTCTCCTCCAGAATACTCCCATTGATCAATTCCCTTCCAAGCCCGTCAGTAATAATATAGCTTCCGTTGATTGAAGATTCGGATCTGAAGAAGACCGAAAATGGTCCGCTACCGGGATTGGGTATGACTTTGATCTCTATACCTCGGTCAATTCCAGTTGATTCCTCCGATACAATATCCAAATAGGTCAGTGATACAGTTTGAGCAGCACCATCCAGTTCAGCCAATTCAGCGGTAGCAGGGAAATCCACTAGTCGTAAAGCCGGTGCAAATTGACTTTCGTCCAAATCCAGCTCTATTTGCATAAAGCTTCCCGATTCCAAACTAAATCCGGACTTATCGAATAGACTGACAGCTATCAGCGTTTGACCCTGACTATTTGATAGGACATTGTAATGCCAATCATGCTCACCGGAAAAATCTATATTATATATAATGTGGGGTGGAATATCCAATTGCATTGTAAATTGCAGGGAGGCAGCATGGAGCAAATCCTGGGAACCTACTGAGATTCTCCCTGCACCTTCAATATTTTCGAAAGTCCAAAACAACTCCCTTTCGAAGAGTGACCTCTGCTCTGAACTATTTGCAGATGCCCTTGCTGATCCATTCACATCGCCAATTTTAACAGCGTCAAAATTCATGATTACTACAGAGTCCTTAAATATAGAATATCTAATCTCCTCAGGTGGGTATTCTGCTCCTGCAGCTTGCTCTTTCAGGCTAAAAACTTCAGGGAAAATTCGCCATGAGTTATTGTTGGAAAATTCAGTCTGATTACCAAGAATCAATCTCCTCCCCTCCCATATATCTTCCACTGTGATCAAACCATCATTATTGATATCTGCAGCGATATATTGCTCCATGGTAGTAAACTCTCTCAGTCCGGTAATGTGTTTTTGGATGAGTAGTAAATCAAAAGAAGTAACTCCATTGAGGGGATTGTCATTTTTAGAAGCTCCTATAGTACCATTTGCATAATCAGGGATGAGGTACCACTGTAGATCATAGCCTCCCCATTGGTCCGTATTTGTTCCTTCAACATAAGGCATATCATCGGAGGTAAAATGAATATCCACATCACTCACCAGGGCTCTATTGGGATCAAAAACTAAGCCTGAAGTAAAGGTAATCAAAGAATCCAAACAGGCACCGTGGTTGTCTCTCAGCACAATATATGTCCTGCAAAAGTCAGAATTGCCGCTCTCATCAAAAACCCAAATTTCTACCTCCGTAGAATCAAGGTTGTCACAAGTAAATGTTTTGAGGCTATCAGAAGGATTGTTGCTGAATGCAAAGCGAAGATTTTCAGAAGGAGTACAGTTGTCAAAACTGGCTGCATCAAAAACCTCAGCATGTAGTGTCAATTCTCCGGATATGGGCATCACCACTGATGAGAGGCCGTGATAACAAACCGGGCTGGGCTCTTTACAGTCTTTCACTGTAAATGTTTGCACACACACTCTGCTATTTCCGCAAAGATCCTGTACTGTCCAGCGCACCCGATGAGTACCAAAAGGATAGGAGCCGCTGATATCATTGCCCTGCCCCACTATTTCATAACGACCGGTAGATCCCAGATCAATCATGTATGACCAATTCAACAATGAATCGGGGGTACAGTCATCAGTTGCATTCTTGACAAAAATAATATTCCCACTGCACCCGCTGGAATTTTGTCCACAAAATTCTACTGGATCACAATCATCAAACACAGGACTATTCATAGTTTGCACCTTAATGACCTGGGTGTATGACCACAATCCGGTTACGGGTTCCTTATTGGGAATGTACTGACACCAATCTAAGACAGACCATTTTCTCAAAATCTTAAAGCAAGCGCCTTCTGCTACCGTAAACACCCAATCTTTATATGAGGTGCCAATTATGCTGCAGTGGTCTCCCGTAAATATTGGTTTTCCTGTTGTCTCAGGGTCCGTATTGCCATTTGGACACTCATTTAAGTGAACATCGGCTGGCCAAATAATATTGGTTTCATTAAAGGGCACCAGGTCAATGATGGTAATTGTCTGAGTGCAACTCGTGGTTAAGCCCCCGGGATCTTTTGCAGTAAAAGTCCTTTTTATGGTCCCCTGGCCACAATCCAGTTGTTCAGTAAATAATTCTGAAACACTTACGCCACAATTATCTGTGGCAATACCATCCAAACCTGCAACAAAGTCAGGTGCATAGAAGGGATCATTAATCACAATAATTTCTCTAGAGGCCGGATCTGTGACTACTTTTCCAAAATCCGAAAAGTCCCCGGAAAAGTAATCGTAATCACAGCTGATGGTGATGTCACTTGGACACTTAATCGAAGGGGGAAGCTTATCATCCACGTACAATTCTGCCCAACATTCATTTGTATTGCCGGAATGGTCGGTTACCTTGAGTCTTACTTGCAGCGGACTGGAATAAATGTCATTACAACACACCTCCACATATGGTCTGAACTGGGTATCGTCCTCAATTCCAGGAGGACAATTACCAGGGACCTTCCTTGCAATGAGAACAGATGCAAGCCCGCAATTATCGTAGGATCCATCGTCAAAGGCAGTGGCATTCACCCTCGCGCTTCCACCAGAAGAAAGAGAAACCCGGGTATCCAAATCGCAAATAGCTATTGGGGCCAAATCATCCACCACCTTAATACTCCCCATGCAAAAAGAGCCTCCTGAAACAACAGAATAGTTCAATGTCTGTCCGACAAATGAAGAGGGTACAGAATTGCCCAAAGAATAGCCCGATGGGGCAAAAACGGTCACTTGATAGTTGCATTGAGTTTGGTAATTTGACAGCACCTGCCAGGGATGGATGGTCGGATTGCAGCTGTGACCGGCTGAAATTTCGACATAGGATTTGCAACTCACCATGCAATTGTATTGTGCGTTGAGCATTGGAATAAACAGCAGAGTTGCCAGCACAGGTAATATTCCTTTCAACATCTGTAAAGTTCCTGAGTGCATATTCATTTGATTTTACTAATAATGAGTGATTTACAAATATACTTGCCACGTATAATAAACTTACAAATATATATACTTTTCGAAAAGCAATGCCCAATTCCGGATAATTTTTAAAAAATTCTAAAAACTTTCACAAGGAATGCAAAAATGGGCCAGTAAAAATGATGGCCATTCATCGCCTTAGGGTCAAAGGCAGCATGGTTTAACCACTGTTTTCAAGATTGAAGGTTTCTATGAGTCTTTTGTAACAGGCAAAATTGAGGGAAGCTGCCTCTCATTTTCGATGAAATAAGACAAGTTGAGCAAAATCACTTATCTGGAAATTCTGAACTTTCATAGACAGACATTTTAATCAATCAATAAATCTACCATAATATAATATTGTAGTTCTGCCCATGACAATCTTGCCTGTTGGAAAGATATGCTGACTGCACCAACTGCACTTCTATGAAGCCAATAAAGGATTGCACTTAAAAAACACGAATCCATCCTAAAAATATTCAAATTGACTCCCTGATGGCACCCGGCAGCTTGGCAAAGGGGCCCACTTTTTTACCCAAAACAAGGTGTAAAATCAACTGCGGGTCCAAAAATCACCCTGGAAAGATCATCCTGAGTATTTTTTATAAAGGAGGGGTGTTGAAATTAATAGTAGAAGTTTAAATTGTTAGTGGGGTCGCAAATCAAATCAATCCGCAACGGAAAAAAGGATGATGTCAGATTCAAAGATTGAGCAGGCCGTTTTTGGCAGCAATTTTAATCAGACCGTCATTGGTAGCGACATTGAGTTTCCTCATGATATTTTTTCTATGGACAGACACAGTTTGATCACTGATATAGAGTTCCCGGGCGATTTCTTTATTATTTTTATCGTTAGCAATCTCATTCAGCACTTCCAGTTCCCTTTTCGTGAGATAATTTTTTAGTAGGAAATTATCCTCAATTATCCAGTACTCTTCTTCGTTAGCTCTTTTTACACCGTTCTTGGACGGCGAGATATTTACTCCTTCCCCCATGTAGGCAACTCCTGTAAGTACCTCTCTTATAGCTCTGAAGAGCTGATCTTTACCTGATTTTTTAAGCAGATAGCCGTCTGCACCGTTTTTGAAAGCTGACTTTACAAATTTATTGCTGTCGTAGTTGGTGAGGACCAATAATCTGGCAGAAGGGCAAATTTCTTTAATCTCATATATCAGGTCCAGTCCATCTATGACCGGGAGTTTTATATCCATAATTACGAGATCAAATAGTCTCTCTTTGACTGCAGAGAGTAAATCCTCACCATTATTTGCTGTACTGCAAACATTTAACTGATAATCATTTCCGGAGGAAGCAAGCAAATTACAGATGCCATCAATAAGTAATTGCTGCTCATCAGCCAAAATTATATCAATCGATTTTTTGCTCATAAACCACTTTTTTCCTCTTACCAAAGGCCAAGTTACTAAATGTTTAAAATATCAAATGAAATTTCAAGAAAATTTCCCCTGACATTACTTTTCCAAAAGTCTGAAAAAAAGCTGCTTCAAACATCTCTTCAAGAAAAAGAAAATATTTCTTCCAAAAGGACAAGATAGGGTTTGGTCAACCGCATCAGGGTCTAAACTAAGAGTCAACAACCCTGCCAATTTTGCCATCGCTTTACTATTTCCGTCAAAAGTCGGTGGATAAATGTTCAAAAGCACCTAAATGAAAATGCTTGTCAGCCATTGGAATCAAACTTACAGCACATATTTGCAGTAATTCTATAATAAATCAATGCTTTAAACGGTCTATCTAAGGTGTCTGAAAAAATCCTGCAGCGAGTTATTGATCTCCGGATTGGAGTGATTGTCATCTCCCTTCTGACTCCTATGCTTTGTTTTGCTCAAGAGAACTACTCTCTTATCCGGACGATAGACAGGCTAAATACAGCGTCCGAAATATTGGTAAGTGACTCCCTTAGCATTGTCCCCGGAAGCATCAGAGCATACGTAATTCCGGATTCCATCCCGATCAACCACTGTTTCACCATACATTCCAGGTCCATTTTGTGGAATTCCGATTTTTGCCGGGAGAGGTATGGCGGGGAAAGTATTAGCATCAGTTATCGCGTTTTTCACCTGGATCTTGAGGCTCCTTACAGCCACCTTGACAGCCTTCAGATGGCCCCACTTTTAGGAGAAGAAGAAACTTACATAGGATTTGACTTCAGCCCGTTTGATCAGGATCGCAGCCAACTTTCATTGAGAAATTTAAACTATTCCGGTAGCTTCTCAAGGGGGTTGACCTTTGGAAACAACCAAAGCCTGGTCCTCAACTCAGCCTTCAACCTGCAAATGGCAGGAACGATTGGAGAAGACATAGAGATTAGAGCTGCAATATCAGATGAAAATATTCCTATCCAACCGGAGGGAAGTACCCGACAAATTCAGGAGTTTGACCGGGTATTTATTGAATTGTCCAGAAATCAGCACAGGTTGCTTGCAGGGGATATCGAGCTACAAAACCCGGAGGGAAGATTTATAAAATACCGGAAAAAACTGAAGGGCTTAAACTATCAATACGAAGATTATCTTGGGGGTGGGGTGCTGAGAATTGATGCCGCGGCTTCCATCAGTCAGGGAAAATTTTCACGCCAGCAGATAGCGGTTACCGAAGGAAATCAAGGTCCTTACAGACTCTCGGGAGCCGGTGGAGAGAGGTTCATTGTCATCCTGGCGGGGACAGAAAACATCATTTTAGATGGACGGCCTCTGGTAAGGGGTTTGGAAAATGACTATATCATTGACTATAATTCTGCTGAGGTCATTTTTACTTTTAATACTATGATTACAAAGGATTCAAGAGTAATAGCAGAATTTGAATACATCGATCAAAATTACAGCCGCTCTCTCATTACAGTAAATTCTACTTATTCCACCCAAAATACTGAATACTACTTCAGATTTTACAGCGAGCAAGACAGCAGGTCCCCTTCCGGACTCCAGGATTTAAGCGCTGAGGATTTAGAAATATTGGAAATGGCCGGAAATGAACTTGAAGCACTTTTCAGCAACAGCATCACTCCTTTAGAGGGAGAATTTGACCCTAATCGGGTGAGTTATGAGCTTCGTCAGAGGAACATTCGAATTGGGGGAAGGGACAGCACCGTTCAAATTTTAGTTTTTTCTCAAGACCCGGAGGCTCAATTATACAGCGCGGGGTTTACAGATTTAGGGCAGGGAAATGGGAACTACCAAAGAAGGACAGACCCCAGAAACGGAAGAATATATGAATATGTAGAGCCGGATAGTGTAACAGGAGCAATGAGGGGAAGATTTGAACCGGTGAATAGGCTATTTGCTCCCGAAAAACAACAAATGACATCAGTGGGCGTCCTCCACAGGTTTTCAGCAAACACGCAGCTGGGGGGAGAACTTACCCTGAGTAATTTTGACAGAAACCGCTTTTCTGATATTGGAAACTCAGAAAACTTGGGGCTGGGTTCAGCCATAAATTTTTCCACTATTCAGAAGCTTGGAAGTGACAGCATACCCTGGAAACTCTCCCACTCGATAGACTATGAGTTTACAGGCACAAATTTCAATGTGCTCAATCCCTACCGAAGTCCTGAATTTGAAAGGGACTGGAATTATGTAGCAGAACGCCGGCTCACTGAACACCTGGTCAGTGGAAACATTGGAATTTCCAAAGGGGAAAATTTTAAGACCCAATACCAATTCACCGGACTTTTTCGCGAAGATGAGTACACAGGTATGAGGAACCTAATTGATTCGCGTCTAAAGGTCTTCAACACCAGCATTCATGCAATTGGAAATTTAGTTAGCACTGAAGACATGCGAGGGGAAACCTACTTTTTCAGACCTTCAGTGAGAATTTCAAGGCCCATTGAATTATTGGAAGGTGGAACCATAGGTTATGAGTTCGATATGGAGGAAAACAGGTTCACCGGCACTGAGTCCGATTCTCTCAGTGCGTCAAGTTTCAGAAACATCTCTAATAAGCTTTTTCTCGAGCAAGTAAAAAGCGAGCAATTCAGATGGCGGATTTCCTACACCAAAAGGTCGGACGATCTTCCTACGGAGGGGACATTTCGCAGGGCAACCAATGCTGATCAATACAGAATCACCGGAAGGTTTTCTCCATTACCCGGCCAGAATGTATTGATTTCAACCGAAATTCGAGAATTGAAGGTGACAGCCTCTGGAATTGAAAACTTTCAGCCACGCAGAACTTTTCTGAACAGAGTGGAGTGGAATGGAAACGTTTTAAATGGCGCTTTGAGGTATGGTAATATTTATGAAGCCGGTTCCGGTCAGGAGCCAAGAGTGGAATTCGAATACCGTGAAGTTCCACCCGGTGAGGGCCAATATACCTGGATAGATTTAAATGGGGATGGAATTAAACAGATCAACGAGTTTTTCCTCACTCCAAATCCGGAAGAAAGGACCTTCATTCGCTTGCCTATCATCACTGATGAATTCATAAGTGTAAACTCAGTCAGCATCGACCAAAATCTCAATTGGGACCCTAGAAACATCTCCCTTGGTGAGAGTGATTTAGCTGCATTAGTAAAAAAACTCTCTACTATTTCTACATTGAGAATTCAGCGGAGGAGTGAAGTAGGTGACCGCACCACAGACCTCAACCCCTGGAAAACCGATACGCGTGACACCAATATTGTAACCCTCAATCTCAGTACAAGGCATACTCTCTTTTTCAATAGGGGAAATCCCATCTATGACATTCAGTTCTCAATACTGCACAACAATTCAGTAACAGAACAAGTAACGGGTTCCGAGTCAAGAGGAAATTCGGAGTACAGCTTGAGGGTAAGATGGAATATTAGTAGAAGATACACGCAGATAGTAGAGGGAAGAATTGTCGAAAACAACGGCAGTTCTGAAACATTCGAAAGCAATAACTTCAATATCGAAGGATGGTCCTGCAAAGCCGAAAGCAGCTTCCTAATCTCTTCATCAGCAAGGATCAGAGGATGGTATGAGTTTGACAAGAGGAACAATACTTTGGGGTTGACAGGAGAAGCCGGAAATTTCCACCGACTCAATACCGAATTATCCCTTCGAGGGATGGAAAACTCAGTCATCCAGGGAAGACTCTCATACATCAATGCCAGCACCAGTGGACCACTCAATACCCCCGCCGCCATTCTAATGCTCAGTGGCCTCAGTCCGGGCAACAACTTTCAGGCTACTGTTACTGTTGAAAGGCAACTTACTGAACATTTAAGACTAAGCGTTCAATACTCAGGTCGAAAACCCGGGGACAACCCTATAGTTCACACCGGAGGGCTCAATATGACTGCTAGTTTTTAGCGCGAGGCCAAAACCGCAAAGTGTTAAAAAAATAATAAGTTCCGAATTTAATTGTTAAAGAGTAGTTTTGATAATTTGAAAAAACCGATCTTAGTGTAATTTTCACCATCCAAACTGAATGAAAAAATGAGAGTAAAACTAAACCTACTGATTACTGCCCTTATAGTTGGACTTTATTCCCTTAGTGCTTTTGGCCAATCCCAGTATTGGACAGATATTGAAGAAGTAGCGGATGTGAGCAGATCCGGGATCAGCGAGGACAAAGATATTCGTCCCGATGAATTCAGGCTGATGCAGCTCGACATCGATGGTTTTTCCAACTTTCTCAAATCTGCACCGCTTGAATTTACAAGACGTGCTTCTCGAAGCCCGCTACAAATTGAAATACCCACTCCAGAAGGAGATTTTCTGACCATTTTTCTAGTGGAATCCCCCGTAATGCAGCCAGGGTTGGCCGCAAAATTTGCTCACTTTCGCACTTTCAAAGGTACTGGCAAAGACGGTATTGTTACAGGGCGTTTCGATATCACCTCTCACGGATTTCACGGAATAGTTTTCCGACCTGAAGGTAGTTTTTACATCGATCCGTACAACCGTGAAACCAGTGAGTTTTATTTGGTCTACAATGTAAAGGATAATTTTTCCTCAGAGGATTATTTTTTCAAGTGTGGGGTAAACGATGAAGAACACGGAATACAGGACTACAACACTAGTCTGCACGAAGGTGTGGAAAAAGCGAATACCAGGGCTGAAAGCCAAAGTTTCCCGCTCATCACCTACAGGATAGCTATTGCAGCTACCGCTCAATACACCAATTTTCACGGGGGGACGGTAGAAGCAGGGCAGGCAGCTATTGTTACGGCAGTCAATCGCATAAACAGTATATTTGAAAGAGATTTGGGAATTAGATTTTTACTTGTAGACAATAACGACCAACTCATCTTTACCGATCCTTCTGATCAGCCCTATACCAATGGAAATACAGGAGCAATGATCAACGAAAATCCACCGGTACTCAATTCAATCATAGGTTTAGCAAATTACGATATCGGGCATGTATTTGGCACCAGCAGTTTTCTCGGCGGACTGGCAAAGTTGGGAACAGTTTGCACGGATGAAAAAGCCGAAGGAGTCTCCACCAGGAATCAGCCGGTAAATGACCCCTTTATAGTCTCAATTGTATGTCATGAAATTGGACATCAGTTCAATGCCCAACACACCATGTACAGTTGTCACAATGTCAACGGGCCAACTGCTTACGAACCGGGGAGTGGTTCTACAATAATGGCATATACCGGGATATGTGCCCAGGGAAATAATCTGCAAAGCGAATCAGACCCTTTCTTTCATGCAAATTCCCTTGAAGTAATGCAACAATTCAGTAGAAATGGAGGGGGAAGCACTTGTGCATTAGAGGTGCCGACTGATAACTTCCCTCCGGTGGTGGAGATACCGATTCAGGGAGGATTCCATATACCCATAAACACCCCATTTAAACTGGAAGCAGTTGCAACAGATGAGAATGAAGATGATATACTTACCTACTCGTGGGAGCAATACGATATTGGCCCTTCCCTTGACCCTTTTATTCCACTCGGGCAGTCCATTGGAAATTCGCCCCTTTTCAGAGTGTATACTCCTACCGAGAATCCGGTTAGATATTTTCCCCGATTGGCCTATGTGGTCAACAATCAACAAAGACCCTATGAGTTACTCCCCGACACGACGCGAAATCTCACTTTTAGAGTAATTGTAAGAGATAACAATCCTGAAGCAGGTGCAATCGACTGGCAGGAAATTTCTTTTAGATCAACAGCCAACGCAGGCCCATTCAGAGTGACCTATCCCAATGAGCGAGATACCCTTGAAGCAGGTCAGTACATCGAGGTATTATGGGATGTAGCCAACACCCATCTTCCACCGGTGAACTCACAATTTGTGGATGTTTTGCTGTCCGAGGACGGTGGCTTTACCTATCCTCATGTCTTACTTGACAATGCACCAAATACGGGTAGCGCTTTTGTCAATATTCCCAATTTGGAAGGAACGAGATTCCGTATAAAAGTCAGGGCGGCTGACAATATATTCTTCGATATTTCCGACAGAAATTTCATTATTAATGAACCCTCGCAACCCGGAGTTATTCTGAACTTCAGGCCATATCAGGGCAGGCTTTGCTTGCCGGACAATCTCACTGTAGAATTTTCTACAGAAAGCTTGCTAGGGTTTTCCGACACCTTATTTTTCAATCTCACCGGTGAACTTCCAGCAGGCGCTGTACCGGTTTCTGTGCCGGATTTTATCATTCCGGGAGAGACAGCAACTTTAGATATTGACCTGAGCCAAACTTTTATATCTGGTGAATTTGAACTTAACTTTACCGTAGAAAGTGATTCGATCGGAGTTCTGGAAAGGGCCATATTCTATGAAATTGTCTCCAACAACTACAGTTTTCTGCAGCTAGCTGAGCCCCTAAATGGGCAGAGTAATGTTCCTGAAGTAACCACCTTTTTCTGGAATGATGTTCCCGATGCAGTAGGTTATGAGTTTCAGCTCGCAACTAATCCCGCTTTCGAAAGCGACGATCTCATTTTTGAGGGATCGGTTCAAAATGTAGACTCCATTAGACCATTGGTTCAACTGGAAACCGGCTCTATATTCTACTGGAGGATTAGACCCTTTAATATTTGTGGATTTGGCCCATATACTGAGACTTTTGCATTTCAGACCCGCTCTGTAGATTGTCAGTCATTCGAGTCGAGTGACGGCCCGATAAACATTCCTGCGCAATCAACCCAGGCCTTTGATTCACAAATAAACGTAGAGTTGGGTGGACAGGTAAACGAAATAATCATCCCCAATGTAAGAGGAAATCAACCCTTCGTCCAGGATATTGAGTTATCTCTGGTATCTCCTTCCGGCAGGGAAGTTTCTCTGGTAAGAGGTCGCTGCGGCAATTCATCCAATTACAATCTAGGATTTGACGACAATGCTCCTCAGCGTGTAGGTGAAATTACTCCATGTACGCTAACTTCAGGAAACAGATATATGCCCGAAGAGTCTCTGGCGTTAATGAGCGGGGAAGACATTGAGGGAAATTGGAGAATGAGGCTCCGTAGACTGAGGACCGGCTCTCCCGGACAATTGATTGAGTGGAGTCTGGAAATGTGTTTTGATGAAAAAGTCTCTGAAATTGACTTTCTCCGCAATGACACCTTAAAGCTTAGACCCTCAGAATCCAATATCTTGAGCAGAATCGTCCTCCGTGCCCGAAGCACTGTCTCTGTAGATGAAAATGTATTTTTCACTCTTGTTTCACTTCCTTCCAAGGGAAGACTATTTTTCTCCGGGGAAGAAATGACCATTGGTCAACAATTCAGTCAGAAAAATATCGACGATGAACTCATCACTTATCAATCTGATATAGACAGCTTTGATTTTGACCATTTTCACTTTGTAGTACAGGATGAGTTCGATGGCTGGAGAGGAGTGGAGAGATTTGAAATTAAAATCTCAGATGATCATCCCACCTTTGTTGAAAATTTCTCAGGTAATTTGTATTTTTTGAATGCTTTTCCAAATCCTTCCAGAGGCTGGGTGAATTACAAAGTCAATGGATGGGAAGGCCAGGAAGTGCAACTTACCGTGGTATCTGTGGATGGAAAAATAGTCAAAAGGCGGCAGTTGCAGCTCATGGAACAAAATGTTCTGGACATGCGCCAAATGAGCCCGGGAATTTACTTTATAGGACTTTCCGGAAACAAGGGACAGCTCACCCAAAAAATCATTTTAGAATAATCTTGTAGTTATGACACATTTATTTAGGACATTCTGTCTTTCAATTGGTATTGTAATATTATTACCCCTGTTTTCGCAGGCACAGAACTTGAGCGACATTCCCAACCCATGGGTTTTTCTTGAAAAAAAGGAACAATCTGAGGAACACATTCTCATATCGAGAAGTGATGATGTTTTTCCGGCTGTGAGATACTATATCTTTGAACTGGAAGCAACAGTAATTGATGACTTACTTTCCGATGCTCCATTTGAAAACATGCGGAATTTTGAGAGCAAAACCATAGTGCCTGTTCCACTTGGAAATGAAGGAATGGAGTACTTCAGGGTGGCCGAATCACCTGTTTTTGCGGAGGAACTTGCAGTAAATTTTCCGGAAATAAAATCCTATAAAGCCATTTCGGAAAACAATTCTGGCAGAACCGGTAGGATAAGTTTTAGCCCCGAGGGATTTCTTGGAGTTTTTCACAGTTCTATGGGAGAGCTATATATAGAGCGCTATAGAATGGGTGAAGAAAATCAATATGTACTCTATTTCAGTAAAGACGTCATACTCAACAAAGAGGCCAGGGAATCAATGCGTTGTGGCTTCGACGATCATGCAGAAGAACTAATGGAAGAATTCGGTGGTCGGTCAGCTGTCGGGGTAGAGTACAATACAGCAGGTGGCGAGTTGTTGGAACTTAGGGTTTATCGCATGGCAATTGCTGCCACCAGTGCATACTCCAATCAAAAAGGGGGAACAGTGGAAAGTGTTATGGCGTCATTCAACGAAGCTCTAAATTTGCTGAATCACATCACCGAAAATGAAGTGGCAATTCGCTTTGAATTGATTCCAAACAACAATTTATTGATTTGGTTTTCCCCTTTTGATGAGCCATTTCAAAACATCAGTAGTGGTACCGGATTGCTCAGTCAGGCTACCCCGGCCATTACAGGTGCTGGAGTTCCTCTTAGTGCCTTTGATGTCGGACACGTATTTACAGGTGGTTGTAACGATGTTGGAGGAGTGGTCAGCGGCAGGGCCTGCTCACCCTCTAAAGCCCAAGGGGTAACCTGCCACTTCAGCAATAATATGTCTTTTGTGGTAAATAGGGTTTTTGCCCACGAGGTTGCCCATCAGTTTGGCGTGGCTCATAGTTGGAATTTTTGTCCCGGGAACGATGGTCAAAGAGCAGGTAGTTCAGCTTTTGAACCCGGTTCCGGGTCGACCATAATGTCTTATGCCGGTTCTTGCGGAAATCAAAACGTTGCCGTGAACAACGACAATTACTTTCATGCGGGCTCTATCCAGGAGTGGATACTTTTTTCAAGAATTTTACCTGACAATCAAAATTGTGGGGAGAAAATCTTCACTGGCAATACAGAACCAATAGTCACATTGCCTTACGAAAATGGTTTTTTTATCCCCATCAACACGCCTTTTAAACTAGTGGCCGAAGCTACAGATGAAGATGGGGACGCACTCACATACTGCTGGGAGCAAATGGACCTTGGGCCTGAGACCCCACTGGGTGAAGGCAGGCTAAGCTCTCCCCTATTCAGAACTTTCCCACCAATTACCGCACCACACAGATACTTTCCCGATATCAGCACTATTGTGCAAAACGGGTTCGACCCAACCCAACAATTACCCGATTACAGTAGGCCATTGAACTTCCGATGTACCGTTAGAGACAACAATCCGGTGGCAGGAGCTACCGTATGGGCCGACATGAACTTCAATTCTACGGCTTCAGCCGGCCCCTTTGTAGTTACAAGTCCATCAACTGCCGAAACATTCAAAGCAGGTGAACTGATAGAAGTCCAATGGGATGTTGCCAACACGGATAAAGCACCGGTCAATTGCCAATATGTTGACATTCTATTGTCTACCAATGGGGGTTTTACCTATCCAATCACATTGGTAGAACGGACGCCCAATACTGGAAGTGCGCTAGTACACCTTCCTGATCTTACGGGAACAGCAAACAGGATAAAAGTAAAGGGGTCAGACAACATATTCTTTAATATTTCCAGACCCAACTTTAGAATTGAAGAAGCTGAGGAACCTGGATATATTTTCCGTCATCAACCCGGATACGGCTTGATTTGTCTGCCCAATGAAGTAAATGTAGACTTCTCTCTTGAGCCACTTCTGGACTTTACTGACACCGTTTGGGTAGAGTTGGTGAGCGAGCTTCCCGAAAATGCCCGTCTCATTGACTTTCCTGAATTCATTCTGCCCGGCTCAACTGGTCGATTCACCATTGACATGATGGAGACCAACCTTACTGAAGTGTATGATATTACCTTCCTTTTGATTACTGAAAATGACACACTTGAAAGGGGCGTATTTTTTGAAACCATCACCAATGATTTCAGTGCGCTCTCCACTTCTGCCCCACCCAATGGAGCTTCCGGTATAGGACAGACTATTGATTTTGAGTGGAATCCAAGCCCAAACGCGACTATTTATGAAATAGTGATAGCAACCAACCCCTCCTTTGAACCTGACTACATAGTATACACAGAAACTGTCCAGGAAATCAACCAAATCCAGCCCGACATCTTCTGGGAATCAAACACACTCTTTTACTGGAGAGTCAGGCCAATAAATCGATGTGGTTCAGGAGATTATACTCCAACTGCGGTTTTTCAAACAATCACGCAATCCTGTACAGGTTTTTCAGCACAGGACCTACCGGTAAATACACCAGCCGCAAATGAATCGAAAATAACTTCAGTAATAAATATCAATGAAGAGGCAGAGGTTACACAATTGCGAATTCCAAGATTAGAGGGTTTACAATCTTTCGTAGGAGACATTGGATTTACACTCATCTCCCCTTCCGGAACCAGAGTGCGGCTTTTCACTAGAAGGTGCTCAAATTTGAGTCATTATCGCCTGGGATTTGATGACAATTCTCCACTTCAATTAGGCTGTCCATTAACTACGGGAAGAATTTATCAGCCCCAGGAGCCCCTTTCAGCCTTTGAAGGAGAACCCCTGGAAGGTTCGTGGACTCTAGAATTGCAGCGCTACAGTTCAGGAAATGCAGGTCGCTGGGATGCATGGAGCATGGAAGTTTGTGCCAATACCACCCTCTCGCCTCTCGGCTTTTTAAACCTTGACACCTTATTTGCTCCCCCATTGGAAAGGACCAGAATATCCAGAAATCTACTAAGAGTGGAAAACACCGGCAGTGACGAGAAAGACATTGTTTACACCCTGGTGGAAACTCCTTTATTGGGGGAGCTCAGGTTAGGCGAAGAGCTGCTGGTTGTAGGGGCAACATTTACGCAAAGAGATATCCGGGATGGCATATTGAGGTACAGAGCACATGTGGAAGAAGAAGCCGATGATCATTTCAAGTTTACCGTGATCAATGACCTTTTAGAATGGGCCGGCATTGAAGTATTTCCAATTGCTATTCGCGAGGATGCTATTTCTAGCGTTGAGGAACCGGTGTTCAATTCAGGTATAAGTGTATTTCCTAATCCAACCAGAGGAGTCTTTAATCTAAAATCTGATGGCCTTAGTGGCCAAAAGGTGCACTTCCAACTCTTTGGAGCTGACGGAAGGTTGGTTAAATCCGGTGAATTCACTGCTTCTGAACTGAATAGTTTGGATTTTTCAGGAGTGCATTCTGGCTTGTACTTTTTGGACCTTCAATCAGATAAAATCAAGGAAACCTTAAGATTGATTATTGAGCGATGATCCAATGATTAGCTGAGCCAACCGGCAAAATATACGACTCGAATATTCAATAATATGTAGGAACGGAATGGGAACCCATTTTCGATTTTAGCTGCCGCTTAAACACACCAATCCCCGTGATCAGGAGGGAGTGACAATTTGTAAAATTAGGTGAAAAAAGCTCCACAGAGCCAAACTAACGCAATGAATACTTATATCTTCTGAAAAAGCCATATTGGATTACTGCACGCAGCACTAAAAATAGCATTAGGCAATACCAAAGCCAATAATTAGAGCTCTGATCAGCTATTAGATACCAGCAGGCAAAAAAGCAGATGAAAGAGATTATCATTGCATTTCTCATGGAAACAGATGCAGTAAGACCTATGAAAATTCCATCCCAGACATAAGACCAAAAACCCAGAAGAGGTAATACGGCGACTATGATAAGGTAGGGTTTAGCCGCTAACAGCACTTCATCGACATCCGTAAACACCCGGAGTAGAGCCGGTCCAAAGAGCCAATAGACCAAAGCACACAAAATAGCCAAAAATCCTGCCCAGGCAAATGCCAGCTCAAGTGTTCTGTCTAAATCTTTCTCACTTTCTCGCCCTTTGTATTTACCTACAAGGCTCTCGGTGGCATATGCAAAGCCATCAATACCGTAGGACATCCAATTTACAAAGTGCATCAAAATGACATTCACCGCAAGTACAAGGGCGCCCATTTCGGCGCTCTTTGCATAAAAGAAAGCAAAAACAAGCGTAAGGGCCAGGGTTCGCAAAAAAATATCCGAATTGACCCGCATGAAAAATAACCAGTTGCTGAACTGTCTCAACAAATTGAGCTTGAAGTGGACAAACATTGTCCGGTAATAATAAAAAATCAAACCGACTCCAAGAAAAAGGCCTAGATATTGGGCTATTAGAGTTCCTGTTGCAACACCATCAGCACCCCAACCCAAAACCCGCACAAAGTAAAAACTGAGGGCTATATTGACTGTATTGACAAAAAGGGTCAGATAGAGAGGGGCAATGGAATTTTGCATGCCAAAAAACCAACCCATCATCACCAGAAGACCAAGAGTGGCGGGTACATCCCAAATACGGATATAAAAATACTCCCGAACCAATGGCAAGAGGTCGCCCTCCACATTCATCAACACAAAAGAAGTCTCCCCTACAGTAGTTTGAAAAAAGAGAAGTATCATTGCGAAAGAAAAGGCCAACATTCCAGCTCTGCCAAGTTGCATAACCTGTCCTGTTACGTCGGCTTTTCCAACGAACTGAGCGGTAAACCCGGTGGTGGCCATTCTCAAAAATCCAAAGTTCCAATACAGGAAGTTAAATATCATGGCTGCAATTCCCACTGCTGCAATGTGCACATCAGACAATCTTCCCATAAGGACAGTATCAACCGTTCCCAGCAGCGGCAAAGAAATATTGCTAAGTATATTCGGGGTAGCCAGGGCCAGCATCTCCCGGTTAATTCTTTTTGTACGATCACTGAAAAACCCCATGAAAGTGGTTTAAAAAGACTCAATCACAATTTAAGGTCCAAAAAAGGCCCAGTTGCATTGGGTAAGAGATTTAAGTTGCATTCATAATCTAGCGCAAAATTAGAAGATTTTAATAGAGAGTCAACAAGTGACACTTATTCCATGAATGAATGAATGAATGATTGGATTGCTTACTATGAGTAGAGTTGCAATACAATTATGCCGGCAACTTCTCTATTATTGGTTTTGTTGGGTAGTCGAACTGCTATCGCCTTCAAAGACACTACCAAATTTCAACCTGGAGTATTCATGAAGATTTTGATTACAAGACAAAATCGCGTCACAAATGCAATGTATTAGCCTGCCGAAATAGACGCTTGCTCAATTTCCTGTCCTCACCGTAGCTTTAGTTCGACTGAAAGCTCATCAACCGCGGCTCCGCCTACGGAAGAAAATCCTCTCAAGCTCCCAATTCTATAGCGATCTGGCCTCTCATGACTTAACCCTAATGAATACACCGGAAAAACAGTATGAAACCCATTTTTCCTAACGCCAAATCCTTGAAGGCCAGGAGAAAAAGTGGGTTAAGGAATTTGAACTGAAGTACTGATTGGTTGTACTTGGTTTATCAAAATTTTGTTTAGACTGTATCCTTTCCCTTGATGATAGAATTCGATCAACTGTCTCGCAAAGCAAACTAAATCCGCCTCTTCAAGAAATGCGAAACCTGAGTTTTTTATTAAAAAATCGGATTACACAGCTGACATCATGAGGATTCCCAACAAACTCACAAAATTTACTCCAAATCAGCCTATACAATTCCGATAAATCAGTGAATAAGCTTACTCATTGTCCCTTTCACGATTCACACAGGAGTTGGGGCCGGTTAACAGCTTACAAACAGCAAATGCTCAAATTGGTGGAAGTGGAATTTGAAATAGACCAAGAGTTATCAAGCCCAGACAATTTTTTCCTACGCTGAGTTTTCCTGTTGAGGGTGGCTAATAAATGGTCCATTGAAACCGTTTGCTATTCGTATTTCTTTAATTTTGAATTACCTTTGCGACAGCAAGTAACAATTTTGAGCGTCTGTATCATCGCAGTCCTTCATTTATAGTATGGCAAAAAAAGACAAGCAGAAAGAACCCGATTTTGGGGAAAAGATCAAAGCCTTTTTTCTTTTCCTTTTCAGTAAAACCCTTTGGGTAAACCTTTTGCTCATGGCAGTTACAGCTGTGGTCATTGTCATTTTATTGCATCAGGGTTTGAAACTATACACCAGACACGGGCAGCAAATACCTTTGCCCGATTACGTAGGAGAGAATATTGAGTCTGCCACGGAGGATGCTGAAAGGCGTTCCTTCAGAATGTTTGTTTCAGATTCCATTTTCATTGTAGGTAGGCAAGGAGGCATCATTATTGATCAGGTACCGAAAGCACATGAACTGGTAAAAGAAAATCGCAAGATTTATGTAACTGTTACCAAGAATCAACCGGACATGGTTACACTTGATGAGCTCCCCCCACTGTATGGAAGGAGTTTTGAGAGAACTGCCCGGGTATTGCAAATGGCCCACAGTATTGAGTCAAATATCGCAGGAAGGACTTTTGACCCAGGGCCAGAAGGACACATAATGGGCGTCATTTACCAGGGCGACACCATAATTGACAGAGGAGAAGTACTAAGAGATATGAAAGTGCCGGTTGGTGGTAGAATAGATTTCATCATTTCTGAACAAAGAGGGGGACAGGTTGAAATACCCGATCTGGTTTGCAGAACCTTCGATGAAGCTGAATTCATCATCAGGTCCTACAGATTGCGCATTGGAAATACAAGACTTCAGGGAGAGATTGAGGACTTGCAAAGAGCTTTTATTGTTGAGCAAGATCCTCCATTTGATGAAACCGTAAAAGTCCAAATGGGCTCCTCCGTTAATCTGGTGCTCTCCGCTGAAAAACCGCAATTCTGCGACCCTGAATTTTCAGAATTTTAACAAACAAAATAGCTTGAGCCATAGCTGCGTTTTTTATGCCTGTAACTTTCCTAAAGAAAAGATTCATCCAATGAGAATTACTCTCTTATCTACGGTGTCGCAAACAATCCATGGTTTTTTCAAGAAGTCTTCTTTAGTCTTTTTGGCCATGACCTTTTATTTGGCACTGCAAGCACAGACTGGGGTAGAATTGGTACCACTCAATCACAACCCTGTCCTTGAGGCACTGGCTGAATCTTCCCAGAGTGAATTTCAAGGAAGGTCGGATGCCATCAACCTAACCATTGATGTACCATCTGGTGGAAGTATGGAGTACTGTTTTAGCAACCCTTTTTTTGGAGAACTCATAGATAGTATTGGGCTTTTTGAATGCTCTGACCTCAATTGGATATCTGCATCTCTGGATAATGAATGTGTAGTTATTTCAGCGCAAACCACAGGTGGAACTCTTGAAACAGACACCCTTTGTTTGGTCTTAAAGGGATCGGAAGGATCAAGGCAAGAGTATCTCATGATCATTAGAGTTAGACCGATTCGCGCCCTTCCTTTTGTAGA
Organism: Saprospirales bacterium; assembly: GCA_007695145.1. Lineage (GTDB taxonomy): Bacteria > Bacteroidota > Bacteroidia > Chitinophagales > Saprospiraceae > PWJY01. The sequence goes on along the minus strand of REEI01000086.1, from coordinate 25,700 downwards.
TGATTTTAGCTACGATGGACCCTTCCCTCACCCTTCCTACTGGATGGATCGGCAAGTATTTATAAACAACACATTGGGCGTAAATCCACCTTCTGTGGGGACTGCTACCTTTGACGGACTCAGTGAAAGGGGAAGACCATATGGAGGAGGGTTTGGGCCGGCGGATTTTTTGACCTCTGCTTTTATCAATATGAATTCAGCCATTTCCGGACAGTGTTTTCTCACTTTCTACATCCAGGCGGGAGGAGATTCTTATGTGCCACCTCCTTCGGACGAACTGGTTCTTCAATTCAGGACAGAAGAAGGTGAGTGGGAGGAGATCGATCGATGGTCTTCCTCTGAGTATCCGGCCCGCGACAGTTTTCATTTCATCAGCATACCGGTTCAAACGCGTTTTTTTTACGATGCATTTCAATTTAGGTTTTACAATCTCACTGATGGCGTGGGAATGAACTCCAACTGGCACCTGAACTATGTAAAACTCGGAAATGAATTTCAGGCTGACCTTACTTTTGAGAACGATATTGCTTTTACCAGCCCTCCGGGTTCTGTCTTAAAGCGCTATAGTGCCATGCCTTTCCGCCAGTTTATCAATAACGAAAGAGATGAGTTGGCCACCCAATTGGAAATCAACATTTTTAATCACTTTAATGGGATCAGGCAGGCCGACCCAAGTTTGCTGCTCATATCTGAGGAGTTAAGCGGTAATATCTTGCTCAATGAAACCCTACTTGAAGTACCTCCTGTAGTCCCATCCAATCAGCGTGACTTACCTCCTGGAAGGCATCGATTCATTAATGAGGTTCAAAACCCGGCTGACTTTTTCGTCAACACAGAGGTAACCACATCCGCAGCCTTAGATGAAATGATTATCAGAAAGACATACTCCTTTGAACAAAATGAAGAACAAATACCTGAATTAAGACGCAATAACACCGTAAGTAGTGAAACAGTCTTTGGAAACTATTTTGCCTACGACGACGGCTCCGCCGAGAGGGCAATCAATATTTTTTATGGTAGCGGGGCCCGACCAATGGTAGCCGTTGAATTCAAGGCCAATGTTGGGGACAGCCTTCGCGGCATAGCCATAAATCTTCCCAGGGTGAGGGCCGGAGATGGCAATAAGCGCTTTCGGCTTATGGTATGGGGAGCATCACTCGATGATGGCCCCCTTTATGAATCCGAAAACCTGAATCCGCGTTTTGTGGATACCTATCACGACTCTATACAGGGTTTTACCACTTTTGCGCTCAGGTCTGCTGAAACCGGAGAGGATGAGGCTATTTATATCCCTCCAGGAAATTTCTATGTTGGTTGGATGCAAGTCAGTACGGGGAACACAGGCGTCTATGTCGGATTTGATAGAAATAGTCCGGAAAAAACTGACTTCGTCTATTTCTCTGATGGAGCGCGTTGGCAGCCAATTAGGGAGCAAAATCCCAATCTGCGCGGTGCAGTGATGATAAGGCCCATATTTTCAGATGAACCTGTGGTACAAACTAACGTGCGCGTATCAGGATTTGAATATCAGGAATTCACACCATATCCCAATCCAGCAAGAAATACCATATCATGGAGTAAAATCGAGAACTTGTCCACTCAGTTTTCTGTCCGGGTTTACTCACTTTCCGGAGGAGAACTCCTTATGCAAACAGAAATAAGTGAAAACCGAATTGATATCAGCAATTTGCCAATGGGATCCTACCTAATTGAACTTAGAAATGACAGGGAGAATGTCTCCCATCTTGGAAAATTTATCAAACAGTAAAAAAATGGAAGAATTAAATCCCTCGGAATTAAAGGCAAAGCTTGAAAAAGGAGAGAACGTTAAATTAATTGATGTAAGAGAGCCCTATGAACACGAGGAATACAATATCGGTGGTGATCTCATCCCTCTAGCCGAACTCATGGGTCGTTTAGGGGGTATGGATGAGTACCGCAATCAGGTCATAGTAGTCTATTGCAAATCGGGAAATCGCTCCCAAATGGCTCAGAATATAATGCAAAATGCCGGATTTGATGATGTATACAATCTGAAAGGGGGCATGGATCAATGGAGGGAGGAAATTGACACTGTTTGACCGGTTGTCAAGCTATAGTACTCACCACTTCCTAAAACCATAGGCCAGCTGCCCAATTCGACCTGATTAGAATTACTGACCCTGGAGCTATTAATAAATTCAATCAAATGGCCGCTCTGATTCTCTTAAAAAAGCTCCATGCCATTTAGTCTTCTTCTATTTTCGAATTAAGTTATCCAGGAAACTCAGCCTGAATTTTGTAAAAAGGGATGATTGGTGACCTCTAAAACTATTGATTAAAGACTTTAAGCATATGAGTTCCACGAATCTGAAAGAAATAAAGCCCAAGGTAAATTAATTATCCCATATTGGTGAACACTGCCTGCACATCATCGTCTTCCTCCAATTTGTCAATCAGTTTTTCGATGGCCGGCATTTGATCATCGGTAAAATCTACAGGAGTGGTTGGAAATCTTTGAAGATCTGCCTTGGTTATGGGAATATTCCTGTCTTCAAATGCCTTGACCAATGAACCAAAGCTCGTGTAATCTCCATAAGCATAAACCGTCTTTTCATCCCTTTCGAGTTCTTCCAGTCCGGCATCTATCAACTCCAATTCCAACTCCTCAAGATCCGCATCCTCTGAATACTCAAACTCGATAACAGCTCTTCGGCTGAACAAGAACTCCAGTGAACCCGTTGGTACTAGCTGCCCCCCTGATTTATTGAAATACGACTTGACATTGGCAACGGTTCGAGTGGGGTTATCAGTGGCACACTCGACAAAAACAAGCAGTCCATGAGGACCTTTCCCTTCGTAGTTGATCTCTGAATAGTTGTCCGAGTCCTTCCCCTGTGCCCGTTTAATGGCGTTTTCTACATTGTCCTTAGGCATATTGTTTGCCTTTGCATTCGCAATGGCCAACCTCAATTTAGAGTTTGTTTCCGGATCGGGCCCGCCCTCTTTGGCAGCAATGGTTATTGCTCTGGTCAACTTGGGAAACAATCTGGACATATTGGCCCAGCGCTTCTCTTTTGCAGCACGACGGTATTCAAATGCTCTACCCATATTTTAAAATTTTTGCAAAGGTAGCCTTTGTTTTAAAAATTTTGAATACTCAGAATGACATGGATTGACATAAAAATCGCTCAATTATTAACGAAAAAATTAGCCCCCAATACCACTTGAAATAACTACCTCTTAGTTTGCCCCAAAAGTATCAAAATGACCAATGAAGTAACTTCACCCTCTCAATCCCGAAAAAAAGATTGGGTTAAAAATTGCCAGTTCTCTTTTCAATCCATCTCAGTATGGATGGAATCATCAGAAGATCAAATACAAGTGCGCTTATGAGAGTAGAACTTATTAGAAGACCCACAGTAAAAGAGGGGGGATTCTGCGAAAACAGCAAAACCAGGAATCCGAAGAATAGCACTAAGGTTGTGAGACAAAGTGCTTTACCGGTCTCTCGAAAAGTCCTGATAAGACTTTCTTCCACATCGTAACCTCTACCCCTGACCAGGCGATATTTAGCCAAAAAATGGATGGAATCATCCACTGCTATTCCAAAAACGATCGCAAAAACGATACTCACCCCTGCTTCCAGCTCAATGCCAAACCACCCTAAAAGAGCTGCTGCAAAGATCAGTGGGAATAAATTGGGAAGCAGTCCGGCAAGCAGCATTAAGGGCTGTCTAAATAGCAGCATCATCAAAATACTCACCAGTAGAACGGCCAGTCCGAGACCCTGAAGGAGGCTTTCCCTAACATATTGGGCATTCTTGTCGATAATGAGTCCTGTGCCGGTGATTCTGAAATCGGCTTTCTGAGTATCCAACTCACTGTGGATAAAGTCCATAATGGAAGCACTGATCACTTTGATTGAATCCGCTCCCACATCGGCAATATTGGAAGAAATCCGGGCCCTCATTCCATCTGGTGAAGTGAGAATATTGGGCTCAATGGCTCGGGCGAACTGACTGAAAGTTGCGAGCTGTTCAAAACTCTCCCGATCGGCTGGAAAGGTCCCCTCTCCCATCAACTCTCCCCTGCTAAATTGGTGTAGCAAGCGATAGAGGGCTGCCGGTGAACTGACTGAACGAATATCGGGATATTCTCTGAAGTGTAACTCCAGACGATTGATTTCCTCCAATGCCCGAAAACTCTCTACACCTTCGTCATCTGTGTAAGTGATTGCAATTTCAAAAGGCCTAAACCCAAAGTAGTTTTCTTCAAAGTAGTGAAAATCCTCTGTTACCTTCTCCCCACGAGGAAGGTTCTCTTCAATTTTGTAGTTGGTCGAAATCTTTGAAATACCAATACCACAAACTACCAGCACGAATAGGGCTGCCAGCCATATGAGACGAGCCCTTTTACGACTGAAACTGTAAAGCCAGTTCATAGAGTTGTACCAAAAGTACCTACCCCTATCGTCTCTTAGCAACTGATGATTAGGGCTAAGACTCAGCCATATGGTGGTAAAAAGAACCACAGTAATATAGGCTATGAGCACGCCGGCGGCAGCATTGATTCCAAATTCCCTGATGGGTGCAATACGACTGGTGAGCAAAGATGCAAATCCAATAGCAGTGGTCACAGAAGTCATTAAGGTTGCGAGGCCAATTTCCCTAACGGTAGCAACCACAGCACTATCACGGGTTTTCCCTCTCGATATCTCATCCAGGTATTTACTCGTAATATGTATGACATCCGAGGTTCCTACTATAATCATGATGACCGGATAAAGTGCAGCCATCACAGAAAGCTCTCTTCCAGTAATAGACAGAAACCCGAGGAAAATGAGTAACGACATCGCAATGGACACCAATGAAATGAGCACTACCTTCCATCGTCTGAATAGGAAGAAAAGAATTAAGCTTACAAGCAGCCCGGAAATAATGGTGGATCGCACCAACTCTACGAGTTGGGATCGGCTCAACTCTACCTGAAAAAAAGCCCTTCCAAGTCCGTGCCATTGGTCGAAGCCCGATCTTGAAATTCCCTCTTTCAAAACTTCCAGGAGTTCTCCGGACTGATCAATGGTAAGATTATCTATTGTCTTAATAAAAACCAGGCTACTTTCTGCCCTTCTATCTACAAGACGGCCAATAAACCTGTCACTGCTGAAAATAAGTAAACTATCAGACACATACTTATCTGGCTCCTCCAGATGAATCAGCGGTCTGGTAGCAGGGCCGAATGGTGTAAAGTAGGGCAGTCGGATATCAGCGATGGATAAAACCCGCTCAACGTGGGGCAAATCCCTCGCCTGCTCGGAAAAATTCCGAAGTTTATGAAGGTAGTCTGAATCAAATATAGTCCCTCCGGGAGCCGGAAAAGCGAGGAGAAGAAAGTTGTCATCGGTTTCAAAGTCCTCAATAAATTCCAAAAAAAACTCAAGGTCCTCATCGCCTTCAGGAAAGAACTTCTCAAAGTCAAAGTCAAACCTCAGTTGCATAATCAGGGGAATGCAGCCAAGGCTTATCAATGTAAAACCAACGAGTATTGCAGTCTTTAAACTACCGGGTATGTGATAATGATTGTTTTGCACGAAGATCAAAACCCCGAAGGTCAAAATTTGTTTCGGCTAGCAGGAGTATATTGATGATCTGATCGTTGGGTAGGTTCATACACTCTGGATCGAAGGCATACAATCTTCGAAGCAGCTTAAAAGCTCGTTATATTTTTCAGCTATTTGATTTCATTAGTTTTTAGAAAGAAAACTTTTAAAGCGTTTAGAATAAAAAACGAGGAGTTGAATGTTTAAAATACTCAAGTTCCTGAAATCTATATCACCTCGCATTTTCTGACTTATCTCTGCGACCTATTGGCATCTTTTATTTAAAGGTGTTGAATCAAAAATCAGAAAAAGGTTACAACATGAAACTCAGTGATTATCGAATTGCTCAACCAATCCCTTTACAGTCTTGTAACCTAAACTTCCAAAAAAGTATAAGGCAAACTTTCTTGCTAGTGATTAAACATGCACGACAGACTGATTTCTTTACCCATTGTGGGAGGGAAAAATCTCTAACTCTTCATCAACTTTCGCCACTCCAACCAGCCATAGACGGCGAGGACAGTAAAAATGACGAATAGTCCTGCGAATAACCAGGCCTCCCTGTAGATATACAATCCTATGTAGGCAGTATTGGTGACAATCCAAATGGGCCAGTTTTCTATCTTCTTTTGGATCAGCAGAATTGTTGCGATGATGGAAAAGGTGGTAGTGGCTGAATCCCAAAGAGTAGCCATCGCCTCTGTAAGGCTACTCAAAAAGTATGCACCTGCAAGTGAAACGGCTGCTCCAAATAGGAGCGTCCAAAGCAGATTCAGGGTGGGCATTCGGGTAATGGTAAGCGCTTCACCGCCAGCTCCTCCTTTGCGCCACTGATAAAGCCCAATAAATCCCATCACTACATAGAAGACATTCAGGAGACCATCGGCATAAAGGCTATAGACGGCAGCAGTGACATAGGCCCAACAAGCCGTGCTTAGAATGCCCCAGTACCAGCACCTGGCATCATTTTTTGTTGCATAAAAAACGTAAACTAGACCACTGAGAACAGCCACCCATTCAAGTAGGACCGGAAATTCAGGCATCTCTATTTTTGATCCGTAATAAACACCCGGAATCTTGCCGACTTCACCATAGGATTGGTATTGGCAATAATGTCAATGGTAACCTCTTGCTCACCCTCTCTCTCGGTTGGATCATAAGTTGCCTTTATATAGCCTCTTTGTCCGGGGGGGATGGGTGAAGTTGTCCACTCTAATTCCGTGCATTCACAAGCGGTGACAAAATCAATCAGGAGATCTACTTCACCGGTATTGGTAAACTCAAAAGTAAATTGTGGCCTGTCTGACTTGGTAATTCGACCAAAATCGTGAAATTGCTTTTCAAAGTGAATGTCCGCAAAGCGCTCAACCTCTGTTTCCAGTTCATCTGTGACCCCTGCTACCGAACTATCTGCAGGCATTTTCAAATGATGAAAAAACTGAAGGCCACCCGCACTTATGCGATAAAAATGATGGCCGGAGGTTGTTGCGAGTTCCACTATCCTATCCAGTCCAAAATGGGGAGTCTTTTCTCCGGGAAGAATACCTCCTTGTGGTTGGTCGCCTCTTAATTCAATCCGCTGTCTCTGTATTTCAATTTCAGTCGGTCCCTCAATGATTGTAAATTCAGTACGTCGGTTATCGCGGTGTTCTTCTTCGGTACATTCCACTCCAGGTAAGCAATGGTTGATAATTCGGGTTTCTCCGTAGCCAACTGCTCTGATTCTATTGGGATCAATACCCCGGCCCACCAGGTACTGTTTAGCAGAATTTGCCCTTCGCTGAGATAAGTCCTGATTGTAGGATGCGCGACCCCTTGAGTCCGTATGAGAAGAGAGCTCAATAACCATATCTTCGTACTGATTCATTAAGTCGAATAAATAATCCAAATCCTTTTCTGCCTCGGGCAGGATGGCATCGTCGTCAAAATCGTAATATATGTTGCCGAGGCGGATAGGTTCATTTATGGAAACGATCTCCATGAGAGGGTCTTTTTCCAGAAGGAAAAACTGTCTCTCAAAGGTAGTATTTTCTTCCAAACCCACAGTATTTACCATAACAGAGTCGCTGTGGTAATTGTCCCGCTCAATGATGATGTAATATGTTTTGTCCGGTTGAAGTGGAATATTAAAAGTATTTCCAGCTTCACTGGTAGCGCTGACTTCATTGACTACTTCGCCCCGTCTCAGTTCCTGAATCCTTACAGTCGATCCAATAACCGGTTGATTATTCTCATCGAAAACCATGGCTAAGTAATTCACTTTTATTTCTGCCACACTGATCTTAAAAATATCATCACAACAACTTGGACTTCTAGAGCTCCTCTTTCGTTCGTAGGGTCTATTTGAAACTAGAAAGCCGCTTTTTTCCCCATCCTTCAACCGGGGATAAAGGTCGTCAAAGGGAGAATTAAATCCAGGCCCCTTATTGACGGGGTCACTCCAACGAACGCCATCCCAGGTACTCTCAAATATATCGAATCCACCCATTCCTGGGTGACCATCGGAACTAAAGAAGAGTTTACCGTCTAGATAAAAGGGGGTGACCTCGTTGCCGGAGGTATTGATTACCGAACCCAGATTAACGGGCAGACTGTATCGATTCCCGCCCTGGTGGGTTGCGTAGTAAATATCCATTCCACCTCTACCACCATCCATATTGGATGAAAAATAAAGTACCGGGTTACCGAATAACTCTCCCGGAGCGGGGTGGGTTGCTATCCAATCGCCATTTACCCCTTCCAACCTCTGGGGTGCACCCCAATCACTGCCGTCCCAGGTACTCATAAATATCTCACTCTCCAACAATACTTCTCCTTTAATCACTGACCTGGTGAAGAACATGGTTCTTCCGTCTCTCGAGAATACCGGGTTGCCGGTGTGATAATTTTCTCTATTGATGCGATGGCGCATTCGTTCACCCTGCCCCCAGTCATCCTCATCAGCCGGTGCTGAAAAAATCCTCAAAAAGTGGGGTTGCTCATCTTCTGTGTAAGTAATTCTCGATCTTCGGTTAAAGGTAGCGTAATACAATCTTCCGTCAGGTCCAATAGCGGGTGAAAGGTCTGTAAGTCCTGAATTAATGCCTTCCCCGAGGGCAGTGACAAAGAGGTCTTCCGGTTGTGTACGACCCTTTGATAGCTCCATACCCAGCAGTTCAATTTCGGTTCTGTTTTTCAAACTGTCGTTATCCGTATGTGCTAAAAACTCCAGAAACATCTCCCTGGCCTCCTCTTTTTCACCGATTATTCTGAGAGTCCTCGCGTAGTGAAAGCGATCTTCAACGTAGAGAAATTGCTCGTCTCTCGGCAAATATCTTTCAAACCACCTTTTTGCCCTGTCATAGTCCCGAAGAATGTAATTCAGCATTGCAAGCTTGGGCAATAACTGCGGATCGCGACTCTCGCGATAACACTCCTGGAACATTTCCATGGCGTTGTAGTAATCCCTCTCGGCAAACAATTGATGAGCAAACTCCAGATTCATCTCATAGGTAGGTTCTCTGAGAGGTTGCGCAATTACAGCGGCCGCAAATAAAAGCAGTATTGCAGTGGAAAAGATGTTTTTATATGCAGAATTCATATTGAGAATCTTTTAAAATATTTTTGAGTGCCCTTTAAAACCGGGGACAGAATATAACGGGGTCCACTTCCGGTTTTTTATATATTTTGATGATATAATTTGCTGCGATTTCAAATCCTCCGAAATAATTGGCAGCAGTTGCCAAGTCTGAGACGGTGAGATCATAGGAAACCCCAACCTTCAGCGCATCAAATTGAAGTCCAAAGAGAATGTGAGCCGAATCATCCCATCTAAAACCAAGCCCTCCATTGATGTAAATATCTTTTTCTTCATTTACAAGCACACTGGACCTTAGTTGTGTTACAAAATTAGTTGCGGGTTCAAAGGTTTCGAACATAAATGCCGGAGTGAGGGTGATTTGATCGTTGATTTTTATGTCTAGCGCTCCGTGGCCGGTATGCCGCCAGGGAAGTCTGAATCCCCTTCCAAGTGGAGAAAGACTTGCTCTATTGAGGTGCTTAATACTGTATCCAACTTCCAACCTTAATGATTCACTGATTTTGGACTTAAAAATTAAACCTGCTGCATATTCCTGAGCATTCTGTGCCTGATCAGTCAACTGCCCACGTACCGGATCGTCTTCTCCCAGAATCACCGCCTCACTATTGTAGGCATCGATATCTCTAATCCTTTTAGCATAGGCTCCCGTTTGCAAGCCCAAAACAATATAAGTATTCGCCTGGCGCCCAAATGCAAAGTGATAGGAACCGCTGAGGAAGAAGCCTCCTGTTTGAAGACCAAGGGCACCCGCCCTGTCAACGAAAAGGGCCCCACCTACCCCTACCCAGTCATTATCCCTGAATCCCTTGGAAATGGGTGCGTCCAAAAATATTCCGGGGGTGTTGAATGCATCGGGTGTAATAGAAGAGAATTGATTGCGGTAAATACCTCCCACGCGAAAGGTGCCGTGAAAATCACCTGTCTTTGCCGGGTTGAGCAATAATGGCTGCATCTCATATTGCGTCCAGTGGATTTCTTGTGCGATGCCCCAACAACTCCAGGTCATCATTGTAGCGATCAATAAAGTAAATCTTCTATTCATATCATTGACGTGTTTCTAAGAAGGTCTAAAGGTAAGGACTTTTAGCAAAGTTAGTCCGCCATTAAAGTTCTTTAACAACTGTGTGGCAAAAAATAGTATAAAATTGCCCTCCTGCCATACTTCATAAGAGCAATGAGTGAGTTATTGAATGGCTGAATCAACAGTAATTTGAACAGCTTCTAAGCTATCAGTCCTGGCTTTCGTTACTACTTTTTCTGTGCATCAATGAATTGCACCCATTTTCTACTTGCTCTAAATCAAATCCTTATTTGTATAACTAAATATATCGTATTTATGGGAATCTTCTTACTTTTTGTCTTGATGTTTCGATAAACTCAGCACAAGTGCTTCGAAATGCTCAGCCAAGTTCAGAAAGTAAAAAAAATAACGGATGTCAAGTATTTGGCTAATTTACTGAAACAAAATCAGGCTATCCAGGAGCCAATCTATCAGCAAAATAGCAGATATTAGAATTTCAACAAGAGAAGTGAACAAGGACGCCTGGTTTTTTATTAATTTGGTTGGAGATTGGTCAGAGTGAAAATACCTTGCAATTTTCATCTGAAATAACCGTCAAAATTTTTACAGAATCATTTTCTTTGTACTCTTATGCTGGCAATAATAATAGCTGGAATGGTATTGGCAGGTCTGGCGCCCTTTATTCACAGGGCTCTCGGGAATAAGAGTGGTATGTTTTTCGCTCTTTTCCCTGCGGCAGCATTTGTCTACTTTGTAAAATTAGTACCAGAAGTTTCAATAGGAAACACTCAACAGTACATTTTCGACTGGGTGCCCTCCCTCGGCATTTCACTTTCATTCAATCTCGATGGCTTGAGCCTTTTATTTGCCCTCTTGATAACAGGCATTGGGGCGTTGGTTTTGCTGTATGCCGGGACCTATATGAAGGGAAAATCCCAGACGGATCGCTTTTTTGTGGCGCTGATACTTTTCATGGCATCCATGCTCGGTTTGGTCTTATCGGACAATCTCATCAGTCTGTTTGTATTTTGGGAACTGACCAGTTTTAGCTCTTATTTCCTTATTGGGTTCCACCACGAGGATAAGGATTCGAGAAAATCAGCCCTTCAGGCGCTACTTATCACTGCCGGAGGAGGTTTGGCCTTGCTGGCCGGCATGATTCTTTTGGGGATTGGAGGCGAAAGCTGGACAATTACCACCCTATTGGAGCGAGGGGATGTTCTGGCTGAGAGTGGATTTTTCAATGCTGCTATGTTGTTAATCATCATAGGTTGTTTCACCAAATCAGCTCAATTCCCATTCCACTTCTGGCTTCCATCAGCAATGGCAGCACCTACGCCTGTAAGTGCTTACCTGCACTCAGCTACCATGGTAAAAGCCGGTGTTTATCTGTTGGCGCGATTTAGCCCAATATTTAACGGTGCAGACGGATGGCATGCCATTTTGTTGATCTTCGGTGGCATCACGATGTTGATAGGAGCGATTATTGCCGTCATGCAAACTGACTTAAAGAAAATATTGGCCTACACCACTGTAAGTGCTCTTGGCTTGTTGGTAATGCTTCTCGGAATCGGTACCGGTATCGCCATCAAGGCAGCGGTAATATTTATTCTCGCCCACGCCCTTTACAAGGGTTGTTTGTTCCTCATAGCGGGAATAGTGGATCATGAGACAGGAAGCAGAAATATCCGAAAACTCGGTAGACTTTTTAAACAAATGCCCGTCACAGCCTCAGCGGCCATCCTTGCATGTGTGTCAATGGTAGGAATCCCTCCATTGTTTGGCTTTATCAGTAAAGAATACAGCTATGAAGCTACTCTGAGCATGATAGTAAACTCACCCCTTACCACATCGGCATTTTTTATTACCGGGGTTTTGTTTACCGCAGCTGCGGGGATGTTATCTTACATGGTATTTTTTGGCAAGAGAAACAGGTTGAGAATCACTCCCCATGAGGCCCCTCCGGCTCTTTTGGCGGGACCTGTAGTATTAGCGATACTTTCTTTGACCTTTGGTCTGTTTAGTGGTCTTGCAAATCCCCTTTTGGACCAGGCATCACAAGTGGTTTATCCCGGCAATGAGCCCCTTTCCATCCAACTGTGGCACGGTGTTAACACAGAATTGATTCTCAGTATAGTTACGTTATTGGCTGGTTTGGGAGCCTTCACCTTTGTGTATATGAATCCCCGGCTGATGTCGAGAATAGAAGTATCTGAAAAGATAAAGCCCTCTTATGCCTACCAACAAACAATGGACACCATAGCAGAGTTGGCAAGGTCGGTAACCCAAAAAGTGCAAAACGGATACCTTAGGGTATATATTTCAGTGATGGTAGGTACTTTCTGCATACTCGCTTTAATCATATTACAGGATTTTGGAATACCAAAAATAGCCGTCACCTGGACTGATTTCAGGGTTTACGACATTGTAATCGGAGTATTAATGATTATTGCCTGCTTTTACACCGTTGTGGCCAAGTCCAGATTGCTTGCAATAGCTATGCTGGGCGTGGTGGGCTATGGAGTGGCCTTTGTTTTTATAATTTTCGGGGCTCCTGACCTGGCAATGACACAAATACTAATTGAAACCCTAACGGTGGTGCTCTTTGTATTGGTGTTGTGGAAGTTGCCACATTATCTCATATTTGATGAGGGATTTATAAAGTTCCGATATTTTTTGGTTTCTGCCCTTTTCGGTGGGATCATGACCTGGATAGTAATGCTGGTAACTCAGTACCCTCTCGATTCTCATTTAAAAGACTTTTTCGCAGAAAACTCATACCCATTGGCTATGGGACGCAATGTTGTCAATGTAATTCTCGTGGATTTCAGATCGCTGGACACTCTGGGAGAAATAGTAGTATTGGGGATTGCAGCTATTGGAATATACGGATTGATGAAATTTAATGACGGATCAGAAAAAGCTAATTTATGAATTCAACCATTTTATCGATGGGGATCCGGATTCTGATCCCATTATTTATGCTCTTTAGCCTGTATCTCTTGTTTAGGGGTCACAATGCGCCGGGCGGTGGGTTTGTAGCCGGTCTGGTTGCTTCCACCGGTTTTGCACTTTACGCTATTAATTATGGAGCTGAAAGAACTCGAAGGAGATTTTCGCTCAATCCACTCTTTCTCATTGCGCTGGGATTGCTAATAGCTGTTTTGAGTGGCTTGATTCCACTATTGGTAGGGGAGACCTTTATGAAGGGTTTATGGATGGAGGAAATTACTGTACCCATTATGGGAAAACCTGGTACTCCTATACTTTTTGATATTGGGGTGTACTTATTGGTAGCTGGAACTGTGATGAAAATTGTTTTTTCACTTTGGGAAGAATGACATGGAAGATGTATTGCCTTTTTTGATAGGTGGCCTTTATGCCGGTGGTATTTACCTGGTGCTCCACAAGAGTTTTGTGAAGCTGATTATAGGATTGATTATTCTGGGATATGCCTCCAACCTGATGCTCTTCACAATTAGTAGGATTACTAGAGGGGCCCCGGCTTTGGTACCTGAGGGTGCAACCTCACTTGTTGAACCCTTTGCCGATCCACTCCCACAGGCCCTGGTGCTCACTGCTATTGTTATTGGCTTTGGCATTCAAGCTTTTGCAATTGTATTGATAAAGGTGGGCTACAGAATTGTAAAAACGGACAACCTTGACGAACTAAATTCAACTGACAGACTGGACGATTGATGGAAAATGCGCTCTTGTTAATACTTATGATCCCCCTATTGGGTGGAATTATCAGTTTGTTCTTTTGGAAAGACATAAAAATTCAAAAGATCATCTTTCTGCTGAGCACGGGGGGGTTGTTTCTGGCATCCATCAATCTGTTTTTATCTATATTGGATCAAGGCGTTATCACCCTTCAATCTGCCGGATGGGAAGCTCCTTTTGGCATTAGCATGGTAGGCGATTATCTCAGTTCCTTTATGATCCTTCTGAGTTCGCTAATGGGACTTGGAGTGGGCATTTATTCAATAGGGGATATAGACCGGGCGAGGATGAGGTTTGGCTTCTTCCCGCTGATGAACTTTCTTTTGTTTTCGGTATGTGGGGCCTTTTTATCAGGTGATATATTCAATCTATACGTATGGTTTGAAATCATGCTAATCAGCTCCTTTGTGCTCATGGCCCTCGGCAATACCAAGCCCCAGTTAGAGGGTGCCATTAAGTATGTCACTATTAATATCATCGCCTCGGTATTTTTTCTGGCGGGTATTGGAATGCTCTACGGATTGACCGGGACTCTCAATATGGCGGACCTTGCAATCAGGGTTGGAACGGTGTCCGAGGAAGGGTTAGTAACACTAGCGGCTGTGTTTTTCTTCATCGCATTTGGAGTCAAGTCAGCAATTTTCCCTCTTTTCAGTTGGCTACCTGCTTCTTATCATACCCCCCCTGTTGCGGTGACAGCAATTTTCGCCGCTCTGCTGACCAAGGTTGGGGTTTATGCATTCATTCGGTTCTTTACTTTGATTTTCAATCACGAGAGCTTATTTTTAGACAATCTTTTGCTATTTGCTGCTGGCACCACAATGTTTATTGGAGTTCTTGGGGCTGCAGCACAAATGGAGTTTAGGAAAATACTCAGTGTCCACATTATTAGTCAGATTGGATACCTGATAATGGGTATTGCCATCGGCACCAAGATGGCTCTTGTAGGCACAATCTACTTCCTCGTGCACATCATTATCGTAAAGTCTAACCTCTTCCTGATCAGTGGAGTTGTTAAAAGAATTAAGGGCAGTTTTGAATTGAAAAAGTTGGGAGGAGTCTATGCCGGCTACCCTTTTTTGGCTGTTTTATTTGCTATTTCAGCTTTTTCACTGGCAGGATTTCCCCCGTTTACTGGTTTTTGGGCTAAGTTTGCCCTGGTAAAGGCAGGTTTGGTGCAGGAAATGTTTTTCATTGTACTTGTAGCACTGGCTACTGGCTTCCTTACATTGTATTCAATGACGAAAATATGGAATGAAGTATTTTGGAAAAAAGAGGAGAAAAAAGGTGATGAGCAAAACTCAGAAGGTAAGGAAAAACCTGCCGGTCTGCTATTGATGATGGGCCCAATAGTGGCCTTGACCATCATTAGTCTGGCTTTGGGAATTTATGCAGAACCAGTTTTTCGATTTGCTGAGATGACCGCTGAACAATTGCTAAATCCGGATATATACATTAATGGCGTTTTAGGTTTGGAAAGATGATCTTTATTATACCACATATCGCTTTATCGGTGATTCTTGCCCTCTTTCTCATAGATTATTGGGGCTGGGAAACTACGGCTATTCGTTTATTTCTGGTCAGTTTTCTTTTCTACAGTATACTTTGGCCCGTAAGTTGGCTCATCAACAAAAGGTATTTTCGCAAACTTCCAAAATTGATGAATCTTATCGTTTATTTCATCTATGAACTGATCCTGGCCAACATAAGAGTGGCCTATGATGTGGTAACTCCTACCACTCACATGAGGCCCTGCATTGTAGCTTTGCCATTAGAGGCGAAAACAGATCTGGAAATAACAATACTGGCCAATATGATATCACTTACTCCCGGCACACTGAGCCTGGATCTAAGTGAAGACCGAAAATACCTTTTTGTTCACGCGATTTACTTTAAGCAGGTCACTGCCGAAAAGATAAAGTATGACCTTAAGAATGGATTTGAAAAAAGATTGTTGGAGGTAATGAGATGAGTTGGTTTTATATAGTATTATTGTTTGCGCTTATTCTGTTAAGTTTTGCAGGGGTATTGGTATTTATCAGAATCATCCTGGGCCCCTCTCTTCCCGATCGGGTCATTGCATTTGACCTTATAGGCACCATCACTATTGGGATGATTGCCCTGTATTCACTTATAACAGGAGTGACGTCCTATCTAGATGCTGCCATTATATTGTCCTTAATTTTATTTCTTGGCGCGGTGGCTTTTGCCTACTATATGCGCCGAAGCCATAAACCAAAGAAATGATCATTGAAATAGCGAGTGCTACTATAATAATAATCGGTGTCTTATTTGTACTGACTTCCGCTCTGGGAATAGTCCGGCTCCCGGATTTTTACATCAGAGTATCTGCTATAACAAAGGCAGCAACCCTTGGTGTGGCATGCATCATGGTCGGCGTTGCCATATACTTCAATGAGGTAGATGTAGCTTTGAAGGCTGGAGCTATTTTTATTTTTCTGCTCATTACTTCCCCTATTGCTGCTCATATTATTGGGCGTGCAGCCTATGAGGATGGTGTTCCGCTTTGGAAAAAAACAACCTTTGATGAATTTCGCGATTATCGTGAAGGAAAACTAGAGAACGAGCAAAATAAATCGGATCGCTTGGGAAGCGATTCAAAAGAGGAAAAATCTTCCGAGTCCTAAAATCGTTTCTGTTCCCAGTTCCAGGCTGTTCTCATGATATCATCAATATTCAATTTCGGATTCCAATTGAGTACTCGTTTGGCCTTTTTATAGTGAGAGAAAATAGCGGGCACATCCCCCGGTCTCCGCGTCCCAATTTCATAGTTAAGCTTAAGTCCTGTAACCCTCTCAAATGCCTTTGTAGCTTCTAAAACCGTAATTCCCTCTCCTATACCGAGGTTAAAAACCTCTACTTGATTACTGGGCTTATTATCCAGCAAATATTCCAGTGCCCCAGTATGAGCTTTTGCAAGATCCTCAATATGAATATAATCCCTAACACAGCTTCCATCCCTTGTCGGATAATCAGTTCCATAAACAGTAAGTTTCTGCCTTTTACCCGAAGCCACCTCGCAGATAATCGGTACGAGATTAGTAGAGGGCCGAAGCGATGCTTCACCAAGCAGTGCTGAGCGATGAGCACCCGCAGGATTAAAATATCTTAATAGTACTGCCTTAAAACCCGGCTTGGTTGACGCTAAATCCATTAGAATTTTTTCACCAACCTGCTTGGTTAATCCATAGGGCGAACTGGCGGACAAAAGAGGGGAATCTTCTGTTACGGGTATTTCTTTGGGGTCCCCATAAACTGTACAGGAAGAAGAAAAGATAAAGCGATCAACACCCCTCTTCACTGCCGCTTCTGCAACATTGATGAGAGAGTATATATTATTCCTGTAATACCGAAAAGGATCATCAACAGATTCCCCGACACTTTTATAGGCTGCAAAATGTATGATGCCGTCAAAGGGGCCAAATTTTTCAAATGCTTCAGCAGTTGCTTGAGCATCTTTCAAATCAATCTCAATGTTCTGTACCCTCTGTCCGGTAATTTTCTTAATCGCATTGAGCACCTGCCTGTGAGAGTTGGAAAAATCATCAATACTCAAAACTGAGTACCCCTTTTCAATCAGGTCAACTATGGTATGGCTACCGATAAATCCACAACCACCGGTTATGAGAACTTTTTTCATTTGCACTTATTGAAGTAAAACAAAGGTATGGACTTCACCTAGAAAATCCTAAACCAGACTCAAAATCCCAATACCTAAAATCTCTTTAAAAAAGCTTGAAACAGGCCCCCGGAAATCACAGAAACCCCGTAAAGTATCATCTTTCTAGATATGGGTATAGAAATCTAGATATGAACGAAATTACCAAAAGAAGCCCTGTGCTAAGTTTTTCATACATTTGAATAAAAAAAGTATGCTTAAGCGTGTTTTCTTCGGATTAGCTATATCAATAATTATTTTTACCTCAATATTACTTTTCAGGGCTATCAATTTTAAGAGTGAGCTTGAAATTCCCCAACCTGAGCCGATTACTCCCGAAGTATATAATAGAATGGTAGACAATCTTTCGACTGCCATACAATTCAAAACCATTTCTCTCGAACCCGGTGCCCAGGTGGATAGTTCAGCATTTCTAGACTTCAAAGCATTTCTCGAGAAAACATATCCGTTGATTCATCAAAAGCTGTCATTAAAAAAGATCAATGATCTGAGTTTGCTATACCGATGGTCGGGGAAAGGCCATTCTGGGCGATCACCCATTATACTCGCAGCTCACTATGACGTGGTTCCAGCTGGAGAAAGCGACGGGTCCTGGGAGTTTCCACCCTTTAGCGGAAAAAATGCAGGGGGATATATATGGGGAAGGGGTGCCCTCGACAATAAAGGTGCAGTAATAGGAATCATGGAAGCGGTTGAAAACCTTTTGAGCAGGGGTTATCAGCCGGAGAGAGATATTTACATTGCCCTTGGCCACGACGAAGAGATTGGCGGAACCAAAGGTGCACTTGCTATTTCCAATCTACTGGAATCCATGAACATTCGACCGGAATTTGTTTTGGATGAGGGCCTGGCAGTAACACGTGGGTTAGTGCCTGGCTTGACCAATGATGTAGCCATGATAGGTGTGTCAGAAAAAGGCTTTGTAAGCTTGCGCATTGTGTTGAAGGAAAACGGAGGACACTCTGCAATGCCCGGCAAACGAACCACCATAGGAATAATGTCTGAGGCAATCGTAAGATTAGAAACCAATCAAATGGAAGCATTGATGATACCGCCGGTAAAACAATTTTTAAAGACTGTTGCAACTGAATCAGATTTGCTCACTCGAACCGTATTTGCCAATCTGTGGCTATTTGAAGGCCTGGTAATTCGCCAATTGCTTTCAGATCCGATCATGGCCTCCATGGTCAGGACGACGACCGCCCCCACCATAATAAGAGCCGGTGACAAAGAAAATGTAATTCCCGGTTTGGCTGAGGTGATCGTAAATTTCAGATTACTTCCCGGTACAACCGCTAATGATGTGATCGATCACGTTAGTAGGGTTTTAAATGACGATCGCTTTGAGATAGAAAAATTGGGATTCTACGCAGAGCCCTCGCCGGTTTCCTCTACGGAAAGTGAAGCCTTTCATGCGATTGCCACTTCAATTCTCGAGATATTTCCCGATGCAACCATAACTCCCAATCTCATGAATGCAGTAGCTGATGCCAGGCATTATACAACTATTGCAGAAAATGTCTATCGATTTGCCCCTTATGTTATCACAGAGGAATACCTCAGTACCATACATGGCACGAATGAACGCATACCAATTGAAGGTTTACAAAAGATACCCAATTTCTATGAGCGCTTGATTATCAATTCCAATTAACAATTCATCTCAACTTTTTGAATCAAAAAAAGCAGATAAAAAGCTAATGACAGAAGAACTTTGAATTAGTTCGAAATAATCATTAATTCCCGAAATATCCATCCATCTTGTATCTCCAGGCCAAGTCGGTAAATCCCGGAAGACAAATTGTGTTGGCTTAAATCTATTTGAGTAATCTCACCAGATGTCCGGCTACGAAGAACCTCTATTCCTTCGGAATTATAAAGAACAAATCCATTGATAATTACTTCGGAATCAATGTGGAGATAATTCGATACCGGATTGGGAAAAACCCTGATCATAATACCCTCCAGATCACGGGTAGAGGTGCCCTGATCAAAAACAGGTATCAGGTAAAGATTTCCTTCAGGCATATTAAATACATAGTTTTCTTCTTCGCTTACTACATTTCCCAGGGTATCTGTCCAATGAATAAACTCATAACCTTGTGCTGGAGTTGCAAACACTAAAACCTCTTCTGTTGCATCAAAATATCCATCTCCTTGCGCATTTCCCATTAAGTTGTTGTAGGGAAGGATTCTAACGTACCAGAAACCCTCATCCTGTTCAGATCTGAAAAAGGGGAGCCCATCATTTTCCATACCTGAAAAGTCGTGTCTCCAAATCTCATTAAAATCCCAGCCTTTATAGACATTGAGATCGTATCGATAGACCATTTCACTTAGTTGTCTGCCATACTCATCACTTGGATCTCCTGGTATGACATTGATGGAATAGTAGGAATTTAAAATTTGAACTGGATTGGTCTGGCCTGATAGATTGTTATCAAAGGAGCCCATTTGAACTGCAGAGTAGGTATGGGTTATCTGAACATCCTCTCCGGAACCCACAATTCCACCGGCCATACCTTCCACTTCCAGGACTTCACCTTTGGCATAACAATTACTAAAAGTGGAATTAGAAGCATAACCTGCAAGTCCTCCGCTTTGAGCATCTGATTCAATCAATCCATTAAAATAAGAGAGTTCAATAGTACCTGACTCCATTTCTCCAACTATGCCGCCAACATTACTACCCGCTATAATTTCCGCTTCTGAGGCTATATTTCGCAAAGTAGTATTTTGGATATATCCTGCAACTCCACCTACATTAATTTCACCCGAAATCAGAGAAATAACATAAGTACTGTCTATAATGATTTCGGAATTAGTTTGAATGGATCCAAACACCCCGCCTACATTTTCAAATCCCAATACTGCGCCCAATGATTGAAGCATGCTGTACTGTCCTGTTTGGTTTAAAACGTAACCTACCATGCCTCCTACTCTATTCAGTCCATCTACCTGTCCGAAGTGAGAGGACGATTTAAGAGTCAGCGGTCCACTTTGGAATCCAACAATACCGCCTGAATTATCACCTCCAGCAACAATCCCATTATTTACGGCAAGAGTAATTGTAGTTGAAGCTGCACCCTGAACCCTGCCAACTATACCGGCTGCAGATTCACCGGACTCCACCATACCATTGAAAATTACGGATTCAAGGGAGGCATTATTTGCTGAGCCAGCAATTCCTCCCGCTGCGATGTTGGTAATAATGTTTGCATCAGAAATAGCATTTGTTATGGAAGAAGAATTATTTATGTTGCCAACAATTCCACCTGATTCCTGGTTTCCCATAACAAGACCACTTGAGGATACATTTTGCAATTCAGAGTTCAATGAGACGAAGCCTGCAATACCTCCATTGTACAATCCGGTACCCTCAAGTCCCACTTCACCACTATAGGTTGAATTTGAAATCGAACTTCTAGTCACAATACCCGCCAACCCAGCTGCTATTCCTGAGCTTGCAATTACTCGCATGGTTGAGTTACAACCATCCATTTGCCCATCGACCATATTTCCAATTATGCCACCCGCAGTGCTTACACATTCTACCATTCCCGAAGAGGAGCAATTGATGATCTCTCCAAAAAACATAATTCCAACTATGCCACCCAATTCAGATGCTTCTTGAGAGCTTATCTCCCCGTTGAATTGGCAATTGAGAATAGTTGATCTATTGACGTCCCCTACAATTCCACCCGATTCACCATCTTCAGCAACAATATGAACTGTGGACTGTGAACCCTGGACAATACCATCATCAATTCTACCCAGGATACCTCCCAAATGCTCACCTCCGGACAGCTTACCTGACGATTCGGAGTCTTGAATTTCACTATCAGCCAGAAAGCCTGCTATCCCTCCGGAGCGATCCGTTGAGAAAACATCTATCTCTGCGCTGCAATTTCTAATCAAAACAGAATCTCCTCTTCCAATTATTCCACCGCACTCTTCTCCCCATTGTCCTGTCACACTAGCAGAAATACCCTCAATGAGGGTAACATTGCCGGGAAGGTTGTACCCCAAAAGGGCACCGCTCCAACTGACAGAATTCATTTCTACATCAACTAATTGTAAATTGCGAAAAACAGCATTCTGAGAGCACCCAAAAAGCCCCAATGGAATCACTTCAGTATCTTCAAGCTTTAATCCCTCTATTGCAAATCCACCTCCGTCATACACTCCGGTAAATGGAGTGCCCTCAAGATTTCCATCACAGTTTCCAATAGAAATCCATGAATGGTCCTGACCAAAATCAGCACTATCCATTTGAATGTCTGCAATTTGTAAAAAATAGGCGTTCAGATTTTCTCTTACGTTATTGAGATGTTCGGCGTTTTCAATCAAAAATGGGTCAGCCTCAGAACCACTTCCACCAGCGTAAAGCGTATCGGAAGCCGCATGAAGGGAAGAACCCATTGAACAAAAAATTATACATAAAATGATGGGGAAGAAATATTTCATAATAATTAAAATTTGACCCTAAAGATACAGAGATTGGAATCTTTAAAAAAATAATATTGAATTTTTTCAAAAAGGCGAATCAAAAAACTGAAGTGGAGGCTTCCATCAATTGGGTAAAAAGTATAAATACTGGTTGAAATACGCGATTTACTGCATTCCTAAAAAAATGCGCAACTTGAGACAATTACAAGCTCTTGGCAATTTAATACTGCCTCCTGAGAATCCATAAGGCACCTGAGAATTTTTGATAATATGTATAGCTCCTAAGGCCTCGAAGATTGTGAGCTTTTATTCATCGACTCAAAACTTTTATCTTTGCGGGTGCGATAAAAAATTGAAGGTTTCTTAAGTTTGAGGCCATGAGATAGGGACTTTTCCCGTTGAATAAAAAAAACAATCTGCATGCAGCGAAAATTGGATACCGACCAAAAAGCACTGGAAGTCAATCTCAATCAAAAAATTTACGGCACTTTTGCTGAAATTGGAGCCGGTCAGGAAGTAGCAAGATACTTCTTTAAAGTGGGTGCCGCAGCAGGTACTATTGCCAAGACGATGTCAGCATACGACAAAACCTATTCGGATTGTATTTACGGAGATGAATTGACCGGTCGGTATGTCTGTGAATCGAGGCTATACAAAATGCTGGATCACGAGTATGAACTGCTGATTAAAAGATTGTCAGAAAAGAGGCCGGGAAGTCTTTTTTTCGCCTTCTCCGATACCATATCTGCGCTAAATTTTCATCGCACCAATATTGGTCACGGATGGATGGGTATCCGCTTTCAAACCCGCGAGGGAGGGCCGGCCAATGATCTCGTGGTACACGCCCGAATGATGGATAACGATCCCCAACTGCAAGCTAAAGCAATAGGAATTCTGGGTGTCAATATGGTTTATGCTTGCTTTTATTTTCTCAATGACATCAATCAATTTGTCAAATCCCTTCAGGACTACCTCAAAGGGAGGGTTGTAATCGACATGATAAGAATATCCGGTCCGGATTTCGATCATCTTGACAACAGATTGCTCAACTACCTATTGGTTCAAAACGGGTTGGCAGATGTAGCAATGTTTTCTGCTGAGGGTGACAGTCTTCATGCATCTGAAAAATACTATAAAAGACCCACAATGGTAATTAGGGGCACTTACAAACCGCCCACTATAGTAACAGAGGATGTTTTTAGTACCAGCCTGAAAGCTTTTGCTACTGCTCATCAGGTGGAGGAAGAGGAAGTAGCGATGCTTGCAGAAATCAACACCCTTAGCCTTGGAAAAGACCTCATTTCTGCAAAAGAGGAATTTATTGAAAGGGCCGAAGTGCTTGGAGCCCTCGGATATGATACAGTTATCACCAATTCTAACAATCACAAGGCCCTGATCAACTATCTGAGTGAGCAAAAGGTAGACAAACTTGGAATTGTTTTGGGCATCAGACAATTGCTGGAACTCATCAATGAAAGGTATTATCAAAATCAGGACGGCAACCTCCTCAATGCCTTTGGAGACCTATTCACTAAAAGAATCAATCTTTACACCTATCCAGCCCTTCAATTTGGCAGCAATGACATTATGAACAGTAAAAACCTGCCAGTTCCTGCTGGTATCCGGCACCTTTACCAATTCCTTCTGGAGAGCGAATTGATAAAAGACCTGGAAGATTACAATCCGGAAATACTGCACGTTATGCCGGAAGAAGTCCTCAACATGATCAGAAATAACGTTGGGGGTTGGGAAAATTACATTCCATCTGTACTGGTAAATGTCATTAAAGAAAAATGCCTGTTCGGGTATCCCTGCCAACCCATGCATTTTGAGTATTGATGTCAGATTTTTCCACCGAGAAATAATCAGGGCCAATAAAGCCCTATATTTGCATTGCTAAATTTTTATAAGATGTTTACGCGATTGGTAAAACTGGTCATCAGTCCCGGTAAGGAAGACCAATTCCTGGAAATTTTCAACAAATCCTGTGAGGCAATCAGGAGTTTCGATGGTTGCAATGCGTTAAAATTATTCAGAGATCGCAAATATCCCAACGTTTTTTTTACTTACAGCATCTGGGAATCTCCCATTCACCTGGACAATTACAGAAAATCAAACCTCTTCAGACAAACCTGGGAGAGCACGAAAGTTTTATTTGCTGACAAACCCGATGCATGGTCGATGGATCTAACGTACGATGCTGACACGAACCAAACCAAAGAGAGCAAATGAAAAACATCAGACTGGACGAGTACAGTATTTACTTAGATGATATCTGGAATAATTTCACCGATCTGATTCGCGATTATCATCACATTATTGTGCTGACAGACATCAATACAAGAATGTATTGCCTCAATGAATTCAAAATGCTCTCAGGCCTAAAAAACTTCTCGTCCATCACCATACCTGATGATTCTCCTGCTCTGACAAAAGGGAAACATAAAGAAGCCAGGGGCGAAGTGTCTTCATACTATATCGAACAGTATAAAACACTCTCCACTGCAGGCTACATTTATGATCAGCTAATTGATTGCGGAGCCGATCGTCACTCCTTAATGATCAATTTGGGTGGAGGTGTAATTTGTGACATTGGAGGTTTTTGTGCATCCACCTATATGAGAGGCATGAACTTCATTCAGTTTCCAACAACACTTTTGTCACAGGTAGATGGTTCAGTAGGCGGTAAGGTTGGCATAAATTATAGGAGCTATAAAAATCTAATCGGCCTATTCAGAAATCCCATCGGAGTATTTGTGCATGACAAATTTTTAGACTCTCTCCCTGAAAGAGAGGTTTTAAGTGGTTTTGCAGAAATAATGAAACACGCTCTCATCCTCAATTACAATCTTTGGACGCAGATCAAAGAAATGGAAGCCCTGAAAATCAACCAATTGATGCCTCTTATTGAAAAATCTGTTGTCATCAAAAAACAGATTGTTCAGACGGATCCTCAGGAATCCGGAAAGCGAAAAATACTCAACTTTGGTCATACTATCGGTCATGCCCTAGAAAGTTGCTATTTAAACAATCAACGCTTCATAACTCATGGGGAAGCAGTGGCCGCGGGAATGGTTATGGAGTGCTATTTGTCCATGTGGCACTATGGTCATTCCGGAGAATGGTTGGAAGAAATATTAGGGGTCTTTAGAAAATTTTATCCTAAGACTGAAATTACTGACCAACTGCTGGAAGAAATGATGGAGAACATCAAGATGGATAAGAAGAATAAAGGCGGAATTCCAAATTTCACCTTTCTGTTGGACGTTGGCAATGTTGAATATGACCTCACCGCACCTGCCAAAAATATAAGAGAGGCAATTATTTTTTATCGCGATAACTACTGAGCTAAACTGATATCCCGAAGAATTGAATTTTTATCAATAGAAGAATTGTATTAGGCTATTAAATAATAAAGCTCATTTAGTCCTTGTTAATTTCACTCGAGACAAGTCAATGAGGGCTAATCTTAAATAGTCAACACAGATTAGCGGATGCCCCTTTCAGAATTTTTTACTAAAGATTCCTCCCTACTTAAATACTTTAAAGTCAGTTGTTTAAATAGTAATAAAATGCATGATTTAATTACCCTATCCATATGTGCATCAATGACTTGTACACAATTTTTGCTTCTCATCAATCAAGT
>REEI01000006.1 GCA_007695145.1 Saprospirales bacterium | reverse complement strand
CACCAACAGCGAGTACAAACCTATTGTCATTTGCGAACCACTCCCTCACCTCATACTCTGTGCGCAAGACCAGGTAACGGTCAAAAAACATACCGGACTCCTCGCACAAATTATCGAAGAAACCCACATTCTCGTATGAATAATCCTTTTCCAAAATTTGAAGGATTTCTTTTGCATGCCCTTTGGCACCTACCACCAGCATATAATTTCAATTAATACCGGAACAGCCCGATAATCAGCAAAACGCCTTGAAATTCAGTAATAGTTCACAAGTTACAGCGGAGGAAAATATATTTATTTGGGCACCTTGCACAACATTGATATTGAATGAATTAAAAGCTGCAAAGTCACCCTGATCCTCAGCGAAGAACAACTCATCTATTCGCCCTTAATCCTTGGCAGCTCTCCCCAATAATCCCAGTCGAATCCCCAAAATCTTTAGCTGCCTCAAAAGAATCATTAACCTGCAAATCATCTTCTGCTTAAAAGTCATGGGAATATGCTTAAGAGCCGCGCGACGATTGTGAATCCCAATTTGAAGCTTCTTGATCTCTCCCAGGGGGGAATAGACACCGCCGGAATGCACTCTGTATACTCCCATTACTTCAGGAAATAAATAGCCGGGACCGCGGGAAGCGAGAAGGAGTACCAGTAAGAAATCACCCGTACTAAATTCTTTTCTTAAATTAATTTGGTCAAGTAGGAATCCTTTTGATCTTCTGAAAACCAGTGACATGGTTGGATAGGTTTTTCTAAAAAGCAAATCCTCCATTTTCACAATCCCACTTCCCGACTTTGGACGTCTTCCAACAATTCTCTCCCCCTTGAGTATAGAGCTGTGATGGAAAGTAAAGTATGCCTCAGGATGGGCCTCCAAATAATCCACTTGCTTCTGAAGTTTTAGCGGATCGGTCCAGTAATCATCCCCTTCGCAAAGTGCAATATACTTACCCCTGGCTCTTACTTTACATCTCCATCCATTTCCTCTGACACCTTCATTCTGATCAGAGGCCACGACCCTAATCCGGTCAGGGTACTTTTCAGCATAGGAGAATACTAATTCTCGGGTTCCATCCGTACTAAAGTCTTCGCCTATAATAAATTCAAAGGGGAAACTGGTTTTCTGATTAAGCACCCCCTCTATGCACTGTTCAATGTACTTGGCATGTTGATAAGTAGAGGTCCTAACTGAAACCAAAGGATCAGGAATGGCATTTACAACATTGTTATTCAGCTCATAAGATCGATCGATAGCCTCCTGTATATCTTTTTCCAGCAATTGGATGAGTTCTTTATTGATAAAGCCTTTAATTTTACCCATTCAGACGATCTAATTGTATTCTTTGACTTGGTTTAATTACATTGTTGTCCTCATCTAACACAAAAACACCTCCATTTTCAAAACCTGTTTTCCATTTTACAGCATTGCTAAACTCATCCCGTCTCTCCCAAAGATACGGTACTGGCATTAGTCCATCTCTAAATATATCGTAAAGGCCTTGCGGTGAGTAAGGGTCATGATAGTTCTTATCAATGAAGTCAACCGTAAATCTGACCTGCTCTAAAATATCCTGGGTTCTTTCCTTTACCTCTATATTAGAAGCCATATCCTCTACTTTACCTAACTTTCGAGCTAACCTATAGTCTCTGATAGCAGCGAGAGTAATTTGAATACTTTCATCAATTATTTTGGGAGTAGCCAAATGAACCGCTTCACTGTAACTTACAACATGGATAATGTCGGGACTAAAAACATTAAGGGGGTCGATATCATCCATAAGTGCAGATACTGCAGCCAGTTGCATTCTAGCTTTGTCAAAATCGGGGGAAAAGTAATCTAAACCTGCTCTAGGTTGAAGAAATACATTGAAATTATCTTCCTCTAGTTCTTTACACAAGAATAAAAGGGCCCTGGCTTTTGCAAGATCCTGTATTCCCCAGGTAAATTTAGGGGTATTTAACATGGCCTGGATTATAAAGTTTTTTACTCCCCTCTTTTTCGCTGCAATAGCTGCAAGATAGCCCGATAACACATAAGTGTAATCATCCGCACCTCTAAATGCAAAATGATGGGGAATATTGGGTTCAAATGGCTTTTCTGTGGTGGCAATATAATCAAGTGTTTTAAAATGTTCCTCTAAGTTATATTTGACTGAATGTGGACCTCTTCCATCAATTTCACAAAACCACCAAAAAGAAAGTGCGTGCCAGGCAATATTAATAGTCCGTTCATATATTTGAGCTAAATCCGGAATATTTCGCGTCCCTGCATAGGTGCGCACCAACATAGGCCTCGATGCATTCCAGATATCAATAAGATCTTTTTCTGAATTGATAGGTACTCCTCCACCATTTGGCAGATATCCCCATTCCCTTCCAAAATGAGATTGCGACAACTGAGATGAGCCTATAGAAACTATGTCTAAAAAGCCCGATTTAGAGAGTCTACCGAGCCAATCCTGAAATTGTTTACGCGCCTCAACATAGTTGGGATTATATGGGCCTACATGAACACGCATCAATGGAGGAAGACCCTTTTTCCTGGAGTGCATTATCCTCTTCACCACTGTATCGTTCTTCTTCCCAAATTCCGGATAACCCGATCTGTCAAAAGGCTTAATAGTTCGCCATGAATCAGTATTAATGACCCTCCTGGCAAAATCCATCCTTGAATTGTCATATTGAGAGCCTTGCAGCACAGAATTCGGTATTTTTGAGGTTGGCACACCTACCTTTAATAAAGTTTCTTCCGGGGTTTCATCTCCAATAAATACAGTAACGCGGCCATCATACTCATTGTGGATCATCTGACAAGCCTTCGGCAACCCTGCAAAATATAGGGATCTAATGGACCCACCATTTTCTTCAAATGCATTGGATTCCTTTAACAAATGGAATACCTTTCCAAAATTAAGACGTGCATCATCCGGATCAAGGCGATAAGAAAAACCAAGGCGTGTTATCCTATTCTTTTCAATCCATGATTTGAGCAATGAGAAATTATTGGCGTCTCTGATCAAGGCCACCGCTCTCGCAATACCTGCATCTCCTATTACCACTTTATATCCGCAATCTTGAATTAATTTGCCAAAAGTTGAAACCCCGAGACTATGGGCATCAACGTTTGGCCTGATTAAACCGAACACGTCATTGGGAAGCAAATTCTCCATGGTTAATTATTGAATAACCTTAATTAAATTGCCATTATTTCCTCAACAGAAT
>REEI01000070.1 GCA_007695145.1 Saprospirales bacterium | reverse complement strand
CACAAAGCTAATTAAAAAAATGTCATTTACCGAATTCGGAGCATTTTTTTTCAAAATTTTTTATCTTTGTAATAAAACAAACACGCGACCATGGAAATATCTGGTAGAGCATAAAGCAGTAAAAGACTGAGCCGGAAATTCAAAGAGGCCGGAGCTTCAAAATCGAAGGTTCATGTGATGAGTCGAAGTGGGAGGTGGGTTGTCCTTAAGAAAGGTAGAAAACGAGTAAGCTCCATTCATTCTGATAAAGATAGTGCTATAATTGGTGGTAGAAAATTACTTGACAGAGGTCTTGCTTCTTTACTTGTTGTACATCGTCCTGATGGGTCAGTAGAAAAAGTGCTCAAACAATAGGCCGATGGCCCGCAATTCCAATATATATTTCAACTGTCCATATGATGAAGACTATCGTCCAATACTCAAGGCACTTGTTGTTTTTGTATACATCTTGAATATTACCCCTTGATCACAGGTACTGATAACTCCCTAAATCCCGGATTGACCGAATTGCGAAAAACATCAAAAATGCAAAATACGCCATTCACGATCTGTCCAGAATGAAATCCTCCCGTGAAAACGAATTGGCCAGGTTCAATATGCCCTTTGAACTTGGACTCGATGTTGGTTGAAAACTTTTTGGAGGAAAAAAGTCAAAGATAAATGTGCCCTTATTCTGGATGAAAAGGAATATAGGTACAGAAGGGCACTTTCCAATATTTCCGAATACGATATTGAAATCCACGGAGCCAGTCCTGAAAAAGCAGTCCGGGAGGTGAGGAATTGGATATATCATTTAAAGGGGGAAACTCCAATGCAAAGTGCCAATAAAATTTGGCAGGATTACAATCAATTTGTAGCTGATTTTTACCTTATTCCAAAAAATTACAATCTCAATGGTTCTGCAATGGAAGAAATGGCCCTGAACAATTCTTCCAAAGTCATCGTAATGGATCCAGAAAAGTAGATGGATGCAGGTTATTGTCAAATTAGCTGTTTTAGTACCGTACGGTCCAAAAGCAATCTCAGAAGACTCTTTGAGCTTATGGATCAAAACAAACCAAAAGCAATCAAAGGGGGTCAACATGCTCCGGATCTTTGATCCAAAGGGGTCAGCATCTGCCGGATTGTCAGAAAAGTCTCCAGTGAAACTCCAAAACTCAAGTTATTTTTACCGTTTACAAAATGGATGTCCTCATTTAGTATTTTGGATGGGACAATATCTTTTGAGCATACACAGCTGAAAGACCATGAAAAAATTGAAGGCGGTTCTCCTGATAGTGGCTGGCATGTGCACATTGGCGTTTGTTGCAATGCTGCTATTACATGCCTGGCTCCCCGGATTCTTATCTGATAAGATAGAAGGTGAAATAAGAAGCGCTTTAAATCCGGAATCAGTTGACCTCTACGAAGTAGAGGCGGGAACTTGCAGTTTCAGTACTTTCTTCAAAACAACCAGTATTACTGAGATAAGGCTTGTACCCAAAGACAGCGCACTCCACGAAACAGATGCCGTTTTGCTGCCTGAAAAAATTTTTGAAGCGGAAGCCCACGATCTAAAAATCTCCTCCTGGGCATTGGTTTCTATGGCAATGGGCCGGAAAAGGGTAAAAGTCCATCTATTCGCTGTGGACAGTATCTTCCTCGCCATGTACACCAATGAGTTCGGTACAACAAATGCGGACTCAGGGCAAAGCGTGAATCCGGAGCATCTGCATTTGGAAAATTTAAGCACAAACAAGCTAAGAGTTGAAAAAAGGTCTTTAGCGGATCCTTCAATACAGGTCCTTCACACCGGGAAGGTAGAATTCAAAGGTGTAATCAGCTTTTACGGCCAGGAGCGGGATTATTTCATGGATACCGGTTTTGAGGCACATGCCTTAGAGGTATTGGATGCAGGGGGCTATTCATCCCAGAGCTTATATACCTTCCATGTTGACAGTGTTTTCTACACCGGAATAGAGCAAACTGCTGATATAAAAGGCCTACGAATTATCCCGCAATACAGCAAACAGGAATTTCACAAACATGTGCAATTTGAAACCGACCGCTTCGATACCAGGCTGGATCACGTTAAAATTTCCGGTATTCAACCCGACAAGGCAACTCGGGATGGTTCTGTTATTCTTTCCCAAATCGAGATGAATGGAGGGAAACTGGAGGTTTTTCGAGATCGAAAGCCACCATTTAATGAAAATCAACGCCCGCTCATGCCGACACGTCTGATTCAAGAGGCTCCGTTTGGGATTTTTGCAGGAAAAATTGTAATAAACAAAATCGACATTGTGTACATGGAGCAGCCGGAAAATTCGGATACACCGGGCGAAATTCCTTTCAAGCAAGTGAATGCAACCATCGAAAACCTATCAAACCTCAAGGACTCGCTGGCCCTGGACAATATAATGAATATTCGGGCTGAGGCTTTGATCTTTGACAATGCGATGCTGCAGGTAGAATTCCAATACGACCTTACCGATCCTTACGGAGCTTTTGAGGCAAAAGGGGAATTGGCTCAGCTGCACTTTGCGAATATTAATCCCGCACTTTATCCACTCACCGGCCTTAAGGTAAATGATGGATTACACCAGGCTACATCCTTTTATTTTTATGGAAATGATGTGAGGTCAGTTGGAGAACTCAGAATGAAATACTCGGAACTAGAAATTGAGTTGCTCCCGGATGGCCGAAGAGTGTTTAAAGGCCTTGCGCGTTTTGTAGGAAGAAATTTTTTGTACTACCAGGCCAATCCACATAAAAAAGATGAATTAAGGGTTGGACAAATTGAGTTCGATCGAGATAACGCCCGCTTTGTTTTTAACTATTGGTGGAAAAGCTATCTGTCGGGTATTAAGGATTGTGTGCTTAGAGATCATTTCAACTGATCACAGATAGGTCAGCCAACCGGGTTTGAACCAATGATATAAGTGAAAACCAGACGCTATATGAAAAACAGGTTTCTTACGTGAAAAACAGGTAGAACGTCCATGGTTCTAAGAAAACCAGGTATTTTGTGTGAAAAACGGGTATAAAGTAGATAGATTTATGAAAAACGGGTAAACTTTAATTGATTCCGGTGATAATATGGCTCTTATTCAGCTCTAAATACATTTGAGATAAACCTCAAGCCAGATTGACGATTATATCGATTGCACAATCTGCCTGTTTAGTTTTGAGGCGGGAATTCCTTTTCTATCTTACCACATCTCATTTCTCAATCCATCGATGTTAATATAGTGGCGGTCACGAGTCATCAAAATCAAACTATATTGAGTGGCAATAGCCGATATCCATATAT
>REEI01000048.1 GCA_007695145.1 Saprospirales bacterium | reverse complement strand
CTACCTAATAGCCTCGCGCGCTGGCCTCGCAATGGATTAATTGCGTTGCGTGAGGGAAGGACCGAAGATGAAATGCGAACCACTACTGCCGAATCCTACTGCATCCATTGTCCTCATGAATTGAAGGGGCCAAATTGCTGCCGTCGCCGCATATTGGAGATGTATTTTAAAAAAATCGTATATTTCAAACTGATTAATTGCGTTACGAGAGGGAATCAAGTCTTTAACCAATCGAGTGAGCTAAACTAAGCCCACCAAATCAGCAACTTAGCGCCTCGATTGATCACATTTAAAATATTTTAACTGTGTGAGAAGGTCTGAGAGATTTTGGATATTCTCAATAACCCTACCTTCTCCTACCCCCTCCCATTCTGGACCGAAATTGCTCCATCATTTCCTCTGAAATTTCGGCAAACTCCTCAGGCGTTACCTTTTTTCCGCGAGTTGGTGCTGCCACCCTTGTACTGGGAACTGCCTGCTGCAATATTTCTGTTGCTATATATATTCGCTCATTGTAATTGACTACGGCCATCAAAACGGCACCCGGCAGGCCAAAGTAGTTGTCAGGGCCGACTGGCAAGGGTATTTCAGGCGTAAACCAAACCTCAATCATGGTGCTGTCTTTATGATCCATTCTCCAGGCGAGTTGACAAAATTTTCCAGCGATCATCTCAGTTCTACCCGTCAGAGTCCAGGGGTGCCTTTCTACTTCACTTTCTATGAGGTATTCATCGTTGAGTAAGCCTCGTTGCACGGTGTATTTACCCTCTAGCAGATTTTGATGGTGGACTTCATTTGCTCCCATTCTGAACCAGCCTCGCCTGCCTCCCCCCGGCTCTTCTTCATAATCTCGAAATAAAGAGGCCTCCCTATTGAAGAGCAACTCCTTTCTCATGCTTTGAAATTCCGGGATGCTTGCTTTCATTGCCTCCATGTCATCCGGTAACTGAGCGTGCAGATTGAGCTTTACCTCATAGATAATAATCCCCTCCGTAATTTGTCCCCATGCTGCGGTGGTCCATATCAGCAGGTAAATTATGAAGTGAAAACTGATAAATTTTATAAATCGGTTCATTTAATTCTGTTTTATTTTGTACTGATGAAAAGTGAGAATTCCTGGCGAGTTGATTCTACATCATTCGACTAAACATCCTAAACATGCCTCCCCGGTCGGATGCAGGGTTTGCTCCTGCATTGATATTGTATCTAAACTCCAACAAAAAGTATCTGCCCAAAGACAGGGTTCGTTCTTCCTGGATAAAGTTGAGGTCAGTAGTGCGATTAAAGCCGATGTTTCTATCCAGCAGATCCCTGCCCATCAATTTCACCTGAATGCGATTGTCCTCCATAAAAAACCTTGATATAGAAGCATTCCAAATGGGCACGTCATCGTCAAATAGTCCATCGTCGCTGCGGTACATTGCCCAGTTCATACCCGTTTCGATTTGCCATTTGTTCTCACCAAAATTGGTGCGTACATCTAGTCGATGAGTGTAAACCTGAAAGGATTGGTCCAAATTGTCATCAATTTTATATCGCGTACTGGTGTTCATGATATTGGTGCCACCGCTTACATCCAACCAATCGTTGAGCTCGTAGGTCAATCTGAGGTCTATATTGGGTGTAAACGTTCGAGTCTCACTCTCAATTCCTCCGACAAAGGTATTGCCCCAGTTGTAAGTAGCACCAAGCCTGATGTTGGCTCTGAGCCCGGTGGATCCTATCGGCTGCCCGTAATTTATAGAGCCTGTAGTTGTCCAGTCATCGGAGACGTTCATCGGTGTCCTCACCCTTCTCAATTGTTCATCAAAACTTATGGCCTCCCTTATCCTGTTTCTGGTGTATGAAATATTTCCAAATGCAAAGAAATTTCGAAAGCTCATCATGTTAAAGGTGGTATATCGAAAGCTGAGGCGGTGAGTGTACTGGGGCTCTAGGTCTGGATTGCCAACATAGAGGTTGGTGGGGTCAGAATTATCAACCACCGGCTGGAGTTGTATAACCGAGGGCTCCCTGACAGAAGTGGTGTAGTTTAGGTTGAGATTTTTTCCGCGGTGAAACTCGTAATTCCAGGAGGCTCTGGGCAATAGGTAAGCAAAATCCCTACTCACCGGACTATCATTGCCCACCACTTCTCCGTCAAGTGTGGAGAATTGATAATCCGCACCAAAGTTAATATTGCTTTGGTTCTTTACAATCCGGTGCGAAAGCCCTACTCTGTGAAAGAGAAAGTCAGCATCGTATTCACTGGACAAGGCAGGTATAATGATGGGATTGCCCTCATCAGAGAGATCGGTAATCTCTCTGTTGTTTCTCATCGTATTGTTTCCATAGACATACTGTACAGTGGTAAAATGATTTTCAGCCACAGGTTCCGTATATTGAATATCTGTACTGAAGTTGTAGTTCTTGTTGTCAGTATCCTGACTTTCAATGAGTGTTTCAGCACTTATCTGCTCATCGTTAGAAAAAAGTTGATTGAAGGCTTCCAAAAATCCATCCTGATCGTTCCTGGTATAATTGCCTGAAAAGGCAGCCGCCAATACCCTACCCCTTTTGTCAAATCTTTGCCTCAAGGTCAGGCTACCACTTAAATTGATATTGTTACCATCACCTGAAAATTCCTGATCACTCAGGTTGTTGACTTTTTCAGCAGTATTGGAGTTTTCAACCACATTTGTTCTGTACTCATCTCTTAAGGTATAGTTGGCCGAACTATTGAATCTCAAAGCGGTTCTATCACCTAAATTTTGCTCCCATTTGAGATTGAGCCGGTGTTCGTAATTTTTTGATTCATTGAGGGCATCCTCTGTTGTTTTAAGCAATTGATTTCCCGGCAGAAAATTATCGCGATTTAAGCTTCGCTCATTTGTCCTGTCTGCAAGACTAAAAAAATAACTGGCATTGATTTCATTTTCTCCTCCGTATCGCTGAGAAAATTGAGCTCCACCATTGAATGAGGTCAGAAAGCCTGGTTGAGTACCCTGATTGATCAAGGGGTTCCCACCTCCCCGAAATCCTCGACCACCTCTACCACCTCCCGCCATCATTTGCTGCATTCCCCCACTAAACTGGAAGTAGTCCTGCCAGGAAAACCCCAATTCATTGATGTTATTTCCTCCTGCCAAAACCGATATTTGCCTGCTGTCGTCAAATCGGTTGTAGCTCATCTTGCCGTCGAAGCGGTCATCCGGACCATAGGCTCCTGAAACATATCCAAAGCCACCCCCTCTTCGGTCTTCCTTGAGTTCTAAATTTATGGTTTTCTCTCGACTGCCGTCGTCTATGCCCGTAAATTCTGCCTCATCTGATTTTTTGTCGTAAATCTGAACCCGGTTAACGGCATCTGCCTGCAGATTTCTGGTCGCGATCCGCGCATCCCCTCCAAAAAACCTTCTACCATCTACCAGCACATTTTGAACTTCTTCTCCAAGGGCCCTGATGTTTCCATCGGCATCAACTTCCACTCCCGGTAACCTTCGAAGCAAATCCTCCACCGTCGCATTTTGAGCCAAATTAAAGGCTTGCGCATCATAAACCACCGTGTCCCGATTGACCAGGATAGGTATTCGAGTAGCCGTTACTTCCACACCCGATACTGCATCTGCTGGTTCAAGTATAATTTTTCCCAAATCCAGGTTTTCAGTTAAATTGACTTCACTCTGGTAGTCCTGCATACCCACAAAACCTACTTTGACAAGATATTCCCGACTCTCCAAATTCCTTATGCTAAACTTTCCCTTTTGATCAGAATATCCGAATGCCAACATGGATGAATCCCCGGGATGGAAAAGGACGATAGATGCCCATTCCAATGGCTCTCCTTCAATGTTTTCTATGGTGCCTGAAAGCTCCAACCTATTCTGTGCTTCCAGAGTAAAAAAGGTGCTGAAAAGCAGTGCAAGAGCGAAAAGTAAATAAATCATGTAATTAGTACACTTCATAGTATTTATTGATTTGGTATAGGAAAGGAACTGTGATTAAATCCAATGGGGACCATAATTAGGAATTGATTTACCGGCAAAATTATTAACGTCATCAAAGGTAGTTTGTCAGACGCAGGTTTCATCCACTTTTAGACAATTGACTATACAAATACGATTAAAGGTCAATATGGTTTAATCAATTGACCTTCTACGACAAAATATTTCCTAGCGTAGAAGGGGTATTTTCGAAAATTTTTAATAAATTTGGGCTTTAAAATTATTTGAGGGCAACGATTTACAAGTCTATGCTGTCTTAACTGTAAAAGATAAATCAATTATGAAACTACTCTTTCCCCTTTTGATGTTTGTACTGTTTGTCTCCTCCATGGATGCTCAAAACTTCAGAGCTACCAATATATCCGGACAGGTCATCTACGATGTTCATATAGCAGCCGATGCTGATGGATCGGATGAATTGAAAGTTTACAGAGGTCAAAATATCCTCCGTACCGGCAATGCATTGGACAATTTACTGCCCTCACCTTTTGTAAATCTATCTTCACTTTCTGTTTCAGGCGAAGATCCGGTTTACAGGATTCCGGCGGGAACTAGCTCCTACTACCTGATTCCCTACAATCGCTACGAGAGCATTGTGAAGTTAAATGCAGGCGACAGATTGGAGTTTGTCTGCGGGTTTGGAGAAGCAGATCCGGGTGATCCTCAGTTTGAAGGATATTGTGTCATTACTACTTCCTCAGATGAAGGCCACAGCCTCTTCTACTGCAGCATGACTCAAGATCACGCAACAGTATGCCAGCCATTCATTATTGTTTACAATAGAGATGGCTCAGTCAGGGAGCGCGTGGCAACTGGTGGTATCCTTGTTCAGGCAGATAGAATAAATTCTGTGTCTTCCAGAAGAGACTTTTGAGTCTAGAAATCTCACTCTTTAATGTGGTTTTTGGCCAATAATGCGAACCAATTCCGTTGATTGGAAGGTGTGTTCAGCATTGAATATGGTGTTGCTGATGTTTTTCATTCAAATGTTTTGGAATGAATGTGGCAGCGGGGCATCAGAAGGTAATGAATGATATTTATATCGCTAATCGCAGTTTCTAAAAGTTCCTCTAGATCTTTCTTTAGACTCATTTTGAAATATTGTTATATTTAAAATAAATATTTCCAATGTTTTATGTGACTTTATATGGAGCACCAGCTCTGCCTGACTTCTGTTGAACCGACTCGGACGGATTCAATCGTAAGACAATAATTCAATGGACCTTTTACAAATTGGTCCCACCTCTTAGATGTTTGTTCTTTGAGTTCTGTTTACACTTTTGTATAAATTAGCCCATCCCTCATCTAAATTTTGAACTTCAGAAGCGGAAAGTCATTAACTTTGAAGAAAATATTATTATGAGGAAATTAATTCATTTGTCGTGGATTATAGGGCTCCTAATTCCGGTTTTGGTATTTGGTCAAACTGAGGAACTTCCGGGAGTACTCAAGGACCATGTGAGAGTTTTGGCCTCCCCGGAGTTTCAGGGAAGAGGCTTGGGTACTGAAGGAGCCGAATTGGCCCGTGCCTATATTTCTACTCACTTTGCTGATGCGGGTCTGGAGCCAATAGGGGAAGACTACTTCCACGACTTTAGAGTAAGAATAGGGCTGGCGTGGGTTCCTGCGATCAATGTAGTCGGAAAGTTGCCTGGAAGCAATCCTGAATTGAAGGATGAAGTAATTGTGGTTGGTGCTCATTACGACCACCTCGGTTATGTTTATCGATCCGGCGATAAGTCAATTTATCACGGAGCAGACGACAATGCAAGTGGAGTGGCTACTTTGATAGAATTAGCGGCTCATTTGTCAGAAAACAGGGAGAAAGTCGGAAGGACAATTGTTTTTGTGGCCTTTGATGCGGAAGAAAGTGGACTATGGGGAGCGAGGATGTTTTTGCAGGATTCTGTTGTCCATCCCGAGCGCATAAGAGGAATGTTCAGCCTGGATATGGTGGGTATGTATGAAGCTAATAATGCACTGGATCTCAAAGGAATCGCCTCTTTTGCAGGCGGAAGGGAGTTGGCCGAGCAGCTCAGTCAGAAGCACCATATCAAGCTGGGAAATACCAGTGCGGAAATTGAGAGGAGAACAGATACCTGGCCATTTGGCAATATTGGCATACCTGCTGCCCATGCTTTCACTCATTTGAAGTCCCCGTACCACCAACCTGAAGATACGTATGACCTCCTGGATTATGAAGGGATGGCCTCAATCAAAGGGTTTTTAGCTGACCTGATAGTTGAGTTGTCCCAAATGCCTGAAGTCAATCCCTCCGATGCCTTTGCTGCCCGACTGAAGAAAAGTGAAGAGGGCCGGGTAGTTGAAATCAAAAAACCATTTTTCTCCTTCGGCCTGGTACTGCACAATGGCAGTGGCCATCACAGATATAGGGATGAGTTTTTTCGAGCGAAATCTGTTTACAATTTTTCCGGTGGCTTGTTTGCTCAGTTCAACCTCTCTCCCTCTTTCACCCTTCAGCCCGAGCTTTTATTTGACCTTAATGGCAGTAAATTCGGTGACGGAACTTTTAGAAGGACCTCTATCACTGCGCCGGTAAATCTTCAGTACAATCTCTTCCAAATTGAGAGTGAAGCTCGTTTTTTTATTCTGGGCGGCGCCTATTACAGATACAATGTGGGAGGAAAAGTTGAGGGCAATTCCATTGACTACGGAAATGATTTTGAGGAAAATGAATGGGGACTTAGCTTTGGTCTTGGTGTTGAAATTATGCGCGTTCATCTAGGTTGGACCCAGCGGATAGGCATGTCCGACATCAATCAGTCCCATTCAGTAGGAACTTCATTGAGAGATAGAAACAGTTATTTTTCAATAGGGTATAGATTTTGATCGGGATTTCTCACTTCCTAAAGTAATTTTTCTCAATCCAAAGCAGACAAATGTGAGAAGAGTATTTTACCTGCTTGCTTTCTTCCTCATCATATCCCTGGAATGGACATCAGCCGCAGTTGATGAAAGTGGGGGGCTGGATGCGAAAATATCACCTGCCAGGAATCCAGGAGGGGGTATTGGATTGACTTTAAGTGGAGGAGGTGCGAGGGGAATTGCTCATATTGGTGTTTTACACTTAATAGATAGCCTGGGTATAAGGGTGGACTATGTCACCGGGACCAGCATGGGGGCTATTATTGGTGGGATGTACGCAGTGGGCTACTCAGCGGCTGAAATAGAGGCAATGGTCCTTGAAATTGATTGGGACGCACTTTTCTCCACAGATGTTGGGCTTGAATATGCACATCTCTCAAGACGTAGGGAGGTTGGCAAAAACATTGTCAATATGCCGTGGGTGGAAGGTGGCCTAAGGTTTGAGACCGGTGCTGTGGAGGCACAAAATTTATGGGAAGAACTCAGCAGGGTTTTCTTTCATGTATCACATATTGAAGATTTTAATGATCTTCCCATCCCCTTTGCCTGTGTTGCAACAAACCTTTCCACCGGGGAGTCTGTAATCTTGAGAGGTGGGGAGCTCGTTAGAAGTATTAGGGCCTCTATGGCTGTTCCTGCTGTTTTCACGGCGGTAGAAATTGATGATATGGTGCTTATAGATGGGGGGGTGACCAATAACTTCCCTGTTTCAGTGGCTCAACAGTTGGGTGCTGAAGCTATTCTGGGCGTGAATGTTTCGCGCGGATTGAGGCCTGCCTCAGATATTCGATCGCCTATTGATGTGATCTATCAGATGGGTTTCTTTTCTGATGCCATGGCATTTAGGGAAAATAAGGAATTGGCTACCTGGTTCATCGATTTGGATATTGGAGATATTAGCTTTTCTGATTTTTCTTCAGCCTTGGAAATAATTGAGGCCGGGAAAATTGCAGCCAGAAGCAAAATCGATATTTTTAAGGAAATCAAGGAAAATCAAAATAGGAAGGGGATAGAATTGCCTTCAAGGGTGTCGGCTGCAGGCAAGAACTTCATTGTAAGAAGTGTTGAAATCAGAGGTCGTAAAAATCTTAGTAGAGCATTTATCGATCAAATAATCCCCATACAACCGGGAGATATCATCAACCGCGATCTGGTTCAATTTCATATCCGCTCTATTTTTGCTGCCGACGTTTTTGAACGGGCCAGGATTTATGCTACCCATTTTGAGGGAGAGTTTGTAGATTTGGTAATTGAGGTCAAAGAATCTCCCTTTGTCAGAGTTTCTACAAATATCAATTACAATGAAAGCCTGGGTGTAGGCATAGGAGGTGGATTGCAAATGGATAATTTTCTTCTAAACAATTCCCACCTCCGTCTCAAAACCTTGATTGGGGAAAATCCAAAATTTAAAGGGGGTTATCAAAAGTTCATTGATTATCAAAGAAATCGGTGGTTGAGTTTTAATCTTGATGCCTCCCTTATCAAGTTTTCATATACAGGTCTTGGCCATTTTGTCAACTACAGGCGATCCATTCTTGACTTCAAGCTCGCCTACAATGAACTGACAGGACAGGATAGTTACTGGTCAGCAGGAATTGGAAGGTCTACCCAAAAACTGGCACAACGCAATCAGGCACCGATTCGCATTAGAGGGTGGTCCGGTGGTTGGTACAGTTTCTTATCCTGGAACAAGTATACCTTAAATCGGCATGCTTTTCCGACTTCAGGCCAGGATTTTAAGTTGTATGCTGGTGCTAACTTCGGTCAGAATGAAAATCTTGATGTTTTTATTGAAGAGCTTGAGAGCAATAATTTGGAAGACATTGGAATCATCTTTGGTGATTATTTCGAACTTCAGGCCAAATTTAATTACTATGTTCCACTTTCGGAGGATGTTACCCAAATTTTCCGTCTCCATTTAGCTCATAAGTTCGGCTATGAGCAGGGTTTTTTGCATGCATATAATTTGGGTGGGGTCAATGAGGTAATTGCACATCAAATGGAGTTTGTAGGACTCAAGGAATTTGCAATTATAAGCCCTTCCTTTTTTAGTGCCCAAGTTGGGTGGCAGCGGAGGATGGGCCGCCGGTTCGTTACCTCTCTATCGTTTCAGGCGGCTTACTATGATTTTGATCCTGGAAGAATTAGCAGCTTTTCAACCAATAATTTGCTCTTTGGTGGAGGTGCATCGCTGGGATACCTGTCAATGATAGGTCCAATAGAAATCACCTTCGGATACAGCCCCTACACCAACAGAGTGGTTGGCTATTTTAATCTGGGTTGGGCATTTTAAGGGTAAATAACGCCTCAAATACTGAGTCCTTTCAAATGGGAACTGTGGCTAACGGTCTCTTCATAAATCTGCTTAAATATGTTATTGGCCTCTTTTTCAGGCTGGAGGAGATCTGAGAGCGTTATCTGGTCAAGAATTTTATCTAAGGAGGCCTGGACTACCCGCCACAGTGATCGAATACTGCAATCTGTACTGTTGGTGCAAAGTCGGTTTTGTCCGGGATGGTTGTTGCAAAAGGAGGTGTTGTAAAGCACGCCACCCAATGCCCTTATGGCGTCATTGATGGTTATTTTATCAGCTGGTCTCGCAAGTACGTA
Source organism: Saprospirales bacterium (assembly GCA_007695145.1). GTDB lineage: Bacteria > Bacteroidota > Bacteroidia > Chitinophagales > Saprospiraceae > PWJY01. Next base: position 7,492 of record REEI01000048.1, on the reverse strand, counting down.
GCCCCCTTTGTGCCCTCTAAAGCTGTTGATCAGTCCGTGTTTTCGAAGTGAGCGGGTTATTTTGGCTACATAGGAATTGGACAAACCCTCTGCTTCGCTCAACTGCGAAATGCTCAAACCTTCATTTGAATCTGATTTTGCAATCCTCATCAATATCCTGATTCCATATTCATCTGTAGCATTGATTTTCATCGCTTTTATTTTTTGTGCTTAAATTTCCTCTAAAATCCTATCGAATTTCAATAATTCCATTAATTCACTACCATCAAACAAGCCAAAAGCTTCAAAACATATCAAGGGCAAAACGCGCCTCCTCACTCATGCGCTCCTTGGTCCATGGAGGATCAAAAACCACTTGCAAGTCGACATCTTTTACTCCCTCTACTTCCATTACCCGGCTTTGAACTTCCATCGGTAGACTTCCGGCTACAGGACAATTTGGGGAGGTTAAAGTCATAATCAGCCTGATGTGCCCCGGGCTTGTTTCCTCTATTTCGTAAACCAGCCCCAAATCATAAATATTCACCGGTATTTCAGGATCGTGCACCTTTCTGGTCGCATCAATTATCTTTTCTCTCAACTCTTCGGTCATACTTCCTTCTCTTTTGTTTGGATTCCTACTCCGTAGTATCTCATTTGCCTGATCATGCTGTTGAGCCCATTGGATCGGGTAGGGGATAGGTGCTCCATCAAACCTATTTTTTCAATAAAGTAGAGGTCAGCATTAGCAATATCCTCCGATTTCTGACCTGAGAGTACGGAAATCAATAAGGCGATTATTCCTTTAGTAATGACCGCATCACTGTCCGCCTTGAAATAAACCCGGTCACCCTCCGGATAAGCTTTCAACCACACTTTACTCTGACAACCTTTTATGAGGTACTCATCAGTTTTAAAATCCTCTTCAATCAGCGGTAATTTCTTTCCGAGATCAATGATGTACTCGTATTTTTGCATCCAGTCGTCAAAAAGACTGAAGTCGTCAACTATTTCCTCCTGAATTTGATTTATGGATTTCATTTAAGGGATTTTAACTCAGCATCATTTGGGCTTTTGCCACACCCTCCACCAGGCGGTCTACATCTTCTCTATTATTGTAAAATGCCATGGAGGCTCTTATGGTACCGGGAATTCCTAAATATTCCATAAGCGGTTGAGTGCAATGATGACCAGTGCGAACTGCTATCCCCATTTTATCCAGAATAATTCCTACATCATAGGGGTGAAGGCCATCCACGAGAAAAGAAACCACCGATGCCTTACTTTTTGCTGTGCCAACCAACTGCATACCAGGTATCTGTGTAAGCTTTTTGACACAGTAGTCTAACAAACCTTTTTCGTAAACTGCTATTTCTTCAAAATTGAATTCGCCCAAATATGCAATGGCTTCTGAAAGACCAATTACCCCTGCTATATTGGGGGTTCCGGCCTCAAATTTGAAGGGTAGCTCATTATAGGTGGTCTTCTCAAAACTCACCGTATGAATCATCTCTCCTCCGCCCTGCCAGGGAGGCATTTTTTCGAGCAGTTCCTCTCTTCCCCACAGCACACCTACGCCTGTAGGACCGAACATCTTATGGCCGGAAAAGACATAGAAATCAGCTCCCAATTCCTGTACATCTACAGGCCCATGCGCCATGGCCTGTGCTCCATCTATTAAGACCGGGACATCAAAATTCCTGGCTTTGGCAATGATCTCTCTGACAGGATTGATTGTTCCAAGAGCATTGGAGATGTGATTGACTGCCACAATTGCGGTATTTTCAGACAACCACTCCTCTAAAATTTCTATTTGGAGTTCACCCTTTTTATTCACAGGTATTACGCGAATTTGCATTCCCTTTTTTTCAGCAATGAGCTGCCAGGGAACAATATTGCTGTGATGCTCCAATTGAGAGAGGATGATCTCCTGACCTTCACGGAAAAAATGCCCCCCGTAGGATTGTGCCACCAAATTGATCGCTTCGGTAGCTCCTCTTACGAAAATTATCTCCTTTTCTGAAGGTGCATTGATAAAATCCCTGACGCGCCTTCTCCCCATCTCAAACAAATCTGTTGCTTTTTGACTGAGTGCATAAACACCTCTGTGAACATTGGCATTTTGTTCCCTGTAATAATAGTTTATTGCCTGGATTACGGAGATGGGTTTTTGAGAGGAAGCAGCACTGTCCAAAAATACCAGAGGTCTTCCATTCATCTCGGTAGAGAGAATTGGGAAATCTTCCCTCGCCCGCTCAACACTGCGGGTGCCTTTCATGAGAATGCTTTCCTGTTTTACTTTCATGATTCATAGATTGTTCGCAACTTCACAATTACCTTTTCGGCAATCAGATTGCGAATACTTTCATTCTCCACTGATTCAAAAACTTCCGCCAGGAATGCAATTTTGATCAATTCCCCGGCCTGTTGTTCATCCAGTCCTCTGGATTTCAAGTAAAACATTACCTCGGAATCCATATAACCAATGGTGGCACCATGGCTGCATTTTACATCGTCGGCATATATTTCCAACTGGGGTTTAGAGTCCATGCGGGCATTATCTGAAATCAGCAGGGTATTATTTTGCTGAAAGGCGTTGGTTTTTTGAGCATCCTGTCGTACCAGTACCTTTCCATTGAATACCCCGCGAGATCTACCTCCAAGTACCCCCTTGTACCACTCTCTGCTTTCACAATGAGGCTTGGCATGATCCAGAAATGTTTGATTGTCAATATGCTGCTGTCCATTGCTCGCAAAAAGACCAAACATTTCTGTCCAGGTATTGCTGTCCTTGAGATGAACTTCCAGATTGTTGCGCGTAATCCGGCTGCCGAGGTCTGCTGTGATAGCATAGAAATGGCTGTCTTTCTCCTGACTGGCGATCAGATTGTGAATCAAAAAATCCTCCTTATTGAGTTCCTGAATTTTATGATGTTTTATCCTGGCATTTTTCCCTACCAGCATTCGCTGAAAAACGTTGGAAAAAACCTTGCAAGTGTTGTTCCGTGAAGAGGAACTTAGATGGGTTTCCAACAGTGAAATTTCACTGCTTTCTTCTGCCATAATAATCAATTGAGGGCTTGCAATTAGCGAGCTGTTTTCCGTTTCGTAATAGTGAATGAGTTGAATGGGTGTGTCTATCTTTACTCCCCTTTCCACAAAAAGCAACAGAGGGTCTCTGCACAGAGAGGTATTCAGGCGAATGAATGGATTGTCAGTATGGGAAATAGTCTCATCTATCTTCTCGAGTACATCCCGGAGCTTACTGCTATTTTCCTCTAATTGCGAGAGTTGGATCAACTGGACTCCTTCCAGATTCAATGAACTGAATTCAGCTTGATAGATGCCATTCACAAAACAAAGTGAACTTTCTCCCTGAGTAATTTTTTTAATGGACTCAATAGCTGTCTTTCCCTGGGCACTGATTTTGCCGCTTTCAGGGATTTCATACTTTTCATTGAAAACACGGTTTAGAGCAGTGTATTTGTAATCCTCATTTCTCGTGCTGGGAAAACCCTGCTTCATCAGGAGTTCAGATCCCTTTTTCCTAAGGCGGTGATATGGTTTATCACTTTGACCGTTGAGGCTGTTTTCAAGCCTGCCAAATAGTTCGGAAAAGTGAGAGGGGATTTCTATATGATATTTAGACATGGTCTTTTATTTCTTTATTGAACAATGCTTTGATCGGAATCAGAGTACTTAGGCAGGGACAGTTGAGCCCTCCGGTTTTATCCAGTCATATCCCCTTTCTTCCAACTCAAGGGCCAGGGATTTGTCACCTGACTTCACTATTTTGCCATCTATTAAGACGTGTACATAGTCTGGAACGATGTAATTCAATAGTCTTTGATAATGGGTAATCACGAGAAAACCCCTATCGGAAGAGCGCATGGAGTTGACCCCGTCTGAAACCACTTTTAAGGCATCGATATCCAGGCCGGAATCCGTTTCGTCAAGTACAGCCAATTTTGGCTCCAGCACTGCCATTTGAAGTATCTCATTTCTCTTTTTTTCCCCTCCGGAAAATCCATCGTTAAGAGATCTTTTCAACATGGATACATCCATACTGAGGGCTGCAATTTTTTCTTTGAGCAACTTGAGCATTTGAAGGGCATCCAATTCCTCCTGACCTCTTGCTTTTCTTATGGAATTGATGATCATTTTCAGAAAGTTGGAATTGGATACACCTGGTATCTCCACGGGATATTGGAACCCGAGAAAAATTCCCTCCCTTGCTCTCTCATCCGGATCTAATTCTAAGAGATCCTGACCCATATATTCAATACTTCCGCTGGTGACCTCGTAATCGTCTTTTCCTGCCAGCACAAACCCGAGGGTACTTTTTCCTGAACCATTTGGTCCCATTATTGCGTGCACCTCGCCAGGTTTAATCTCAAGGTTGACCCCTTTTAATATCTCAGTGTCTTCCACACTTACTCTCAAATCCTTTATTTTCAACATATTAAATTATTTGTTCTATTTTTCAAAATTGATTTTCACGCTTTTTAAGTCTCGCTAAGCTCCGTAGGAGTGGCAGAATATGTGCCAGATAGCAAGCGGATGGAGGATTGACCGGATTTATCCAACACTTCCTTCCAGGCTTATTTCCAATAGTTTTTGAGCTTCCACGGCAAATTCCATTGGCAGCTCATTAAAAACTTCCTTACAGTATCCATTGACTATCAGGTTGATCGCATCTTCATCACTCAAACCTCTTTGGGTACAGTAAAAAAGTTGATCCGCTCCAATTTTTGAGGTGGTGGCTTCATGTTCCACTTTTGCAGTCTGGTTCTCTATTTCAATGTAGGGGAATGTATGGGCTCCACATCGGTCTCCCATCAAAAGTGAGTCGCACTCAGAAAAATTATGTGCATTGGTCGCCTTTTTTCCGATTTTTACCAATCCTCTGTAAGTGTTGTGGCTAAATCCGGCTGAAATTCCCTTAGAAATTATGGTGCTCTTGGTATTTTTTCCGAGGTGGATCATTTTGGTTCCAGTATCGGCCTGCTGGTGATTGTTGGTCACTGCAATAGAGTAAAACTCACCCTTTGAATGGTCTCCTTTGAGTACACAACTCGGGTATTTCCAGGTGATAGCAGATCCGGTTTCTACCTGGGTCCAGCTGATTCTAGATTGATAGCCTGCGCAAAGTCCTCGCTTGGTGACAAAGTTGTAAACTCCACCCTTGCCATCTTTGTCGCCCGGATACCAATTCTGGACGGTACTGTACTTGACAAAAGCTCTGTCTTTAGCATATATTTCGACCACGGCTGCGTGCAATTGGTTTTCATCGCGCATAGGAGCCGTACAACCCTCCAAATAACTGACATAGCTGTCATCCTCAGCTACTATCAAGGTCCGTTCAAACTGACCGGTATTGGCGGCATTGATTCTGAAGTAAGTTGATAGTTCCATCGGACAGCGCACTCCTTTAGGTATGTAGCAAAATGACCCATCGGAGAAAACTGCTGAGTTGAGTGCTGCAAAGTAATTGTCGTTTCTTGGAACGACTGATCCAATGTACTCCCGTACGAGCTCCGGATGTTCCTGAACAGCCTCGCTAAATGAACAGAAAATGATTCCAAGCTCTCCCAATTTCTTTTTAAAGGTAGTCGTGACGGACACACTGTCAATCACTGCGTCAACCGCGACTCCTGCCATGACTTTTTGCTCTTGAAGTGGAATCCCAAGCCTCTCAAAGGTCTTAATTAATTCTGGATCGGCTTCATCAAGACTGTTGAGTTTCTTCTGCTTTTTTGGAGCCGCATAATATATAATATCCTGATAGTCAATTGGATTTATATTTAACTTGGCCCAATCGGGTTCTTTCATTTGCTTCCATATTTCAAATGCCTCCAGCCGCCAATTCAACAGCCATTCCGGTTCATTCTTCTTGGCCGATATCATTTTAACCACCTCTTCATTGAGGCCTTTTGGAATCATATCCATTTCTATATCACTGGTCCATCCGTATTTGTACTCACTCTTGGTGTGCTGTTCCAGTGTTTGCATTGAATCACTCATATATTTCTATTATTTTGATGCAAAGATATTGCGTTGGATCAATTTATACTAAAAAGTATACTTTATACTATACAAAAAAGTATAAAAAGGGTTTACAGCAGAAATCCTTTTTTTCTACTCAATTTTGTACCCTTTGGCCCAGCTGCATACTTTTTTAAGTAACAAATTAATAATGAATGATTTACACTTTAAAAGAGCTTTTATGATTTATCCATTTAAGCCAATACTCGACAGCCTTAATTTTTTTGTTACTTTTTGAACTTGTACTAATAGTCCATCGAAGCATCAGGACAAAAAGTAAGCAAGACCCCGAGATAACTATTTATTCCAATAAGAACTTGATTGATGAGTGCCCCTTTAATTTTTGGAGGCTTGGGAAGTGGTGGAAGAATCTCTTCTGTGATATTGGTCACAGTCAGAGCGCAAGCACTGAATTACCTTTGCAGTGAACAAAAATATTACAAGATGAAAACTACAGCGAAGAAAGCGTCACTAAGTGAATTGATCAAAAGCGATACACCCGTATTGATTGACTTGTTTGCTACATGGTGCGGCCCCTGCAAAATGATGGAGCCCGTATTGAAGCAGGTAGCTAATAATAACGCAGGTAAACTGCAGGTAGTAAAAATTGATGTGGATAAAAATCCGGCTGCTGCTCAATCACTCAAAGTCAGGGGTGTCCCAACACTTATTTTATTCGTAGGTGGGAAACAAATTTGGAGACAAGCAGGTTATATGAGTGCAGCCCAGCTGCAAACTACTATTGATACTCACTTGAACTAAATATTTTATGTCAAAGCAGTATGTTTTTTTGGCCCTTGTTTTTTTGATGTTCATAGGCTGGAAAGCTTATGCCAACGGATATTTAGGCCCGAATCCCGACGGAGCCCAACACATTGATGTTCATCAGGCAAAGTACCTCATTGACAATGGAGCGGATGTTCAAGTTCTCGATGTGAGAACTCCCGGCGAGTGGAGTTCAGGTATCATTGAAAATTCCATCCTTATCAATCTTTTGGATAAGGAGTTTGATCAGAAAGTGTCTCAATTGAGCAAGGATAGACCCGTTGTAATTATTTGTAGATCGGGGAGTAGAAGTAATACCGCCATGAGATCAATGGTTGAAATGGGTTTCGAAGAGCTTTACAATGTTCGGGGAGGTATCAATTCCTGGAATAGGGCAGGTTTTGAGTTGAAACTTTAGAGCGTATTTTCATCGCCCGTTTTTTCTGATAAGGCTAAAACGCTACTGCAAGACTAATTAAGTCCTATTGAAACTTTAGCCCCTTAATCAAAGTAATCACTACACTCCAGTTTACTAAATGTTTGGGGTAGACAGGTGAATTTGGGGGTATTCCAATGACCTGGGTTTAAAATACTTCTTTGGTTAAATTTTCAACCAAAGTACTTCCTTATATTCCAAGGTTACCCGACATTTTTGCTTAATTGACCTTTAGGTTCGTAAAGAGATTGTTTCTGTTTACCTTAA
>REEI01000125.1 GCA_007695145.1 Saprospirales bacterium | reverse complement strand
GAGAGGGGGTGGAGGTTAAGGGGAAGGGGGTGTTGGAGATGTGGTTTGTTTCTTTGGCTGCTGGCTTTTAGCTGTTGGCTATTGGCTGTTGGCTGTTGGCTTGCTGGGAATTATTTGATTTACTGGGAACTTTCTTTTGTTGCTTAGAGTGTTTGCATGCCTGGAGATATTTTGCCGGGGGCTTCGATTTGGAGCTTGATTCCCTCCCGCTAGAAAGGGGTTGAATGGGGCTTCGGTCCGGGCTTTCCCTCCCTCCCGCGACGCAATTGCGAGGCAAGCCCGCACAAGCTTTAATACTCATTTCTCTGGTCACACCCCTCACGCAAATCTCGCAATTCACTAATTGCCTCACATCACCCGATACTCACTTATTTAGTCCGTTGTGAGGCTGGTCAACCTAAGGGTCAGTGTTCTTTTAGCAGGTTAATCCTCTGTCACACAAAAGCAAAATAGCATTCGCAGGATTCATTGCTTTCAACTTCCTTAGATAAATACAAGGTTCAGCAAACTGCCTAAGAGTTATCCTCTGCTCGATTCAATTACTTTTCAGAAATTTCATAGTTAGATCATACATCCGAAAAATCAACTAAATAATTGTGGCCCATTGGAAAAACAGGCAAACATAATTTTGGTAATTCGCATTGCCAACAGCTAAATTTCCTTCAAAATAACTTTTTTTACTACCTTAGCATTTTATCAATTTTTATTTGGCTGGAAACCGAAATGAAAAATTCTCAAGTAACAGCAAGGATTTTTTTCTGAACATTTTAATTTTCCAAAAACTACTGGTCATGAAGTGGACACTCTTTATTTATTTCTCAATATTTATTCTGAATAATTCGATCTCTCAACCTATCGCATTCGGAGATGAGGGCAATCAAAGAATCGCAGTTGTAAAATTGGTTGCAGATGATATCTTTGGACCGACTTTATACTATTTCGGCAGATCTGACAACACTCCCTTTTTAAGTTCAAAGGATTTGACTGCTGATACTATGAGATGGAGTATAAGTTTAGAAGGACTGTCTGCCAATGTAAACCTCCGTGACATGATTCCGGCCAATGATAGGGACGGGGTATTGATCTACACCAATGTCGAAAATCAGCGACCCGCCACCATTATCAGGATTAACAGCAGTGGAGAACAAATCGAAACCATTCAATTCAGAGGACCTTCAAATTTTAGAAATGGTAAAATAGTCAATTCTAACAATGGATACATTCTGCACACCACCCGTTCACTGACCGCCTACTTTTTTGATGAAAATTGGAATATTCAATGGGCCAACTCCTATTCTGTACCGGGATTCGATCAGCTCCACCATGCGAGTTCAGATGGTCAAGGTGGGATGATCATGTACAAGAACAATGGTGCTGCCTTCCATCCTGACATTGTTAATATAAATGCAGATGGAAATGTAATTCATGGAATGACCCTTAATTTTAACAACCACAATTATTCTCAAATTCAGGATGTTATTCCCGATGGAAATGGCAACTGGATAGTATTGGGTTTCCGAAATAATACCGGTGCCAATAACAACTCCACCGGAGATCAAACCAACTACAATGCCATTCTTTTTTCCATAGACCCCCAAAACGGACAGATAATCTGGCAGCGAGAAATAAGGACAACTACCGGTCCTCTTAATACAGACGGATGGAGAGGGTCACTTCAAGTTACTGAAGATGACCTTTACTTTACCATAAGTGATAATTCCAGAATAGGCCTCCCCGAAACCAGATCTTTTTTGGGCAGGGTCGACCTCCTTACAGGCAATCTGATTGAATCATTTGAATCCAATTTTTCATCAAACTCCAATCCATTACTAGCCGGCGATGAAGAAAATCTATTTTTGGTGGTCAACTACTTTGAAAACAGCCCTTCAGATATATTGACAGAAAAAGTGTCCGAACTGGAAGAAAGCTGCAATTTCCAGTCCTCTAACCTGCTTCTAATTGCCGGGAACTACCTCACTGCTTCCATTAAGGGGGTTCCCTCTTCCCCGATCAATGTTTCGCCTACCATTACTTCCATCCCCAATAGTCCTCTTGCTTTCGAGCTTTTTTTAACTTGCTGCATTTCTTCGCTAGACACCTCTAATGTTCAACTGTGTAGTGGTGAATTGCTGAATGGAATTCCCATTCTTAATGACACTACTATCACTTTCGCCTTTATTGATGAACAAGGTTGTGACTCTTTAATCACTAAAGTTGTGAGCCTGGTTCCCCCTGATACTTTTGAAAATTTTGTCCAGCTTTGCAGAGGCGAAATGGTTGAGGGTATACCGGTCTTCAGTGATACTACTTTCATCATCACTCTCACAAATGAAGGGGGATGCGATTCAGTAGTCATCAATAATGTACATATTATCCCGGGTGACACGCTCATTAATTCTATCCAGCTTTGTAGAGGGGATAAATTTAAAGGTCAAATTATTCAGCAGGATACCTTGATTGAAATCCTGATTGAAGGCACAAATGATTGTGATATTTTGAAACAATATTTCATCAACCTAAGGCCCGATGGTTTCTTTGGAATGAGTAACGCAAGAGACACCACTGTCAGGGCATTGGGTCCCGGCTGCGATGGAAATATAGAATTCGAGGCTGAACTTGATTATTGTGGTGATTCGGGTATCACTGAAACCAGAGCCCTGTGGAAGCTGGATTTGTTCAACACCGGAAGCTTTGATCTGAACAGCAACCAGCCAGGGCCGGGGGGAGTAAACCGATCAGGCTTGAGAGTAGCGGAAGAGTTGCCCTTTGGAACACATCGGCTTCGGTGGATATTCACAGGGAGAGACGGGACAGAAATAACTGAAGAACACCTTATCACCGTGGTGGATAGTGACCCACCCACCCCTGTCTGTATCCATGGAATTGCTGCCTCACTGCCACCACAAAGTGGCCTACTCACTCTCCCGGCCAGGATTTGGGACAGGGGCAGCTGGGACAATTGCACCCAAAGTGATGAACTCATCTTCAGCTTCAGCAGTGATATTAATCATACACACCACAGCTGGGACTGCGACTACCTGCAAGGACTGGCAGAATACCCGGTAAGAGTGGAGATATGGGTAACAGACACGTCCGGGTCACAAGACTATTGCGTGACCTATTTATTACTGCAGGATCATTATGAAACCTGTGCGGACAGCCTGGATGGATCAGGTATTATCAGTGGCTTGGTAGTAGACCCTGAGAATGCACCGGTACAGGATGTTGAAATGTTTTTAATCTCAGACTCCGATGCCTTGCAACTCGCATTCAGCGACAGCGTAGGAAACTTTCAATTCTTCAGCACAATGGGCGAAAACTATCAGCTGAATGGAGAAAAATTAGGTCGGGCTACGAGTCAAATCAGTACTTTTGATCTATTGCTCATTCAAAAACACATCCTGGGCATCAGGCCGATTAAAGATCCCCATGCATTGATTGCAGCAGACGTAAACAGAGACCGAAAAATAGACTCTTACGATGTCCACCTTGTAAGGCAAATGATTTTAGGAAAAATTAATGAATTCCCGGGGGGATTCAGCCACCTGGTAATAGTAGACGAACCCCTCTCTGCACTTAACGCCTTAGCAGAATACCGCACTACATTGGACCTGGGATTTATCAGCCGGGATATGATAGATAACCAATTTGTAGCTATCCCATTGGGAAATGTAAAAAATATGGAAGCCCAACAGGGACCTGAAAGCAATGAGAATCCGGCTGAAAATGAATTCGAGATTTTAACAGAGTATAGGTCCTTAACAGCCTCCTCATTAGAAAAAATCACCTTTCTCGACACAGAAGAGACGCCTATCTATGGCCTTCGGATGACCATTGAATGCGAGAATTTTGCATTCACAAACCCCAAAGTTCTTTCCGGTCAACTAGCACTAAACGAAGACCATATTCACTTCACTTCAGCTACACAAATCCAAATTGCCTGGACCTGTCCCGACGGCGTACTTCCAACGAAAGGGAGCCCACTTTTCAGCCTTACCTTAGAGCTATGTGAGGAAGCTTTTCAGTCTTTTAATGAGCAGCCTAAGTACTGCCGATATTTTGAAGTGGAGACTATCCATACAGATGGTCCGAGAAAATCAACAGTGAGATCAGGACTAACTTTTGAATCCGGGATTGAGGAAATGGCTGTCAATATCATCCCTAACCCATTTAGTGAGGGCACCACTCTTTCCTGGAGCAGTGAAAAGGTAGGCGAGTACCATCTAAGAGTAAAGGATTCCGGAGGAGGGCTAATTTTTGAAAAAATCGGTGTAAACAGGGTCGGAATCAACCAAATTTCAATAGCGAATACCCAACTGACTCAAACAGGGCTTTATATTTTCTCCCTTACAACGGACGATCAGACTTACCATGGCAGACTTGTAAAAGCAAAATAACAAACAACCATGAGGGCGTCTAAATTTTTACTGCTAAGAATGTATATATTGGTTCTGTGGGCAATGTCCCAAGGAGCAAGTGCTCAGGATCCCGCTATGATTACCGGAGATAGAGACCTGAGACTGATAGCAGCAAGTTATGACCCACGCCCAGGAGAGAATGGGGCCATTTATTTACTTGGTCGTACTGCAGGTACACCTTTTTTGAGTAGAATCAATCCGGATTCTTTGGATGTGGTTTGGACTACCTCACTTCCCGGGCTGCCCGGAAGCGCCCGTGTACACAGTTTTACGACAGGCATAGACAATACTGATCTCTTCATTGCTACCAATATTGAAAATCAAAGGAACTTAAATATCATTCGGTTGACGGCAGATGGAACTCTCACGGCATCCCATCGCATAGAACTTCCATATAATTTCAGGAATACCCGCATTTCCGCATCTGAGGATCGCTATATCGTTCACACTTCAAGAAGACTTGGAGCCATTGCTTTTGACGCCGACTTCAATACGGAATGGGTGCGTCAGTACAACAGTGTACCAGGATACGACCAACTTCACGAGTCCATATCCAATGGAAAAGGGGGAATCTTTATGTTTCGCAATAACGGATCTGGAAATTCTCCCGTATTAATGGAAGTGGGTGAAAATGGAGATGTCATTCATCAACGAACCTTGAATTTCAATAATCACCTCTACTCTCAGATACAATACGTCACCTATGATGGGGCGGGCAATCTCGTTGTACTTGGATTCAGGAACAACCATGGCGCCAATAATACGGGAACAAGCTCCCAGGCCAACTACACCGGAATCCTCATCTCTTATGACCCCTCCACACTCAGCATAAACTGGCAAAGAGAAATTGCTCTGGGAAATGGTCCCTTTAACGCGAATGGTTGGCGAGGACAAGTAAAACTTCATCAGAATCAGCTTTTCGTCACCCTCGGAAGTAATCCTAATGTGGGCAATGAGTCAGAAACAAGCTTGCTCCTTCAGTTAGACCCTATAACTGGCAATATACTCAATGCCCACCAGTCCGTTTACCCAACCAATGCCAATCTCAGGATAATTAATGCAGAGGGTGAGTTACTTCTATTGGACAATAATTTTGACCCCAAATCCGGCATATTTATTCAACCTCTCAGCTCGATAGAACAAAGTTGTCTGTTTGAGCCCGCTGAAATCGAACTAATTCCCGGAAGTTACCTGAGCTTTATTAATCCCCTCATCACCTCCGGATCGGGTAGCATTAATGAAAATTCAATGGCAGTTGAGGGCAATAACCTCAGTTTTGAAAGCCACATGCCCTGTTGCGAGACCGAATTTAACGAAGAAGAGATCAACCTCTGCCCAGGGCAGGCCTATGAAGGAGTTGCTTTCTTTTCAGACACCACTTTAATGTATCTGAATGAGGCCTCATTCAAATGTTTTCATCTCCATTTGACACATATTACCATACTTGAGCCAATCGCAATATCCTTAAATACATCAGGACCTGCCTGTGTCTTCGACAGTATTCTGGTTCAAATTTCAAATCCGGATGATTTCACCGATTTCAACTGGTCAGAAGGAAGCAATTCCTCTGAAGTAACTATCATGGAAGCCGGAACCTATACTTTGGAGGCGACCGATTTAAATGGGTGCATAAGTTCGGCCCAGTTCGAGCTCAACATTTCGCCACCCATTGAACTGGACAGCATCGATATTCAAATTCAAACTGATCCTGTTTCACCCAATGGAAGCATTCATCTAGCTGCATCCGGAGGAGAAGGAAGTCTCCACTATCTATGGAGCAATGGTATGGAGGGACCTCAACTCTCCGGAATTACCGGAGGAACATATTGTCTTACAATCACTGATGGCAACGGATGTGAAATATCAGATTGCATTTTCGTTGGGGCAGATTTTCCCGTTCTTTCCTTTGTTGAAAAAACACAGGCTCTCAATTGCTATGGGGATAGTAGCGGCAGCCTATCCATTCTGATAGAAGATGGCGTCGCTCCGGTAAACTTATTGCTCTACGGACCGGAAATGGATTCCACTGATCTTCAGGGTCTTGAAATCGGAGAGGAAATAGTTTTCGATGGACTTATCGCAGGGTTGTACAACCTGGAACTACGGGATTTCCTGGGGCAAACCCGCATGTCAACCATAGAGATAAGACAACCGGACCCCATCACATTAGAAAGTGCCCTAATTGTTGAACCTAGTTGCTTCGGATACCACAACGGCTCGATTGAACTGAATCTGGTGGGTGGAACAGCACCTTACCAAATCGAGTGGGAAGATGATGGAGGTACTGTAAACACAGACGGAACGAAGCTGAGTAACATCCAATCAGGCTTCTATATCTTCCAATTGCTCGATGCCAGCCATTGTCCATATGGGCCTGACACTCTCCTGGTGTCGGAGCCCCGACCAATAGGATATCAAAAAGACATCAACGCCCCCTTTTGCGAGGGTGTAAATGATGGATGGATAGAAATCGTACAAATCGATGGAGGAACACCACCCTATAACTTAAGAATAGCTGAAACTGAGACCAATTTGTTGCCCTTTTTTCTGCCGAACCTGAGCGCGGGAAAATATCTGCTCGAAATTGAGGATGCTTTTGGCTGTCAGCTGACTGACAGTATTGGATTGGATTTTCAAAAAGAATATTACCTCTTACTTGGGGGAATCAGCCCCATCGAAGTAGGAGACACCATAGAGATTGAAGTAGAGTCCAATATGGACCCTGTCTATCTTGCCAATTGGCGGCCCGAAGAGACTGTCAACCCACCACCACTCCCCAATTTAAATACACAGGCTTTTCCGATTGCCACAACAACATTCTTTTTGAACCTGAGCAACGAGCAAGGGTGTAGTATTATCGACAGTATAACCATAGAGGTACTCCCCTCGCCTCTAAATGCTTTTTATCCAAACGCCTTCAGTCCTAACAAAGACGGGATAAATGATGGATTTACCATTTATGGAGGTCGTGATCTGGAAGAAATTAAGCGACTCAGTATATTTAACCGTTGGGGCTCTAAAATTTGGGAGAGTAGTCATTTTCAACCCAATATACCAAAATTGGGCTGGGACGGAAGCTTTAATGGAGAACCCACAGAGGGAGGAATTTATGTCTTTGAGGCCGAGCTATTGTTTTTAACCGGAGATATAAAGACAGTAAGGGGTGAAGTCTTAGTGATTAAATGATTGCACCATTGCATTTACCTTCTCTATGGACTCACATATCACAACTACCGCACTATAGCAAATTGAGAAAACCCGGATTTCAATCTTTAGTATCTTTGCCCTCATGAAGGCAAATCGCAAGGTTTTGATTGTAACTTATTATTGGCCACCAAGCGGCGGAGCTGGTGTACAACGCTGGCTAAAGTTTTCAAAATACCTTCCAAAATTTGGATGGAAGCCAGTTGTTTATACTCCTGAAAACCCTTATTTTTTTTTAAAAGATAAAAGTCTTCTAAAGGATGTAAACAGTGAAGTAGAAGTTATAAAACGAAAAATCTGGGAACCATATCAATTG
Organism: Saprospirales bacterium; assembly: GCA_007695145.1. Classification (GTDB taxonomy): domain Bacteria; phylum Bacteroidota; class Bacteroidia; order Chitinophagales; family Saprospiraceae; genus PWJY01. The sequence continues at coordinate 9,224 of REEI01000125.1, read as the reverse complement.
GCTGCCTTTCTAAGCAGGGAAAAAAGCAAGAAATTAAATACTAGCAATCTCGATCATAAAACCGACAAAAAATCTCTACTCAAACAATTCATTACTTATATTCGAGCCAATTGGATAATACCTGACCCTAGAAAATACTGGATTGGCCCATCGGTAAAATTTCTTAAATCCCTTGTCGACAAAAATAATATCAACATAATTGTTACTACTGGGCCACCTCATAGCATGCACTTGATAGGTTATAATCTAAAGAAATTAAGACCCGGCCTAAAATGGATTGCAGATTTCAGGGATCCATGGTCTAAATTAGATTTTTATGATTCATTACCGATCACTAGGAAAACTATGGAGAGTCATAAACGACTTGAAAAACTTGTCGTTGATACAGCAGATGTGGTATTGGCTACCAGCCCTAGTATGCATCAACAATTAGAGCCTTTTGATCTTCAGAAATTTTATTGTATTACGAATGGATATGATCCTGAGGATTTCCCACAAATTACTGCAAACAAAAAAACTACAAACAAAATTAAAATCGTGCATACAGGCCTGTTAAATTCCGATAGGAACCCATCAAATTTGTGGGAAGGGCTAAAAGCATGGATTAATGAAAATCCAGAACAATCTGAAGGATTATCCATAGTTTGTCCAGGGAATGTGGATATGGAAATTGAAAATAGCCTTTCCTCCGATCCACATTTGGGGAATCATTTTCATTTTCCCGGGTATATTGAAAGATCAGATCTGCAGCTAGTTTATCACGACACAGACATCTTTTTACTTCTGGTAAACAATACACACAACAGCCGGGTCAATATTCCCGGTAAATTATTTGAGTATATAGCCACAGGAAAGCGAATCCTTGCCATTTGCAACGAAAAAGATGATGTTGCTAAAATTCTGAAGAATTTTAGCAACGCAAAAGTTTTGAGCTATGATGACAGTCCAAAAAAATACCTTGATACCCTTACCAAGCTTACAAATGAAAAAGCCATGGAGTCAGCACCAAGTCAGGTAAAAAGATACTCACGTATTCAACTGACTAAGGACCTGGCTAGCTTATTAAATAAGTTGGAGACGATTTAGGTTTGAAAAGACTGCTATTCAATCCAATTTTACTACCATTGCTCTAATGGCATTTAATTTGAGGCAAAGACCTTATGAAGTTGGTTTTAATTTTTCTCATAAGACCATTATATTACCCAAAAAAAGTATCTTAGCCCTGAATAAGGTCTTGATCACTCCATTATCAACAAATATCATTCTTTATTCATACAGACAGCGTTTCCACATTAGAACAAATCTTTTATGTAAGTAAACAATTTTGCTATGTTGAAAAACATCCTATTTTTCTCTATTCTAATTCTTTGCTGGTTATCAGGAAATGGACACGCCCAGCAAATCATCTATGTAAACGCCCAGGCCAACTGCCCCGGCAATGGTAGCAGCTGGAATACTGCATATTGTGATCTTCAAACTGCTTTGGAGAATGCGACTCCCGGAAGTCAAATATGGGTAGCCTCCGGAACCTATATCCCGTCTCAAACCGGAAATGCCAATGAATCCTTTTACCTTCAAAATGAGGTCGAAGTTCTCGGGGGGTTTATAGGAAACGAAAGTGACGCAAACCAAAGGAATTGGGAGACCAATCCCACCGTACTTAGTGGTCAGATCAATGGAGGAAACGACAGAAGCAAGACAGTAGTCCGGGGATCGAATCTCAACCATACAGCCATACTCGATGGATTTATTATTGAAGATGGAGCCTCCGACACATGGGGGGTGTGGAATTCCTCAAACTCAAGTGGAGGCAATATTTTTCTCAGCAACAGCAGTCCCGTGATTAGAAATTGCATCATTCGCAATGGGATTGCCAGCTATGGTGGCGGCGTGACCATCTTATCCAATTCCTCTCCCTCATTCGAGAATGTAGCTTTTATAAATAATAGCAGTACAGCCCACGGAGGGGGCATCCACATTCGATACCAATCAGAACCTATCTTCACCAATTGCAATTTTGAACACAATTCTACTTCGGGACATGGTGGAGCAGTGCACTGCCGGGATGGCAGTGCTCCTGAGTTTCGATTCTGTAGCTTTGAGGCCAATTCCTCCGGAATGACAGCAGGGGCAGTGGTCATCCAATTTGGAAGCAGGGGCGTGTTTGAAACGTGCATCTTTTACAGAAATCAGGCTGGTTCGAGTTCGGGAGCAGTCCATTTTAACAGCACTAGCGGAGGACTCTTTATCAATTGCCACTTTGAAGACAATGAAGCCCAACACAATGGGGGTGCCCTTGGCAATCATGACTATTCCTTAACCGAAGTTGAAAACTCATACTTTTCCAATAACTCAGCAGGTGGATTGGGAGGCGCCATAAGAAACACCAACAACTCGTTGATTCAAATCAGAGGAGGTGCCATAACCGACAATTCGGGTTCGGCCGGTGGAGGTGGGTTGTACAATGGCAACTCCTCAACAGCTTTCCTTTCCCATGGCCTGCAACTATCCGGAAACTCTGCTGTAACCAACGGAGGGGCGATTACCAACTTTGCCCGATCAACCCTGTTTTTTGAAGATGGAAGAGTAACGGAAAACCAGTCGTTTAACGGGGGAGGAATATTCTCTGGCGATGACTCTAGCCTGGAATTGGAGGAAATAGAGTTTTCAAGCAATGAAGCACGCAGAGGTGGGGCATTGAGCCTCTACTTAATTCGCAACGGATCGTCCTCCATTCTAAACTGCAGCTTTACTGACAATGCTACCACACATTGGGGAAATGGGGGCGCAATCACTATTGATCAAGTTTACGATGTACATATATCCGAATCCCATTTCAATCGCAATTCTGCTGAAAATGCGTTGGGGGGAGCCATACACCTTACAGGGGCGGGCACTACATGGATTGAATTCTGTATTTTTCTGGAGAATGAAGCTCTGACCGGAGGCGCCTTAGCATCAGAGTCCGGGCCGGAAACCCTCAGTCTTTTCAACTGTATCATCAGTGGAAATACGGCTGAAAATAACGGAGGCGCCATCGCCTTAAATCAGTCTCCCATCCAATTGACCAACAACCTCATTTCCGGAAATTTCTCAGAAAGAGGAGGTGCCTTTCATTTCACCCAATCATCAGATGCTCTGATCCTCAACACCACCGTTACCTCCAATCGAGCCATCGATGGTGCAGGCGGGGCATGGTTAGATAGTCAATCGGATATCCACCTCCAAAATTCTATCCTCTATGGAAATGGCACCGTGGGAAATTATGGAGAAATATTTGCCTCTGCCGGTGCCCGGTTGATTGCCTCCCATTCCTGTGTACGAAATGAAAGCGGAACAATCGGTGGGCAAGGCATAGTTTCATTTGATCCCAATACCACTTTTGATCATCCTAATTTTATTGAGCCGGTGAGTTATGTGGAAGCTCCTTTTACAAATGGAAACTTCCGTCTTCAATCCCCCTCCCCTGCCATTGACGCAGGTAACAATCCGTACATAGCCGGCGTAAATATTGACCTTGACCTCAATGAAAGAATACTGAATGATGTGGTGGACATGGGGGCGTATGAAAAAGCGCAATGCATTGAAGAGGTCCATGTCTATCTCTGCCCCGGAGAGAGTTGGAACGGAATATTTTTCGAAACTGATACCACTTTGATTGAAATGATGACATCCTCAAGTTTTTGCGATTCTATCCTCATTACCCATATACACCAGGTGGAGCCCATAGAACCTATTTTTGAAAATCAAGGACTTGACTGCTCCACTGAATCAGTCACCCTGGTCGTAGGCAATGAAGATGCCTTCACAGAAATGATCTGGAGCAATGGAGATGCAGGGCCAGTTTCATTGATCTTTGAATCAGGAACCTATGAAATCTTTACCGTTGACACCAATGGATGCGAATTATTTACGGAGGTATCCATTGAAATAGTGCCATTATTGGTATTGATCTTAGTGGACAGCAGTATTCAGACCAATCCCATTGAACCTGATGGCAGCATTTCTGTGAGCGTATCAGGAGGACAGTCCCCCTACTCTTTTCTTTGGAGTAACGGATCTACCGACTCTACACTCACCGGGCTTATGGCGGGGGAATTCTGCCTCACTATTACCGATGCCCAGGGGTGCCAAACAGAGAGTTGTTTTGAAATTGGAGCCTCTTTCGACATCCTTTCCGTTCAGGCTTTTAAAGAAAATATTTTATGCCCTGGAGACTCGACCGGGAGCATTTCCTTCATTATCGAAAGTGGTTTTCCTGCTTTTTGGATTGAGTTAATTTCTGACCATTTTGCCGGTTCGATGACAACAAGTGACCTAGACAATCTTTTCCAATGGGCCGGATTACCAACCGGAGATTATACGCTTCAAATTGAGGATAGCATAGGCCAGACTGAAAGCTTTACTTTTTCAATATTGGAACCGGATCCTATTTTTCTGAGCTCATTTGAATTACAGCATCCGGGCTGTCCGGCTGAGAGCAATGGTTGGATATCGGTCAGTATCAATGGAGGCACTCCACCCTATCACTTGCACTGGGAGCCGGATTCAGATGAGGGCGACAATGAAACATTCACACTGGAAAATCTGGAAGCAGGGACATATGGCCTACTAATCGTCGACAGTCTGGGATGTAAAGGCGGTCCTTATGAGTTCCTCCTGATCGACCCCAATCCCATTGATCCAATGGTAAGTTTTCGCGACCCTCTATGCCCGGATCTAAGTGATGGATGGATAGAGATTGAAGCCGTAAACGGAGGAACGCCCCCCTTCAGTATCCGAATTGACCCTTTTGAGGAGGCCTCTGTCCCTTACTTCGTTCACGAACTCAGCCCGGGAAGTTATCCGTTAATTATAGAGGACGATGAAGGCTGCCAATGGAGTGACACCCTCCACCTGGATTATACGCATCTCTATTACTTGCGACTATCGGCTGATGAGGTGATCGAACTCGGAGACAGCGTGCCCCTGTTTGCCAATACTGACATGCCGGAGCTCGAAGAAATAATTTGGTCTCCACTCGATTGGATGGACTTTCCAACAGGAGACCTCCTTTCCCCCAGGATTTTTCCATTTGAAACTACAGTATTTACCCTCGCACTTGTGAATAAAGATGGTTGCACACTGCGCGATAGCATACTGATTGACGTACTGCCCTCACCGGAAGAAGTTTACATCCCCAATGCCTTCACCCCCAACCAGGATGGAGTCAACGATGCATTCACCATATATGCAGGCAAGGATGTAGCAGAAATCAAAGAGCTGTCCATATTCAACCGATGGGGATCGTTGATTTGGACCAATCGCAACTTTCCTCCCAATATTCCCAATCGCGGATGGGACGGGTACTTCAACGGGAAAAAAGTACAAGCAGGCATCTTTGTCTATTACGCCAAAGTGGTCTTTAAAAATGGGAGTGTACGCAACTTTTCAGGGGATTTCCTGGTGGTGGAGTGAGGCACACCTTCTTTAATTCCAGACCCTCTAACGAAACATATTACTCTTTATTTAAACATTTTGCCATACCTTCGCATCAAATTAATCATTGCGAATGACACTAATGAAATTTGATGTGCAATTTATCGGGCTTGGATACATCGGACTACCCACGGCAGCCATAATTGCACAAACCGGTAAACAGGTTTATGGAGTTGACATAAATCCAAGCATTGTAGAGCAAACGAATAAAGGGCAGGTTCACTTTTCCGAACCGGGATTAGCGGAAATGGTCGCAATCAATGTAAAGGAAGGCAGGTTAAAGGCAGGAAGCACAGCAGTTTCAGCAAAAGTCCACCTTGTAGTAGTGCCCACTCCTTTTAACGAACATCATGAACCTGACACTTCATATGTAAGGGCCGCTACTGAGGCTTTAATCCCAAATTTAGAGGCAGGGGATATCTATATAATAGAATCCACCTCACCCGTTGGAACCACAGAGAAAATGGCGAACTTTATTTTTGAGCAGCGACCAGATTTGGTCGGCAAATTATATATAGCCTACTGCCCGGAGCGCATACTCCCAGGTAATGCACTCCAAGAGTTAAAAATGAATGATCGAGTGGTCGGAGGAATTGATGAAGAATCAACCCAAAAAGCCATTGAATTTTATAAGGCATTTGTATTAGGACAAATTTTTGGGACCAATGCGCGAACGGCTGAAATGTGCAAACTAGTTGAAAACTCCTCCAGAGACGTACAAATCGCTTTTGCCAATGAACTTTCTCTCATTTGTGACAAAGCTGGAATCAATGTATGGGAATTGATAGAACTGGCAAATAAGCACCCCAGAGTAAGTATACTTCAACCGGGGTCAGGAGTTGGAGGGCACTGTATAGCTGTGGATCCTTATTTCATTACTGCCGACTACCCCATGGAGTCCCAGTTGATCGGACAAGCTCGCAAAACCAACAATTACAAAGCTTTTTGGTGCGCGGAAAAGATCCAGAAAACCATTCAGGATTTTAAAATTAAAAACAGGAGAAACCCAGTCGTCGCGATGATGGGGCTGGCCTTTAAACCCAATATAGATGACCTGAGAGAAAGTCCTGCAAAATTCATTGTACAAAAAGTCATGCAAAGCGAACAGGAGGGATTCATGATCGTTGAACCCAATATACCCGACCATGACACATTTAAGTTATGGCCTATTGAAAAGGCATATTTTAAAGCTGACATTGTAGTATTTCTAGTAGCCCATAACGAATTTAAAAAACTCCCATATAACGAAGAAAAAATAATTCTTGACTTTTGTGGAGTTTTTAAAAAATGATTTATCCATGATTCGAAAAATACTGTTGGTATTTGGAACAAGGCCAGAGGCAATTAAAATGGCGCCCCTCGTGAAGAAATTGAGGGAGCAACCTGAAACATTTAAGACTATTGTTACAGTTACCGGACAACACCGACAAATGTTGGACCAGGTATTGAAGCTGTTTGATATCCAACCAGATTACGACCTGGATATTATGAAGGCAGGGCAAAACTTGTTCGATGTGACATCTAGAGTTTTAAACGGCATGAAAACCGTTATTCAGGACTCTAAGCCCGATCTTATACTGGTGCACGGAGATACCGCTACCTCTACCGCTGCAGCGCTTGCCGGATTTTACTGCAGAATTCCCATTGGTCATGTAGAGGCAGGCCTCAGGACATATGACATGTACAACCCCTGGCCTGAGGAAATCAATCGTCAACTAACCGGAAGATTGACTACATTTCATTTTGCACCAACAGAAATGGCCCGACAAAACCTGCTCAAAGAGCAAGTTCCTGAGGAAAATATAATCGTAACTGGCAATACCGTTATTGATGCGCTTTATTTGATACTCAAAAGAATGGAGCACGAAATTTCCCTGAAAAAAGTAATACATAGCACCCTTGAAAGAGCAGGTATTGATCTCGATTTGGTACAAGAGTGGGAAGAAAAAAAACGGAGACTTATTCTGATTACAGGCCACAGGAGAGAAAACTTTGGAAGCGGGTTTGTAGATATCTGCGAAGCTATCAGAGACTTGGCAAAACAATACAAGGAGGTTGATTTTTTGTACCCTGTCCACCTCAATCCCAACGTTCAGGGGCCTGTAAATTCCATACTGGGTGACAGGGGCTCCAACAACAATATCTACCTGGTCAAACCTCTAGATTACCTTGAGTTTGTTTATTTGCTCCAACTTTCTCATATTGTACTCACCGATAGTGGAGGCATTCAGGAAGAAGCTCCCGGTCTGGGAAAGCCGGTACTGGTAATGCGAACTACCACTGAACGACCTGAGGCATTAAATGCAGGGACGGTTAAACTGGTGGGTACAGATAAGACCAAAATAACCTCCAGTATGAGTCAATTGCTCGATTGCCCAAAATCTTACCAGGCCATGAGTAAGGCCAACAATCCTTATGGAGATGGAAAAGCATGTGAAAGGATTGTAAGACATCTTGAAAATGAACTAATTTCCATCCTATGAAAAACAACTTGAATATCGCTATGATACTTGACAATGAATTCACTGGTGACATGAGAGTTGAGAATGAAGTCATTGCCCTGCAGGAGGCCGGCCATCAAGTATTTGTGTTGTGCTTAAACCATGGCAACAAACCTCCTGAAGAAGACTTTCACGGAGCCAAAATTATCCGCCTTCCTCTTTCCAAATGGCGAACAAAAAAAATGAGAGCCCTTGTCAATTCATTTTTTGATCCCTATACCCTATTTTGGAAGAAGGAGCTGATTAAATTATTCAAGGTCTATCAAATTGATGCCATACACGCCCACGACCTATATCTGGTTGGAGCTGCACTAAAAGCCAGAAGAAGCAATAAACGACAAATACGTGTAGTCGCCGACTTACACGAAAACTATCCTCATGCCTTAAAGAACTACAAGTTCACCAATAAATTTCCGGGGAAATACATCATTTCTATTAAAAAATGGGAAAAAACAGAGATAGAGTGGCTCAATGAGGTGGACCACATAATCACCGTCATTGAAGAGGCAGTGGACCGGTACACCTCTCTTGGAATTAATCCCAAAAAAATTCATGTTGTCCCCAACTATGTGAATGCCGCTGAATTTTTAGATAAGACCGGACTTCCGGAAATAAAAGAACCAAATACAGCAGAACCAACAGCCCTTTACATAGGCGGCTTTGATCTGCATCGGGGTTTGGAGTCAGTGGTCCGGGCCCTACCTGCAATAAATAAGGAGTTTCCAAATTTTAAACTCACCTTGGTAGGTACCGGCTCCAATGAAGAAGATCTTAAACAACTTGCTGCCGAATTAGGAGTAACACAAAAAATTGAGTTCATGGGTTGGAGAAAGCCTGCAGAATTACCGGGCTTGATAAAAAAAGCGACACTTTGCCTTATCCCGCATTTAAAATCCATTCATACCGACCACACCATTCCCCACAAACTATTTCACTACATGATCATGGGAAAGCCGGTATTGGTCAGCAATTGCAAACCTCTGGAGCGCATTGTAAAAGAAACCGGTGCAGGGGAAGTGTTCCAATCCAATAATCCGTCAGATTTTGCTGAAAAGGTTCAAAAGCTTCTCGGTAATACCCAAAGGTTGAAATCCATGGGAGAAAAAGGGCAGAAAGCGGTTTTGAAGACGTATAATTGGGAAGATGGAAAAGCGCAACTTTTAAATTTATATAATACCACTTCTGAAGATTAAACTAATTATTTTAAATCTTCAAACAATTATTCGGTTTATAAAATATTGAAGT
>REEI01000117.1 GCA_007695145.1 Saprospirales bacterium | reverse complement strand
AATACTCCGGGTTGAAAATTTGGTAGTGTCTGAAGGCGATAACAGTTCAACTACTGAACAAAACCTGTACCGAGAACTATCAACACCCATCAAACATGAGTCCAAATGCTACAAGCAGGGAACTGTTAACGACTGAGTTTACCAAATTTTAGTTGGGGGAAATCTTTAGCAAATAATTCTGAAAGGGGCATCTGCTAATCTTTGTTTACAATTTAAGATTGGACCTCATTGACTTGTCTCGAGTGAAATTAACAGACTAAATGAGCTTTATTATTTAATAGCCTAATACATTAAGTCAATTTTCCATTTCCTAATGATTGGTGGATAAGGTGTCTTATGGGACTGCTTATCGAATCCTGTAAGCAAGGCAAAGAATATATTTCCCTGATTTTTCTAAAACTGGATATACCGCAGCAAGCTGCCCCCCCTTTGATGGTTAATGGTTTTTTCTGATGATTTTATCAACCATCAAAACCGAGATCACCATGGCAGAAAACTAAACAAATGAGCCAAATTAAACAGCTATTGCAACTATTTCAAAAGGGGTATAAGAACAAGCAACTAGCCCGTGAGTTATCCATAAGCCGGAATACAGTAAAGTCGTACTTGAGGAAAGTTACGGATAATCAATGGTGTATAAATTCTCTACTTCAGCTAGATGATCACATACAGCAGAACCATTGACTGAAAAAAAAATGGCAATGAAGCGCTTATACAACTAGAATCTAAGATGTCTAACTGTCAATGAATTATTAATCAGTTGCTTAAGAGAGGCTATCCCAATATCGAGGTGGTTGGTTACGAAGTTATTGGTAACTTTCAAATCGCTCTCATCTGTTTTTACTCCTTCGGGAATCATAGGAATATCTGAGACCAGAAGAAGGGCACCTGTCGGTATTTTATTGTAGAAGCCCACGGAAAAAAGTGTAGCAGTTTCCATATCTATAGCCATACATCTGATTTCCCTCAGATATTCTTTAAAATTTAAATCGTGTTCCCAAACCCGCCGATTGGTAGTGTAAACAGTTCCCGTCCAATAATCGAGATCGTAGTCGCGAATGGTGGTAGAAATGGCTTTTTGAAGGGCAAAGGCAGGAAGTGCCGGCACTTCAGCAGGAAAGTAATCGTTGGAAGCGCCCTCGCCCCTTACGGCTGCAATAGGCAGGAGAAGGTCACCAACATCATTTTTTCTCTTGAGTCCTCCGCATTTTCCAAGAAAGAGCACTGCTTTTGGTTGTACTGCGAGCAGCAGATCCATGATGGTGGCGGCATTGGCGCTACCCATACCAAAGTTTATGATGGTAATACCGGAGGCGGAGGCACAACTCATATTTTTTTTGTACACCTTAACTCCATACTTTTCAGCAAACATCTCCACATAGTTGTGAAAATTGACCAGAATGATGTATTTCTCGAAATCCTCTATCTGCATCCCGGTGTACCTGGGCAGCCAGTTTGAAACAATTTTCTCCTTTGTATCCATAGCAAGCTTACCTTTAAAGTTACTGCTGGGGGTTACCAGCCTGTCCAAAATTAAGGTCAAAACCTATTCTCTTTTGGGGTTCATCGTTGACGAAATCCTCCCAATTGGTTATTTCCGTAAAAAAAGTCTCCAGATGTCTGGTGATAAAGGCGGGTTTGATTTCATCAGGTCGATAAACTGCAATAGTATGGGGTGGCCGGGGTTTTCCATATCCCTCTATATAAGGATATTGAACCAGCACCAAAATTTTTCCATTGAATAGCTGCTGATAGATGAGCGATCCATTGTGTTTAATGAGGTGTCTTTGAATAGAGTCACTCACCTTTTGATACATCCCACTTTTGGTTTCTCCAAGTGAAAAAATAATAGCTTCAAGATTTTCCATCTGTTCCAGGACTTCAACCTTGGCCGTCAGCTCGCACTCTTTGATGATCGAACTAAGGTTTTCAATTACCTGCTCCTTGAAGCCATTTTTCCACAGATCTCTGTAGACCTCAGTATTCTGGAGAACCTCCTTGTAGGTATTGATTCTCCTTTGAAGACTGGCTATGTTGGTTGAACTTAATGATAATGCCATTCTAGCGAGTTAAAAGTTGGCGTAAAATTAGTCAATTTTTGATGTCTTTTCAAAATACCCTTTCGAAATGATTCTTTTGATAAATTATTGCATGCTACCTGCTTGATTATTAAAACAGATACTAAATTCATTTGATGAACAGCAAATGGGGTGTATGAAATTACCAAATCAATTTAGAACCAAAGGGCCATTTAGCCACCAACCACTCAAACCGGGGATTGCAAATCAGGGTTGAGCAGCCAGAGATATGGATCTGCATTGACTTCCATCAAAAAAGCGAAAGCCGGTTCCGTCTTCATTCCCGATCTCTTCAAACCAATCACTTTCTCTTTAAAGGAAGCCCCTTTCCATTTGAGTATCTTGTACTCATTGATCATATGAATAAAAGCATGCTGCTTCGAACTGGGGACACTCTGTGCGAAAATCTCCACGGGAAAGTCATCAGTCTGAAACCGGGTTATAGCAGTTTTTCTTCCTGATATCCATTTCTCCTTAAACTGAAAGCTCCGGCATTCCCCGTAATTTAGGACCACCACCTCTCTAAACTGATTGATATCATAATACCTGCACAAAATATCCAGGTCACTGCCTTCAATATCCAGACCGATGGGAACAGTGCCAGCTAATATAGGCTGGTAGTCCTTTAAACGCTCAAAAATTTCCAATTTTGCCAACGTCTTATAGGCTTGTCTCTGGGTGGAGTTTCCGGTAGCTAAGTAGTTTGGGCTCAAAAACTTCTTCACATCATCACACATGGTATCAGACTGTATTGATCTCCATATTCAGTTCAGCCAATAATGCAGAGAGAAAAGAGGCCAGCTTATCAAGAGTTACATGCTCCATCACTACAATTTTGTACCATTTTGCCTGATCACCATGCGAATCGGGTACAAGTCCGTATTCACCGGCAATCTTTTGTATTTCAGGGCCGGCTTTAATCGTAATAATATTGGCAGTTGGGTTGCGGTAATATTCTACTCCAATCTCATCTAATTTCTCACATACCCAATTGGTTCTCATCATAAGCATTTGATTTTTTTCATACCACCCATGTGGACCATAGGTACTGAGAATCATCCAAACTGCTATAGCATTGGCTCCGGAACGAGAACCACTTAAGGTTGCATCCAATCCCTTCACATACTGTGCTTCCTTTGTGTAGACATGCTTCATGTATCCTTTTCTAACCAGAAATATTCCAGTACCATATGGAGCCTGAACGAGCTTGTGAGCATCCAGGGTTACAGAGTTCACCAAAGGATTGCTAAAGCCCAGCTTATTTTCGTCGCACATAAAAGGGTACAAAAACCCGCCGTAAGCCCCGTCAACATGGATTTTGAACTCAAATTCCAGAGAGGAAAGGGCTTCTGCAAACATATCGGGATCGTCTACTGAACCGAACATGGTGGTCATCATATTGGTTACGGCAATGATGTACTGTTTACCTCTTCTCCGGAGGCCTTCAAGCGTCCTAAAAATCTCAGACCTTTCAATCTCTCTCGTCTTTTCGCTAATTGGTATCAATTCAATATCCAGGCCCAGCAGATCAGCAGCCTTGTACATGCTGTAGTGGGCATCCGTAGAGCAGATAATGGCAATTTGCTCATTTTTTGCCTTGTGCTCCCGAACAAAGAAATTCCTGTATATCCATATGGCCTGGATGTTGGCTTCAGTTCCCCCCGAAGCCACATAACCATCGCAACTCCCGGGCTCGGCCCCTAAAATATCTACTGCGCAAATCTCGATCAATTCGCGCTCAATTTTTTGAGTACCTGAAAAGAAGGGCTCAGAATTACCCAGTGTGTGGCAGCCAATATGATTGGGGTTTCTTACCAGCGTATTGAGAAAGGGAGCCTCCTTCAAAATATAGGAATCACTGTAAAACACTTTGGGGTCTAGATGCGAAGCCGGGACGCCTATCAGTTGATTATCCCTGAAATCCACATTCTCCTCAAGAGCTGTGGCGATCCTCTCCTTAATTTGAGCAGAGGTCAATTTTTTCCAATAAATAAATCGGCTTTTTGTCATTTGATATTTTTGAAATCTTGGTGTTTGAACTCGTAAATTGCTCGATTGTCATGCCGGGAAGCAAGGTCATATTCTTGAAAAACATTATCCAGAGTCCCATTCTTTCTGAAAAGGTGACCGGTACAAGCATATGAACAACTGCTTCTGATATCGTACATCAGCTGCAATTCCTTAAGGCTGCTGTTGTGAAATTCAATCATTAAAGGATCTGATACCATATTCAATTGCCCGGGTCCATGGGGCGCTTTGAATATAAAGGTCATGAGCGTATCGCAGGCGTCCATGGTGACGCCATTCCTTACGTCCATGGTAAACCAGCTTATTAGAAGCACACCATCTTTAGCCACTTTTGTGTTGAAATTTGAAGAATTCATCCCGGGCAACCCAAATTTCCCAATGCGCACAAATTCCATACTGTCCAGTGACCATTGAAAGGTCCCCTGAAGGGAGACCACATTGAGAAAGTTTCCGGCCAATATGTGATAGTGGACCTCTTCGCCTTTTTGTTCATGTACGAACTCCAAATGAACGATTGGTTTGTCATTTCCAAAAAGGCCAGCCAGGGGAAACAACACTCCAAAAACCAATGATAAAATTTTGATTTTCATAACTTTATAAAAATTTCTATTCCTCAAAGGTAGGGATTTTTTTTGTACTATTAATTATATCCGAAAAATTGCCCATATAAGTTCTGAAATAAAATACCTTTGTAATCGAATATGAGTAGGTCTGTAAAAAGTTAGAGAAAGATGCTTTCTTTCATCAGTTTCGCAGCTACAAAATAACTCAATGGTGTGCCTCGGTTCCGGAAAAGTTTGGTGTTCTTGCGGAATTGAGAGTCGCCGCAATCGATTGGATTAATGCTACCAGCAGTTCTGTCCGGATTATTGGTGTCGGTAATTTTTGCTGTAGCCGGCAAACAATTAAAGCGAACTTCTCCATGGTTTATGCCGCTGCTGCCGGCTGCCTTATTCGCCTATTTCCTTGGCTTAAGTCCGCAGATCACGGAGGGCAACTTCCTCCTATTTTCTTATACATGGGTAGATTCCATGGGTGTCAACCTGAATTTTAGGTTGGACTCCCTTTCACTTCTTTTTTCTCTGCTGATTACCGGCATAGGCACTCTGGTGATGCTCTATTCCATATCTTATATGAAGGGTCACCAGCAATTGGACCGCTTTTATGGCTATCTAAGTCTCTTCATGAGTTCAATGCTGGGTCTGGTACTTTCAGACAACCTCATCACCCTTTTTGTCTTTTGGGAGTTGACCAGTATCAGTTCCTTTTTCCTCATAGGATTCAACTACACTGACAGAGGAGCCAGGAGAGCGGCTCTGGTTGCTCTTTGCATAACCGGTGGAGGCGGACTTCTTTTATTGGCGGGCTTCTTGTTAATGGCCGGAATTGCAGGGAGCTATGAAATTGGAGAGATTATAGGAAATGCTGAATTACTGACGGGCAGTGAATACTACGGCGCTTTATTGCTGCTGATTTTCGCGGGAGCATTTACAAAATCGGCTCAATTTCCCTTTCACTTTTGGTTGCCGGATGCTATGAAGGCGCCCACTCCGGTAAGCACATATCTTCATTCTGCTACAATGGTGAAGGCTGGGGTCTACCTTCTTGCTCGATTTAGTCCGGCTCTGGAAGGTCCGGGGCTATGGCACAACAGCCTACTTATTTTTGGGGGGATCACTATGCTTTACGGGGCCTTCCACGCTATTTGGAGAACTGACTTAAAGGCGGTGCTTGCCTATACGACTATTTCAGCCCTGGGTCTAATGGTTTTTTCCATTGGCATTGGAAGCCCGGTTGCCTTTGGTGCCTTCGGTCTTTTCATCCTGGTACACGCACTTTATAAATCCTCCATGTTCCTTATAGCCGGTATAATTGATCATGAAACCGGAACAAGGGATATAAGAGTTTTACGAGGTTTGGGAAAGAGCATGCCCATTGTTTTTTTCGCCGGAATTTTGGCAGCATTTTCCAATGCAGGCGTACTTCCACTTTTGGGATATCACAGCAAACACCTGATCTATGAATCCACCTTATCATTTGCGGGATTCGAAGTATTTATCACCTCAGCAGTCTTAATCACGAATGCACTATTGATTGCCGCCGGATTTCTGGTTTGTTTGCGGCCATTTACCGGAAAAATGGCTGGTACTTCCTCCGGAAAGAGCGTTTCAGCATGGATGTGGGTTCCGGCCATATTGCCCGGTGTGCTTGCACTATTTGCCGGTGCTTTCCCAAATATGGCGGACCGCTTTATAGTAGGCGAAGTAAGCAAGCTTTTGAGTGGCATACCCATAGTTAATCATTTGCATCTCTGGGCTGGATTTGATATTGTATTTGGCCTGAGTACAATTACAATTATTCTTGGTATAGTTGTTTATTTTACTCTTTCGCCCGGAAACGAAAAGGCAGGAAACTTGCTAAAAAAGGTTGACTTCTTGAGTCCGGGTCAACTCATGGAAAACCTGGCAAAAAGTACCACCGGCTTTTTCAGCCTGGCAACCCATACCTTTCAAAGTGGATATCTAAGGTATTATACCGGAATCATAATGGGATTTCTAGTTATTGTCATGAGTTTAAGGATGCTTCAGGGTTTTGAGTGGCAATTAGTAGCGCCCTCCTTAAGCGAATTTACTTTCATTGAGGTGGTTAACATTTTGGTATTGATTTCAGCCTTATTAATTGCAATTATTTCTGCCTCAAGATTGCTTGCTGTCGCTTCTTTGGGAGTGGTAGGCCTTTGTATCTGTCTGGTATTTCTATTCTACAGTGCTCCGGATCTTGCCATGACCCAATTCACCATAGATACCCTTACGGTAGTTTTATTTGTATTACTGCTCAGGGGATTACCTGCCTATTTGACAAAGACTGACCTTGGGGTCAATTGGAGAGATTTCATTCTCGCACTCGCTTTTGGTGGTTTGATTTTCCTTCATGCGCTGGAAATAATCGCACATGGGTCTGACAACACCATCAACGCCTTCTATGCAGAAAATGCCTATCAGCTTGCAAAGGGGAAAAATGTAGTCAATGTGATTCTAGTAGACTTTCGGGGAACAGATACGCTGCTTGAGATCATTGTTCTGGCTGTGGCCGGACTTGGAGTATTCAGTCTAATAAAACTCAAGGTCAGTGATCCTCCGGGGTAATTGGGAATTATTTACCTTCAAAATGCATCAATGAAAAAATCGATATGACCACAATCATTTTAAGAACTGCTTCTGCTTACCTAATGCCGCTGCTTTTGCTGTTTTCGGTATTCATGTTGTTGCGGGGTCATTACGAACCTGGTGGTGGATTTGTTGGGGGTCTAATAGCTTCAATAGCTCTTGTGGTATACGGATACTCAAATGGAATATCTAAAATTAAGTCATTCCTGAGGTTTCACCCCGGTGGATTGATTCCAATAGGGGTGACGCTTTCCCTTTTCGCAGCTTTGATTCCACTATTTTTGGGAAAGCCATTTATGACCAGTGTTTGGCTGGATTACACCGTACCAATAATTGGAGTCCCGGGCACCACACTGCTTTTCGACACCGGGGTATACTTTGTAGTGGTAGGCACTACCCTAACCATTATTTTTTCAATTGGAGAAGAACAGGGAAGTTAGCATTATGATAACAGTACTTGCTTTCATAGTTGGACTAATGTACGCAGCGGGCATATACCTGGTGCTGAGAAGGAGCCTGGTAAAGTTGATCATTGGGCTGATCATTTTGGGGAATGGGGCAAATCTGCTCATATTTATTCTCGGAGGCATCACAAAAGGGCATCCTCCGGTGATTGGAAGCGATGAATTGACCCTTGGAGAAATCTATGCCGATCCCCTTCCCCAGGCACTCATTCTCACGGCAATAGTTATAGGATTTGGCCTCCAGGCATTTGCGATGGTATTATTGCAGCGTGAATATGTATTGGGAGGAGTGGAAGACCTTGATAGTTTAAAAGATGAAGACGAGGACGAGCTATGACGAATGACTTGATTTTACTGCCGATAATCATTCAGGCGATCAATGCCCTGGTTTTGTTATTTCTTTGGAACAGGATTCACCTTCAGCGCCGAATAAGCATTTTTGGAAATACCCTTGGACTTGCGGTTGCCTTTTTTCTTTTCCTAAGTGTGTATCAAAACGGCATTCAAGTGACTCAGGCAGGGAATTGGGAGGCTCCGTTTGGGATCACCTTTGTGGTGGACCTCTTTTCCGCTAGTATGATTTTAATTGCATCCTTGTCGGGACTTGCGGTTTCAGTTTTTGCTTCCGGCAGTATGAGTAGACGCAGGTCTATGTTTGTCTTCTTTCCCATATTTCACTTTCTGATGATGGGCATACTTGGCTCATTTATGGCAGGGGATTTATTCAACCTGTATGTTTGGTTTGAAATGATCATTATCGCATCTTTCGGCCTCATTACATTCGGGGGCGGCAGAAGGCAATTAGAGGGAGCATTGAAGTATGTCACCTTGAACCTCCTGGCCTCAATACTATTTATCACAGCCATAGCATTCATCTACGGAATGACTGGCACCCTGAACATGGCCGATATTGCCACCAAAATTCATGAAATAGAAAACAAGGAGCTGGTCAGTATTTCCGCCTTGCTCTTTTTTGTCGGTCTGGGAATCAAAACAGCTGTATTCCCACTTTACTTCTGGCTGCCGGCCTCCTACCATACTCCCCTTTCAGCCATTTCAGCGATCTTTGGAGGCTTGCTCACCAAGGTTGGCGTTTACACCATGCTCAGGATTTTTAGCCTGTTTTTTTTGCCGGACCCCTTTATGTCGAGCGTAATTACAATAGTGGCAATCTTCACATTGCTGGCAGGGGCTATGGGGGCCATGATTCAAAATGACCTGCGCAAGATGTTTTCATGGATGATTGTTTGTCACATTGGTTTTATGATTGCA
The DNA here is from genome assembly GCA_007695145.1 of Saprospirales bacterium. Lineage (GTDB taxonomy): Bacteria > Bacteroidota > Bacteroidia > Chitinophagales > Saprospiraceae > PWJY01. Next base: position 8,156 of record REEI01000117.1, on the reverse strand, counting down.
GGTCTGGGGATGTACTCAGCAGTAGCCATTGCAGGTGCCGTATTTTACCTGTTTCACGACATTATTGTAAAGACAAATCTCTTTATGGTCAGTGGCCTCATACACCGGATAACAGGGTCGTTTAAACTCAAAAAACTCGGTGGACTTTACGAGCGTCACCCAGCCAAAACTCTTTTAATAGCTATTCCCCTTTTCTCACTCGTAGGTATTCCTCCTCTATCGGGTTTTTGGCCTAAACTACTCCTCATCAACGGAGGGATAGAAACCGGGAACCACTTTGCCATACTCGCTATACTTATTGCGAGCTTTGTCACTTTGTTCGCCATTGGTAAAGTGTGGGTAGAGGTCTTTTGGAAAACACCCCCTAACAAGCCCTTTAGAAAACACTTTTATTCATTCTACGACCTCAGAAAAGTGCAAAAAGTCGGCTTCATTTTACCCATAGCTGCTCTGGCAGCCGTATCTTTATTCCTCGGACTGGGAGCAGGGTGGGTTTATGACATCTGCGAGCAAATAGCGATAGATTTAATGGAGCCTGAGAAATACATCGAAGTGATCTTAACCGGAAATAAATAGCAGAATATGCAACGGAGGTTCTTGCTCAACCTACTCTTCAGTATAATATGGGTAGCTATAACAGGCAGGCTGGACTTTGTCAATTTTGCCTTTGGATTTATTCTGAGCTATCTGATCATGTGGGCGGTGACCGCAGGGGAGGAAGACCAAAAATATTTTAAACTCATTCCGAAAGCAATCGGACTGACCTTCTACTTTTTTTCAGAATTGTTAAAAGCTAATCTGCAGGTTGCGTTCGACGTAAGTACTCCACATTATTTTATGCGTCCGGCAATTATCGCCGTGCCAATAGACGCCGAGTCCGATTTGGAGATCACTCTTTTGGCCAATTTTATCACCCTCACTCCGGGTACTTTGAGTCTTGATGTTTCAAAAGATCGCAAGACACTTTATGTGCATGCCATGTATTTGACTGACAAGCAAAAATTCATTGACCATATAAAAAATGGAATCGAAAAAAGACTACTGGAACTGACAAGATGAATGCAGAACAATTTTTTACTTACGGAATACTACCTGTACTTGGGTTGGCTGTTTTGCTCATATTTGTGAGATTTGTCAAAGGACCTACCCTACCCGATCGCATCATTTCCGTCGATTTACTTATAACAGTAGGAATAGGCATAATGGTAGTCTACAGCATTATCAACGATCAACCTGCCTTCATGGATATAGCTATGATATTGGCTCTTATTGCATTCCTGGGAACTCTGTCATTTACTTATTACTTAAAACAAAAAGCCGAATCCGATGAGTGATTTTTTGATGGCATTAATTGGCACCATAGGCGCTTTGTTTATCCTACTGGCAGCAATTGGAATGCTTAGGATGCCGGACTTTTACCTCAGAGTATCTGTTGCCACCAAGGGGGGATCGCTGGGTGTTGGGCTAATTCTGGTAGCTGCAGCCATTCACTTTTCAGATTTTGGAATTACGACCAGGGCTCTGGCAATACTTTTCTTTATTCTCATCACAGCACCTGTAAGTGCCCATCTTCTAGGAAGAGTTGCTTACATGTCCAAAGTGGGTCTTTGGAAGGATACAAGCAGAGATGATTTGGCAGAAGAAATTCTCGAGGAAGAAGCCAATGAATTGAAGATTAAAGATGACCGACACAATCCGGAAAAAGCAGATTTGATGTAATTGCAAATCTGAAGGAGGTTTTTAAAATTTCACGCGAAAGCAATTACCTTTGCAGCTCTATAAAAATGACGCATAAAATGGCAGTAGATGTTTTAGTTGGCTTACAGTGGGGGGATGAAGGAAAGGGGAAAATAGTGGATTTACTATCCGAAAAATACGATGTAATCTGTCGGTTTCAGGGAGGGCCCAATGCCGGGCATACCATTGAAATAGGAGATCAAAAACACGTCCTACACACCATCCCTTCCGGCATATTCAGGAAACACACCATCAATTTAGTGGGGAATGGGGTTGTAATCGATCCCATCACTTTTATTAGAGAAATTGAAGGTCTGATGAATTCAGGTCTCGACTGCACAAAAAATCTTTACATCTCACTCAAAGCCCATCTTATATTACCGACTCATCGATTGCTCGATGCTGCATCGGAGGCGCAAAAAGGAGCGCAAAAAATAGGCTCCACTCTCAGGGGCATTGGACCTACCTACATGGATAAAACGGGAAGGAACGGGCTGCGGGCAGGAGACGTCCTCAAGGACAACCTGGCCGAACGCTACGAACAGCTCAAACAAAAACATCTCAAATTGGCTTCCATTTATCCCAATATTGATTTTGACCTGGAATCTGAAGAGAAAAAGTGGTTTGAAGCGGTAGAAAAAATGCGTGGTTTGAATTTCGTCAATGGCGAGTACTTTCTCAATGAATTACTCGCGGAAGGAAAGTCTATACTCGCTGAGGGCGCTCAGGGTTCCATGCTGGACATCACCTATGGGACCTACCCTTTCGTCACCTCTTCAAATACCATTACAGCCGGAGTTTGCACAGGACTGGGGATCGCACCTTCTTCCATTGGAAAAGTCATTGGAATCACAAAAGCCTATTGCACCAGAGTTGGCAGTGGCCCCTTCCCCACCGAACTGTTCGATCAATATGGTGAAACACTTATGCAGGCCGGTCACGAGTACGGAGCAACCACCGGCCGAAAGAGAAGGTGTGGATGGATTGACCTGCCTCAACTAAAGTATGTAATCATGTTGAATGGAGTGACAGATTTAGTGGTCACCAAATTGGATGTGCTCTCTGCTATAGACCAGTTCAAAGCAGGCGAAAGATACCAATTAATTGATGGAACCATGAGCGAGCAAGTCCCCTATGAAATGGAGACCGATATTAGGAATGTCGAATACCAAACCTTTAAAAGCTGGAAGGAAGAACTTGGAGCTGTCCGTTCCTTTGACCAGTTACCCCCCGGGGCCAGGCAATTTATCACCTATCTCGAAAAAAGCCTCAATACGCGGGTCAGCATGGTTTCTGTCGGCCCGGAGCGCAATGAAACCATTTTGCGCTGATATTATTCCGAAATTTTTCTAATGGCCAGGTCGTAAGAAGTGCTTCCTCCTTCAACTGCGAATTCGTGTTGCAGTGAAACCTGAACGGTGTATTTTCCAGGCTCATGAAAGCGCTCGTTCCACAAAAAATCACCGTCCGGGCCACCAAATGCAGTTCTGACAAATCTCTGACCTCCTGGACCCAAAATGGATACCAATGATTGATCGCTTTCAGAAGAAACCCTTATGTCAATGATTTCGCCACCTTCAATTTCGAACTGATGGTACTTGATGGTCCTGGCAAAAATTCTGTCTGCAAAAGTCGCCACGCCATTTGAAAAAGGCAAGAACTCTGTATCCACATAAACGGCATTCGGGTCCCGATCCGATTGTTCCGGGGTCGCGGGCTGCTGGATTTCAACGGTACCATTCTCCTCAAAAGTTTCACCTCCATTGCCCTCTGACTCTTCACCACAGGAAATCAAGCCAAAAATGACTATTGGGAACAAAATTTTAAGTAAATCCATACTCTCTTTTATTTGCAAAGATAACACATGTCCGCATCATGAAGTAGGTCAATTTCCCCTGGCAACTTTCAACCCCAAAGCCAACCATATAGCAACCATGCAGATGGCGATCGAAAGATAACCCACCAGATCGTAGTTGATGAATTTTCCATCCTCTCCTATAGTCACAATCAAACCACAAATAAAACTTGCAGCCGCAATGGACAACTGCTGAAGAGAAGATTTCAGGCTCATAAATCCACCTCGGGTATGGGGAGGTGCAGAGGCTGTGATCATGGTCTGTGGAGCAATGGTACGGCCACTTCCAAAGACAAAAAAGGCACTGGTCGTAACCAACCCCCACAACAGAGCAGATTCGCTGAGGTTGGTTAAAACCACTACCGGCACAAAAGAAATCAGCATAAAATAGATAAGGGCCTTTGAAGGGCCAATTCTATCAGTAATTCTTCCAATAAGTGGGGTACTAAAAACGGTAAGTGCACCCCCAACAAAGTACACATATGAAATCTCCTGCATAGAAAAGCCCACATTCCTCATCATATAGGGTGCTATAAAGGGTATGATCAAAAAATGGCCGAGGACGAGAACAAAGGCAACCAACAATGCCATTTTTTGATTGCCGTCAGCCAGCATTTTTCTCAGAGGGTTGTCCTTGAAATTCAATACAGAGCGCTCGGTAGCAGGACGAATTTTGGGGAAAGATAAAAAGATAAACAAGCTAAGTAACAGCCCAATACCCCCAATGAAGAAAAACGGCATCCGCCAACTGAACCAATCCGCCAATAACAAACCAAAGGGAATTCCAAAAGCAGCTGCTGCAGAAAAACCAGCCATAATGATTCCCAATGCTCCGGAACGCTCCCTGTATGAATAAAGGTCACTTACTATAGCTAGTGCAAGTGCCCCTATAACTCCACCAAAGGCACCACTGCAAAATCGCAATAATAACAATTGCTCGAAGGATACTACCATACCACATGCGGCAGCAGTAATCCAAAAGCCGATAAACAAAAACAACAAGGTGGTTTTTCTGTTGAAACGATCCATGAGAAAGATGCCCACCAGACCGGAAAAAAAAGCCGCAAAGGCATAGACCGAAACCAGATGACTGAACTGCAACGCATTGATCCCAAACTCCTCCATAAACAAGTCCCCTAGCGGCATCAGTATCATGGTAAACATGATGTGGGTGAAATTAACACCGGCCAGAGTAAACAGAATGAGCTTGTTCTTCATAATCTTTAGTAATGAGCAAAGATGGCAAAAGATCAAAACCAAAGGAAATAAAATTGCTTACTTATTGGCGGTAGCTTAACCCATCCTTTGATTTCAACGAATACCCCATGGGACATCGGTTTGAAAATTATGATTATTTAAGAACCTTAATTCGTGATGAGTTTTCTCCCGTAGTAGGTTTTATTTTAGGTAATTGCAGGATAGAAAATACTGATGAAATAATTTTGACTATAGGAGGCATTAATAATTCGGGTAATTTTATACCCAGGTTTACAATAAATTATGTTGTTGGTGGATTAGGCAAAGAATATAGATGACCTACTCAATAACCTAAACATAAAGATAAGTTAGAATTAACAATAACTTCAGCCCCATGCCAGGAACCAGAAGAAAACACTGCAAGAAGCGGAGACTTGAGACAATCAAGCTGAGTCTGGAGAAGACACAGTCCGTTTTCTCCAACAGCTAAAAAACTCTGAAAGCTTTTTGAAATAAAAGTAGTATCCTTATCTTTACCCCACAAAAGTTCTTTGAAATACAGAACCTAACCCGGTAGCGATTGTCTGCCATCGGCAACAACCCTTCGACTGTCGCTCAGTACCGGCCTCTCCGAAACCACCCTTCGACTTCCTGCTCAGGACAAGTAACCCCCTACAACGGCCCGGCCACAGAGCGAAAGTACTACTCAGGATTAGAGGTAGTGGATGGAGCGTTTTTTCAGTTGCAGCACTCGCAAGGCAGATATGTATATGAAATTGGCAATGACCCTTCTTACTTTGAATATGTCATTACCGATCATCTTTCGACTAAGGGCTTGCGCAATAATAAGTTCCTTAGAATAGCCGAAGTTGTTTTGTGCGCTAACAAGGCAAAAAACGTAGGCATAGTGGAGCTACGGCGAGGCTTTTTAACGCAGGTAGCGTGCAAAAGAACGAGGCTAAATTAGTAAGTTATTGTTGCGCAAGCCCTAAAGCTCAAGACGGCGCCTTGGCAACGGCCGCGTCTGGTTTGCTGATCTTGATGGCGATGGAGAGATCAGCTTAGACCCGGCTGATCATGAAATACGCCAGGAAAAGGCCAACCCACCCGCTGTCGCGGTTCACTCCGTCAAAGGTTCCCCAAACCTTTGATTTTGAAGCTTCCGCTTCAAAATTCTACTGCGTGAATCCCTTCGGCCTCCATATGGAGCATCCTGACTTTTGGGTGGACTATCCGGAGGTGACTGAGTGAAGTGCCGACGAAAGGCGGCACCAAAGGTACTAAATGTACCTTTGACGAAGGAACCTCGACCTCCGTGTCGAGGGTGGGTGGGCATATCAATACAACTCCATAGAGAATGTCAGTATCTCCAATGCCCTGCTCTACGCAGCACATTACCGGACGTTGGATCCGAGTCTTGGGAGGTGGTGAACGAGGCTGTTCGAGACATAGAGATGTCTCGTGGCCGAAGTGAAACATTGAGGAACGATTCGCTTGCGATGAAAGCATACGAAATGCTTTCAAGTGACGAAACCGCGATAGCGGCTTACTCTGACATTGTTCGTGTTCTTGTGTGCGAAGTCAAAACACTTTCTGCGATAGCAAAAGTGCTTTTGCGGGAAAGATTGATCCGGCAGCTGAAAAATACTTCGGCCTCACGCCATACAACAGTATGGCGAACAATCGGTTTTCATTTAACGATCCGGATGGAGATGACTTTGGCTTATCTATTTTAATAGGCGTCGGAATTGGAATCCTTTCCAATGGCTTGCACAATGTCTCAAACGGTGGATTATCTTATGTTCAAGGAGGTGATTTCTGGCATGGTTTTGCTAGTGGAGGAATTGGCTCCGGGATTGGAAGTGCTATAGGCGCTCATGGCAAAGCTGCCGGCTGGAGTCGTTCGGGTACGAACTTTGCAATGATAGGTGGGGGCGCCCTCAGCGGAGGCATTGGCTCCTCTATATCCGGTGGGAGCTTTTGGAAGGGGTTTGGTGTGGCAGCGACGGTGGGGGTGGTGAATCATGCGATGAATGATGGTTTGTTTGGGGGGACGGATCCTTGGGAGGTAATTAGGCGTGAACAACACGAGTTGGGAGGATATACAGAATATTATGCTGATGGGGGATCAGCCTTTCACAGCTCTGGAGGTGCTATTCAATTCTATAATGCAGATGGTACAGAGGGTGCTTTCTTTATGGCATCCGGAGCAATAAGACCTGCTGTTGCGCCATGGGAGTATTTAATCGGAGGTGGTCTGGCTTCAATTGCTTCTGGAAAAGTATTTGTGGCTGGGCTTAGATACTATGTTGGAAATTACGCTAAATTACATCATAGAATTGCAAAGGATATTTATATGGGGAGCAATGTAAATGCAGGCAAAAGGGGAGCAGCATTCATGAGGGCTGAAATTGCAAGATATGGAAATATTAGGGTAAGAAACTGGCGTACAATAAGCTTTAATTATACAACATCAGGTGGACAGGTGTTTTCAATTGGGTTTAACCCATGGACTAGAAGAATCATTCATATGTCACCTGGAAGATAACATTAAAATGAAAAGTAAACTAAAATTTTTATTATTATGCTATTTGCTTGATCTAGTCGATGCAAGGGAAATAGTTGGATTTGTCGATAACCTTATATTAAACAATATTTGGCTTGATGAGTTTGACCTTTTACTATCAAAACAAAAGGTAACGGAGGGCAAATGGACGTATATCTTAAAACAAGATAAGTTTAAGCTGACATCTGAGGATTTTTCCAATTTTGAAAAAAAAATATTTTCTAAACTAATGGAATTAATAATTTCCAAAACCATAAGTCACGAAATCGCAATCAGGTCTTTGTATAAATACATCAATTTAAAGATAGAATTTTTAAATTTAAGTTCAAATGATTTGAATGAAAGTTGGCACAACTTAATAAATCACTATGAATTAAAAAGAGATGGTTTTTTTGGGATTTTAAATGCTGATGATGTGCTTCACTTTATCGAAACAGGTAGTACAAGATAGTGAGGGAAAATGTACAAACCACAATTACCCTGTACACTTTTGATTGAATATTACAGGAGGCAGCCAGGCACGAATTTTGCTATTATAGGTTGGCTTGGTGAATCATGCGATGCATATTGTTGCCAGCTCCATCAAAGCCAATAACTATGTAAGGTCGGCAAGGGCATTTCTTGAAGATCTTGGGTTTGATCCAGTGCAGGTTCAACAAGATGTAGTTAAACAGTAAGCCTACGAGCAACTACATACTAAGCTTCCTCTAATTTAAAGTTATTGGGCAATAGTTCATCGATGAGTCCACTCCGAAAAGTCCCAACAGCGTGATTAAGATGTGAAATTAAATCAAAAAAAGC
>REEI01000007.1 GCA_007695145.1 Saprospirales bacterium | reverse complement strand
CGGCTGAATCCATCGGATTTAGGTCGCTTGCTGTAAAGGTGCCACTTACCCCCCCCCCCAACTGACAATATGGCAGTGCCTTCCTTGAAGGAAGCGCCTTTGCCATGTATCGTACACTGGAATCAAAACCATTTCGTAGTGGTGTATAAAATATCCGGGAAAAATGTCTGGATTGCAGATCCGGGAGCCGGGAAAATCAAACTGACTCATAGTGAGTTTAACAAATCATACAGTAGCGATGGTGATAATGGGGTAGCACTCTTACTTGAACCTACTCCGGAATTTTATCGGGACGATTTGGACGACTTTTCGAAAAGGGGTTTTTGGTTCATTTTTGATTATTTGAGACCTCATACCCGCCTACTGTGGCAGGTGCTCATAGGGCTAATGCTGGGCATGGTTTTTCAATTGATATTCCCCTTCCTGACCCAGAGTTTGGTAGATATTGGAATCGATACCCAGAACCTCGGGTTTATATATATTGTTTTGGTGGGACAATTGATGTTGTTTGTTGGGCAAGTATCGGTTCGCTTTATTCAGAGTTGGATCATTTTGCATATCTCTGTTCGGATCAATGTAAACCTAATAGCCGATTTTCTGATCAAATTGATGAAGCTGCCCCTTGGTTTTTTTGACTCAAAAAACATAGGAGATTTACTTCAGCGGATAGGTGACCACAAAAGGGTGGAAAGTTTTTTAACTCAATCCATCCTGAGTTTAATCCTTTCCATTGCCACCCTGTTTGTTTTTGGAATTGTTTTGGCCATTTATTCAATTACCATTGTCGCCATATTTCTGATTGCTGCTTTTCTCTACATCGCATGGATATATATTTTTCTAAAAAAGAGGAAAGAGGTGGATTATAAGGCATTTCAGGAGTTGTCTGATACTCAGGATTCATTAATTGAGATCATTCAGGGCATGCCTGAGATAAAGTTACAGGGAAGTCAGCTCAAAAGGCGATGGAAATGGGCTGTGATTCAGGCAAAATTGTTCCGCACGCAGATGAGAGGTTTGGCAATTAGTCAATATCAGGATGCCGGTGCATTGTCCATTACCCAGTTAAAAGACATTCTGATTACTTTCATTGCTGCAAAGGCTGTTTTAGACGGCCACATGACACTGGGAATGATGTTGGCGATCCAATACATCATCGGTCAGCTCAATGGTCCGCTCAATCAATTGGTGGGTTTTATTCGGGCTGCACAGGACGCATCTATTAGTCTGGAGAGGTTGGGGGAAATCCATGGCAATCCGGAGGAGGAAGACAGTAAACTCACTAAAGTAGCAGAAATACCGGAGGGTGACATTCTCATCTCAGACGTTTCCTTTAAATATACGCCGATTGGGGATGAGGTATTAAAAAAGGTAAATATCCGAATTCCCAGAGGTAAAACTACCGCCATTGTAGGAACCAGTGGCAGTGGAAAAACCACCTTGATTAAATTGCTGCTCGGCTTTTATCCCCCGACTCAGGGAAAAATTAGTATAGGTCCTGTGTCTCTGGACGCGATCTACCAAAAGTCGTGGAGAAAGTACTGTGGAGTAGTGATGCAGGATGGCTACATATTCTCCGATACCATTGCCAATAACATAGCCGAAAGCGATGATGAAACCGATTATCAGAAAGTTTTAGATTCACTCAAAACAGCCAATCTGTTGGAATTCGTGGAATCATTGCCACTGAGCTTAAACACCAAAATAGGAGCCAAAGGAAATGGCGTAAGTCAGGGACAGAGGCAGCGATTACTGATTGCACGAGCAGTATATAAAAATCCGGAATTTTTATTTTTTGATGAAGCAACCAATGCCCTGGATGCCAATAACGAAAAAATAATCATGGAAAACCTCAATAATTTTTTAAAAAATCGAACGGCAATAGTAGTTGCACACAGATTGAGTACGGTAAAAAATGCAGATCAGATTATTGTGCTGGAGGAAGGGGAGGTAGTTGAAAAGGGAACCCACCAGGAACTCGTTCAGCTCAAAGGACACTATTATACTTTGGTAAAAAATCAATTGGAATTGGGGAATTAATTGAAAATTGAGTTCATAAGGTCAATAGTCAATAGTCAAAAATATGCCTGAAGTAATAAACAACGAAGATTTTCGCTCGCGATCAGAAATAGATGACCTGATCGGAAGACCTCCGGGCTGGCTGCTGAGAAGCGGAATCAGCAGTGTGGCATTGGTGGCGTTCACCTTAGTGGTGATGTCCGGCTTTATTCGCTATCCGGACAAAACAGAGGCTGTGGGAATATTAAGTGCAGATCAGCCGCCCATTGAGCATTATGCTAAGACCAGTGCAGTATTGGAGGCTATACTGACAGAGGATGGTGGAGAAGTAAAAATCGGAGATCGCATTTTGTTTTTTCACAACCTGACCAATACTGCTGATTTAGAAATCCTAAAGTCATTTTTGGCGGACTTAAGTGAAGTGGAGTTGGTTGCCGACTATCTAGATTTGTCCATTCCCAAAAATCTGAAATTGGGTGACTTACAAGCTGCCTATTCACGCCTGCAGTTGAATTACGATGCATTTATAAATGATTTGAAGCAATCTGGTGTTTTTGTCCGCATGAAAACCTTACATCAGGAGATTAAAACCACTGCTGAACTAATAGCCATTTTGGAGCGGGATAAACACTATCTGGAGAGGGAAATGGAATTGGTGGAAAAGGATTTTAACCGATACCAAAGCTTATGGAAGGATGAAGTTTATAGCGATAGAGAGATGGAGCAAGCCAAGGGGGACTATTTGCGGTTTAAAAAGCAGCTCAATGCTGCCGACCAAAATGTCCTACAGCAGAGATTGCGTATTCATCAATTGGAAACCGAGATACAAAATCTAACGGAAAGCAGAACTTCCTTAATTGCTGAGCACCTATACAGAATACAGGAGGCCATTAATGGGATAGAATTGGCCATTATGCAATGGGAAGAAACTTACTACCTCAAAGCCGAGATTGCCGGCACGCTAAGTTTACAGGTGGGCATTGTGCCAGGTGCTTTTGTCAATCAGGCTACTCCATTGTTCACCATAATACCTCACCAAAAACAAAGCAATAACTTTGTTCGCACACAGCTTCCCTCTCCGATGCTGGCGAGAATCGAGCAGGGGAGCAGGGCACTCATTAAGTTCGACAATTACCCCCACAAAGAATGGGGCATGATCTCCTCCTATGTTTCCCATATTTCCCTGATACCCACCCCCAATCAGGAAGGACAGATGATTTACGAACTGAAAATAGCCCTACCCGATCAACTGATCACCACTTACGACAAAGAACTGGAGTACCGCCCGCATGCAGGAGTCCGGGTAGATATCATAACAGAAGACCGCTCCATTCTGGAACGCATATTCGATCAAATTCTCAACCTTATCAAAAATAAAGCACTATGACCTTCTTAGAAAAAGTACAACTAATCGAAAGAGTAGATCAATTGATTCGCATGAAAGCTA
>REEI01000008.1 GCA_007695145.1 Saprospirales bacterium | reverse complement strand
CAGAAAATTCTATAGTTATGGTTGTCTGAGCAGGATTTGGGTAAAGAGAAACAGTAATGGGTTCTTCTACCTCTACTGGTCTAACTATCCGTGGCGCCCAACTCTCTGTACATAGTGTATCGTTATAAACTTGCCCCGGGTCGTAGGTACTCCTTATGGATCGAGCCCAATACACACCCGGCCCACCATATGCAGGACAGTATTCCGATATGGCATTGATATTGTTCTTTTGACTGGTATTAAATTCCCAATCATCCATGACTACCTTATTGGCGATGATGCCCAACATATACTTTTCAACTCCTTCCGGTGGGGACGTAGCTGTAATCTCTGTCAATGCACTGTTTATACTGCTGACTAAACTACTGACATCGGGCTCAACGGCTTCGTAATAGTTTTGCAAGGATACGGAATAATATCCAATGGTATCAAGTGGTGGCTGCCGGTCAATCAACCACTGAGCCGTATCCACTGCAGCTGTGTCCAACCATGCAATAGAGTCAATTGCTATCAGTTCTGCTACTGCCGATCTGATTTTTCCTACTCGCTCATCAATTTCTCCCAATTGTAAAGAATCCAGACTTGATACAATCGACAAATCCTTCAATATACCAAAAAATATACCTATACTGCTCGATTCCATATTGGTAACAAAAGTGTCTAAAACGGGCAATGCCAATGCAGTACTGCTGTAATACCCCTCCAGTATGCGATGATATAAATTTCGCTTGGAAATATAATCGAGACTTTGCTCAAACTGAACATTTTCGATAAATGGTTTGCCGGTTGCAATTTCTATATCCAGATCAGTTGGCACATCCCGCGGACTAACATCGTACCAATCTCCCTCGGGTCTGTTTTCAGGGCACTCCCAGGTCCTTCCTTGAGCATTTTCATCTCTAAACCAATCAACCGGATGCCTAGTGGTAATGAAATCCGGATTCTCATTTTCATCCACAAAAAATCGCGACAATTCGTAAATATTTGAAAATGTATTCATATGTCTTGCACCAATAGAAGAGGAGGGTGCTCCTGGCCCGCCATATGAGGGATCCCAGATATTACCATGATGGTGTTGCTCACCTGTGATATGTACATGAGCTGATGAATTTAAATAACCGTACAACAATCCCGCATCATGGTGCTTACCTATTTCATTTCCTTTTATCTCAGTCCCATCACAGGATTCAAGAATATTTATTCCCAAACGGGTGATGCTAGTACTATTGCAATTGATCCGACTTCTGTGGGAGTTTTCAAGTAATATTCCAGTAGCCATGTAGTCCTCAGCTAATGTAGAGCTAGTTGTATTATAATCTATAAGTGCATTGGGGCTGTTCTCTACACCTATACCGATATAACCAAATGTATTGTGTTCAGAAATCAATGAATTCTCTCTTATACGGGTGTTTGCAACACTCTCTACAAATATTCCCCTTTCACCATCAGTTTTACTTACTACATTGTTTTCCATAATCCTTGGTGGCAATAATGGATTGGGACCAAATCCTCTCAGATAAATTCCCGTCGGAATCAAAGTATATGGTGGACTAGCAGTTTGAGCTATTTCAATATCATTATTCCTGATATTCATTATCCCAATCCTACCAAATCCATGGAAAATTCCTTTCCATTCAGCTTCAATTGAATTGTCATATATACTATTTACACTTAATGCCTGACTATTAGAAAGTGATATTCCCAATCCTACATCCTCAATCTTATTATCATAAAAATAATTCAGTCCGTTATGCGACCATATACCATAATCACAGTTATAGATATTGGGATATTGGGCACCCTTACCACTTCCAACTATTTCAGATACGATAAATCCTCTCTGTTCTAATAAAATTGCAACTCCAATCCCGTAACCATCATCTCTTATATTTTTTATCTGATAATTGCTTAAATTCAATCCGGTTCTATATGCCATAATACCATACATCATATTATCAATGACATTGTATTCTACTTCACCTAACTGACCCATTCCCGTCATAGGAAAATTAGTGATGTCTCTAATTTGTATTGCTGCAAATGGTCTTTCATATTTCGATCCTTGATAACTATCAGGATACTCCTTAAAATCACTATTATTAACAAATTCATTCCCATAAAACCCACGCACCTCAATATCATAACTTCCGGGATCGGGATTGTTCTCAGAATATATAGAAATGTGATTTGCATCAAATATATTTCTACTAATATTCAATATACCACCCGGCTTCACGTGAATAGCATTCAGTCCGTCTCTGATGTAGCTTTCATTAATATTCAGAATAGCTCCGTCCTCTACTACTATGCTGTTCCAGAGGGTGTCGCAGGATAGTACAATTGTACGCTCCAAGGTAAAAGTATTACCAGATTCAATTATTATTTTTGCATCGGGCCCCATGTAGATGAATCGTGGATTAACATTACCGCCAAATGGATGATCCCAAATAAATTTTTGATGAATGTCACTAATAAAACAATAGTCAGTATCAACAATAAGTGTCCTATCTAAAAATAAATTAAAATTATCATTTACAGGAGCATAACTTCGATCACAAGCAACTAATGGTTCCGGCAAATAATAATAATAATCATCAATATCGAAAAAAAATGGTAGTATCAAATCAGTCAACAATACTTCTTCACAATCTGGGTCTGCTACTTCGCAACCAAATTGAGCATGTACGAAGTGGTTTTGGTGTCTTACGGCTTTTAGTTCATATTCACCACAAGCCATTGGCAAATCAATAAAATTATTAAATGTGTAAAGTGTCTCATCGGAGTTATTCGCTAACCTTCCAAGATGAAAATTAAATGGAATTACATTATGAGATGACCAATTACCAGAATCAAAAAATGTTTCTCTAAAAAGATAAAAAGTATAATTTCCTCCCAAATATATTTCACATGTATCTGCAGTGAATCCATTCAATATAATACGATAAACAAAAATATTAGTTAAGTTAGTTTGATAGGGATAGTCAGAATCGACATCATTATAAGAAGCTATAAAATCAATATCTTGAAAAAAAACTTCTTCACCTACTCCTACTTCTGGATTAAATTCAAGATTATCAATACTATACCAATTTGGTAAAGCAAACACAAAAAACAAGGTATCTGGAACGTAAAATCCTCCTTCATAAAAAAAACCATCTCTTTCAACTCTAGGCAATTCGAAATCAGCCAATTGAAAACTATGTTTTAACCCATCATTCTCATTATTACACTTTGGCAAACCTAATTTGTTACCTTGACTCGGCATTAGGTTTATTCCACTCGTTACACATGAAACTTCATCCAAACCATTACACTGACCAGAAAGATTCGGTTTAAAACAAATAAATGACATAATTGTAAAAAATAAAGTAAAATAGATTTTTGGACTACAAAAAAGAACAAATGATTTGTAATCACAATTAAATCTGTTGTTTAGGGTCGCCCCCCCCGAAAATACGGAGGAAATTTGGTTTTTGTTTAAATTTT
>REEI01000115.1 GCA_007695145.1 Saprospirales bacterium | reverse complement strand
AAAAATGGCTCCCCCAACTAAAATTTGGTAAACTCAGTCGTTAACAGTTCCCTGCTTGTAGCATTTGGACTCATGTTTGATGGGTTGATAGTTCTCGGTACAGGTTTTGTTGAGTAGTTGAACTGTTATCGCCTTCAGACACTACCAAATTTCTTAACGTTGTGGAACCCATTTTTCTTAACGCCAAATCCTTGAAGGCCGGGATAGGGCTATTGAAATTCGAAAATGTTAAGTCTCTTAAACTTTGCTTCCATTATTCAATTGATTGCTTTGATAACCTTCATCATTCAAGCTTATTATTTATTAGCCTAATTCGATAAAAAAACAAAGGAGATGGCTACCAAGAAGAATGGGGTTCCCTTCCACTGTCAGGCTATCTTCTCAACCACCAGGTCCTTCCCCAGAGCTTCAGGCGATTTTCCGGTATCGTCCTTCAATAAATTAAGTCCGGGTGACTTACCTTTTTGGATACTGCCAAAACGATGATCGAGATGCAAGGCCTTTGCACCGTTAAGGGTGGCCCATTTGATCAAGTCGTCAAAGGTGATATTGGACTGAAACCGTTTTATAACCTTCATTTCTTCAAGAATAGATAATTGCCAATTTGAAGTTAGACTGTCAGTTCCGATAGCGATTTTGGCGCCTGCTTCAGTAAAGTATCGATACTTGGGCAGGCGATTTTCAATGTAGAGATTGGCTGAAGGACAGGTGATCCAATAGACATTTTTATTCCAGTTTTGGACGTCATTGATCTCTGGTTGTCTACAAAGAGTATTGTGCACCATAAGGGTAGTCCTGTGGGGGTCCATATGGCCCATAGCATAATAGACGGAAGTTTTCCCGATCGCTTTAAAATCCCTGGTAGAGATTCCGAAGCCCTCGTAAAAGGAAACGAGTTCTCCACTATTTGACATAAAGAGTTCAATTTCGGCAGGTGTTTCCATATTGTGAATACTTACAGGAGCGTTAGTCAGTCTATTCTCATCGCCAATCAGACGAAAAAGGTTTTTTGAAACCGAGTATGGCGCATGAGGTGTCACCGATCCATACAGAGAATAATCCTCTTTCAGATTCCTGTACACCTTAATATAACTTTCGAATACTTGCTGGGCATCCGCTTCCTGAAGAAAGTCAAACATTTCCACAAAGGTGTGATAGTGAATGGAGGAGTTAGCCTTTACTTCAAAGCTATCGCTATTATTACTGATATCACCTACCGCAACAATTCCATTTGTCCACATTTCCTTATCAGCTTGAGCAATGGCAGCTTGAATCACCTCCTGACCAGCTCCCCTTTTGGTCACCACATCTTTTATAAAGGGTATTAGACCCGAGCCGGAATCTACGAGTCCTTTCATATGGGAGAGTTCCAAATGGCAATGAGCATTGATAAAACCGGGACAGATAACACCTGAGTAATTCTCGAGATCAGCACTCAGCAGGCTATTCAGAG
Organism: Saprospirales bacterium; assembly: GCA_007695145.1. Taxonomy (GTDB): domain Bacteria; phylum Bacteroidota; class Bacteroidia; order Chitinophagales; family Saprospiraceae; genus PWJY01. The sequence goes on along the minus strand of REEI01000115.1, from coordinate 16,160 downwards.
GGACCAGGTCTACGATCTGCGATCCATTTAACACTATCGCTAAATCAGTAAAACAACTTCCCTGTCCATCGTATATTCGATCTGCAGTGATCAATCTATTAGCCATAAAGGTCAATTAATTTCCTGAACAATCAAACCATTCTTAATGCGGGGCTCAAACCAGGTGCTCTTTGGAGGTAGAGTCAGATTCAGGTCTGCCACGTGAATCATGTCCTCCAAAAGCAAGGGGGGCAGACAAAAGGCTATTCTCAAATCGTTTTTTTGAGTTCTCTCCATCAAACCCGATATTCCTTTGGGTCCCTCAATATATTTAATTCTTTCATCTGTCCTGACATCGTCTATACCAAGAGCCTCCTTGAGAATCAATTCGTTGAAAAGATGATAATCATTAACTGCCTCTCTATCAGCAAAGCGCTCCAAAACCCGCGTTCTCCATTTAAGACTGTACCACTCTTTGTTTATTAGCATGCTAAGCTCCCCCTTAGTGCGGGGTTTCCTGGCAATATCGAGAAGATCAATATCCACATACTGGCTCAATTTGGCCAAAACCATAGTTGGGCTGATAGAATTGAGTATTTCGATTACGCGATTATAATCATGGACTTCCATTTGGTCGTATGGAAAAAAGGCTGCCAGAATGGAAGGAGCGTCAGGATGCTTATCCGGTTCACTAAGATGTTTTTTGTGGAGTCGAGCTGTAGCAGCTGTTCGATGGTGGCCATCTGCAATATAAGCTTTGGGCACCCGCTTATCAAAAAATGCCACAAAATCGTTTAGAATTTTTCCCTCGGTAATCTCATGAAAAACATGGGTACTTCCATCACTCTTTAGCTCTACCTTATAAAGTTCCTTGCAGGATTCACCTGCCTGCCGGACCAATCGATCAAAAGTATTGGAAGACCTGAAGCAAAGTAGAATAGGCTTAACCATCGCATGCCTCTGTAAGATTAACTCCATTTGCTGCTGTTCTTTACTAGATATGGTGTGCTCGTGTATGACAATATTTTTGTCAAAATACTCCCTCAAATCCACCGAGGCAATCAATCCCTTGTGCGAAATTCCACCGGAGCTGATTATCTCATAAAGATAAAGCCCTTCGCTTTTAGTTTTTTGGAAAAAACCATTGCGGGAAAATTCGCGATATTGAAACTTAACATTGGCAAGAAAGGAGTCCAATGACGCAATTAAATCATGGTCCGGATAATTTGCCCTAAAAGGAAATATTTTCATCCGCTAAAAATTTATTACACTTATGTCGATAATAATTTTGACCTCGTAGTGGCCAGTTAAATAACCCCTCATTATGCAAGCTGTTCAATATAGCTCGAGAGTATCCCATCTTTGAAAAATAACAGTCTGCACTGAGCTAACAGTTTCTATATGGTCCTTTATCATTAACTCAAGCTCATTGAAAGGAAACCACAGAAAATTTCCCTTGCCGTTAAACAAAAGGGTAAAGGTAGTCAATTTAAATTTGCAAATTCTAAGGAGAATGGTCTAAAGGAGGTTCCAGAGAAAAAATCAGCGAATCATGTTGAAGATGGTCGAAGTGAGCCAGTTTTTTTCTGATTTGACGAGATTGTCCAAAGCTTTGTCAGTTTTCTTTGAAAAGTGGAATATTTCATTGGAAATCCGGAGAAGTTCGCGGGATTCAGGAGAGTTGTTCTCCACTTTAGTCAACTCTCCGAGGACATCCATAAGGGGATCCAATTCCCTCTTTTTTCGGTGTTTTATCACCTGTCGCAATACCGTCCAAATATCCTTTTCAGCATAGAAGTACTCTTTCCGGTCACCGCATCGCAATTCTTTATGGACCAAACCCCAGTCCATGAGCATGCGCACATTCTGATTTACATTCCCCCGGCTTATCTTGAGCTCTTCAATAATTTCATTGGTACATAGGGGCGCGGGGGAGACGAGTAAAAGGGCATGAATTTGAGCCATAGTCCGGTTAACTCCCCAGTTTGTTCCAAGCTTACCCCAGGATTCAATAAACTTTGATCTAGCTTCTGAAACTTCCATTATACGTAAAACTCTATTGTGTAAGGTGAAAAAGACCCATTAAAAAATTCGGTTACTACCAAGGGTGCTTTCTGTCAATCCCTCAATGTCATCGAAGTAACCACTTATTTTAAGTAAAAACTAGCCTGTTTTGTTTAAGTATTTTGATAAAAGGGCAGTTTTTCAACCTTGCAATGGAGTTTTTTCCTTCCGGCAAGAACCCAGATATCGGTGCCGGGTGCTGACCAGGGGATATTGACATAACCCATACCAATAGGGTATCCCAGTGATGGAGCCTGAGTTCCGGAAGTCACTCTTCCAATGACCTCATCGGCCTGATCCACAATTTCGTATCCATTTCGGGGTACTCTTCGATCCTGAACCGAAAAGCCAACCAATCTCCTACTAAGACCCTTTTCTTTAAGCTCCTGAATCTTATCGCAGCCGATAAAATTACCCTTTTTCAGTTTAGTAATCCAGCCCAGGCCTGCTTCAAGCGGGGAGGTGGCGTCATCGATATCATTTCCGTAGAGGCAGAATCCCATTTCCAGGCGGAGGGTATCCCTTGCTCCAAGTCCTGCAAGAGCAAGTCCGTGAGACTTTCCTGCTTTTACAAGAGAATCCCAGATTCCACCAATCTGATTGGCATCTGCATAAATCTCAAATCCCCCGGATCCGGTGTAACCAGTGGTAGAGACCAAAACATTAGAAAAGCCAGCTACTTTGCCCTTTTTAAAATGGTAGTATGGAAAATCCACCAGGTCAATCTCACTGACTTTGCCAAGGATTTCAGCTGCAAGTGGACCCTGAAGAGCAATGAGCCCTGTCTGATCTGAGACATCTGTAAGTTCGGCCTCAAAGCGATTATTCTTATTTACCCAGCGCCAGTCTTTTGCCAAATTAGCTCCATTTACTACCAACATAAAGGCTTGCTCACCCGGATTGTGATCATCTTCAAATAGGCGGTAAACCAAAAGATCGTCAACAATTCCACCCTGTTCATTTGGAAAACAAGAGTATTGCACTCTACCTGGATAGAGTTTTTCCACATCGTTTGAAGTGACATACTGAACAAATTTAGCGGCTTCCCTTCCCCTGACTATAAACTCACCCATATGGGACACATCAAACATTCCGGCATTTTTTCGTACAGCGTGGTGCTCTGCAGTAATAGATGAATACACAACGGGCATCTCAAATCCCGCAAAGGGGTTCATTTTGGCACCCGAGTCGATATGCTTTTGAAAAAGAGGAGTTTTTTTCATTCTGTTGATATTTTTTTACTCATTCAATAAGATTATTCGATTGATTTTTTCCCCTGGTTCAATTTCATGTACTACATTCATTCCCTGATATACCTGGCCAAAGTTGGTGTAATTCCCATCGAGGTGCATGGCAGGGGAATGAGTAATGAACCATTGCGAGGATTCTGTATGATTGCCTGATGAAGCCATACCCAGCTGCCCGGCTCTATCGAAGTAAACAGGAGGCAACTCAGAGCGAATGGTTCTATCCGGACCTCCATATCCATCTCCTACCGGACAGCCACCCTGAATAACAAAATTTGGAACTACTCTGTGTATGAAATTGTCATCATAAAAACCCTCAAGAACAAGACTAACCAGATTGGTCACTGTTCCCGGATGAACTTGTTTGGGTAGTGCAATCCTCACCTCTCCCTTTTCAAATAAAATTGCTACCCGGACCGTATCAGGTAGCCTGAGGAACAGATCCCAATCGATGGGATTGTTCCACTCCATGGCGATTTGTTCTTTCTCAGGGGGAAAAAGGGCATTCCTGGCGGCCAGCACACCATTGTACTGAGTGGTCTCAATTGGCAAATCAAAGTTTGCCAATATATCTTCAAAAAAGGAGACCTCTCTGAATTGGCTTCTCAAAATCTCAGTGTTCCTCTGTATAATCCCGGATGCGATAGCTATTTTGCCGGGCTCTCCGGAAGAAAGCGCTGAAATCAATAATGATGAAACAGATCGAAGGACTGCATTGCGGTTAAAATTAGTGGCAGGTTTTGTTCGGGAAATACGAAGAGTGTTTTCGAGATGCAATAGTGTATTCACTCTCATAAATGGACTTGGGTCTTCCTCCACAATTCGACTCAAAATTTCCAAATTGACCGGATCCTGACTAAGTGCAAAAATGATGACCTCTCGCTTTGCGGGATCCTCCTCATTTCCCAATAAAAATCTGAGGTCGGAATTCAATGAGGATGCCGTAACGGTGTAATAGAATGGCAAGTTCTTCAAAGCCGCTGCAAAAAGTATGGCTCGGGTTCTGTGAGGTAAGGCAGCGTCTGCGGCGATATCTCCAATCCGAGTAGCCATGTCTTCAGAGGCATGCCTAAGCAACAAACGGGCAGCAAGCTCACTCACTGCAGGATGTTCATCGGAAATAGCCTCAAGGGCGAACTCCTCAACAGCCTCTCCCCCGATGGCGTCCAAAGACCTAATGGCATTTGCTCTCACTCTGTAATCTGAATCAGTCAACGCAACCCGCATAAGCAAATCTCTTCCTCTGGCAGAGCCTGTTTTGGCAACTGCCAGGGCAACTGCCATTCTGAGATTTGCATCTGATTCATTTTCTATCAACCTGTTCAGAGAATAGGCGTAGTGCGAAAGGTCAATTCCAGGAGCCCTCGCCAAATAATTGGCAGCAATAAGACGGACCGAGGGAGGGTAATTCGTGCGAGTTGCATACTCGACCATAGTTCGTGTGCCCTCTGGATTGGTCATTCCTCTGAGAGCAAATCGATACAAGCCTCGAGATTGCCCCTCCAGCAGAAGCGTATCTCTAGGTCTGTAAGTAGTAATTCCAGCAAGTAGTTCAAGGCTGTGGCTACTGCCACATTTTCCAACCGCCTCCAGGATTCGGCTATTGAGTAAGTTATAAATACCCAGAGTGTCACCGGATCGGAATGCATTGACTAAATGATCTTCTGCTGCTAAAGCAGCTGTTTGCCCCAAAGCGTAGGCAGCCATGGAAGAAACCTCAATATGAGGATCGTTTAACAACAAAGCAATTTGAGAAATGACTCGCTCTGAAGAATCCCGTATCGAAGAAAAAGCCCTGACAGCCGCAAACCTGATCATTGGCTCATCACTCTCAAAGTATAAGATTAAACTATCGGTTTCGGCTCTGTCACCCAGGTCGTATATATTTCTGAAAGTCTCTGAACGGAGATCATAGGGCAAATAGGCTTGTTCCTCAGGCTTCTCATCTGGAACGCAAGCTGAAAACAACAAGAGCATTAAAAAGAACATAAGCAGCAGAGTCAATCTGTTGCAATACAGACAATCAACCCAGCTATAGTCCAATTTGGTCATATCTTCCGTCTTGTGATTCAAGTCAATTCGACCGTTGGTTTTCAATTCAAGGGGCTAAGATACATTAAATCACAAGGATGAAAAGGAGGTTTTTGAATAATTCCAGGAAGGTGCTAAACCGCTTTGGTTTGCTACTATTTAGGAGATTCAGGATTTACCTGCCCTTGCCTGCCTAAAACTCTTAACATAAGCCATGGTTGCAATCACACCTGTGGCTATCATCAACAACACTCGAAAGACCGCCAGGTTATCTCCGCGATCCAAAGCGCCCTTAAACGGCATGTAGAGCGACAGGATGACCAATATAGTTAAGGCAACAGCAATATGGGAAACCAATTTATTCTCCTTTTTGACACCCGGGGCCAGTAGGAGAAATATCAATCCAAATACCATGGGAATAAGAGCCGTAGTGGATCCGGTCTCCATCGTAAAATATGCCCAGGCCGACATAACTATAAGAGTAATGGCATTCAAAAGAGTAGCAGGATATGGTTTCATGATTTCAATTTTTTACTAATTATAAAATCGTTATAGACAAATATTTTCAAAAAATCATTTTATCTGGCAAGACCGCTAAAAAAACTCTAATTTCCTGAAGAATTACCCAATACTTTGACCGACTAAAAATGTCGTCCATATGATTACAAAAATTTGCCTCAATGGTTTAAGCCTCTTCACCATCCTGTGAAATGCTTATTTGTGCTTTGAATAATTGTATTGTAATAGGCTATTAAGATAATAAAGCTCATTTAGTCTGTTAATTTCACTCGAGACAAGTCAATGAGGGCCAATCTTAATAAATAGTAAACACAGATTAGCGGATGCCCCTTTCAGAATTATTTGCTAAAGATTTCCCCCTACTTAAATACTTTAAGATCGGTTGTTTAAATAGTAATAAAATGCATGATTTAATTGGTTTATCCATATGTGCATCAATGACTTGTACACAATTTTTGCTTCTCATCAATCAAGTCCTTTTTGCTATTGAATAGTTATCTCAAGTTTTCCTTTACTTTTTGTCTTGATGCTTCGACAGGCTCAGCACAAGTTCAAAAAGTAACAAAAAAATCAAGGCTGTCAAGGATTTTGCGGATGGCTGTTGGCTGTTGGCTTTTGGCTGCCTGTGCCCATGGGAAAAAGATGAACACTAGGCCGGGAAAGGGATATTGAAATTCGACAATGTTATGTCTCTGAAACTTTGCTTCCATTATTCAATTGATTGCTTTAATAACCATCAACATTCAAGGTTAATTATTTATTAGCCTGATTCAATAGTTGTAATATTGTGTGGTTCAACACTTCAAAGTTTTTTTGGATTGATCTGAGTTTTCTGGTTTTCCGGCTGGTCTACAGGTCGCTCAACCTTCTTTTTCTTGACCTTTTTGATTACCCGTGAATCACTCTCACCCTCTGAATCAGGTTGTTCCTCCACTACGACCTCTTCCACCTCCCTGCTATGTTTTGGGTAAAGCCCGGTGCTCCCAGTTTTCTTAATTAGATAATAAGCGGCTGCCAACGCAATAATAATAGCCGAAATGCCCAAAATCTCAGATCCGGTATAATCTTCAAACTCAAGTACAATAACCTTCCGGGCAATAGCAATTAATGCAACAAGGATTACCACTTCCACATGGATCACATTTTCCTTGAAGTAAACCTTAATGGTGTCGAGCAGCTCTATACCGATAAGTACAAGTAGGAATACCCCGAAAATATTGAGCAAATTATCTAAATCCACTAACAACATCTCCTTGTCCGTCTCCATGAGAGCCAGAAAAACGGTGTATATGAGTTCAACGGTAGCAATAAGCAATAATAGGGACATCACAGCAATCAATGCAATGATGATCGCTCTTTCAACCCACCTGACGAGTTTTTTCAATTTCGGTGGCGTACTTCCTTTGGCTTTCATGATATTGACTTGTAATAAAAACTCCAATGTACATAAAATTTGTGGACTTGTGTCAATGGTAGAAAGTCGTTTGAAGATTTTCCCAACAAAAACAGCTATGACCAGGCTGATGAAAAGCTCATAATCAGGACTCAAATGGACCTTTTTACAAAATTGACTATATTTACCGAATGAAAAGGATTAGTTCATATTTGAATATCGGTGTCAAAAGGTGTTCAATGCAGCTGGTAGTTCGGTCAAGTCTATGGGTGGTGATTCTTTTGATAACCACAATTGTACAGGCACAATATTTAGAAAATTTCTTTATGGATGGATTTGGCACCCATCGTGAAAACCATAGCTTTCTCAATGCAAATAATGTGGGGAAAATCTACGAACTACGGGAAGACATGAGCACTGGAGAAAAAGTACTTATAGTTACTCAATTTGATCACAACGGGCTTCCGGTCTTTCAAAAATTCTTTGAGGCGTCAGATGAACAAGCCTGGGAGCCCAATGGCCAACCTTTCGAACAAGTTGACTACCTTTATATCATGGAGAACCTCTTTCTGAAGCGAGAGAAAAGGAGGGTAAAAATGCGAGGAGAGAATCGGGATACGGTTAGTTTGGATGTGGACTACATCAACTTTTTTCAACGCAAGGAAAAATCATTGGAAGACGGAACAAGTCTGAAATACGAATACATAAACGACAACCAACTGAAGTCATTTGTAACGATCTTTCCCGATAGCGGAGTCCATAAATTGGAGGTGAACTACCTTTACGGAAGGGTAAAAGAGGCAAATGAGCTGAAGAAATTACCTGGTGGAACCATGCATACAGTCCGCTCTGCTGAGTATGCCTACAATGAACTCAATCGTCCAATGGAGGTCAATATAGTTGACGGGGAATCAATAAGGCAAGCACTTATTGAATATGACTCCCTGGGTCTGCCGTCGATAATTACATGGAAAAAAAATGGAGAACCAACTACTGTATCGCATTACAGAATGGAGGAGCGCAAACCACTCATTCCTGAATTGATGAAAGAATAGGGGGGCTGTCACCTGTCACTTTAAATTTTTTAATTCAAGGTGCAGCTCATCCAACTGTTCTTCGCTTACCCTTGCAGGGGCGTCAATCATGAGGTCTCTTCCTGTGTTGTTCTTTGGAAATGCAATAAAGTCCCTGATGGAGCTTTGATTGTTCATAACGGCACATAGGCGGTCAAATCCAAAGGCGATACCACCGTGAGGCGGGGCACCATACTCAAATGCTCCCATCAAGAATCCAAATTGCTCCTCGGCTTCTTCTCTACTAAACCCGAGGAGGTCAAAGTTTCTTTGCTGCAATGATCTATCGTGGATCCTAATTGATCCACCGCCAATCTCAGCCCCATTGATCACCAGATCGTATGCATTGGCGCGGAGATTTTTGAGTACCGTTCGGTCGGTGCTTTCCATTTTGGCGATATCCTCTGTGGCAGGAGCGGTAAAGGGATGATGCATAGCATAAAAACGATTGGAGTCTTCGTCCCATTCTAAAAGTGGGAAGTCCACCACCCAAAGGGGCTTGAACTCACCTACCTTCATCAGGCCAAGGGAGCGTCCCATCTCTAATCTGAGTTCTCCCAGTTGCTTGAGTGTTTTATCCTTTTCACCAGCCAGAATGAGGATCACATCTCCCTTCTTGCCACCAAAGTGATTCAACCATTGTCTTTGTGCCTCATCATCAAAAAACTTACCTACAGAAGACTTCACAGAGCCATCCTCCTGGAACTTAGAGTATACCAAACCCCGAGCACCGATTTGAGGTCTTTGTACCCATTCTGTAAGTTTCTTGAGATCTTTATTCGACCATTGTTCAGCAACAGCTGGCACACATATACCTCCGACATATTCCACCTTGTCAAAAACGGCGAATCCCTTATCCTTAACAATTTCATTGAGTGGGTGGATCTTAATATCAAACCGCAGATCGGGTTTGTCAGATCCGTACTGTTCTAGGGCTTCACTATAGTCCATGCGGGGAAAAGCTGGCAGTTCAATTCCCAGAGTTGATTGGAAAAGATGCTTTGTCAGTGCCTCAAAAGTCATCAGGACTTCCTCTCTATCCACAAAGGCCATTTCACAATCGATCTGAGTAAATTCAGGCTGGCGGTCCGATCTTAGATCTTCATCTCTAAAGCACTTCACAATTTGAAAATATCGATCGAGTCCCGAAACCATCAGCAGTTGTTTAAAAGTCTGTGGTGATTGAGGAAGTGCGTAGAATTCGCCGGGATTCATCCTACTGGGAACCACAAAGTCCCTTGCGCCCTCCGGAGTACTTTTTATCAAAAAGGGAGTTTCAACTTCTACAAAACCAACGGAGTCCAGGTATTTCCGGGTTTCAATTGCCAACTTGCTCCTAAATACAATATTTTGCTGAACCGGAGATCGTCTGAGGTCCAAATACCGGTATCGCATCCGCAGTTCATCGCCACCATCAGTTTCGTCCTCAATAGTAAAGGGAGGCACTTTGGATGCGTTGAGCACCTTGAAGTTTTTGACTATTATTTCAATATCTCCGGTAGCTCTGGCCGGATTTTTGCTACTTCTTTCACAAACTGTCCCCTCAATAGTGATGACGTATTCTCTGCCTAGTTCTCTGGCTCGCCTGCACAAATCAGCATCGGTATCCAAATTAAAGACTAACTGCGTGATGCCGTAGCGATCTCGCAAATCAATGAAGGTAAGACCACCCAGATCCCTGCTCTTCTGCACCCAACCGGATAATTTTACTTTATTTCCAACATCGGCAATTCTCAACTCTCCACAATGATGGCTCCTGTAGGTCATTATATCTCGTTTTTTTGAAGCTGCAAAAGTAAGAAGAATACAGCATAATTTTCCACTGTAAACCCGGTACTTAAAAAATCTTTGAAGTAAGGTATAATAAAGTATGGGAGATAGAAATTCATCTATTTCCTTTCATGTTTAAAACGCCTGATTTATATTTGGACTGCGATCGGACCATTTTTTAGGAATTAATTCACTCATGAGTTTAACAAAGATCCATTACTCCCTGGCCATTTTAATGCTTTTGCTCTCACTGGCAACTATGCCGGAGCAATATAAACAGGGCCAAAAAATAGATGCTGCAAAACTTGGTGAACTACTTTTTCACGACAAAATTTTATCAAGAGATTTGTCCGTGAGCTGTGCGAGTTGCCATCTACCTGCGTTTGCATTTGCAGATACTATCCAATTCAGTCTCGGTATTGATGGTCAGCCCGGAACGAGAAACACCCCCTCCGCAATGAATGTACTTGCCAGAAGGGCCTTGTTTTGGGATGGGAGAGCAGCTACACTTGAAGAACACGCGCTTCAACCAATTGCCAACCCGCTTGAAATGGATTTGCCGATCCCTGAAGCGCTCAAAAGACTCAACGATCACGAAGGTTACAGCAGGTATTTTATGGAGGTGTATGGGAAGGCGGCGGATTCTTCCTCTCTGGCTAATGCACTGGCAGAATTTCAGCGTACACTAGAAACCTCGGACACACCCTGGGACAGGTTTGCTCTTCACGGAGAAGAGATTGACCCGGCAGTAATCCGGGGAAAAGCTATTTTCGATTCAAAAGGCATGTGCCTTGAGTGCCATTTTACCCCTGATTTCACTGCGGATGAATTCAAAAATGTGGGAATTTTTGATGGTATTAACTTCAAAGATGTTGGAAGGTATGGAATTACAGGCGACTCAACTGATCTGGGCAGATTCAAGGTCCCGGGATTGAGAAATGTAGCAATAACGGCACCTTATATGCACAATGGAATGTTTAAGACTCTTCATGAGGTACTCGAATTTTACAACGACACTCGAAATTTTGTTGCTAATCCCATCAACCAGGACCCCCTTTTAAAAGAACCACTTGGTCTCACGGAAAATGAAATGGATGATGTAGTTGCATTCCTGAAGGCCCTAACCGACGACCGTTTCGCTCATTTACTTGACTAAAATGGATTGAGCTTTTTGCATTCAACTACTTTGCGAAATCTTCTTTGAGTGTTTTCTCTCAATTGTCGTATTGAAAAAGCACAACTGATGCCAGGTTTTGAGTCATGGCATATCAAAAATCAGAATGGGGTATACTTATACTAAACCAATGTACCTTCTTCAGCTCTTTTCTTGGCCATGGCACTCTTTATCTCGCGCCATTTTTTGCCCATCAATTTATTCATGCCTTTATCCACCAAATAGTGAGTAGCAATATTATAGAGTCCTTTGGCGCGTCTGGCCAGGGACTCATTGGCTCTCAGACTTATAGAATATCCAAAATCGGTGTATTCAATATAGTGCCAATGGGCGGACGGAATGAAGAGTGTTTCACCTGGATATAGCAAGCACTCGTAGCCGGTAACCTTTTTCAAGGCTGGAAATTCTTCGTAATCAGGGTTATTCACATCAATATAGCTGGCTACAGTGTAGGGGTGCCTATAAATGTTTTTGGTCTGATCAGGAGCAAACAATACAACCCTCTTTCTTCCGTGAATTTGATTCAGGAATACATGAGAAAGATCAATGTCGTAATGAAGTGCCACAGCAGATCCCTCGCCTCCGAAAAACATAAAGGGAAAGGAATCGATAAAGCCGGGCATTATTTCCAACTTTGAATAGTCACTGCAGAGTTCCGGCGCATGTTTAAAGATATTAAACAGAAACATCCGAAGGTCTGTTGGGCCCTGCTCAAGCGCATGTATAAAATCCCTGAGTTTCATTTTTTTATCCGGAACCATATAAGTCTTGCCCGGCTTCGAATAATTTGAGGAATAAACCGGTACTTCCAGCCCACCATATTCAGATTTAAAGAACTCAGGAGTCCAGCGGGTAGTGGCTGGCCACTTTCTGATCAAGTCGGTAAAAATGACGGGCTTAAGATTTTCGAGATAAGGTTTAAATGAATTCCTGTCCAGTCCTTCCCTTCTTTCAATTTCCAATAACTTCATAACTGAATATTTAAAGCCTAAGGTTTATACAAAGGTAAAAAGTGCTTTTAAAAATCGAGGATTTGAGGCCTCTATCTAATGACTCTGACCTGCATTTTTACATCTTTCCGAGGTCTGTCACCTGGATTGGTGGGTTGATTCGCGATTTTATCGATCACTTCAAGCCCTGAAATTACTCTGCCAAAAACGGTATATTCACCATCCAAAAACGGAGCACCACCATTGGCTTCATAATCTGCGACCTGCTCGGGGGAATAATTGAAACCATTTCTCATTTCCTGGCGGCGGAGCATATCCTCAGTCACGGGATTTCCATGAACAATGTAAAATTGAGAACCTGAAGAGCGTTTTTCGGGGTTTACTGCATCACCTGTTCTCGCTGCGGCGATTGCACCTCTGGTATGTACAAACCTGGGATTGATTTCAGCATCTATCTGATATCCGGGTCCACCACCTCCCAATCGTTGATTGGGCCCTGCTCCCCTGGAATCAGGATCACCACCCTGAATCATAAAGCCCTTAATAACCCGATGAAAGAGCAAACTGTCATAAAAGCCCTCATCTGCCAGCTTGATAAAATTGTCTCTGTGAAGCGGGGTGTCATCAAATAGTTCAGCCACCATAGTCCCAAATTCCGTTTTGATCTCAATCAGGCACCCCTCGGGTGGCAGAATTTGAAGTCGCAGCTCTTTTTCTGACTCGTGATTACCTCTTACAGCCCTAAGGGTTACCAGATAATTGCCCGATTGTACATATCGGTGAACAGGACTACTATCGGTTGAAAAGGTGCCATCCCCAAAGTCCCAGAAGAATGATTCTGCTTTTTCAGATTTATTGACAAATTTTATTTCAGCAGGTGCTTTTTTTTCTTCTGCATCTACTGTAAACTGAGCTACCGGACGAGCACAAGAAGCTATGATAAGTACAAAGGCCAAAAGGCTTAGATATCGCATATAAACAATTTTATTCTGAATTATTGAGAAATAGATGAACGGATTCACCTTACTAATCTTATCCGCATGGTGACGTTTTCAATGGGCCGGTCGGCAGCTCCTGTTTGAACTCCCGCAATTCTATCTACCACCTGCATTCCTGAAACTACTTCGCCAAAAACGGTGTAGTCCATATCGAGATTGGGTGTACCACCTCTTTCCAGGTAAAGCTTCCTTTGTTCGGGAGTGTACCTGATGCTCTTCATCTCTTCCATCATGTCGAGACTTTCATTGGATTGAGCCGTTCCGTGAACTATGTAAAATTGAGAGCCGGAGGATCTTTTTTCAGGGTTTTGATTTCTAGCAGCTGCAAGAGCACCTCTGAGGTGTATGGCTCCAATTTCAGCATCGATCTCGTAACCGGGCCCACCCATCCCAAGACGCTGATCCGGAGTGGCATTTCTACTATTCGGGTCTCCACCTTGAATCATGAACCCATTGATCACCCTGTGAAAGAGGAGGCCATCGTAAAACTCCTGTTCAACCAGGTTTATAAAATTATCCCGGTGCAGAGGTGTAGAATTAAACAGACGCACTTTTATATCCCCATAACTGGTTTCGATAATTGCATAAGTGCTTTCGTCTCTTTGGCAAGAAGAGAAAATCAGCGCAAATAACATAAAAAGACCAAGAACTCTAATCATCGTATTAATTTTGTTGGACAAATCCTGTATTAAAAGTTTCATCAAAGTATTTAACAATCTTTACCTTGAGCATTGTTTCCTGGGCATCCACTCCCTTAACTTCAATAGACCTGATGGGCTTCCAGTGGGGCCAGCCATCGGCATCCATTCCTTCAAATTCGTAATACTCATCTTCTAAAAGGGAGCAAACAGCAACATGCATGAGGTCTTGTTTTTCTTCCTTTGAAAAGTCGGTGCGATGCTCTCCCAATTCACGAATTCCTATGAGTAATAGGACAGCATTTAGATCAGGAAGCTTTTCCAAGCCCAGTGTATCCTTTAGATGATGCCTTATCCTTAACCACTCAAAGTCCAGTTGCCATTCCTCTATATTGCCTTCTTCCATGCCGCAAAGTTAATACTTGTTTCCCAAATGAAAATTGACTTGAAAAGCATAGTTGTTAACGCATTCTAATTGCTTTATCCATATGAAATCTAACCGAAATCTGAGATTCTATTTTCTAAATAGATACTTAAAACCAATTCCCCAACTATTTAGAGATCTCTCGTAAATTTAGCCCGGTCTAAAAAGTGACCCTTCTAATAATTGACGGGATTTTATAACGAAATATAAACTATTTACAAAATTAATTTCTATACTAAACACATTATTTAATAGCAATCTATATAATTTTAAAAATTAAGCAGATTATATTTCTTTTTGATTTTTCTTGATTCAATCGACCTTTCAATACTTTACAAATTCCACTGTTTGAAAACCTTCGTCTGTCACTATGTTTAAAAGATACATTCCGGAGGGAAAGTCCCTTGAGGAAATTAGCAGGGAGTTTTCTCCCCTCTTTCCAACATAAGGCTTCATCCAAATTAAATTACCTGCGGTGTCAAAAATGAGGATTTGAACTGTTTTGTCTCCCGGAAGATGAAAACTCAAGCTCGTTTCGTCAAAAGAGGGATTGGGGTATAACTGGGCATTCAAACTTTCCATTTCCTGAACCTGTGCATCGAAACTAACATGAAGACTGAGAGGAATATCCGAGACATTCTTATATGCCCTGCTTACCCAAAGAGATCCATTTTTTCTAAACTGGACTTGTTGCCCTATTTTATGTTGTATCTCATTCATTCCTAATTTAATATAAAAGAGGACATCATCAGTAGAGATTTCAAACGGAACAGGCTGATACCAAACTATTCTAATTAGGCCTTTCTGGGTCTCAATAAACCAATTGTCTTTGCTAAAGCCGGGCAACATTGAATGTGAGTGAAGGACTTCTATTTCATTTACTGACTCCGTATCATACCAAAATTCAAGCTGAAACCCTGATATACTTACTGACCTTCCCAGACTGGCTTTTAAAAGATGTTGTCCATCAGACCCTTTGGATAAATCCTTTAATTTTATAGGTATTTTCCTATCAGAAAGCCTTGATCCAGACAATCCGGCATCACCGCTAACATCTCCTGTTTTTACTGCTACCCAATCCTCTGATAGCAAGTCTTCCTCAAGTGATTCGTAAAAAATAAATTCAGGCCAACTTTCAACCAATGGATTGTCGGGATTTTGAAATTCAAATTCAGCTGGCAGAAACCTCCATGAAGCATTACCGTCAATTTTATCTATATTTCCGAGTATTAGACCTTGAAGGAGAACCAGGTCAAAGGTGCTGATTACTCCATCATTATTTGCATCAGCAGCGATAAACTTATAAGGTGAATCAAACAACTGCAACTGCAAAATATGCCTTTGAATCAGAATCAGGTCGATGGTGCTCACTCCATCAATCCAATGAGTGTCTTTTGCCGGACTCACTGACCCACTTAGACCAAATGGCAATTCAACTGAATAAAATCCATCTATTTGTGAATAGAATAAAGTGTCTACATCTCCTGAAAAATATACAGCTACCTGATTTACTGGAACTCCAGCCCAGGTTTGGAAAAACCCGGAAATCAAAACGTCTCCTTGAATAGAAGTATCCTGAACTACTGTAATTGAAAGTTCACAAACGGAGAAATTGCCTATGCTGTCCTCAGCAATAAACTCAACAACAGTCGTGCCAAGAGTGTACCAATCTGATGCATTCTCGCCACCTGAATTGTAATTATTTGTGACGGTTGTAATTCCACAATTATCCCATACAAGTGCAGGATCAAGCTCTACAAAAACCTCGCTTTCTTCGATAGGGATGCTAACTTGAACATTTTCAGGGCAATGAATTTCCGGGTCTATATTATCTTCAACCGTCACCTCCGATGTGCAAGTAGAGGAATTCCCCGATCCATCCGTCGCTGTCAATTCTACC
>REEI01000009.1 GCA_007695145.1 Saprospirales bacterium | reverse complement strand
TAACTCTTATGAAAACAGAACTCACATACAACAACATTGCTTCCTGGACGGATAAAATACTGGCTCAGGGAAAAATCTGAAATCGTAAATCGGTGTTTCTTGTTCGTAAATCAAGATTGTCCATTAGTGCCGGGGTTGTTATTTTTACTTGAGTCGAAGAAATAATAAAGTATTCATGAGGTGTTTTCATAATACTTATGTGTCTAAAACAATACTAAATTTAACAATGTCTGCCCCTTCCACAGAGTGCCTGTGGAATTCATTTTACCGTCAATCCATTGCATTAAAATTCTCAGGATCGCATCAATTTATTTAATCTCGTCAGATAGGCCTGTTCGTAATTTCGCTTCATCCGGTCTAACAAATACGAGTTGTGGATCAACCGCCTCACTTTTTCCTGCTTAGATGTAATTACATCCATAATTTTGTCAATTACTGCGCTGTGGATTTCAGCCAGGTCTCCCAGTGTGTAAAACTGCTCCCGGACTTTCCCCAATGCGTATTTTTTGGGCAGCAGTCCATCCGTCATGGCAAAGTCCCGGTCGTCGATGTGAATTCTACTGTTTAGTAGATCGTAAGCCGGACTTAGCCGAAAGTCGCCCATGGCAGTTTCAAGCAAGGAGAAATTCTTGTAATGCGCATCTCCATTGGACATCAGATAATTGAACAAAAGAACTTTAAAGAGTTTTGGGGCCTCTACTGCATAGGCGGGTACATATTTTTTCAACAACTCAAATAGCTGAAAGCAGTTGCCATCGTACTTGTAGTTTTCTCCATGGGTTTGGGGAGTCCGCCCGGCAAGCGAAGCAAAGTCCTCCTGGCCCAATTTCGCCCCCTTTTCACTGACATCAAAACGCTTTGTGATATAGGCCGGATCGCCATTCTTAAAGAATCCAAGTGCATTTTCAGCGGTTTCGATCCCAAAAACCTGTCGCGCAATCTGCATCGTCAAATGCTCATTGGCAGGCATCTGTTCCGGATTTTTCCCCACAGCGGGTACAGGCTTCAATATATACTGCCCCTGTTCCCCTTCACCGGTCAAACGCAATCTGTTTTTCTCCAGCACTAAAGAGTACTTTCTCTGCACTCCGGATATGGATATGCGAGATTGGTTTTCTTCAAAAAGCTCATCAGTCATCTCATTCGAAAAGGGTGAATCGTACGGGAGTACATGGCTCACCTTTCTGCCGCCAAAAACACGATTTAGCACCGTCCTGCTATAAGTATTATAACCCTCCGCCAATGATCCCGGACAGTTTTGTATCTTCAGTTCCTCCATTACCACTTCATTCTAAAAAAATCATTCTCAACTTTCAATTATCAATTATTCTCTCCTCCGACCTCGCATTTCGGCTGCCCTTGTTTCGACAGACTCAACACATCCCAACACAACGCTCAGAACAGCGAATTTTCAATTCTCAATTTTCAATTTTCAATACCCGAACAGCGCCAATCGCATCATTTCCGGCCGTTGCCATCAATACTCCAAAATGATCACTTTTATCTATCCGCTGGTTGAAGCAGACGGATTGCTTATTGGAACCCTCCGGGAGCATGTTGTAAAAGAAGGGAAAGAGGTATTTGGATCGATAGGGAACTTTCCTTTTCGGCAGTGTTAAACTGATGGGAGGCTTTGATGAATCCTCTACCCAATGTGAATGGTACTCAAACTCAAAGGAGCCATCTTCAAGTTGCCGAAGTATCCCGGCCACTTCATTCTTATACAAAATCTTTGCGATTCTCATGGATGTTGGATTGGAGTTTTGACTTTCAATCCCACTTCCATACCCAGGGCATCAACCAATCCGGACAATGTTTTCAGGGTGGGATTCCCCTTACCGCTTTCAAATTGCTTGAGAGTCCGCAGCCCAACACCGGATATTTCCGCCAACATTTCCTGGGTAACATTCAGATCAGCCCTGCGCTGCTTGATCTGTTTTATGATTCTTTCAAAGTGCATAATAAGGCTCTTTTTAACATAAAGGTTTGAACTATCCTTGATAAAACAATCTAAAGTGTGTTTTAGTGCACCTTTTATATGAATATGGCAATTTAAGCCAAAAAACGATTACAAAAGTGCGGTTGGAAGCACTATACAACTGAATTTCTGGTACACTATTGATTGGTTCATAATCCGGCCGCCATTGTGCCACTTTTACCGGTGATTTTCTGCTCTTGTCTCCGCTGACTCATCTCCCCCTCTCACGCATCCCCCATTACATCCCAAAGGGCGTACATGATGAGGCCGCCTCCGTTGGGGGTGTGTTGGATGAGCCATAAATGGGAGAAAACAATATTTTGCATAGCGACCGTTTTTTGTTTTTACAATAACAATGCTCGTATGCACCGGTGCAAAAGTGGGGTAGAGGTGTGCATTGTACCTGCATGGAGAAGAAAGGATTGCAAGACGGTATATCTCAAATGCCCGAAAGTATTTTTTCGATCAGGGAGGCCGGGACATCGTCATCAGGGTCGCTAATCCACGATACGGCTTTGGTGAACTGTTGTTTGCTGTTGTGGAAAAATTCAAGCATTCCGAAGGACTGGTCTGCCATAAAGTAGAATTTGTCGGAATACGGGTGCCGGATGATGTTGGTGAGTACGGCGTTCTCGGCTGTGAGGGATTCGGTGATGTGGGTGTGGAGGTCTTTCATGGCAGGGAATTGGGGCTGGAAGGGGATGTGATCCGGGATGAGTGAGTCTTTGAGAAGTTCCCGAAGCAGGGATTTGAAAGAGGGGGAGGATATTGAAGGGAAAGTGGCTTTGGAGAATCCGTCCTTTTTGAAGTGGAGTTTAATGGTGGCAGATTCCTCGCCTCTGGTGCAGTTGCACAGCAGAAACCAATCAGCACGGTCCCAGGAAATAGTGATGCCCTCCCTTTGGAAGGCCTGGTTGAGTTTGTTCACCCGGATATCTACAAATCGGAGCGGATTGTCTGGTGACGTCTCTGCAAAGAATGCCTTTTTCCAGAGGTCTTTTTTGGGTTGGATTTCCTCGAACTGAAGGCGGGTGAATGAGTTGAAATCGGGGCTGTCCACTGTAGCCAAAACCTTGGAAGAGCGCGTCACGGCAGTATAGGCCCATCTGAAAAAGCCGGCGCTGACCTTTCCCATAAAGACGTTGAAGTCCACAAATACAAAGGGCCACTCCCCTCCCTGGGATTTGTGGCAGGTAATGGCATATCCGAATTTGGCCTGGAGTGCATTGAAGTACTTGTCGGTGCGGGCGGCCATTTTGAAGTCGGGACTGCCGGGGTCTTTTCCCTGCTTTTTCATCCGCTCCTTAAAGTCAATATAGAGGGCCCGCTGATCCAGGGGATGAAGTGCAGGATCGGAGGAATACAGAAAATGATCGATCAAAGCGGTGTCAATATCGTGCTCTTTTCCCTTCACATCTCTCACTTTGACCCTCACCTGCCTGAAACTGAGTTGGCGCTCCACGATTTTCTTGCTTTCTCCCCCCGGATAAAAGCGGGGATTGCAGGAATAAATGATGGGCCCTAC
>REEI01000097.1 GCA_007695145.1 Saprospirales bacterium | reverse complement strand
AGCCTATCTAAAACCTCAAATTCATCCAGGTCGGGATTGGTTCTATTCAACACCAATTCTCTAAAGGCTTCAACTGCTAATTCGTTATTCAAATCGATGGTATCTGTTAGAAAGTCGTCTGCATTCTTAGCAGCTAATCCAAAGCTGGCCAGGTAGTCAGAGGGGAAATCTTTAATGAGTCTACTCCAAAGACCCTTTCGTTATGAGAATGTGCGAAAAATTCAAGATCGAGGCAGCAGGGAAAATATTCCGCAGGCGTAGCCATAGCTACGTTGAGGAAAGATTTTACCCGATAACGAAGATATTGGATTTTGCAGCCATTCGGAATAGAAATGGGTTTTTGGAGTAGACTCTTTTATATTATTGGTTACTATCACATTGGCATTGGCCTTTATGGCGGCTGCGAGAACATGTCTGTCTTTTTCATCCGGGAGAGTCAGAGATTCAACCAATGGTTCATAATTTTCAACCAGGGCATCGGGAAAGGCCAGTTGAGCTTTCAACTTTCTTTTTTCTATCTCTTCCGGTGGAATACCTTTTCTCTTCATGACATTTTCCCACTCTTCAAATATGTGTTTACTCCATCTGGGAGTGAAAAGGTCGTAATGAGCAAACCAAAATATTAAATCCCGTATTTCGATCGGATAAATAACATTCGTATCTAACACACAAGTAAACCGAACACTATGAATCATACAATCCGGATTCTTCGTCAGCTTTCATGATTTCAACCAACAGCTCTCTTTGTTGGTCTTTCAATTTCTTTTTGTATCGTACAACATCCTGGTATTTAATTCTCCTGTGCTTCCCTATCTTAGTAAATGGTATGTTCCCTTTCTCCAATATTTTAATGAGGTGGGGTCTTGAACAACCAAGCATCTCCGCAGCAGCCTGAGTTGTAATTTCAGTAGCTACAGGAACAATGGAAATTGGCCTGCCCCGACTCGTCTCTTTTAGAATTTTTGCCAGTAACTTTAGTGCCGTTAGCGGAACTTTGATCCTCTCTTTTGTTTCTTCTATTTCTATTTCAGGATAGTCTGAATTTATTTGTTCCAAAGTCGCAGCCAGGGCATCATAGGATTCCAATGCGGCTCTCTGTTCCTCTTTTGAAGGTCTCTTTATCTCATGAATTCGTGTCATATCTGATTATTCTATCTTGCAAATATACGAAATAAACAAAACATTGTTATGTTTGTTTCGAATAAATTGTGCGAGCCAGGCGATTATGCCCGGTTTCAATGATGATCAGATTACTTCGGTGAATGCTCCGAACGCAAATACTCCTAAGCGGATACAAACAGGAAGGTTACAGGTCCTATTGCTCCTTTTATCCTGACCCTTTCTACTTTCATTCCGGAGTTATAAAATTCCCGCTTGTTTTGCCAGGGAGGTGCCCCCAGCGAAAGGAAATGGTGGTATTCCTGAGGAAGTTGTACCCACTCCACCGAGACTCATGAGTACAAAAAGTACGACCTTCAGGCCGTACAGGTGATGGGTGGGAATATTGAACTGTGCCAGTACAAGATGGATGGGAATGGTGTGTTTCAGCTGGAAGAAGTACACTCCAGGGTTGGATCCGGTCCGGTTTTAACGAGGGGTCAGCATGCTCCGGATTTTCGCCCACAAGGGGGTCAGTATCTGCCGGATTGACAGTGGAATCCCGTGGGAAAAAATCTGGAATTTAGGGGGGCAGCAAATTGCTGAGAAATATCCAACTGAACTCCAAACTTATACTTTTCCGTCCTACGAAGCACAAAACCCTTGCCTGTAAATAGATGATGCTATGCGGTCGGCTTTCATTTCTTCTTGATTTTTAAAATTGTCTTGCCGATTGATTTTGTCGGTTTGACCATATCCTTAATTGCAAAGTCGATGGCTTCCTGTATCAATGCTTTTACTTTGGGGTTCTTGTAATCGCTTGTTTTCCTTACATCAATGTGCCTAATTAAATTTCCTATTCCTGTCAACAGTTTGTCAGGGTCTTTCAATAGCGTTCCTTTGTTAAATCCCAAGTTCAAATGGTTTGTATAAATTGGCAACATGCAAAATGCGTCTGATAGCTTGTTCGAAATGGAAAAAACCGCTGTCAAAGCGTGCGTATGGTACAAAAGCTCGTTACTTTTTGGATACAACTCCAAAATACACTGTCGCAAGTCGCTAAACAGGTCAATGACTTCTTGCTCTTTAAAGTCCAACAAGTATTGAAAGTCCGGATGAATTGGTCTTGAAGGATTCATCTTGCTGAATTGTCGTATTGCATTGCACAAATCAGATTGCCTTCTGTGTCCAAAAACTTGGCAATGTAACCCACATACGGAATAGTTGTTTTCGGCATTAGGACTTGTCCGCCATTGTTTTTTACACGAACCACAATTTCGTCCACGTTCTCAACTCCAATGGTGCATTCTAAGCCGATTAGTTTTTCGGGAACAGGCGAGTATTTTCGTGACTGTAATGCTCCTATGAGTTCACCGTTTTCTGTCTTGTCTGCTTTGATTTGCAAGAAGTCAGATTGTCCGTAAGAATTGAAACCCCAATCAAAAACTTCGTCATAAAAACTCTTTGCCCGTTCAATGTCGTCAATGTGAATAGCAAAATGTGTCATTTTATTTTTCATATCTGTGAATTTTAATTGTTACCGTGTCGTTTTTCAAGCTGACGCATAACGGTCAAGTATAAGCGTAGTGCGGGGTTTCGGAGCGATAAACTGTCCGCCCACCGCAAAGTTTTTTAGGAGCAAAAATGCTCAATTTTAGCTGTTCAGCCCGCATTACGCTTATACAATGTTGGGTGCTGGTGTTCTTAGTCATTCAAGTGATGTTCTTTTATGGGTTATACTTCTTGAAAATTGTCGTTGCAATATGTCCACCAAAACCAAAGGTGTTACTCATTGCATAGTTCACTTGCCGTTTTTGTGAATGTTGTAAAGTTAAGTTAAATAGGTCTTTAAATTCGGGTTCAATTTCCACCGTATTCATTGTTGGTGGTACAAAGTTATTCTGAACGGCTTTGATACAAGCAATAGCTTCTACAGCTCCTGCAGCACCAAGTAAATGTCCTGTCATTGATTTTGTAGCACTTATGTTTATTTTACTTTGTCGGCCAAAAACTCTTTCGACCGCTTTCATTTCACTAATATCGCCTGTTGGAGTTGATGTTGCGTGTGCATTCAAATAGTCAATATCGTTGGCTGTAATGCCTGCATCATCTAAAGCTTCAAGCATTCCTAGAAATGCTCCTTCGCCTTCTGGATGCGTGCCCGTTAAGTGATAAGCGTCTGCCGCCATACCACCACCAACAATTTCAGCAATGATTGGTGCATTACGCCTAATGGCATGGTCGTAACTTTCTAAAATAATTGCTCCTGCGCCCTCGCCCATCACAAAGCCGTCCCTGTTGATGTCAAATGGCCGTGATGCAATTTGTGGATTTTCATTAAATGTTGATAATGCTTTTGAAGCATTGAATCCACCAACAGAACTTTCAGTGATTGGTGCTTCTGAA